>NZ_LXGN01000001.1 GCF_009372255.1 Acinetobacter guerrae
ACCAACGATCACTACGTCAAATTCCATTGATTCGCGTTCAAGATTATCCATAATAAAAAAGAAATATAGTTTCGCTTGTCGATATTTTAATTTGTTATTTTGCATAAAACAAGATTTATTTCTGAAATAAAAAAAGCCAGTAGGGCTAATACTGGCTATAAACTTAAATGTTGTATTGTTCTAAAAAATTATGAGTTTTGCGGGTCGTACTGTTTTTCTTTAATGAAAAGTGCAGGGATAACACCACAAATAAGATATGCAGCGCCCATTACAACAAAACCTAATCCGATAGAACCGCCCGATGCCAGAAAACCAATTGTTGCTGGTGCAATAGCTGCACCTAAGCGACCAACATTATATGCACCTCCAATGGCTGTACCACGAATTGCAGTTGGGAAGCTTTCTGTCATATAAGTGGCATTTACACCGTATGGGATGCCATATAGAAACCCGAAGATGACCAATAAATATAGAATATTGGCAGGAGAGTTATAAAACACAATGAGAGGAAGAAAAATTGCGGTGCCGATGGCTCCAAAGGCATAAGTAAAACGACGTCCAAGTTTATCAGCCATGTATCCTGCTAATATTTTACCTAGAATCATGGCTGTATATGTTCCAACCATATAGGCAGTCATTTCTTTGAACTTCATGCCAAGTTCACTTTCGAGGTAAGATGGCATCCAATTATTTACGCCATAATAACCAAACTGTAAGAAGCCCGCAGTCAACGCCCATAAGATAAACATATTGCGGTTACGTTTATCCTGAAAAATGATTTTAAATGCAGATTCCTTCGATTTTTCAGCGCGCTGCATCGGTTGTAAGCGTGCTTGTTGCCATGCTGCTGGCTCAGGCACAAGAACATACATCAGGATTGCCATAATCACAGGCACTATTGCAACGAAGAACAACATACGCCAGCCATGTTCAGGAATAATCCAGCCTGCAAGAAGAGTGGCCACGATATAACCGACGGTCCAGCCAGCTTGCAAAGTACCTAGAACTGTTGTGCGATAGCGAGTTGGAACATATTCGGCCATTAGTGTATTACAGGCGATATATAAAGAGCCTAAACCTAATGAAGCGAAGAAACGTAAGATACCAAACTGTAAAAAGCTTTGAGTTAGTCCAAGTCCGCAGGTCAGAATTGAAAATGTTAAAATAGAAAAAACGACAATACGCACACGCCCAAAACGGTCAGATGCCCATCCACCGAAAATTCCGCCAATAGCCATACCTGCAAGTGTAAAGCTCCCCAGCATTCCCGCTTCAACTGAAGTCAGACCAAAATCAGCTTTGATGCTATTTAAACTATAAGAAAGTAACATGAGATCGGCACCATCGACCAATAGTGCCAAAAATGCAAACAAAAATGCAATTTTCCATGTATTTGGTCCAATTCTGGACATTAAATTATTTGTGTTCACAGCTATATTCCTTTACCACAGACGAAATTGCCCATAGGCTGGCTGCATGACTAAAAGCCAGTAAGTGCTATTGGGAGATTTCTAAAAATTTTTCGGATAGTAAAACAAAGAATCAAATAAAACAACATTAATAAAAATAAATATCGCATAGCGATATTTTGTTATTTATATTAAATTTATGTTTTTTAATAAGAAATTTCCTGAAACTATAAAACTAAGACTTTAGTCTTGAACTTGTCAGTCTTTGCTATTGTTGTTAATCGGTGTATATTAGCTTTTAAATATCGCTATGCGAAATTTAATATTAATTTTTAAATATTAAATGATTTTGTCGATTCTGGTCGTTATAGGAAAAAGTATGGGTGCTCTAGAAGGATACCGTGTTCTAGATTTAAGTCGGGTGCTAGCAGGTCCGTGGTGTGGTCAAATCTTGGCAGATTTGGGCGCAGAAGTCATAAAAGTCGAACGTCCTAAACGTGGCGATGATACACGCTCTTGGGGACCACCATGGATGAAAGATGATGAAGGGCGCGCGACCCATGAGGCTGCATATTATCAATCGACTAACCGTAATAAACTTTCAGTGGCAATTGATATTGCAACGCCAGAAGGACAAGAGGTTGTACGGGCATTGGCTCTCGAATCTGATGTTTTGATTGAAAACTATAAAACTGGTTCATTAAAGAAATATGGACTAGATTATGAAACATTGTCTAAGCTTAATCCTAAACTCATCTATTGTTCGATTACGGGTTTTGGGCAAACTGGTCCACGTGCAGAAGAACCTGGTTATGATTTTATCATTCAGGGCATGGGCGGACTTATGTCTGTTACCGGTGAAAAAGATGATTTACCGGGCGGTGGTCCTCAGAAACTCGGTATTGCATTTTCCGACATTACGACAGGTTTGTATTCAACGATTGCCATTCAAGCCGCTTTACTTAACCGAAATATTACTGGCTTGGGTCAGTACATTGATATGGCATTGTTGGATGTCCAGATTGCAACACTTGCAAATCAGGGCATGAATTATCTGGCTTCAGGTAAAGTACCGGGTCGTTTTGGCAATGCGCATGCCAATATTGTGCCTTATCAAGTTTTTAAAGCATCAGATCGTGATTTTATTATTGCCTGTGGTAATGACACACAATTTATTCAATTGTGTCAGGCGATTGGATTGCCAGAGCTTCCGAATAATCCGAAATTTACCCGAAATGCAGATCGCATTAAGCACCGTGAAGAAATCACAAATTTACTTTCAGCACATTTTTCTCATAAAACTGCCGATGAATGGGTCGCTGTGATTCATGCTGCAAAAGTCCCTGTTGGTGTAATTAATAATCTTGAACAAGCATTTCAGGAACCACAAGTGGTGGAGCGAAAAATGTTGGTGGAGATGCAGCACCCACAACAAGAACATCTTAAAGTCATTGGATCTCCAATTAAGATGTCACGTACTCCTGTCGAATATAAGCGGGCTCCTCCAATGTTGGGTCAACATACGGATGAAATATTGTTGAGGATTTTGTCTAAACAAACACTGGATACACTAAAATCTAAAGGCATTGTAGAATAAGTCTACAAAAAGGCAGCAATAGCAAAAGAAGTAAACGTTTTTATACATGCTTCTTTTGCTATTAATAGAATAAATAGATTATAATTTTCGCAATGCGAAACATTAATTGAGTTGAGTGCGCTCTAATACCATGACTGATTTAAACGAAACCGAACAAACTGAAAAACTACTGGTTCCGCTACGCCACGAATTACTTCATCCGATTGAAGATATGCAGGAGGAAGAGGATCGTCAGTTTATCACCGCGCTTGCACGTGGTTTAGAGCTTTTACGTTGTTTTTCGGCTAAACAACCGCATTTGGGTAATCAGGAATTATCACAAATGACAGGTTTACCTAAACCTACGATTACTCGTTTGACGCATACTTTATCGCGTCTAGGCTATATTCGCCAAGTACCAAACTCAACCAAATTTCAATTGTCGGTAGGTGTATTGGCGTTTGGTTATTCAATGCTTGCCAATGTTTCGGTGCGCTCGATTGCACAGTCATACATGAAAGAGCTGGCTGATTATGCAGGTGCGGCTGTTGCCATGTCTACGCGTGATCGATTAAACATGATCTATTTGGATGTGGTGCAGGGTAAAGGTAATGTGACTATGCGTCGTCAGGTCGGGACATATTTGCCCATTCACTTGAGTTCGATGGGACGTGCCTGCCTTGCTGCTATGCCTGAAGATGAACGCGACTTTTTATTGAATGCGATTCGTAATAAGCATAAGGAAGACTGGATCAAGATCAATCGCGATTTGGATAAAGCCTTTAAAGACTATCAGGATTTTGGTTATTGCTTCTCTATTGGTGACTGGCATAAAGATGTCAATTCCGTTGCTGTGCCTTTATTGCATGAGCAACATGGTTTATTGGTGTTTAACTGTGGTGGCCCAAGTTTTATTATGAAACGTGAAAAACTAGAAGAAGATATCGCACCGCGTTTATTGCATATGGTCAATAATATTAAAACTGAAATTGGTTAATTTTTTTAATAAAACCAAGCCAGTAATGTGAATATTCATGTTACTGGTTTTTTTGTACCAATATAGGTGACAGTTTGGCATCTCGAAGGCAACAATAAAGTGTCAAAATCGCCAAAATAAAGCCTAAAACACATACACCATTCCAACCAAAATGCCGCCATGCATAACTTCCTGCCGTTGTTCCGACCGCACCTCCAGTAAAATAACTGGTCATGTAAATTGCATTAAATCTGGATTTAAGTTGTTGGTTGAGCTTAAACACAATGCTTTGATTGGTGACATGAACAGCAGAAAGGCATGAATAGATTAAAATCGTTCCTGCGACATAAAAAATAAAAGAAAATGGCAATAAACGAAATAAAATCCAGCTCAGAATCAGCCCGAAACCACAGTAAATCGAAATTTTATGAATATAGCCCTGATCGATATATTTACCTGAAAAATTAGCAATAAAAGTTCCGATAATACCAACAAAACCAAATAAGCCAATTGTAAAATCACTAAAATGGTATGGTGCAGGTGCAAGCAAAAGTGACATTGTGGTAAATGTTATACTTATGCCTGCAAAGGTGAGAAAGCCAATATAACTTCGGCATCTTAATCTTTGATTTTCCTTAAAAATAACAGGAATTGATCGGATGGTAGTGAAATAACTTTCAGATTGTGTCGCTGGAAAAGCCCCAATTTTTCGATACAAAATGATGGCGATCATCAACAACAAGAAACCGCTAATGAGATAAATAATATTCCACGAAAATAAAGTCGACATAAGCCCAGATAATGAACGGGCTAACAAAATACCGATCATTAAACCACTAATTAGAAACCCCACCACGCGACCACTGTGTTGGATTGGAACTAAACTTGCAGCCAAAGGCAATAAAAGCTGTGCAGATATGGAAAATAACCCTGTGATTAGAGTGCCTAACATGATCAGACCAATATGACTTGAAAAGCCACTAATCAACAAACCCAAAGATGCAAGCAACATCAGAATAAATAACAGTCGTCTTTTCTCAAGAATATCGCCTAGAGGCATTAAAAATAATAAGCCACAGGCATAGGAAATTTGGGCAAGTGTGGGAACCCATGCAATGGTTGTTTCTGAAAGATCAAGTGCCAATGCCATTGAGTGTACTAAAGGCTGACTAAAATAATTACTTCCTGAGCAAATACCAGCAGCAACTGCCATCAAAATAACGGTCGGTGTATAAATACTCGAAGATTTCATGCAATTTCACTTGAGTTTTGACAGTGCAATTCTGTTTGCACATTGGGGTTAAACAAGCTTAATCAAAAACAAATATTTTTACAATAATAATAGAATTATATTTTGCTAGGTGATATTTTGATTTATTATGAGTTTGTCGAATTAAAAAAACGACGTCAATGGAAGAGCTAAATTTGATCAATAATCATGAGGAATAATATGGGTGCCTTAACAGGATTTAGGGTTTTGGACTTAAGTCGAATTCTTGCTGGACCGTGGTGTAGTCAAATATTGGCAGATCTAGGCGCGGAAGTAATCAAAATTGAAAAACCATTTCATGGTGATGACACGCGAATTTGGGGGCCTCCATTCCTCAAAAACAATGAAGGTCAGGATACTGGCGAATCCGCTTATTATTTATCAGCAAATCGTGGCAAACATTCAGTCGCGATTGATTTGGCTACAGCAGAAGGACAGGCACTAATTAAAAAAATGGTGCTTGAGAGCGATGTTCTGATAGAAAACTACAAAGCGGGTTCTTTAAAAAAATACGGTCTAGATTATGAAAGTTTAAGTCAGATCAACTCTAAACTCGTATATTGCTCAATTACTGGCTTTGGTCAAAAGGGTCCACGTGCTGCTGAACCCGGTTATGATTTTATTATACAAGGTATGGGTGGCATGATGAGTGTCACGGGTGAGCGTGATGACTTGCCTGGTGGTGGCCCACAAAAAGCAGGATTGGCATTTGCAGATTTAACCACAGGTTTATATGCTGCGATTGCGATACAGGCAGCATTATTGTCCCGTGTGACCACAGGTGAGGGGCAGCATATTGATATGGCATTATTAGATACTCAAGTTGCTTCTTTATCTGTGCTTGCCATGAATTATTTAACTTCTGCAAAAGTACCAGGACGTTTTGGTAACGCACATGCCAATATTGTGCCTTATCAAGTATTTAAAGCGCAGCAAGGTGAGTTTATTATTGCCTGTGGCAACGACCAACAGTTTAAAGCTTTATGTGAAAGCATTGGTTTGCCAAAACTGTGCGAAGACCCTAAATTTGCAAAAAACAAAGGCCGCGTAACCCACCGTGCAGAAATTACCGCCATACTTCAACAGCATTTTATGACGGAGTCAGCACAAACATGGGTCGATCGTATTCATGCAGTCAACGTGCCTGTAGGTATGATCAATAATTTACAGCAGACTTTGGAAGAAGAGCAGGTCGTTTTTAGGGAAATGCTGGTCAATATGCAGCATCCACTACGTTCTGATTATATCTCGATCGGCTCACCAATTAAGCTATCTAAAACGCCTGTACAATATGTTAAAACACCGCCATATTTGGGCGAAGACACAGACGATATTTTAAATCGATTTGTATCTGCACATGAGTTACAGGATTTAAAAGACAAAAAAGTCGTTCAACAGGGTTAAAGTGTTTGGAGCATTGATAACAATCAATTGCTCCTTTTAATTTATAGGTTTTCGGTCAAAGCATCCTGAATGCTATTCACCATATATTTTAAACGCGGCCCAATTTCTTCAATGGTTTTTTCAGCACTAAGCAAATAAGATGGAGAACCGCAGTTAAACACATATATACCATGTTTTGAGCTGACCAAAGGTACGGCAACAGAATTAATGCCTTGCTGCCATTCGCCTAAAGACAAACAATAACCATGTTTATCATATTGTTCAAAAGCACGATCCAGTTGTTCTTTAATGTCGAGCCACTGATCAGGTTCCCGTTTTTTTATCGCTTCTAAAATTAAATTCCGCTCATATTCTGGCGTTACAACTAAACAGGCACGCCCCATTGAACTGTTGTGTAATGGCAAGGTCGAGCCAATTGGACGACGTAATGTACTATTGGTTTGTACGACATCCAGATAAAGCATATTCAGACGATCACGAGCAGCAAGTGCGACTGGAGCTTGGGCATACAAACTCATTTCTTCCATAAAAGGATGTGCAGTCGTGCGAATAGTTAGATTTGATAAAGCCGCATAACCTAAAGAAAGCACACCAATATCTAGCATATATTTAGGCGAATCTGGCATTTGCTTCAAATAGCCTAAGCTAACCAAAGTATTTGTAATGCGGGCAATCGTCGGCTTTGGCAATCCTGTCATTTTAGCTAATTCTAAATTACCTAAAACTTGATGCTGTAGTGAAAAACAGCGCAGCAATTCCAAACCACGAGCTAAAGAAGCAATAAATTGAGGATTATTTTCACGGTGAATATGAGAAATAGGATCTAAACGAATTTCATCGAAATTAAGATTTTTATCATTTTTTTTAGTTTCGGCGCTTTGCGACATCAAGTTCTCAAATTCAAGAATAATTTGTGATAATAGAACATTTTATTTCGCATTGTAAAATAAATCCATTCATCACTGCGCTGATGTGATGAATGGATCTTTTTTTAAGCATTAAGCGACGTTTTCAATCACCATTGCTAAACCTTGGCCTACACCAATACATAAGCTAACAACTGCGTATTTTTTATTACGACGTTGTAACTCACGTGCGACAGTCAATGCTAAACGTGCACCAGATGCACCAAGTGGGTGTCCAATTGCAATTGCACCGCCATTTGGATTGACACGTGGATCATTAAAATCAACCCCTAAGCCTTTGAGGCAAGAAAGAACTTGTGAGGCAAAGGCTTCATTGATTTCAATAATATCCATATCATCTAGGGTTAAACCCGCACGAGCAACGGCTTTTTTAATAGCTTCGATAGGACCTGCACCCATAATACGTGGTTCAACACCTGCCGCTGCCGCAGACAAAATTTTTGCCATCGGTTTAAGACCATATTTTTGACCTGCAGATTCGGAACCTACCAACACAGCAGCAGCGCCATCATTAATACCTGAAGCATTACCCGCAGTGACAACACCACCTTCAAATAAAGGTTTTAACTTGGTTAAGGCTTCAACCGTTGAACTTGGACGAGGATGTTCATCTTCAGTCACTTGTTTCGGTGGTAATTTTTTACCTTGAGATACTTCAACAGCCGTAATTTCACCAGTAAAGAAGCCATCTTCTTTTGCTTTTTGATATTTGGCTTGAGATTGTGCAGCGAATAAATCGGCTTGCTCACGTGTAATACCATATTCAGCAGCGACATTGTCGCCTGTTTCTGGCATTGAATGACCGCCATATTGCGCTACGATTTTTTTATTAGGAAACCGTGTACCAATGGTGGTGTCATAAATTTTGGCTTCACGGCTATAAGCACTTTCTGCTTTGCCCATCACAAATGGGGCACGTGACATACTTTCTACGCCACCCGCGACATATAAATCGCCTTCGCCACACGTAATCGCACGTGCAGAATCGATAATTGCACCTAAACCACTGGCACATAAACGATTGACAGTTTGACCCGGTACAGTCACAGGCAAGCCTGCCAACAATGCCGCATGACGCGCTATGTTACGGCTATCTTCACCTGCCTGATTGGTATCGCCAAAAATGACATCTTCAATATCCGCACCCGGTACACCTGTTTTTTCAATCAGACGTTGAATGACCAAGCCTGCTAGGTCATCTGGACGAATCGAAGCTAGTTCACCTGCATGGCGACCAAATGGTGTACGTAAACCATCGTAAATATATGCGTTTAACATGGAGTAAATTCCCTTTTTAAATTAAGCAGTAAATGTAAGTGGAAGATTCAGTGCGACACGGCGTTGTAACCATGGGCTAGGGCGATAACGCGGATCGTAAGTCAATTCGGAAATGCGATTTAGAATCAATAGAATCTTGTCTGAGTTAAGTACATCACCCCATTCAATTGGGCCATATGGATAACCCAGACCCAAACGTACAGCAGCATTGATGTCGTCGACTGTTGCAATATTCTGTTGCGCAATGTCACAACCCAAATTAATGACCATTGCCAATACACGTTGCGCGACAAAACCTGTACTTTCGTTAATGCGACTTACGATCGCACCATCAAGATTGAATATGGAGTGCGCTGCCTGAATATAATCGGCATTCGTTGCAAGGGATGGCATGAGCGTACGATGTTTTTCAATGCCATACAGCATGTCTATCGCAACACTATGCGCAGGGGTTGCATTGAAACGTTTCGCAGCATGTGTGGTATCTTCACCGTAACAAGCCAACAAACATAAGCTGTCTGCCTGCGGTGTTGTTCCTGTATCCAATTGAATATTTTGTGCGCTTAGATAAGCTTCAAGCAGTTTTTTATCATCTGCAAAATCGGCTGCAATCCAAACAGCAGGGTAACGTTCTAAACGCTCGACCACTTTGGCTGCTGTTTCGCCTGTCTTACTACCTGTACGATAGTCATAAAAACCCTGACCGACTTTACGGCCTAACTGTTTGGCTTCGAGCATTTGTTTGGTGAGTGGACTTGGACGATAACGTGCTTCTTCGTAATATTGATGATAGATTGATTCCATCACAGGATGTGAAACATCAAGTCCTGTTAAATCCATCAATTCAAATGGCCCCATTCTGAAACCAACGCCATCCCGTAAAATACGATCGATTTCACTAATATCAGCGACATTTTCATTCAGAATTTTTAAAGCTTCTGTGCCATAAGCGCGGCCCGCATGGTTAATGATAAATCCTGGTGTATCTTTTGCTACCACTGGGCGATGACCAAAAACACGAGAGAGTTGGTTCAGCGTTTCCACATGTTTTGGATCAGTTTTTAAACCTTGAATCACTTCAACCACTTTCATAAGTGGTACAGGATTAAAGAAGTGATAACCAATCACACGTTCAGGATGCTGACAATTCGCTGCGATGGCAGTAATAGAAAGCGAAGACGTATTTGACGCCAAAATTGTGGTTTCAGGTACAATTGCCTCAAGCTGATCCATCAAAGATTGTTTAATATCCAGACGTTCAATAATGGCTTCTACAATTAAATCACAGTCTTTTAAATCACTGAGTTCATTCGCAACCAATAGGTTAGCATTCGCTGTATTTGCTTGTTCAACTGTGATTTTATTTTTATCGAGTAGTTTTTGAAATGTGGCTGCTAATTTTTCTTTGGCTTGTTGTGCTGCACCCGCTTTGGCATCATATAAATAAGTCGTATGACCTGATTGCGCCGCGATTTGAGCAATACCACTACCCATTACACCTACGCCTATAATGGCAATAGTTTTGATTTGTTGTGTCATGATGACTGTCCTAAGATACTGTAATCATTAAAAAATAGTGAAACAAAATTAAGTTAACCGCTGCTTATCACCGTCAATGGGTAATATCTGTCCCGAAATAGAACGACCACTGTCAGATGCTAGAAAAACGCATAAATCGGCAATATGTTTAGGATTGACAAAATGTTTGAGTGACTGATTGGCCAAAGCATTTTGGGTAACATCTTCAAGTGAAATATTCATCGCGTCTGCACGTGCTTGTAACACGCGTTGTACACGTTCACCATCAACCGCTCCCGGAAGCACGGCATTGACACGAATATCAAATGCACCCAGTTCCATCGAAAGGGTTTTGGTAAAACCAATAATTCCCCATTTTGAGGTTGAATAGGCCAGTCTAAATGGATAGCCCATACGTCCTGCAATGGAGGATAGATTGATGATTACACCTGAATTGGATTGCTTTAAATAAGGAATAGCAAGCTTGGTCATCATAAAAGTGCTGTTCAAATTTAGATTTAAAACCTGCGTCCAGTCAGCAAAACTAAGTTCTTCTGCTGCAATGGTTGGGCCTGAAATTCCTGTGTTATTGACCAGAATATCTAATCCGCCCAACTGTTGCATGGCGCTTTCAAACATAGGTTGGATTGCATCCATTTGACCTAGATCGCAACAGGCAATATGCAGTTGAGGATAATCCTGTTTGAACTTCTGCAAGCTATCTTCATTAATGTCGCATACAAAAACCTGATCACCTTGCGTCAAAAAGGCTTCTGCTATACATCGACCAATTCCTGAACCACCAGCACTAATAAAAACTTTACGAGCCATTATTTCATTCCCTAAATATTTGCCTGTGAAGATTTATTTGCCTTGATACGACGGTTTACGTTTTTCGATAAAGGCGGTAATACCTTCATTTTTATCTTCTGTAGAAAACAGCAATTGGAAAGATTTACGTTCTAGAGTTAAGCCTGCATTTAGTGGTACGTCTTCGCTCAAAAGAGCAACCTCTTTAATTTGTTGCAAGGCAATAGGAGGCATTTTGGCAAGACTTTGTGCCATTTTGATTGCAGTAGGGATGGTTTGATCATCTTCGGTCACTTGAGAAACCAGTCCCATTAGATACGCTTCTTCTGCTGGAACCATTGCACCAGTCATGATCATGCGCATGGCATGAAATTTTCCAACGGCGCGGAACAAACGCTGTGTACCACCAGCACCTGGCATTAAACCGACTTTAATTTCAGGTTGACCAAAGATTGCGCCTTTACCTGCAATAATAATGTCGCTATGCATGGCAAGTTCACAACCGCCACCTAAAGCGTAGCCATTTACTGCCGCTATGACAGGTTTTGGACATTGAGAAATTGCATTCCAGTAGCGCTCTGTACGGCGTAGCATCATGTCAGTTGAGCCTGCTGTAGCCATTTCTTTTAAATCTGCACCTGCCGCAAAAACGTCATCACCACCAGTTAAAACAATCGCATTGATTTCGTCATTAAAACTGAGTTCAGTAAATGCCTGTGCAAGTTGTTTGCGCACTTCGGTATTTAAAGCATTTTTAGAGTCTGGACGATTAATTTTGACGATTGCAATCTTTTCGATGGAATAGTCTATTTCAACAAAATTATCCTTTTTAAGTTCTGTCATTTTCACATCCTTTGTTTCGCATATCAAAACTATATTCCTCATATGATGCTTAAACCACAGAATTTTTCAAGTGTTTTTTCTTACTTATTCTAAGATGAACCAGTATTGCAGCAATAAATGATTGAAAAATATAGGTCACATGATAATAAATTTCGTTAAACGAAATTTATTTTTAAAAAGTATTGGAAAGTTGGTTTTAATTCTCGTAGTATGAAATCAATTTGAAGCAGAATTTAATTTTGTGAAACCTTATAGGCTAATTGATTTGCGAAATAGTAAATCAAAAATAGCGAAATACATGAAATGGGAGATCGCTCATGATCCGCGATGAAGGAATGTTGCAACAATTACTCTCGACAATTCGAGATTTTGTGAAAAATGAATTAGTTCCAAGAGAACACGAAGTCGATGAACTTAATGATATTCCTCAGGATGTCATTGAAAAAATGCGTGAATTAGGTCTGTTTGGACTAACCATTCCCGAAGAATACGGCGGCATGGGTCTGACGATGGAAGAAGAAGTCAATGTGGCTTTTGAGTTAGGACATACTTCTCCAGCATTTCGCTCACTTATTGGTACAAATAATGGAATCGGGTCAAGCGGCTTGATTATTGATGGTACAGAAGAGCAAAAACAAAAATATTTACCACGTTATGCCAGCGGTGAAATTATTGGTTCATTTTGTTTAACTGAGCCAGAAGCAGGCTCAGATGCAGGTTCATTAAAAACCAATGCAGTAAAAGATGGTGATTTTTATGTTTTAAACGGCACCAAACGTTTTATTACCAATGCACCACGCGCATCAACCTTTACGGTTATGGCACGTACTAATCCTGAAATTAAAGGTGCTAGTGGCATCTCTGCATTTTTGGTTGAAGCCAACACACCAGGTATTTCATTAGGCAAAATTGATAAAAAAATGGGTCAAAAGGGTTCACATACCTGTGACGTGATTTTTGAAAATTGCCGTATTCCAGCTTCAGCCCTAATTGGTGGGGTAGAAGGTGTAGGCTTTAAAACAGCCATGAAAGTTTTGGATAAAGGCCGTTTACACATTGGCGCGTATAGCGTTGGTGTTGCTGAGCGTATGCTAGACGACGCATTACTTTATGCGGTTGAGCGTAAGCAGTTTGGTCAACCAATTGCAAACTTCCAATTAATTCAAGCCATGTTGGCTGACTCTAAAGCTGAAATCTACGCAGCTAAATGTATGGTTTTAGATGCTGCACGTCGTCGTGATGCGGGTCAAAACATTAGCACTGAAGCATCTTGCGCAAAAATGTTTGCTACTGAAATGTGTGGTCGTGTTGCAGATCGCTGTGTGCAGATTCATGGTGGCGCGGGCTATATCAGCGAATATTCAATTGAACGCTTTTACCGTGATGTGCGTTTATTCCGTCTGTATGAAGGTACAACTCAGGTTCAACAAATCATTATTGCAAAAAATATGATTAAGGAAGTGACTGCTTAACTTTTTAGTGAAGTAAAACATGAGGCAATTGGATGCCTCATGTATTTTTGTCTGAGGAAAGAGACATGGCAACAGATACAATTACATCAAGCAGTACGATACAGGCAATTCAAACGCCTAAAAAAATCTGGATTACCGCATTTATATTTGCTTTTCTTGCTTTACTTTGTGACGGCGCTGACTTGGGCTTTTTAGCTTTAAGTTTAACCAGTCTAAAAGCAGAGTTTCATCTTACAGGGGTACAGGCAGGGACATTAGGAAGTTTAACCTTATTGGGTTCAGCCATTGGTGGTTTATTTGGCGGATGGGCGTGCGACCGTTTTGGTCGTGTACGTATTATTGTGTTCTTTATTGCTTATTCTTCAATTTTGACCTGTGCTTTGGGTTTTACTCATTCTTTTGAACAGTTCGCTATTGTGCGAGTATTTGGCTCAATGGGTCTGGGCGCACTGTATATTGCCTGTAATGTATTGATGTCTGAAATGGTACCTACTAAGCATCGTACTACAGTTCTTGCTGCATTAATGACGGGCTATACGCTGGGTTCTCTGCTTGCGACTTTATTGGCTGGGCATATTATTCCAGATCATGGTTGGCGCTATCTATATTGGTTATCAATCACTCCAATTGTGTTGTCTTTCTTTATGTATTTCATGGTGCCTGAACCAGAATCATGGAAAAAATCACGTCAAATTCGTGCGGCTCAAACTGATGGTGGGATGAAAGCCATAAAACGTGAAAATCCATATCGTGAAATCTTTAAGGAAAAGAAACATGGTGTGATGTTTTTGCTCTGGGTAATTAGTACAGGCGCATTACAGTTTGGCTATTACGGTGTGAGTAACTGGTTACCAGCTTATCTGGAATCAGAGTTAGGTATTAAATTTAAAGAAATGGCAATGTATATGGTGGGTACGTTCATCATTATGATTTTTGCCAAAATTATTGCAGGAATGATTGCAGATCGTCTAGGTCGTCGTGCGGTATTTGCTTTCGGAACAATTGGGACTGCCTTATTTATTCCAGTCATTGTGTATCTCAACACGCCTGTCAATATCCTCTGGCTCATGCTGTTCTTTGGTTTCCTTTACGGTATTCCTTATGCCATCAATGCAACCTACATGACAGAAAGCTTTCCAACGTCTATTCGTGGTTCCGCAGTGGGCGGCGCATACAACGTCGGAAAAGTGCTGTCAATTTTCTCGCCATTAACCATTGGTTATTTATCACAAAATGGTTCTATTGGTTTAGGTCTGTTAGTTATGGCGGGTGCTTATTTTATCTGTGGTGTGATTCCACTGTTATTTATTAAAGATCGACTCTTTAACCCGCAAAAAGCAGATTAATGCAGCTATTCAGACTGGTGATGGATCACCAGTCTGTATTTAAAAAATATTCAATATTTAAAAGTACAACAAATTCATCTAAATGAAATAGGTGGCAATATGAAAATGGAAGTTTTAGGTTTTGAGAAAGATACGGTGATTCAGACACCAAAAAAAGTCTGGATGACTGCGTTTATATTTTGTTTTTTGGTGTTGCTGTGTGACGGAGCGGATATCGGGATTTTGGCTTTTACACTAACAAGTTTGAAAGCAGAGTTTGGTTTAACCAGTGTACAGGCGGGCGCTTTAGGAAGCTGGTCTATTTTTGGAATGGCCATTGGTGGTTTGATTGGTGGATGGGCAAGTGATCGTTTTGGACGTGTACGCGTGATTGTCATCGCAACAGCAATGTTTGCCATTCTTTCAGCATGTACGGGGTTGGCACAGTCTTATGAACAGATTGTTATTTTGAGAGCGATTACCTGCTTAGGTTTAGGGTCACTTTATATTGCATGTAACACACTTATGTCGGAATTGGTTCCGACTAAATATAGAACAACTGTTCTGGCAACACTTATGACAGGTTATACCTTAGGTTCATTGGTGATTACCGCTTTATCAGGATGGGTTATTCCTGAGTTTGGTTGGCGAATGCTGTATTTCATTACAATCATCCCAATTATCTTTTCCATTTTGATGTACTTTCTTGTCCCAGAACCCGCGTCGTGGAAAAAAGCGCGCGCACTCAAATTAGCAAACCCGCAAGCAGGTAAAGCACAAAAACTCGAAAACCCTTATGTCGCATTATTTAAAGATAAACAACACGGCAGAATGTTGATGTTGTGGACATTTAGTTCTGGGTTTTTATTGTTTGGTTATTTTGGCGTGAGTAACTGGCTGCCTTCATATTTAGAGGCAGAACTGGGGATCAAGTTTAAAGAGATGGCAATTTATATGATTGGGACTTTCCTGACCATGATGTTTGCCAAAGTGATAGCAGGTTTTGTCGCAGACAGAATTGGCCGTCGAATTGTATTTGCGTTTGGAACAATGGGCACTGCTTTATTTATTCCAGTCGTCGTCTATTTCCACACTGCTGAAAATATTGGTTGGTTAATGCTGATTTTTGGATTTTTGTATGGAATCCCTTATGCCATTAATGCCACATATTTAACTGAAAGTTTTCCGACTTCAATTCGAGGAACTGCGGTAGGTGGTGCATTTAATATTGGAAGAATTGGTGCAATTTTTGCCCCGATTGCAATTGGTTATTTAGCAACCCATAACTCTATCGGTGCAGGTTTGCTTTTAATGGGTGTTGCTTACTTTTTATGTGGTTTGATTCCAACCTTGTTTATCAAAGACAGATTATACGATCCGCAAAAGGCTGAGTAATGAATAGTTTACAAATGATTTTGTAAATGAAAACAGAAGGAATGAATTGATATGATTAATAAGATCACCAGTGATATTGAATCGGTCTTAAGAACGATTCCAGATGGTGCAACCATCATGACCAGTGGTTTTGGCACCACAGGTCAGCCAGAAGCTTTACTAGAAGCGCTAATTGATATTGCCCCGAAAGAGCTGACCATTATTAACAATAATGCGTCATCTGGCCCAAACGGTCTAACCAAATTATTGACCGCGGGACTAGTAAAAAAACTGGTCTGTTCATTTCCAAAGTCTGTAAGTTCAACAGTTTTTCCAGATTTATATCGTGCAGGAAAAATTGAACTTGAACTTGTTCCACAGGGCAATCTTGCCTGTCGTATTCAGGCGGCAGGTGCAGGGCTTGGCGCAGTATTCACTCCAACTGGGTACGGTACAAAGATTGCTGAAGGTAAAGAAACAAGAACCATAAATGGTAAAAACTATGTATTGGAATATCCACTACATGCAGATTTTGCTTTTATTTATGCGGACAAAGCCGATCGCTGGGGTAATTTAATCTATCGTAAAGCAGCACGTAATTTTGGTCCGATTATGGCGAAAGCCGCGACTACAACGATTGTACAGGTCAATGATGTTGTAGAGTTGGGAACTCTGGACCCTGAATGCATCATCACTCCAGGAATATTTGTACAGCATGTTGTAAAAGTAGGAGATATCAAATGACCATTCAAAAAAGAAGTCGTGAAGAAATAGCCACTATTATCGCAAAAGATATTCCTGATGGTTCATATGTGAATTTGGGTATTGGGTTACCAACCAACGTTGCTAAATATTTACCTAAAGATAAGGAAATTTTTCTACATTCTGAAAATGGTGTACTGGCTTTTGGACCACCACCAATAGCAGGTGAAGAAGACCCAGATCTGGTTAATGCAGGAAAGGAACTGGTGACTTTATTACCAGGTGGTTGTTTTATGCATCATGGAGATTCATTCGACATTATGCGTGGTGGACATCTGGATATCTGTGTACTGGGTGCATTTCAGGTTGCTATAAATGGCGATTTAGCAAACTGGCACACAGGTAAGGAAGATGATATCCCTGCGGTCGGTGGTGCAATGGATTTAGCCGTAGGTGCAAAGAGTATCTTTGTTTATATGGAACATACCACTAAAAAAGGTGAAGCCAAAATTGTAAATCAATTGAGCTATCCAATTACAGGAGAACAATGCGTCAATCGAATTTATACCGATTTATGCATTATCGAACTCAAGGATGGACAAGCACGTGTCATTGAAATGGTTGAAGGTTTAAGCTTTGAGGAATTACAGGCAGTTACCGCATGTCCACTCGTGGATGCTCGTACTTAAATCTCACATGAGTTCTTGAAAAAACTTGTATATGGCAATTCGCTTTAATCGGGACATATACAAGTTAAAAATCTAATGCTTATCTTTAAGGAATAAAGATGAAAAAACTAATTTTAGCTGTGGCTTGTGCTACGGCTTCAGGGGCGCTTTTTGCAAATTCTAACGATACTACGGAACAACGAATTAATGCACTTGAAGCAGAATTGAACCGATTGAAAGCTGAACTTGATTTACAAAAAACAAATCAACAAAAAATACTGGCTGAACAAAAAGCAGCTCAAACCAATACTGTTGCTACAACGGCAGCCGCTAAAACCACAGATAAAGCAATTCCACCGTCATGGGTTACTTGGACAGATAATGTCAAAGTTTATGGAATTGCACGTTTAGATGCCGCGGTCGACTTTAAATCTTCTCCAGATACGGGCGGACGTACCACAAGCAGTATTTATCGGACACCGTTTGAAAGTGATAAACGTGCCGACCACGCACGTTCAGATGCGATGATTAATGCCAGCCGTTTAGGGGTTTATTTTACCAGCCCAGATAAGAAAGTGACTGGTAATATTGAAGCCGATTTCTTTGATAGTTCGACAATGGGAACTGGCGATGGCAAGTTCCGCATTCGACATGCTTTCTTTACTTATAAGGATTGGACGTTTGGTCAGACTTGGTCACTGATGTCAAATATGGAAACCCGTACAGAAGCAGTCGACTATACTCAGTTTATGGGGACTTCATACACCCGTTTACCACAAGTACGTTATGACTGGAAAATTGATCAAAATCATGATTTAAAAGTTGCACTTGAATATACAGGTTCAAGAGTTTCAGCTTTCCCTTCATTGACAGGACGATATACTTATAAAGATGGCCCATTGCTATTACTTGCTCAGGGTTTCGTCAACGAAAAATCAGTCGATGTAGGCAGGGATGATGTTAAAAAAGTCAGTTGGGGCGCAGGTGGTGGACTCAAATACGAGATCACGCCGAAACAATCAATTCAGGCGAACTACCAACATATTGTTGGAGACCAGAAATTTATGCCTTATACCACACAAAGTGGCTCGGCGAATGCATCTAGTTTAAATGCATCAGGTGATTTTTCATTAAATAAAGACAAAACTGATCTGGTGATGAATACATTAGATTCGTTCAATATTGGTTATACCTATAAATTTAATGATCAATGGCGTACTAACTGGTCTGCTTCAATATTTAAATATGATGACAGCAGCGACTATGCCGAATTAAATCAGGATGCCAATGATCGTTTGACTGATTATGCTGCCAACTTATTCTATAGCCCAACTGCGCAAATGGACTTTGGTGTGGAATATCATCAGGGTGAGCGGAAGGTGTTTGATGGAAGAACGGCTGACGTGTCACGTGTAAACTTCGTATCGATGTATAAATTTTAAAACTAATGTTTGAGTAAAAAATGTCTAAAATAATTCAATCCAGTACAGAACATATGGATATGTCTAAAAGTCTGGTGTTTATACTGGCAATGACTTGCGGTATTTGTGCTGGGTCGAATTATTATAATCAGCCTTTGATTTATTCAATTGCTCAAGCATTGGGGGTAAATCCTGATCAGGCGGCTTTAGTCATTGTGATTGGTCAACTTTCCTATGCAATCGGTCTATTTGTGTTAGTCCCTTTAGGCGATTTATTTGAAAAAAGATCCTATATTGTTTCGCTTATGACTTGTACAGGTTTGGCTCAGATTGGATTATCGTTTAGTTCAAACTTAACCATGTTGTACAGTTTAACTTGTCTTTCCACTTTTTTTTCGGTTTCAACTCAGGTCTTAGTTCCTTTTGCCGCTGGATTGGTCACACCGCAAAAAAGCCCACAAGTTGTTGGTTCACTTATGAGTGGACTGTTTATGGGAATCCTTTTAGCTAGATCCATCGCAGGGCTTTTATCAACGATTTGGTCATGGCATGCTGTATATGTATTAAGTGGTCTTATCATTTTGAGTTTTGCCTGTATTGTCTGGTTTAAATTACCTCTTGCCAAAAAATCAGCAAAGCTAAAAGTTTGGCAAATTTATGCCTCCTTATTTACTTTAGCTATCGAACAACCGCATTTGATACGTCGTGGTTTAGTTGGTGGAATTGGCTTTGGAATTTTGGCACTTATTTTTACGACCATGACCTTTTTACTTGCCAATGCTCCTTATCATTTTAATGATTTTCAGATTGGCTTATTTGGTATCGTGGGTTTAGCAGGGGTCTTTGCAACGCCATGGGCGGGTAAAAAAATTGCCCATCAGCAGGAAAATATCACTGCGCTCATTAGCCTGACACTGTTAGTTTTGGCATGGTTTCCCTTATTTTTTGCCCAAAAGTTTTTAGTGTTATATGCTTTTGGTGTAATTTTAGCCTATTTCGGATTGTCGGCTTTGCATGTGCTCAATCAGAATTTGATTTATCGTATTTCGGCTCAGGCACGTTCGCGTATTAACTCTATTTATATGACTTTTTACTTTGGAGGCGCTGCTTTAGGTTCATTTATTGCAGTCTATACATGGAAGCATTATGGATGGATCGCTTGTGCCAGTATAGGTTTGGGTATGGCAATCATTAGTTTTGTGATTGATCGTTATGATTTTTATAAAATGCGACAGCCAAATAAAAAAGGATTAAGCAAAGAAGCTTAATCCTGTGATTGATTAACGACGAATAATCATGAAGGTTGCCGAAGCAAAAGCATAAATTTTGCCCTGATCATCCACAATTTTACCTTCAGTTGTAATGATATTACGTCCTGCATTAATTAGTTCGCCATGTGCATAGTAGGCAGTATCTATTTGCATAGGGCGAATCATTTTTACATTTAAGTCAATTGTACCGTAGCCTACATTAGCCTCAAGTACTGAATGTGCAGCACCACCTGTTGCTGTATCCAACGCAGTTGCACAAAAACCACCATGCACACCACCTTGCACATTTAAGTGAGATTTATTGGGTGTCACTTTATAGGTTACTTTGCCTTTTGATGCTTCGATAAGCTGCATAGGTAAGGTTTGTGCCATAGGTGACGAGGAACTTCACCATTTTTGAGTGAAGTTAAAAAGTCTAAGCCTGTTTGTGCTGCTTGCATAGTTCATCCTTGTTAAAAAACATGAAAAATACCTTACTATAAAAACCATTTTTTCGGAATATTATTTTGCATAACAAAAATTAATTTTTTATTTTTTAAAGTACATTAAAATTAATTTTTACTTTAATTTATTGTAATTTATATATTAATTTTATTTATTCATGGTTTTTTGTGAAAATCACGCAGTTTAGATAGTGATATAAATCAAAATTTGCAGAAATAAATTTTGCAATATGGAATTTTTTTAGATATTTTTAGTTCATGAGAAAAATGCATTTTGAGCAACTTGGAACATCGCTTCAAGTTCAATTGAGAATTAAGGAAATAGGATATGCCTGCATATAAAGCCCCAATACGTGATATTCAGTTTGTAATGCATGAAATGTTTGATGCAGAAAAAAATTATCAAAATTTTCCTGAATATGCCGACCAACTAACCCGCGATGTGCTTGATCAATATTTAGAAGCCACAGCAGATTTTTGTGAAAATGAATTGGCTCCATTAAACCAGTCAGGTGATCAAGAAGGGTGTCATTTAGATCAAGGTGTGGTTACCACTCCTCAAGGTTTTAAAGCAGCACATCAAAAATACGCTGAACTGGGCTTTACTTCTTTAACTGCTGACTCAGCATATGGTGGGCAAGGTCTACCAACATCACTACGTATTGCCTTATCAGAAATGCTATATGAAGCAAACTGGGCGTGGTCGATGTATCAAGGTTTGTCACATGGAGCAATGCGTACACTGGAACACCACGGGACAGCTCAGCAAAAGCAACAATTTTTACCAAAATTAATTGCTGGAACATGGATGGGCACCATGTGTTTAACAGAGTCTCATGCTGGTTCTGATTTAGGCTTAATCCGTACCAAAGCTGAGCCTCAAGCAGATGGAAGTTATGCGATTACGGGTGAAAAAATCTTTATTTCGGCTGGCGAGCATGATTTAGCTGAAAACATTGTACATATTGTATTGGCTCGTTTACCTAATGCTCCAACGGGCACCAAAGGTATTTCCTTGTTTATTGTGCCGAAATTTAATGTTGATGAATCTGGCAATATTCAAGATCGTAATCATGTGGTGTGTAGTGCACTCGAGCATAAAATGGGCATTCACGGCAATGCCACTTGTGTCATGAATTTTGATGAAGCCAAAGGTTTTCTAATTGGCCCTGAAAATCGCGGTTTAAACTGTATGTTTACCTTTATGAATACAGCGCGTATTGGGACTGCTGTACAAGGGGTTTCTGCTTCACAAATGGCATTTCAAGGGGCATTGGACTATGCCAAAGATCGTTTAGCGATGCGTGCTCTGGATGGAGCCAAATATCCAGAAAAGAATGCAGATCCAATTATTGTACATCCCGCAGTTCGTAGCATGCTGATGACACAAAAAGCCTTTGCTGAAGGTGGTCGCGCACTGGTGTATTTTTTAGCTCAACATGCCGACATCGTTGAGCATTCAGATGACCTACAAGCCAAACAGTTTTCAGATGAGCTGCTCGCGTTTCTCACCCCAATTGCCAAAGCTTTTTTAACCGAAACGGGCAATGAGTCGGCCAAACATGGTGTTCAAATCTTTGGTGGGCATGGTTTTATTGTTGAACATGGCATGGAACAGATTGCCCGTGATGCCCGTATTTCAAGCTTGTATGAGGGAACAACTGAAATTCAGTCACTCGATTTGCTTGCGCGTAAAGTACTAAAGTCTGAAGGTAAATTGCTGAAGAATATGACTGATTTAATTGAACAGTTCATTGCTGAAAATCAGTCTAGTGCCATTTTAAAACCGGATCTAGATCAATTGTCTCAGTTAAAAACGGAATGGTTAGATATTACTCAGCACATTGCAAAAAAAGCAAAAAATAATCCAGAAGAAATTGGCGCAGCATCTGTCGATTATTTGTACTATTCAAGTTATGTCGTTTTTGCTTATTTGTGGGCACGTATGGCAAAAATTGCGCAACAAAAACTGGATGATGGTTCGACCGAACATAAGTTCTATCAAGCTAAACTTAAAACGGCACAATTTTTTTACAACAAGTTATTGAACCGTACTCAGCAGCATTTAGCTTCGATTAAAACTGGTGCTGAAACTGTTATGGCACTAGATGCAGAAGATTTTGCTTTTTAATGGATGAAGATACGGAGATGGTAAATAGCCACCTCCTCATTTGTGAGTATTGAATATGGATTTTCAACATATTTTAACCCATGTTGAGCAGCGCGTTGCTTATTTAACGTTTAATCGACCTGAAGTTTTAAATAGTTTTAACGAACAGATGCATCTGGAAGTGGCTCAGATTTTAACTGAATGGGAAAAATCTGAAAAAATCAAAGTCATTGTCATTTCTGGGATGGGTAAAGGTTTTTGTGCTGGGCAGGATTTGTCTGCCCGAAAACCTGAAGTCATCGAAGATCCAGACTATGATGCAGGAGCATCTTTAGATCGTTATTACAATCCATTGATTTTAAAAATCGCGAATATGCCTAAAGTGGTGGTGGCTGCTGTAAATGGAGTTGCTGCGGGTGCAGGAGCCAATATTGCACTGGCATGTGATATCGTCGTTGCAAAGCAGTCCGCTTCATTTATCCAGTCATTTTCTAAAGTTGGTTTAATTCCAGACGCAGGCGGAACATGGATATTGCCACGTTTGGTTGGTCAAGCCAGAGCAAAAGCGCTGATGTTGCTTGGAAATAAATTATCGGCCGATAAAGCTTTACAATGCGGTATGATTTGGGATGTTTTCCCTGATAATGAGTTCCAGAATCAGCTAAATGGATTGGTCGAAACTTTAGCGTTACAACCTTCTTCATCGGTCAGATTAATAAAAAAAGCACTGAATCTTTCTCAGCAAAACTCGCTTGAACAACAATTGAACCTTGAACGAGATTTGCAAAGAGAAGCTGGAAAATCTACAAATTATCGAGAAGGCGTACAGGCATTTATGCAAAAACGACAGCCAAACTTCGATTAAACTCAAACTATATTGAACAAAATAACTACACAGAAGGGATGTGATGATGTCAAGTTTACGACAACAGGTTTCAGCAACGGAATGGGCAGCTAGATGTGAATTGGCAGCTTTGTATCGTTTAATTGCTTATTATCGAATGACAGACCTAATTGATACTCATATTAGTTTGCGCGTACCTGATACAGAGGGTCATTTTTTAATTAATCAATATGGTATTCCCTTTGAAAAAATGACGGCTTCTCATTTGGTCAAGATTGATTATGACGGCAACATTGTAGATCAACATGATCAGGGAAAAATGGTCAATGTAGCAGGATTTGTTATTCATTCAGCTATTCATTCAGCGCGTCAGGATCTACATTGTGTGATTCATACGCATACGGCTGATGGGATTGCCGTGTCTGCACAAAAACAGGGACTATTGCCGATCTCGCAACATGCCTTAAAGTTTTATAACAAAATCAGCTATCACGATTATGAAGGTGTTGCTTTATTGACTGAAGAACGCGAACGTCTGGTTCAGGATTTTGGGCAAAATCGTGTCATGATTTTACGTAATCATGGCTTGTTGGCAGCAGGTGATAGTGTGCAGCGGGCTTTTCATGAAATTTACTTTTTAGAACGTGCTTGTCAGGCGCAAATCAAGGCACTTGCTGGTGGTTGTGAGTTAAATATTCCGAGTCAGCAGGTTCGTGAGCATACGAATGCACAATTCGAGTCCAAAGGGATTGAGCGTATTATTGCAAATGCTTGGCATGCTGCGTTGTCATTGATTGAACAACAAAAAGAGGAATATTGTTCATGATCGTGATTGCAACCACTGTTCCTAAAGTACAAAAATGGCTTGAAGATGCATTGGCTGAATATGCACCGCAAGAGGCTTATTGTTTGGCACATAGCGAACAAGCACAAGAAGCGACCACCGCTATTTCATGGTTTCCAGATTTAGATTATCTAGAAACTTTGCCTAATTTGAAATTAATTCACTCTATGGCCGCAGGCGTTGAACATTTAAATCTAAAACGTATTGGCGAACGTTATGCGGTATGTCGTGTTGTGGATGAATCTCATCAAAAGGGTATGTATGATTATTTACAATGGTGTGTATTGTACTATCAGCGTTTCTTTGATGTTTTGATTGCACAACAACAGCAGCAACGCTGGAAGCAACCTCCGCAGAAATCTAGTTCAGATGTCAAAATTGGCATTATGGGTTTAGGGCAAATGGGTGGCTTTATTGCTGAAAAATTTGCAAAGCTAGGTTATCAGGTTTCAGGTTGGTCACGCAGTTTAAAGCAAATTGAAGGGGTGAGTTGCTACGCGGGGAATGCACAAAAACAGGCTTTTCTTTCTCAAAGTGAAATTTTGATTAATCTATTACCTTTGACTGAAGATAATTTTGGCCTATTAAATACTGAATTATTTAATCAACTTCCCCAAGGCGCCTGTATTATAAATTGTGGTCGTGGTCAGCATTTAAATGAGCAGAATTTACTCGAAGCACTGGATTCAGAGCAATTGCGTGGTGCGGTATTAGATGTTTTTGCTAAAGAGCCGTTAGCTCCAGATCATACTTTTTGGCAACATCCTAAAGTTTTGGTGACTCCACATGTTGCTTCGCATGCACCGTGGTCGGCGGTGATTGGACAAATTCTTGAAAATGACCATCGTGTGCAGCAAGGGCTTGCATTGGTCAATCAAGTCAATGTTGTAAATGGCTATTAAAATTTATTCTGAATCAATATTAAGATGAATGTTGTATGCAGCATTCATCTTCTCTCTAAAAAATTTTATTGCCATGCATTAGGCAATTTCTAAAGCTTTTGGCAATTCTAAAACCTGCGTCACTTGTTCAATAAAGTGTTTCAAATTACCACTCCAGCTTTGCGGTTTAGTGGCGATCAAATAGGTATTGATTTCACCGATCTGATCATCAATATCAAAAAATTGTAGTTCATCTTTATACGAAGATTTTTCAATATAAGAGCGCGGCAATATGGCGTAGCCCATGCCTAAATGAACACAACTTAAGAATGGCATCCAGATTTCCCATTTCGGTTAGTTGCGATGGCGGCAAGTCATAACGTTGCAAAAAAGACTCTATACATTTTCGATAAAAACAGCCCTGACGAATCGCAAGAAAGGGAGTGTTTAATAAAACCTTCTTATCTGGAAATGCAGTGACTTCTTTGGGGCAAATCAGTACCAGATGCTCTGTCCATGCATGCAGATTATAAAAGTCGGGCAGTTCTTGTGAACTGGCAATAAAAGCACAATCCAGATCGCCCGTATAAACTCGGTCTATCAGCTCGCGTGTTGTACCTGTATTTAAGTGCAGGCGTAATTCGGGCAGTTGTAGAAGGACAGATTTAAACAATCGAGGCAGGCGCGTTGCTGCTGTGGTTTCCATGCTGCCAATTTTTAAAGAAATGTCATGACATAATGTTTGATTTGAAAAGTGAAATTTAGCTTGTTGATGAAGTTCAATCATCTGTTGTGCGTAATGGCATAATTGTTGACCTGCACTAGTAGGACGAATCGGGGATTGGCGTGATAGCAATTCACAATTTAATTCATCTTCAAGTTTTTTTATATGATTGGTGATGTTGGACTGTACGGTATGCATCTGAACTGCTGCATGGGAAAAACTGCCACATTCCAATACTTTTAAAAATATTTCCAACGACTTTAACTGCATTATTTTCTCTCAGCGTTTTATCTCAAAATACAGCTATCTCTAAATAAGATAATACCTATCACTATAAATCATTTTACCAGATGCAAACAACGCGTTTTAATCTATTCATCTTAAACAGAGATTTGTCTATGCAAAATACATCCAGATTGTTTTGGGTGGCATTTCTGTCAACTTGTCTAGGGATCGGGTTATTTAGATTTTCATATACCTCCCTGATGCCACTTTTAGTTGAACAAAAATGGTTTACTGCATCATTTGCCAGTTATTTAAGTAGTGCAAACTTATTGGGATATCTTATTGGGGCATTATTGGCGCATCCTGCTTCACGTTATATTCAAGATAGAAAGTTAATTATTATCAATGCATTTGTAGGATCTCTAAGCCTTTTACTTTGTGCAATACAGGGTTTACCTGAGTTTTTATATATTGTTTTTCGATTGTTTTCAGGAATTGCAGGCGCGACTTTAATGGTTTTGGCACCTAGTTATGCATTAAGACGTGTAGCCCCTGAAATAAGACAAAAACTCAGTATGGTGGCATTTAGTGGAATTGGTGCAGGAGTTGTGATTTCAACATTTATCGTGCCTTATGCTGCCCAAATCAATGTTGGATTAGGTTGGTTATTTCTTGGAATATTAAGTTTGGTTTTCAGTCTTCTAATTTTTATTGGGCTGCTCGATCAACAAGCAAGGACTGTAACGAATTATTCATATGAACCGACTGTTTCATTACAACCTAAACAGATTCAAATGGTTGTTCTTGTTATTGCTGCATACGCTTTAAGTGCAATTGCTTATATTCCACATAGTTTGTTTTGGATTGATTTTATTAAAAGTGAGTTGCATCAAACCATCCACTTTGCAAATCAACAATGGGCTTTTTATGGAATAGGTTCAATGTTGGGGGCTGTATTTGCTTTTTATTGTGTGAAACATTGGCAGCTTGCAGGGGCTTTGTGGCGTTGTTATTTACTTTATAGTCTGGCGATTTTTATTCCTGTTTATCTCCACAGTTTTTATAGCTTGGCGCTCTCATCTTTTCTGACGGGTTTATTAAATCCTGCTGTGGTCTCCCTTAGTTCAAGTGCTTTATTGACCATATTAGGTGCTCAACATCATCAATCCGCATGGAGCATGGCAACTGCAGCATTCGCAACCGCTCAGCTTTTAGGTGGTCTGCTCATGAGCTTTTTACATACGCATCATATTGATTACACAAATTTATTTTTCCTAGGCGCAATCATCATGAGTGTTGGCTTCGTTTGTAGTACATGTTTCTACATCATTCAGAAAGTAAATTTAACTCAACTTAAAGGAAAAAATTAATGCTTTACTTACTTGGGATTTTACGCATTATTTTGATCTTATCGATCGTCATAATAGTCGTTTTGTGTTTGTCTGCATGGGATAACTTTTTTAGTCCCCAACATCCAATCGAAGAACCTGAACATTTTATGCAATAAAAATGCAAGACGATGACTTAATAGTGAATTTTCATTCGAATATAAGCTTTGGTATTATAAGATTCACATCACATCTCTAAATAGTTTTAAATATTCAACTCAGTAGAATCATGCATATCAACACATAAATTAAGTGATTCTCTACATTTGTGTGTTTTTTCTAAGCGAAAGAACGTGTTGAGTATTTTCTAAAAAAATACTAAGGTTCGATGATCGAACAATAAGTTTAAAATTTGAATTATAAAATATTGCGTAACTCTCTGGCTGTTTCTTGTAATAACGGCAAAATATGCTGAACTAAATATTCTTTAGTTGTTCGCATGGTTGGCGAAACAATATTTAGAGCGGCGACAACGCGGGATTGTTGTCCATAAATAGGTACAGCCAATGCATGTACACCTAACTCATGTTCCTCACTAGAATAACACCAACCTTGTTCTTTAATCTCGGCCAAAAGCTGCAAGAAATCATGATTATTGGTATGCGTATATTTGGTCAGGCGTTGTAGTGGATGTTGTGATAACCATTCCTGTTGTTCATGATCATCTAGATAAGCTAAAAGAATTTTACCTGCCGATGTTGCGTGTGCGGGCAAACGATTGCCCAAATGAAGCCCATAAGGATTTACACGGTCTGTTTGTTGATGTGCTGCACTTCGAGCAATGGTAATCGCCTCGTAGCCATCTAGTACCATAACGGAATAAATAAGAGAAGTTTGTGTTGTCAATAAGTTAAGTAAAGGCTGAGAAATTTTTGGAAGATGAGCGCCACCAAGATAAGAGCCTGAAAATTTTAATATTTTGGGAGTAAGATAAAAATAATGACCATCTTGCTAAACCTGCAATGTAATCTTCGGTTCGAATTTGCTCATTTGAATGTGGATGATGCACGAACTCACTTTGTCGATCCATAACAAAATTCCTAGCTTTTTAGTTGGTTTTGTCCGCATAGCGGACAGATATGATGATATACGGATTTTATTGAATTTCATATATAGAGAGAAAAAACATAAGCACGTAATTTAATGAAAGGAAATTGCAAGGATGAAGTTATGGAAATCATTAAAACCAATGTCGCGATTATTGGTTCAGGCCCAGCAGGATTGTTACTTGGTCAATTACTTTATAAAGCAGGTATTGATCACATCATCATCGAACAGCGTAGTGCAGAATATGTAGCGTCACGAATTCGTGCAGGTATTTTAGAGCAAGTTTCAGTAGATTTGCTTAAACAGGCAGGTGTGGATCAAAATCTAAATCAAAAGGGTCTGCCGCATTCAGGAATAGAAATCTTAACCAATGGACAGAAACACCGTGTTGATTTATCAGCGCTAACAAATGGTAAGCAAGTCACTGTTTATGGTCAAACAGAAGTGACAAAAGATTTGATGCAAGCACGTGAACAAGCAAATTTAACCTCATTTTATGAATCAAATAATGTTCAAGTTTTTGATTTTTATGAAAAACCTAAAGTAACATTTGAGTCTCAAGGTAAAACATATCAAGTCGAATGTGATTTTATTGCGGGTTGTGATGGTTATCATGGAGTATGCCGTGCCAGTATTCCACAAGACAAAATTAAAACTTTTGAAAAAGTTTATCCATTTGGCTGGCTTGGTGTCTTGGCCGATGTACCACCAGTCGCAGATGAATTGATTTATGTACAATCTGAACGTGGATTTGCTTTATGTAGTATGCGCTCGGAAACTCGTAGCCGCTATTATTTACAAGTCCCACTGACAGATAAAGTAGAAAACTGGTCGGATGAAAAATTTTGGGAAGAATTGAAGAATCGACTTGATCCTGAAAGTCGTGAACATTTGGTCACTGGTGCATCAATTGAAAAAAGTATCGCACCTTTAAGAAGTTTTGTGACAGAGCCGATGCGTTTTGGGAAACTATTTTTAGCGGGTGATGCGGCTCATATTGTTCCACCAACTGGGGCAAAAGGCTTAAATCTAGCAGCATCAGATATCGCATATTTATCTAGCGCACTGATTGAATATTACAAAAATGGCTCTGAACAAGGGATTCAGGAATATTCGGAAAAATGTTTAAAACGTGTATGGAAAGCAGAACGTTTTTCATGGTGGATGACGCATTTATTGCATCGTTTTGAAAATGAGAGTGAATTTGACCATAAAATTAAACAGGCAGAATTAAGCTACATATTAGGCTCAATTGCTGGTCAAACAACTTTGGCTGAAAACTATGTTGGACTACCATATGAAATTAAGCCATTTGGTAACTTCAAACAAGCAAGTTAAATAAAAGTGTTATGAGAAAGTATTCAGCATGCTTTCTCATTTTTTAGTCTCTGTAAGGAAATTATTGAATATTTTGCTGAGGATTGAATAAACAAAAGCCTTAATAATAAAAGGCTTATAATATATAACTTCGTATAATAGATATTATGTTAAATAAGATATCTAAGACTGTGGCCTACACAACACTGTTTGTAGCTACAGCTCAGCAACGTGAATATCTACGATTATAATTCACGTTACTGAGTATCCTAATGAACATAATATAAGTTATGCAGAAATTAGACCGCCACTCTATTAAACACTCTCAAATTTAGAATGAGATTCCACTTCGAATCTCTCAGATAAACTTTTCTTTATCAATTTTCAGCACGTAACGAGTATTACGTCCACCACCTTCAAGTTTATGCAGTACACCACCTTCCAAAAGCTCGGTTAGATGACGTGTTGCTGTCGCTTTACTTACTCCAGTAACTTTTTGATACTGAGAAGCATTGATACCCAAAGGAAAATCGTTTTCTTCGGCATTGAGTAAACGATTTAAAACTTTATTTTGGGCCTCATTGAATTCGATATGAGCATAAGAACTCCAAAATTTCGCTTTCGCAACAGTTCGATCAAGTCGAAGTAAAGACTTGTCGATACTTTTCTCTAAAGTATCTAAGAACCAGACCAACCATTCATTCATCGTATAAGTATTATTCTGGCATTTTTCAAGAACGTCATAATAACTACTTCGATTTTCATGGATTGCCACTGACATCGCGTACAAACGGATACTCTGGTGATCCATTTGTGCCAACGCCAAGTCTGTGATGACACGAGTAATACGACCATTACCATCTTCAAATGGATGTAATGTTATAAACCAAAAATGAGCAAGTGCGGCGCGTAATAACGGATCAAGCATCACATCATCTTTAGAACGATTGAACCATTCTAAAAACTCTTCCATTAGTTCTTGTAAATGTTCTCCGCCTTCTGGTGCCTCAAAATAAACTTTGGTTGATGTGCCATAAAGAGAACCACCAACAACCTGCATTGGAGCCTTATTATCACGGATCTCTCCTACTTTGATTTTCTGAGCAGCATAATCAAAGCGTTCTATGGTTTGAAAAAGCCAATTATGCCATTGCAACAAGCGTGTCATTGTTAATGGCGCATGATGGTTGCTCACTGCATCCATCATTATATTGGCCAAGCCTTCAGTTTGATCCTGAAGTGGTGCAGGATTTTCTTCTGTTACACCTAAACGTCGAGCTAGTGAAGATTTGAGTGAACGAACATTCAACCTTTCATCTTCGATCAAAGAAGATGCTACTAGGTTTGTTAGCAGCGTATCTAGTGGTAATGCCTCAGCATCTGGTGATGCTTTGCTTTCACCGACCAATTGACCTATCTTTTTATGGATTAAACGCAGTTTCGCCGTAACGAGTGTTTCATCCCATTTAAATTTAGTCCAATTTGCTTTTTGCCATACCCAATTTTTCATAAGCAGCCCCCTATTTCATGAGCCGATTGTAACACTTATTCGGCTCAATCTGTGAGCTGTTAGATCGAACTATTTGGCTCATTTTAAACAATATAGCCATACAATAACTTGTTAGGGCGGATGTCATGAGCCGAATAAATAGCTTAATCAAATCATATTTTGAGCCGATTATAGAGATTATTTGGTTCATTCCCCTTTTTTTGCAAAAGATTCTGTTATTTAAGTCCAAAAGTGAAATAGCTTTGTATCGTGCAATAAATGGATTAAGCAGCCTTAATCAATAATTTAAAAACTATTATTTTAATTGATACGTAATTTTCTAAACTGAGTGCTATATAATGAGCCACAAGAGATGATTTATTTAATTCTGCTATATGACCAATATATTTTCAGACAGTGATCAAATTAAGCTGGCTTCAAATTTTTCTGAACTTATAAGCGTAAACTTTCAAAAAAATATAAATGCGATTTGTTGGTACAGAGATTTAGCGGGAGATTTCAAAGAAATCGTGTCTAAACTTGAATTAAAAGAGAATATTACAGAAATTTCAATTGAAGATCTTCTAGCTTTGCAACTGTCAGAAAACGGTCATCTTGCAAGAGAAATTATCTTAAAGGATATGCATTTATTAACTGATTTTGGTGCGTCACCTACGCTGAATTTGCTTAAAAATTATCAACGCGATGAAGAACTAGATTTTATTTCAACAGATGTATATTCATATCATATTGATCGCTCGCCGATTGAGGCAGATACTTTTTTATGTACCTATTATGGTCCCGCAAGTGATATTTTGCCGCATGATCAAGTTGAACAAAAAATTTTGATTCCCGAAATTAGGGAAAAACTCAGAAAATTACACGATGGTCCAGAAGATGAATTTGAAACTTTCTTGGAAGACTACTTTTTTGATCTGCACTATCAGCCTAAATCTCATGCAAAACCAGTAAACTTAGGTTCAGGGCATCTTTGGCGTTTAGCGGTAGACCATCCCCAACAACAAGTTTTAGCTTGTGTTCATCGCGCACCTGTTGAAAAAACAAATGAATATAGGTTGTTATTAATTTGCTAAAAAATGCTTATAGAATGAGAACAATCACTTGTACTCATTCTTGTAAAATTTCTTATTATTCGATATGTAAAATTACTAAAAACGACATTATTCCAAATTTTCTTTGATCATTTTCAGTGCTTGATTTAAACGTTCAATATCAGAAGGTTTTAGCCCCTTAAAACTATCCTCAAATAGTACCACTGTCATTTCATTGATTTTATTAACCATTTCCTGCCCTTTAGAGGTTAATGTTACGCGAGTAACTCGGTTGTCATCTGGACATAACATGGTTTCAATCAACTTTTCCTCTCGCAGACGGATCAGAATTTTGGTTGTGGTTGATATTTTTATCAACGTCATTTCTGAAAGATCAGAAACGCTTGCATTTGGATGAAGATGTGCTGTCAACAAAATACGTCTTCTGGAGTTATCTAAACCATACTTTTTTAAAGAGCTGTCCATTTTGGCAACGTATAGACCATAGACTTGCGTAATCCAATAATATGGAAAATTATCCAGACTGAATTCGGCATGATTGGGAAAAAACTTAGAATATTTGTTTGACATAAAAATACGTATTCATCCATGGGCTATGGGACAAAAGGAAAATAACTATTCAGACAATAGATAAGAACTATTTGCATTTTAGAGTATTTAATTTTTTAAAATCAATACAGTACTATCATAAATTTAGTCTTAATTGATACATTTTTAGTAGGAACTTCATAATTTTAACCATTCATTAAAACTAAGTCTATGATCTTCTAGACTTAGTTATTTCAAGTCATTTATTTTTAAAAAAATCTAAATAATTAAATCTGAATGTTTCGATGTTCACTTACAGCTTTACATTTTTTAAAAAATTCCAGATTTGCTGTAAAGACGTATCTTTATTTAGTTTATTTCTCAAGATAAAAATATCTTGTGGAATACTAAAATTATCATCAGCCAAAATTTTGACTTTATTCATTAATAATTCATCTTCAATCGTAATTCTGGGTAGCCATGCCACTCCTGCTCCTTGCATGACAAAATCTTTTAAATTATTTGCATGATCAGTTTCATACAAGATTCTATAATTTAATTTATTCATAATAATTTGATCAACCAAATTTCTTAAATAAGCATTCTTACTATAAGAAAGTAATGGAAAATGTTTTTTTATATCAAACTTGGCTTCACCATTTTTATTGGTTATACACACTGGAATAATATCAGTTTGCCCTAGTTTTAAATAATCAATAATGTCTTTATTAATTTGATTAAGTTTACTGTGATCGATATAACCTATAAAAAAATCACACGCACCTTCTTTTAAAAGTTTAAAACCTTCCCCTACATTTGCAGCAATTAATTCAATTTTAAATTCCTGTAAATGCTCTGGAAAAAGTTGAATAAAATTCGCAAAAAAAGTTGAGCTTAAAGAATGTACCACAGCAAAACGTACTGTAATTTCTTTGGTCTTATTTAAATTATTTAATAAAGCTAAGGTTGCTTGTAACTGATCTTCGATGCTTTTGGCTGTTGCAAGTAGAATTTGACCAGCATCGGTAAACTCAAGATGTCTGCTATCTCTATCTAAAATGGGAAAACCTAAAGCTTGTTCAAGCTGTTGTATTCGTCGGGTAAATGCAGACTGACTAACAAATCGTCGTTCTGCGGCTTTGGAAATAGAGCGTTCTTGTTCAAGGGTTAATAGATCTTCAATCCAGCGAATTTCCAGGCTCATTTGTATGGTCTTAATGTACGATCGCCAGATTATAATCACAGTATGCAAAATTTGCATAGTAAATTTAATCTATGCATTAGAAATTATTTCTTACCAATTTTATGATGAATTATCTTCTTCAGATAGACAAAAAAATGAACGCCGAAATTTTAACACGTACAGAGAAAGATCTTTTAGGTTTTCGTGAAGTACCCAATCAATGTTATTTTGGAATTCAAACTTTAAGAGCCATAGAAAACTTTAACTTAAGTTCAAATAAAATAGAACAATTTCCCAATATAATTAAGTCTTTGGCAATGGTTAAATTGGCTTGTGCTCAAGCAAATAATCAACTTGATAAGTTAGATAATACAAAACTTGAAGCCATTAAATATGCTTGTGAAAAACTTGTAAATGGATCATTCCATGAACAATTCCCAATTGATATGATTCAGGGAGGGGCTGGAACTTCAACCAATATGAATGCCAACGAGGTGATTGCCAATATTGGACTTGAATATTTAAATCATAAAAAAGGCGAATATCAATATTTACATCCAAATAATGATGTGAATATGTCACAATCCACCAATGATGTATACCCTACTGCAATTCGTTTAGGTTTACTTTTTAGTTTAGATGATCTAAATAAACCATTTGAAGATATAATTACCAGCCTTCGTGCGAAAGGTCAGGAATTTTCTCATATTTTGAAAATGGGACGTACTCAACTTCAAGATGCTGTACCGATGACACTCGGTCAGGAATTCCATGCTTTTGCTGCGACACTTGAAAAAGATTTAGCCCAAATCAATAGCATTGCGCCAAATACTTTAAATTATATGAATTTAGGTGGCACAGCAATTGGTACAGGGATTAATACTGAATACCGCTATACTCAACTTGCAATTCAAGCTTTGTCTGAAATTAGCCATAAAGACATTAAATCTGCCCCAGATTTGATTGAAGCAACTTCAGATATGGGCGATTTTGTCCTTTTATCGGGTTTGCTGAAACGTACAGCAACGAAACTTTCAAAAATTGCCAATGATCTACGTTTGTTATCAAGTGGCCCGCGTACAGGAATTAATGAAATTAATCTTGAAGCGCGTCAGCCAGGTAGTTCAATTATGCCTGGCAAAGTCAATCCTGTTATTCCTGAAGCATTAAATCTGGTTTGTTTTCAAATTATTGCAAATGATCTAGCGGTTACTTTGGCAGCCGAAGCAGGTCAACTTCAATTAAATGCAATGGAACCATTGATTGCATTTAAATTATTTGAATCAATTGAATTGTTATCTCGTGCTTTGGTGATGTTTAGAACCAAATGTATTGATACCGTGACTGCCAATGCCGAGCATTGTAAAGCTCAAGTAGAAAATTCGATTGGAATCGTGACTGCACTTAATCCATATTTAGGTTATGAAACAACGACTCGTATTGCTAAAACTGCAAACGAATCAGGTTTAAGCGTTCTCAGTTTAATTCGTGAAGAACAGCTTTTATCGGATGAAGTGATTGCTGAAATTTTAGCGATTGATAACATGGTCAAACCTAAAGACGCAGCTTAAGCATTTAATCAATAAAGGCGCTTTAAAGCGCCTTTATTTTTGAATATAAATATGATTTACCAATCTACTTTTGCACTTAAAACAAACGTAATTGGTTCTCCTGCACCAGAGTTCATCCAGTATTTTTTATTGAATAAATTATTAATGTCAGCCCTAAACGTGACAGGTTTATTCGAGATGCGCGTCTCATAACCACCCCCAATATTCACCAGTGTATAGTCAGGGAGTTTTAAGGTATTTTCATCGCTATGAAATACATCACCAAAATGACGTACATCGCCATGTACACTTAAGCCTTCGACATATGGAATATTCCAATCGGTCTGAACTACAGCTTGAATTTTAGATGCACCTGCTGGTCGATTACCTTTTTGAACTGTAGTATCTGAGCTACTAATTTTTTCAATACTTGGATCATTTAAGTTAATTCCTGCATTTACACTCAAATCTGGTGTAAATCTATAGCCACCCATCAACTCAAAACCCTGATATACCGTTTCACCATTTTGGGTTTTATAAAGTTTATCATTCATCGTTTCATCAATTGTCGCCATTTTTTCTAAGCGATATAATGCTGCTGAAGCGAACCAGCGATCCTGTTGGTATTTGGTTCCAACTTCATATTGTTTGCTGATGGTCGGGTTTAAAAAGTCATCTGCATTTTCATATTTTGTTCCATTATTATCGACCTGAGGTACTTTTTGACCTTCTTCAAGTGCTTCTACATAGCTCGCATAAAAAGACCAATTTTCCATTGGTTTATAAATTAAAGCATAGGTTGGTGTCACGACTTCTTTTTGGTAATTATTGTCCTGATTATTATAATTAATATAACGTCCAGCAATAATGGCCTGCCATTGCTCTGAAAGATGAATTGTATCGCTAGCAAAGACCTCTTTTTGGTATGTATCTCCGATTGGTGTCTGGGTAAAGCTGATTGGTTTATTATAATACGTGGTTTGTGGCTGGTAGATATTCCCCGAACCTACATTTGCCTCCCAATTAGAATCTGCATCGCGTTCTGTTCTCTTCTGAAATGATCCACCAAAAACTAGTTCGTGCTGAATAGGGCCTGTATCGAATTGCCCCGTCACCATCACTTGACTGGTATCTTTAACGACATCCCCACCCAGTTGATATTGGTTAATTGAGTAATCGCCTTGTTCATTTAAAATATAGGCAAAGGTTTTATTGACCATATTACGGTTACGTGTACGTGCCTGAGTCACCTCAGCTTTCCAGTCATCATTAATCTGCCAATAAAGCCCAGTTTGAGCAAGTGCAGAATGAATCGTATAAAATGCACCTTTTACAATGTATTTATCGCCACCATCTATTGGTTTTGGCAGTTGTGCTCCATCTGGTAGATTGAACATAAACATGCTTGCTTCATTATCCAGGTGACGATCCTGATAAATGATTTCACCTTTCCAGAGTAAATTAGGCAGAATACGATAATCTAGAGCTAAAGATGTGACGGTATTATCTGCATCTGAGCCATTATAGGTTTCCCCTTTTTCTTTAACGATATTAAAACGATAACCAAGCTGTTTATCTTCTCCAACACGTCCTCCAGCATCAAGCTGTGCAGATAAAATCCCTGCACTTCGATAGCCGATTTTTGTAGTCAGAAGTGTTTCATCGGTTGGTTGTTTGGTTTGATAGTTAATAATCCCACCAGGTGCAGAGAAGCCATACATGAACCCAGATAGCCCTTTTAAAGCACTGACGCTTTCCACCACTTCAATTGGAAATTCACCGCCCCATGCGCTGACAGAGTACCCATTCACTTTATAGCCATTACTGACATCAATATCTAAGCCACGAATCGAAACAGGGGTACTCCATCCACTACTATAAGAGTTTACCTGTGTCACAATACTGGGGTCACCGACAAAAATTTTACCTAAAGAGTTCGTCTGTCTGGTTTCAATTTCTTCAGCAGTTTTTGTGGTAATCGAATATGGCGTATCAATTACGCTTTTATTCCCTAAAACACCCACAGTATTGACCCGTTTTAAGGGCGCATCTTGATTGTCTGCTTCTAGCTTAATCGTCGGAAGCACAGAATCCGAAGATGCTAAACCCGATCGCCCACTCTGATTGGCTTTCGATTGAAGTGGTGTTAATTTAACAACTTCTTCTTTTTTATTATTTTTACTTTTTTCTTCTACACGATAACCACTGGAGGTTTGTTTAATTTGATAATTGGTATTTTTTAATAATTCTGTAAAACCATCATGAGTTTCATACGAACCCTGTATTCCCTGACTTCTAACCGCTGAAAACAAGCGACTGTCAAAAATGATATTGACACCCTGCTCTAGTGCGTATTGGTTAAGTACCTGCGCCAGATTCCCCGCTGGAATATTGACCTGCGTAGGCGCTGCATGAGTAAACACTGGTAAAGCAGCAATAGAGAGAGTTGCCATATGAATCGCTAAAACCAAAGGTTTTGGATTGAGAAATGGACGACGAATAGACCCCATTTTAATTTCCTTACATCATTTATATTTGCCTATTAACTAAGACGTTTTAGAAATCAAAACAGGAAGTTTTTTTATAGATTTTTAATCTTTTTGAATAACAGTCAATAAATCGCCGACGGAATAAGTACTTAAATGGAGTTGGTCTTTTAATAATTGCATGGCTGAATCAGGATCATCCAATGGCAATACGGCATTAACTCGGTATTGGCTTAATGTCTTATGGTTATAAATATATTTACTCGATTGATAGCTTTCCAACATATGCAAGACTTGATCCAAAGCCATATCATTGACAACCAGTTTTTTACTTTGCCATGATTTTCGTAATAAATCTGGATTAACGCTTTCAATCTGTACCCGTTTTCCATTGAAATTAAAGCTTTGTCCCGTTTCAAGCACCAGTGGTTCAAAGCGATGATGCAAGGAATAAATTTTAGTTTTCGACTCAATCATACTGACACGAACCTGATCATGATCGTAGTTGACAATAAATTGAGTTCCTAATGCCTGTACTTGAATATCCCCTAAATCAACCACAAAAGGTCGTGTATGATCTTTGGCAACATTCACTTGAATATTCCCTTCGAATAAATGTATTTTCCTCTGATCCAGATTATATTGTAAGTTATAAGCCGTTTGCCCTGCCATCTGGATTGAGCTTTGATCAGATAAAATATTCTGTTGCCATTGTTGTGCTTCCGTTGAATGATCTGCGTTCCAACGTTGATAAGGTAATTGTGAAACAATCCAAGCCGTAATCACTGCAATGATTAAACTGCTCCCCCATAATAGAGGTGCTGTTTTTTTCTTGGTCGACGTTTTTCTTAAAATATTATTCTGTACCATTGGATGTTGTGATCGTAGATTTTGAGCTTTAAGTACATCTACTTGATTTAAAAATTGTTGTAATTCTTCAAAGGTTTTTAAATGCTCAGGACTTTGCTGTTTCCAATGTTCAAGTTGGGTTAAATCATCCTGAGAATAGTCACCTGAACTTAATGTAATTAACCATTCTGCTGCTTCGTTTATAATTTGTTGGTCAGGTTTTGACATGAATATTCGTCTTATTATAAGAATATATTTATAAATCTGATTTTAACACAGCATAACAATGACTTAAGGTTTTAACCAAATCATGATGAATGGTTTTACTTGTCACGTTTAATTGTTTGGCAATCTCGACCAGACTCAAATCATCAATGTAATGCATTAGAAACGCAAGCTGCTGTCGTTCAGGTAAACCATCCAGAACTTGCGCAAGTTTATTGAGTATATCAATCGCAAGTACAGTTTGTTCTGGACTAATATCATAACTGAGGTTTTGCTGAGTCAAATATTCAAGATAAGCTTGCTCTATTTTTTGATGTCTTGCCCGATCAATTAAAATTCGTTTCGCTGTCGTGGTTAAATAAGCTTTAGGCTGCTGAATGTCGAGCAAGCCCTGACTACGAATCAGTTTAGTAAATGTATCTTGTAAAACATCTTCGGCATTTTCAGCCGAGCCTAATTTTTTATACAACCAACCATATAACCAGCTATAGTGAACTTTATATAGCTCTGCTATGTAATGCGTGATGATTTGTTGATTTGCCGTCATGATAGTAACGTCACACCGTCAGAAATGTGGCTAATGTATCAGTAATGAGAATTACTATCAATTTTATTTAAAATTAATTTTACAACATTAGTCTCTGCCCCATCCTGTGCCTAATGCTGCAATCAGTTGCATTGAATTGATCATCTGACGTTGTTGTAATTCCAGTCGATCTTGTTCTGCTTGCAAACGTAAGTTTTGTGCTGTAACTACTTCTAAATAACTGACCAGTCCAGAGTTATAACGCTGAGTGACAACACGTTCATTTTCATGGGCTAGATTTAACAATTGAGCTTGTTCAGAAACTTGTTGTTTTAGACTTGCTGATTGCATTAAGCCATCTTCCACTTCTTTCCAACCTGTCAAAACTGTTTGCTTATATGCAGCAAGTTTTTCATCATAATTGGCTTGTGCTTGATCAATCCCTGCTTTACGTTTTCCGCCATCAAATACTGTCGCTGCGGTATTTAAACCAATTGACCAGAGATAGTTTGGCGATTGAAAAAGTTGTGAAAATATATTGTTATTTAAGCTTCCATTTAAACCAATACTCAGGTCTGGAAGCCATGCTGTTTGCGCTAAACCAAGTTGTGCATGTGTTGCAGCCAGTTCTCGTTCAGTGCGAATTACATCTGGTCGCTGAATTAATAAATGACTTGGAATCTGGACAGGAATTGTAGGGACATTAAACTGAGCTGTTTGCTTGCCAAGCTGAAACTGAACAACCGTTTGGCCGAGTAATACAGCGAGGATATTTTCTTGTAAATTTCTTTCCCGTTGTCGTTCAATTTGTTGAATTTCGACTTGTTTGAGTTGTGTTTCTGCCTGAATAACATCTGCACGAGCGATCATACCCGCCTGATATTGATTTTTTAAAATTTGCACCGAACGTGCATAACTTTGCCGAGTTTGTCTAAGTACATCAAGCTGTAAATCTAATAATCGAATATTCCAGTAGCTTTGTGCTGCTAAAAGTTGCTGATTAAGCTTGACCGCGGCTAAGTCTGCCTGTGAAGCCTCCAGATTGGCTTGTTGTCCCTCTATAGCTTTGGCAACTCTGCCCCATAAGTCAGGCACCCAACTGGCTTGTATTCCTGCGCTAAATTGGCTAGTCGCCTTATTATTTTTACTACCATTCCGATTTGCCGAGCCTTCGACGCCTAAGCTTGGTAAACGTGCGGAACGTTGCTCATCAAGTAAAGCGATCGCATTGCGATAACGCGCTTCGGCCTGTTTTAAAGTTAAATTTTCTGTATTAAGTTGTTGAATCAAAGTACTGAGCTTTGCATCTTGATAAAGTTGCCACCACTGAGATGTCTGCGGCGTCAAAGTTTGAGTTTGTACCCAATTTAATGAAGCATATTTATACTGCGTATCTGCCTGAATAACAGGTTGTTGATAAGCAGGTGGATGCGTCACTATATTTGAACTACACCCTATAAGTAGCAAGACACAGCTAAAACTGGGTAGATGTTTGGATAAAATCGAATTGATCACTTTTCTATTTTCCTATCTATTTCTATCTTCTATAGCCGAAGGCATTGGTAATATTGAATTGTTTACACATTTGAGCCAGTTTCTCTAACAAGAGATACATCACAGGTGTGGTATAAAGGGTTAATAATTGACCCAATGCCAAACCGCCAACGATCACAATGCCCAAAGGTTGTCGTAGTTCAGAGCCTTCAGTTGTACTGAGTGCCAATGGAATAGCACCTAATAAAGCTGCGGTATTGGTCATTAAAATAGGACGAAACCGCAATGCTGCCGCAGATAGAATCGATTCAAATGCTGTCTTGCCAAGACGACGTTGCTGTAAGGTGAAATCAATCAGTAAAATTGCATTTTTTACAACAATTCCAATTAATAAAAACATGCCCAATAAGGCGATCAGGCTAAATTCAAAATTAAATAGCCAAAGTGTGAGTAAACCGCCCAAAGCCACAGCAGGAACCGTTGACAATATCGTCAATGGATGGAGCATACTTTCATAAGTTACGCCTAAAACGATATAAATCAGCACAATAACTGCTAAAAGTAACATCGGTGTGCTTAAGCCTGCTTGTAAACTTTCGGCTTCTACATCTTTATCTGTTGCAACAAAAATCTGATTAGGCAGCATGACCTGTGGCAATACACCACGAATCGCGGTCTCGGCTTGTTCAGCGGTGTAACCTTGTTTGAGTACATAGCCAATACCCATTGCGGCATATTGGTTGCGTCGATGTACGCGATCATTTGTAATTCCATATGACCATGTTGCAAAGTTAGTCAATGGTACATATTCACCGTTTTGATTTGGAACTTTGATATTTGCCAATGATTCTGGATTTTCAGTAAAACGCTTATCAATTTCCATCACGACATGAAATTGATTGGTTTGATCATAAATGGTCGAAATTTGTCGTTGTGAAAATGAGTTGTTCAGTACACTGGAAATACTTTCAATATCAACGCCTAAACGTCGTGCGGCTTCTCGATGAATATCGAGCGTGACATGCTGAGCCCCTTCATCGCCTAAAGTTTCCACCTCTTCAAGCTCAGGTAGTTTTTGCATCGCCTCTGCAACTTTCGGCGCCCATTTTCTAAGTAAGGCAACATCATCCGATTGCAATAACAGCAAATAGTCCTGCCCTCCACTCGCAGCAAAAAGATCTTCCAGATCAAGATCCTGTTGGACTCTTGCCGAAAATATTGCCCCTGCTAACCACGGAGCATTTTGACGAATCCTTTCAGCAATTTCATGCGTTGTCTTACCATCGCGTTCAGCTTTGGGTTTTAAACTAACCATAAAAAAGGAATTGGTGGTTCCACCAGCGCCGCCAGAAGTTCCAATCACATCTTTTATTGCAGGATCTTTGAGTAAACTTTGACTAAATGTCAAAATTTTAGGCTGCATAATCTGAAAAGAAAAACCATCATCCCCTCGAATAAATGTTTCGATTCGGCCTGTATCCTGCTCAGGTAAAATCTTTTTAGGCAAACTTTGATATAAATAGATTGAACCCGCAATTGCACCTAACCAAAGTAGTATCGCGAGATAAGCATGACGCATAATCCACTTTAATGAATGCAAATAATGCTGTGTTAAATACTGCATCATGCGTTGGCTATACGCATATAAAACTTGATTATTCTGCGAATTTAAAGGCTTTAAACAACGGGCCGATAGACTTGGGGTTAAAATTAAAGAAACAAAAACTGAAAGAATAACAATGAAAACCAGTGTAAGCGAAAACTCCCTAAATAGCCGTTCAATGACCCCACCCATAAATAATACGGAGATAAAAATCACAATAAGTGCCAGATTCATCGCAATCAGCGTAAATCCAACCTCTCTAACGCCTTGAATAGCTGCATTAAATGGGGTTTCACCCTGTTCAATGTGACGTTCAATATTTTCAAGAACGACAATGGCATCATCTACAACTAACCCAATCGCAACAATGACTGCCATAATCGATAAATTGTTCAGCGAAAATCCTGCCAAATAAACCAGACTTGTCGCGCCAATCAAAGTAACCAACATGGCAATGGTCGGCACAATTGCACTTTGTAGTCTTCCTAACATCAGCGCAACCACAATCACAACCAATAGCATAGAAAAAAGCAAGGTATCACGCGCTTCTTTTAAACCTGCATGAATAATTTCAGAACCATCCATGACTGTTGTCAACTGTGCATCGGCAGGAATAAGAGAATTTAATTCAGGTAGTTTTGCCTTGATTTTTTCAATCGTTGCGATGGTATTGGCATTGGGTTGCCTGCTGATTTTAATAATGACCGCAGGTTCACCATTATGGAAACCACTGACATAACGGTTCTCAACGGAATCTTCTACTTTTGAAATATCTTTTAGTCTGACAATACCCTGCGATGTTTGATGGATAATTAAATTGTCAAAATCTGCCGCAGCTTTCAAATCGGTTGAAAGTGCAACTTGCCAACGATGTTGTTGATTTTCAATGACACCTAATGACTGTACTACATTACTTTTTTCAACTGCCTGTCGAACTTGCTCCAAAGAAACTCCTTGTGAAATCAGAGCATTTGGATTTAACACAATACGCACCGCAGGCATTGACGCACCATCAATTTCAACCTCTCCAACACCACTGATTTGGGCAAGATTGGGTTGTAACTGATTGGTTGCCAACTCATATAATTGACCTGCAGATAAATATTTGGAACTCAGCGCAAGATAAAAAATGGGGCTTTGACTGGGGTTGACCTTAAAATATTCAGGAGGGCTAGGCATACCAGAAGGCAATTGAGATATTGCGGCATTGATAGCGGCCTGTACTTCGCGCGCTGCTTCATTGATATCTGTATCTAGATCAAAATGCAACGTGACTTGGGTCGAGTTTTGGCTACTAGATGAATTAATCGCTTTGACGCCAGACACCCCCATCATGGCGCGTTCTAGTGGAGTGGATACAGTCGCTGACATGCTTTCAGGACTTGCACCAGGTAAATTTGCACGTACTACAATTGTAGGGATATCTGCCTGAGGCAAAGCCGCGACGGGTAAACGAAAATATGCCAATACGCCAAGCAAAGTAATGGCAATGCCCAATAAAACGCTAGCAACAGGTCGATGAACAAACAGAGCAAATATATTCAAGTGATTGCCCCTGATTCATCAACAGATGGATTTATTTTGTTCTGCTGATGCTTGATTCGTTGTAAACGATCGAAAAACAGATAAACCACAGGCGTGGTAAATAAAGTGAGAATTTGGCTTAGGATAAGACCACCAACCATTACAATACCTAATGGCTGACGTAATTCAGCGCCAGAACCAGACGCTAGCATGAGAGGAATTGCGCCGACAAGTGCGGCTAATGTCGTCATTAAAATCGGTCTAAAACGCATTAAGGCAGCTTGATAAATCGCTTGTTCAGGAGATAAACCTTCATTGCGTTGGGCTGCCAGTGCAAAATCGACCATCATGATGCCGTTTTTTTTCACGAGTCCAATGAGCAAAATAATCCCGATCAGCGCGATCATATCGAGTGGCTGATTGACCATAAATAATGCCAATAATGCACCAATGGCTGCGGACGGTAGCGTAGAAAGAATGGTAATGGGATGAATAAAACTTTCGTACAAAATACCCAGTACAATGTACATCGTGACAATTGCAGCAATGACTAGCCAGAAAGTATGTTGTCGCGAATTTTCAAAAGCGGCTGCCGCACCTTGTAAACTCAGATTGATTTCAGCAGGAGGTTTTAGTTCCTGTTCTACTCGCTTGATCGCTCGAATCGCTTCACCAAGTGATACACCTTGCGCCAGATTAAATGAAATGGTATTGGCTGGAAATTGGGCTTGTTGTTGCAAAACACTTGCCACTCTTTTTTGCTCAATACTTGCCACAGCACTCAGTTGTATTGCTTCACCATTTGCATTATGAATATAGGTCTGGTTTAAACCATCAAGCCCTTGGGTCAATGCAGGATCAAGTTCCAATACAATCCGATATTGATTGGACTGTGTATACAAAGTCGCAATCTGGCGTTGTGCAAATAAATTTTGCAATGCCAGACTAATATCTTCAATGGAAAGTCCTAAACGCGCTGCGGCATCTCGATTGACATCAATATAAGCCTGCAATGCTTGTCCACCATTTTCACTGGTGACATCTGAAAACTCAGGCTGTTGCTTTAATGCATCAACCAAAACAGGTGTCCATTGTTGTAAATCCTGAGTTTTTGCTGCGCTGAGACTGAGTTGATATTGGGTACGACTAATTTTGTCTTCAATACTGAGTTCCTGAACGGGCTGCATCCAAGCATGAATCCCTTGTACATCAGCAAGTTGATCTCGTAATCGATCAATCACCTGCTCCGCCGAACTTCGCTCTGCATGTGGTTTTAGATTAATTAAAATACGGCCATTACTGAGTTTTGGATTATTGGCATCAATGCCAATAAATGAGGACAAACTCGCAACAGCGGGATCTTTTAAAATCTGTGCGGCCAAGTTTTGCTGACGTTCACTCATCGCCTGAAAAGAAATATCGTCTGGTGCTTCAGTCACCACTTGGATGACACCACTATCCTGCACAGGAAAAAATCCTTTAGGAATCATCCAATATAAAACACCTGCTAAAATCACGGTACTCAACATAATACTGAGCATAAGTGGCTGATGTTTAAATACCCACTGTAATGCTTTTGCATAGCGGTCAATGACTTGATCCAGACTCCATCGGCTATTTTTTTGATGATGTTTATTTTCTTTAAGTAAGTAAGCACACATCATCGGCGTGAGTGTTAAAGACACCACCAAAGAAAGTGCGATCGCTGCCGCTAAAGTCACCGCGAATTCATGAAATAAGCGTCCGACGACATCGCCCATAAACAGCAATGGAATCAAAACGGCAATTAATGAAATAGTCAGTGAAATCAGGGTAAATCCTATTTCCTTTGCACCCTTGAGTGCAGCCTGTAATAGATTTTCTCCTGCTTCACGATGCCGCGTAATATTTTCCAGCATGACAATCGCATCATCAACCACAAAACCAGTGGCGATGGTCAGAGCCATGAGCGTCAGGTTATTTACCGAGAACCCGAGAAAATACATCAATACAAAAGTGCCAATAATCGACAATGGCACGGCAATACTGGGAATCATGGTCGCGGACAAATTTCTTAAGAAAAGGAAAGTGACCATCACCACCAGACACACTGCAAAAACCAATTCTTTTTGTACATCACGGATCGAACTCCGAATGCTTTCAGTACGATCCGTCAAGACTCGAATTTTTACACTTTCAGGTAGATTTTTTTGCAATTCAGGTAAAATATTTTTGATCTGGTCTGCGACCTGAATCACATTGGCATAGGGCTGACGTTGTACATTGACTAAGATTGCAGACTGCTGATCTGCCCAAGCTGCCATATAGCGGTCTTCACTTCCTTCCTGAATCTGTGCAACATCTTTCAAACGAATAGGTGCACCATTGTTCCAGCGCAAAATCAAATTTTCATAATCTGCAATAGAACGAATCTGATCATTGGCATCTAGCATCGTGGTCCGATATGGCCCATCAAAACTGCCTTTAGGCTGATTGGCATTGGCGGAATTAATGGCTGAACGAACATCCTCAGCACTCATTTTATAAGCTGCCAGTGCTGTTGGATTCATTTGAACACGTATAGCGGGACGTTGCCCACCCGCCAAACTGACCATTCCCACACCAGATAATTGTGATAATTTTTGTGCGATGCGCGTATCCACCATGTCATAAACAGTGGTGAGGGGCAAAGTATCTGAACTGACCGCCAAAGTAATCACAGGCACATCGGCAGGGTTTACTTTTCGGTAGACAGGTGGCGTCGGTAGATCATTGGGCAATTTACTACTTGCCGTACTTAAAGCAGATTGTACTTCTTGTTCAACCACCCCTAACTCAGCACTGAGTTCAAATTGTAAAGTAATGACAGACGCACCGACAGAACTGTTTGAGGACATCTGCTTGAGTCCAGCAATTTTTCCCATTTCACGTTCGAGTGGTGCTGTAATGGTTCTTTGAACCGTATCTGGATTAGCACCTGGTTGAAAGGTATAAACCTGAATAATAGGATAATCGACTTGTGGTAATGCCGAAACAGGTAAAAACCGCCAAATAAGTAAACCACTAAATAGTAGTGCCAGCATTAACAATGTGGTGGCAACGGGTCGTAAAATAAAGAAACGGGAAATATTCATTGCACTTAACCACGTGCTGTTTTTGTTGTTGCAGATGGCGCTTTTTCATCTTGAACAACTTGAGCTTCTTTACCTTCAGCAAGACGGTCTATTCCTTCTAAAACGACTTGCTCATTGCCTTGTAATCCTTGTAAAACCTCTGTCTGCCCATTCGAACTAATGCCTAGTTTAAGCATGCGGATTTCAGCTTTATTTTCTTTATTAATAATATAAACATAAGTCCCTTTAGCGCCGTTTTGAATGGCATCTGTGGGAATGTTGACTGCATTTTCAATGGTCTGGGCGTTTAGACGTACATTGACAAATTGATTTGGAAATAACGCATCATCGCGATTTTCAAAAATAGCTTTGAGTTTTAAAGTACCTGTATTGGTATCAATCTGATTATCAAGTGCTTCCACATAACCCATAGCAAGTTGTTTTTTTTCTGAGCGATCCCACGCAGTAACTTGAACTTTCTGACCCTTTTGCACAGAAGCTCGCAACATGTCCAGATAATTTTCTGCCACCGCAAACTGTACATAAATTGGATGTACCTGTGTAATGCTGACTAGACCTGCTTCTTCATTGGCTTGGATTAAATTTCCCGCATCTTTTTGTTTAAAACCGACACGTCCTTCAATGGGCGCATAAATCTTGGTATAGGAAAGTTGTAACTTTGCTGCATCGACCTGTGCCTGATTCGCCTGAATTTGTCCTTTTAACTGGTTGACTAACGCTTGTTGCTGTTCAACTTGTTGTCTGGCAATAGAGTCCTGTTTAAAAAGTAATTGATATCTGTTCAGTTCACTTTCAGCATTACGCAATTGAGCAAGATTTTGCTGTTGTGTACCTTGTGCTTGAGCTAGAGCGACCTGAAAAGGTGCTGGATCAATCTGGGCTAAAAGTTGACCTTTTATGACCGATTGACCATCTTTAAAATAAATTTTTTGTAAAACACCCGATACCTGACTTTGTACTTTGACCAAATGAGTTGGAATAACTGTCCCAATTGCTTTAATTTCAAGCTGTAAATCATTTCGTTGTACAGGTATGACGCTGACTGGAACTGGTTTACTCCACTGGCTATATTCCTGTGTAGGCACCTGACTCGATTTCCACCAATAGATCGCTATGGCAATTGCCAAGATGACAATTACGAATAGCACTAACCATTTTGTATTTTTTGGGAGAGTTTGAGATTTTTTTTCAACATTCAACGGTTGTTCTATCATTACATTCACTTAAATCGATATCAATATTGATCAAATAACCTTCATCCCGCTTCCCCTTTAAAGCCTGTTTAATGGGATGAAAATTGCATTTGTATTCACTAAGACGTTTGAAACAGCGAAAAAGGTTCAATCTTCGTGTAAGGAATTGTATATTATTTTCATAAACGATTCTCATTATTATTAAAATTAGCTTAATTTTTTTAATAATTCTGAAATTAAATTTTAATTTCAGATTTTCTGATTGTAATCATGGATGTCTATTGCTTTGATGCCATCCATTTATTCTGAACATTGATACGCTTTGGAATAAAAATAAACGAGAACAATAATAAGACTGCCGCAATCCAATAAGGCAACTCATTTTTATAGTGATAAAGTATGGTTGCAATAAACGGTGAAACAAGCATCGACATCCCTTGTGCAGCAGAAATTAATCCTGATGCGGCACCCTGTTCATGTGCATCAACAGCCAGTGAGGTCATGGTATTGATCATCGGCAGAATTAAACCGCCACCAATTCCCATCATTACAGCACTAACAATAAAGAAAAATAAGCCTTGAGTAAGCGTAAACATAATTGTTCCAAGTGCCATGCAGAGCATGCCGATGCCGAGTAGCAATAAATGACGATTTGGTTTTAATTTAGAAATCAGAACTTGTACGATAATCAAAGTCAAACCGACTGCGCTTAGCGTCATGCCTGCCACAGTCGCACTTTGCTGCTGTGTCGCCAATTGCAAATGGTCTTTGCTAAAAAAACCAATACACATATTAAAAGTAAAAATGCAATTCATGGTGAGAAACATCACCACAACTTCAAACCAGATTCGTGAATCTGTCATTTTTAACTGAGTTCTCTCAGTTACATTTGAAACCAATCGATCACTTTCCTGCACTTTAAAATGCGTTAAGATCAACGCAAATAGAGGCATAATAGCGGCAAAATAAAAAGCAAAACTTAAGTCAAAACTAGAAAGTATTCCACCGATGAAAGGCCCAAGAAAAATAGCAATACCAGCAGCTGCTCCTAACATCGCAATCTTTGACGCACGTTCTTCGGGCGCATAATGGTCCGCAATATAGCCCACCATGACTGGATTAATCCCTGAGAAAAAAGCAGCAATAATACAGCGCAAGATCAACATCACCAGTAACATGGTTAAAATGCTTAAGGGATGTTGCAGTGTGTAGCCAATAAAAACTGCCCAAAGCAAATAAAAAACAAAGAAACCCAACGTCAAAGGTAATAAAACTTTTTTCCGGCCAAGTTCATCACTTCGCTGCCCCCAGAATTTTGCACTGAGCATCCAAAATAAACCTGAAAGACTTACGATTAAACCTGCATGCCATTCTTGTAAACCTTGAGTTCGAATCACTGGGCCTATGACTGGGAGAATCATCATAAATGCCATTTGTAGCAGCATATAACTTAAAAACAACGCTTTAATAATATTCATTTTTCTACCTGATCTATCTTTGGTTTTGACTGATCATTCAATTATTCCAAAGTTAATTATAATGATAATTATTATCATTTAAAAGTATTTTACTCATCTTTATGTCACAAAGATTTGGAAAAGTATGATCGGTCAGCTATTCAAATCAGAAAAAAAATGAATAACAAAATCATCTATTGTAATTTGTATGGAAATCTCAATATATCGTGATATCGAACTAGAATGTATTATTCAAATTCAGCTTAAAATGTAAATTATATATTTAATCAATGGTTTAACCATTTTTAAAGGAGTTATCTATCTATGACAAATCTACCGAACAAAATGCTTCATATAGAAATTTCACAATTTGGTGAACCTGATGTTTTAAATGTCGTTGAAGCTGAAATACCCCGCCCTAAATCTAGCGAAGTTCTGATTCAGGTCAAAGCTGCGGGTATTAATCGTCCTGATGTATTACAACGCAAAGGCTTATATCCCATGCCTAAAGGAGTTACGCATATTCCAGGGCTTGAAGTTGCAGGTATTGTTGTCGAAATTGGGAAAGATGTTCAAGATTTTAAAATTGGTGATCGAGTCTGTGCGCTTACCAATGGTGGTGGCTACGCAGAATATTGCATTGTTCCCGCTAGCCAAACACTGATCATTCCTAAAAATTTAAGCTTTGTTCAGGCAGCGGCAATTCCAGAAACCTACTACACAGTGTGGGCAAATTTATTTGATATTGGTCAGCTAAAAAATGGTGAAACAGCCTTGATTCACGGTGGGGCTAGTGGAATAGGAACGACTGCTTTATCGCTTTGTCATGCATTGGGTATTCAGACTTTTTGTACAGTGGGCAGCGATGAAAAAGTCGAAGAACTTAAAGGAATTAGCACTGCAATTAATTATAAAAAAGATGATTTTGAACAAATTGTTTTAGAGAAAACGGATCAAAAAGGTGTCGATGTCATTTTAGATATCGTAGGTGCAAAATACTTTAACCAAAATATGAATTTACTCAAACGAGATGGGCGTTTGGTGATTTTAGGCTTTATGGGTGGACGTATGGCAAAAGAATTTGACCTACAGCAACTCATTTTAAAGCGAGCAAAAGTCACAGGTTCAACCATGCGTGCTCGTACTGATCAGGAAAAAGCTGAGATTACTCAATCATTAAAGCAAACGGTTTGGCCTTTACTTGAACAAGGTAAAAGCCTTCCTATTATTTATAAAACCTTTGCATTTGAAGATGTTGCAAAGGCACATACAACAATGGAGAAAAGTGAGCATATTGGCAAGATTGTGCTGGAATTGAATTAATCTATAATGGGGAGGTAAAGCTGCCTTCCCCTCTTTTATTCGAATAATAGATTTAATAAATAGCGAGAGAAACGCTTTAACTTCACACATTAGTGTTATATTATAACAATAATTAAAAATTTATGATGTATTCATGATTTCTTTTAAATCTTTATCTTGCATGACGATCTTGCTACTAGGATTAACAGCATGTACCCAACAACCACAACCCATTCCATCACAAAAAATAGTTGTTCCAATCTCAGATAAAGCCAAAATATTACATAAAAGAACGCCTGTATCTTACTTCATTTGGATCGCGCATCCGTACAATGCTGATCGAGTTAAAAGCTATAAAAACTTTTTACAGCAACAAGGCGTACGACTCACTGTTCCAGACTTTGAACTTTTACGTTCCGCACGTGGCTGGCAAGAATGTCATTATGACCAATATGATGTACCAGACCAAAATGTATGGGTAAATATTGTCCCTACACTCAACTTATTATCAGTTTTAGTCCAAAATGGTGTTTTGACAGACTTTGAAATAACATCAAGTTATCGATCCCCTGCTTTAAATCATTGTGTAAATGGCGCTCAATCATCTAGTCATATGCAAAATGCAGCAGTCGATTTTCGAATAGGTTCAGAATTTCCTAGTGCAGATGAAGCCATTGCAATAGCAGACAGTAAGTTGAAATTATGCAAATTTTGGCAAACAGAAGGTCAACAATACAACATGGGTTTAGGTGTCTATAGTACAGGTCAAATTCATATTGATACCAAAGGTTTTCGTACTTGGGGGCCTGATTTAAGTTGGCATAGTTCGATCTGTGGGGAAAAAATTCCTTAAGCCCTTGCATCCTCTCACTCAGATTGGACTTAGAGATATTTGAGACATTTTTGTCCAGAAAGCTTGCCAAAGAGATAAATAACGCTGCATAACCTCATGTAGTTCTGATTTATTTTCAGGGCGAATTGCTTGAATGCAAAGTAACCAAAGATCATTGGCATGATTATCGTCATTGGCCAAATTGTCCTGATCATTTGCTACACCATGACATGCGTAGTAACCCTGATCAAATATTTCACCAAATTTTTTCAGGTTCATATGTAGAGCTTCACTAAAGACAATCACTTGCTTTTCTGTAATTGATAAAATAAGCAATAAATTCAGATAGCTATGGTAATGACTACGTATAAAATCTTGTATCGCAAAAGCTTCAGATTCAATTTTTTCCTGCTCAATAGGATGATTTACCCCAAACTGTTCTAAAATTTTCAGATAATGAGCAAGATGAGACTTGGCTGGAGAACTTTGCTGAAGATCAACAGTATTGAACCCTAATTCATCGAGTAAATTTAAGGAAAGCAAGTAACGCGCATAAATTTTCGATAAAATTCGATTTTGAATATCAATATTTTGATTACTTTCTAGCTGATTTGCCTGAAAGATCAGCATACTTAATGCATCGGTAAAAATTTTTACAATACAATTTAAGTAATTGAGATGTATTGTTTTTAATTGCTGTAAATTTAATTTTTGATGTTTTAAATCCTCTAAAATGTCATGCTCAAATAAAACATGCTGATCTATCTCTGTTCTAAATGGCTTAACTAATTCTGTATTAAATGTCCACAAATCTGTTGGAATCGCATTTTTAATAAAAGCGATGACCTCAGCACGTGAGTCTTCAGATTGTGTAAATGACGGATTGTGAATCATAGATTTTTATTTAATATACAGAGTATTCAGTATATTAAATAAAAAATAATTGATCTATAGTAAAGACAACTGAATGATAAAAAAAACTTATTAAGAATAAGATAGTTATAAAAAATTAACATTTAAAGCGTATATTATGCCTGCGCCTCTCTTAGATTTATTCTTATAAGTACTCGGATTGCGCTAAGTGATTAAATTTTTTATCATATTTTCATTTAAGCATCCACTTAAATGTTATACTTGAAAAATTGTTTAAACTAAATGATCTAATTATCGCCACTGTACGCCAAATGATGATGTATTTAGCAGGAATCTCAAAATATGTCGAAAAAAGATGACATTATACATACAGCTTTACGTCTTTTTAATGCCAATAGTTACAATTCTGTAGGTGTGGATCGCATTATTCAAGAGTCAGGTGTTGCAAAAATGACTTTTTATAAATACTTTCCTTCAAAAGCCAAACTGATAGAAGAATGTCTAGATCAACGTAACATGAATTTACAAGAATCTCTCACGACATCGTTACAGGCCTGTGATCAAGATGATGGCTTAGGGCGTATTAAAGCTATTTATTTTTGGTATTCAGCTTGGTTTCATACCGATGACTTTAATGGTTGTATGTTTCAAAAAGCAGTGGAAGAAGTCTTTAAAATTTACCCTTCTACCATTCGACCTGCCCTTGAATATAAAGAATGGTTAACCAATATTATTCTCGGTTTATTGACTCAACTTCAAATAAAAAATCCGTCTTCTTTAGCAAATCTACTGGTAAGCATTCTGGATGGAATGACCATGCAAGCACAGATTGATAAAGACTCTGTCAAGATAGATGAATATTGGGCGCGAGTTGAGCGTTTAATTGAATTTGAAAGACAAATGTAAAGAAATAAAGCGTGAGTGGATATTATTATTTTATTGTTATCATTGTATTATTTCACGCTTGCGTCTGAAACCTAAGCAACTTAATGAATAAAAATAAATTTATTTAAAAAGTTGAACGTGCATAATTAAAATTATGCCTTCTTATGCATTAGTACATGCACGTGGAGGCTTATGTACTAATCTCAGAAAACACAATGATACTGTTTTGCATGGCTTGCCCTCTCTTTGTTATATAAAACTGCACAATCTAAAATAATTATAAAGGTATACATACAGGTCTGTATGATTAGTTCTCATTATAAATAAGTTCTGGAAAAGCACAACTTTTTTTTGAAATATTCTTATTTTTAGGTTTATTAAATTATTTAATTTTCTTTTCTTCTTATATGGTCATAATTCGTATAAAATTTCAATGAATTTGATATTTTTATTTTATTCAAGTTATTTGGATGCATTCGTTTTATACTTATGCCCGCTGTAAATTTGAGGGATAAGCAATGCAAACAGAATTTCAAATTGAGGAGATGAGAAATTCCGCGGATACTGTGGTAATAATTTTAAAGTCTCTGGCTAATACAGACCGCTTACTTATTTTGTGCCATCTTGCACAAGAAGAGCTAAACGTATCTCAAATTGAAGAAAGAACACAAATTACTCAACCTACTCTTTCACAGCAATTAATGATGTTACGTAAAAGTGAAGTTGTTCATACCCGTCGAGCAGGTAAACAAATTTTTTACTCTATTAAAGATCAAAAATTGATTGAAGTTTTAGACACACTTTATCGTCTTTATTGCCCTAATCTCATTTAACTTTCTATTTTTTATCAATATTTTCTGATTTATATATATTGTGCTCAGCTGAATTCTTTTAAAAAATACTTAAGCTTCACGGTCATTGTGTATAAAATACTTTTTTTGCTGATTTAGCTGTATGTTGCTAAGGCTTTTTTATGTTATCGATTTTGTCCCGCTTGAGTCTTGTTACTAAAATATTTATCGCAATTATTTTAGGTTTTTGCGTTGCCCTACTTTTCCCCAGTTTTACACCCTATTTGAGTTTACTCGGTGAGCTATTTATTAAAGCCTTAAAATCTGTTGCTCCGATTTTAGTCTTTGTGTTGGTGATGAGTTCAATTGCCAATTTTAAAGTGGGTCATAATGCAAATCTTAGACCTATTTTAATGTTGTATGTGGTGGGTATGATCTTGGCAGCATTTAGCGCCATTGTTGCTAGTCAATTTTTTCCAAGTTTTCTCTATTTAAATGTCGATGCCCAAACTGGATTACAACCAGCAGGTAGTCTGACTGAAATTTTAAAAAATCTATTACTTAGTTTTGTAGCGAACCCAGTACAGGCAATTGCAGAAGCCAATTTCATTGGAATCTTAGGCTGGGCAGTTGGCTTGGGTGTTGCTTTGCGACACAGTTCAGAAACCACTAAACAAGTATTAACCGATATCTCCCACGCTATAAATCATATCATTCGTATTGTGATCAGTTTTGCTCCATTGGGTATTTTTGGTCTTGTTGCAGTCACATTTGCAGATGCAGGTTTAGCTACTTTAAAGAATTATGCTCAATTAATCGCTGTTCTATTAGGAACAATGTTCTTTGTAGCATTGGTCATCAACCCAATTTTGGTGGCTATTGTTATTCGCTCAAACCCGTATCCTTTGGTATTGAAGTGCTTAAAAGAAAGTGGAATTACTGCGTTTTTCACCCGAAGTTCGGCAGCAAATATTCCTGTTAATCTGGATTTGGCTAAACGCTTGGGAGTAAATGAAGCGACGGCAAGTGTTTCTATTCCACTTGGTGCAACGATTAATATGGCGGGTGCAGCCGTGACAATTACGGTATTAACGCTTGCAGCAGTGCATACTTTAGGTATACATGTTGACTTTATGACAATGATTATTTTATCAATTGTAGCAACAGTCTCGGCATGTGGTGCGTCAGGTGTTGCAGGTGGTTCTTTATTATTGATTCCAGTTGCATGTGGGTTGTTTGGTATTCCTTCAGAAGTCGCTATGCAAGTCGTTGCTATTGGCATGGTGATCAGTGTTTTACAGGATTCCACAGAAACTGCATTAAATTCATCTACAGATGTCATATTTACAGCAGCGGTTGATATTGCTTCACGAAAATAGTTATCGCTAAAGTTGAGGTCTTATGCCTTTTCAAAGTCTTCCAAACTGGGTGCAATTTGCAGCATTTTTACTGGCTATGAATGCTGGGATGATTAACGTTCTTTCCCTTATAACCGTATTGCATCAATCCATTTCACATATGACGGGAAACGTGAGTATGTTGGCAATGGATCTGGTCGGCTTTAAATTTGAGAATGTTGTTTATTTAATATTAGTGGTCATTTGCTTTGTAATTGGTTCATTCTATAGTGGTTTCATTTTAGGAAATAGCCAGTTCCAATTGGGTCGTCGTTATGGCGTGCCTTTAAGTTTGGTGGCTTTGTTTATTTTTATTTCGTGGTTAGTACTACCCTATTTTCCTCGTTATGGTCTACTCTGGGCATGTGCAGCCATGGGCATCCAAAATGCTATGGTCAGTCATTACAAAGGTACAATTATTCGTACCACCCATTTATCAGGTGTACTCACCGATATTGGACTGGCGCTTGGTTATAAAGCACGTGGCTTACCGCTCGATAAACGCCGTATTACATTGCATTTACTGATCCTGATTGGGTTCTTTTTAGGTGGAGTCATTGCAGCACTCATCCATCCTCTACTCTCTATTCAGGCGTTCTTGGTTCCTGTTATCTTAAGTTTGATTCTCAGTATTGCCTACTGGATCATTTATCTTCGTCATTCATCTTTGCATCAATAATTTGGATTTGGTTATGGTTAAAAATGCATTACAGGCTCAACTGCTTAAAGCGGGTTTAGTGGATAACAAAAAAGCGAAAAAGCTGAATAAACAAACACAACATGAACATCGTATGGGTCAAAACAATGAGGCCGAGTTAAAGGCTAATATTGAAAAAAATAAATTAGAAAAGCTTGAAAAAGATCAAGCGCTTAATCAGGAAAAACAGCGTCAGTTAGAGGAAAAAGCCTTAAAAGCAGCCATTATTCAGATGATTTCTCAGCATAAAATTAAAGAATATGAAGGTGATATCAGCTATCAATTTATTGATGACAATAAAGTCAAGAAAGTCTATATCTCTCAGACGGTTTATAATGCATTAGTATCTGGCAGTTTGGTGATTGCGAAGGATCAGGAAAGCTATGCCTATTTGCCTAAAGCACTGGCTGATAAGATTAATCTGAAAATGCAAGGTTTTATCTTGGTAAATAATGCTCAAAGCAATGAGCAAACCACTGACGAAGAAGATCCATATGCTGCTTATGTTATTCCAGACGATTTAATGTGGTAATTTAATTTTAGTTAAATAATTGATTTTATTATTGTAAAAAGTCTGCTTTAAATCGTATAAAAAAAGTAGCTTTATACAATGTTATATAGCCAAGCCTTTACACTTCATTTAATTATTTATTTGTACAAAGGTGTAAAGGTTTGGATTTTTTAAAGCTTTTTCATGATATTGAAAACTGGATTGATCAGTATCCATGGCTTGAGATGTTAACGTCACTTAGTATTCTCATTATTTTGGCGATAATCGCCAATTTTATTGCGAAACAAATTGTGGTTCGTGGTATTCGTAAACTCATCAGCAAAATTAAATCTGCAAATCAGTCCATTTTTGCACAACACAGTGTGATTCGCCGTATTGCCAATATTGTACCTGCCATAGTAATTATGAATGGCATTACAACAGTTCCGCACTTATCAGAAAAAATCATTATTTTTGTGCAAATGGCAGCACAAGCCTTTATCTTTTTAACCATTGCGCTTGCCATCAGTGAAATGCTAAATGTGTTCAATTTAGTTTATCAACGCAATCCCAACGCTAAAAATAAGCCAATTAAAGGTTATTTACAGTTAGTTAAACTGATGATTTTTATTGTTTGTGCCCTGATGGTTTTGGGTACATTCCTAAAAAAGGATGTTTTTACCTTACTGGCTGGTTTTGGTGCGATGGCAACAGTATTGATGCTCGTCTTTCAAAATACTATTCTTTCTCTGGTTGCAAGTGTCCAGATTTCATCGTATGACATGGTGCGTATTGGCGACTGGATTTCGATGCCGTCACTCAATGCGGATGGCGATGTCATTGATATGTCATTACATACTGTAACCGTACAAAATTTTGATAAAACTTTTACCACCATTCCTACCAATAAACTTGTCACCGACACTTTCATTAACTGGCGTGGTATGAGTCAGGCAGGTGCGCGACGTATTAAACGTTCATTATTTATTGACCAAAGTAGTGTTCACTTTATGACGGAAGATGAACAGGAAAAGCTAAAAAATTTCCTATTACTGGATCAATATTTAGATACCAAGCAATCTGAACTAGAAAATTTTAATGATCAACTAAGCAATCAGACTGTATACAATCAGCGCCGTTTGACTAATTTAGGAACTTTTCGCGCTTATATTGAGTTTTATTTAAAACAACACTCTGGGATCGCTCAAAATCAGTCGTTAATGGTGCGTCAATTACAACCGACCAGTGATGGTTTGCCACTTGAAATTTATGCATTCACAAATACCACTGTATGGACTGCTTATGAAGCGATACAATCAGATATCTTTGATCACCTACTTGCAATTATTCCCGAATTCGGATTAAGAATTTATCAAGCACCTTCTGGAGCAGATGTGAAATCTTTGTCATCAGGTATAATTGTTGAGAATTTCACTCAGAAAAGCTAAGAGAAAATTATGCTGCTGCAATGGTTCGAAAAACTGGTTAATCCTTATCCCGAAAAAAATTTACACGAACCATTGCCTACCTCTTTTTTTGCATTCGTCTGGCAATCTACCAAAGGCGTACGCCCTTTTCTCATTTTTTTGATTATTTGTACGGCTGGTGCTGCCAGTTTTGAAGCCTTATTATTTTCGCAAATTGGTCATCTGGTAGATTGGCTTAGTCAAAGTCAACCCAGCAATTTTCTGCAAAATCACACTCAACACTTAATTATTTTAACGCTAATTTTGTTTGGGAATATTTTATTTATTTGTTTGCAGTCCATCGTAAAACATCAAATTTTATTTAGTAGTTTTCCAATGCGTTTGCGTTGGCGTTTTCATAATTTGTTATTACAGCAAGGTCTGGATTTTTTCCATAATGATTTTGCCGGCCGCTTATCTGCCAAAGTCATGCAAACAGCACTGGCAGTACGTGAGTTTTGGATGATTCTGGGTGACATGCTAGTTTATGTGATTGTTTACTTCATCACGATTAGCGCAGTACTTGGTGCAGTTTCACCTATTTTACTCATACCATTGGCTATATGGCTTGGCTTATTTATTTTAAGTGCGTGGTTTTTTATTCCTCGACTAAGCAAAATCTCAAAACAGCAAGCAGATGCGCGTGCTGTGATGACAGGACGAGTAACCGATGCTTATACCAATATTCAAACTGTAAAACTGTTTGCACATGCAGGTCGTGAAAGTAAATACGCCAAAGAATCCATGATGGAATTCATGGAAACTGTTTTTCGTCAAATGCGTTTAGGTACATTATTTGAAGTCAGTACCACTTTACTCAGTGCTGTATTATTTATTGGTGTTATTGGAACTGCTGTTTGGTTATGGCTAAATGGACAGGCAGGTTTAGGCGTTATAGCAGCAACAACAGCCATGATTTTAAAACTCAATAGCATGTCCGAATTTATGATGTGGCAAATGTCGATGCTATTTGAAAATGTGGGTACGATTCAAGATGGCATGTATACGCTTGGTAAACCTGTCAATATTCAAGATAAACCAGATGCAAAACCGCTAAAAGTCACTCACGGACAAATTCAGTTTGAAGATGTTTGTTTTGCTTATAATCAAAAAAATGTGATTGATCACTTTAATCTCAATATTCGTTCTGGCGAGAAAATAGGGGTAGTTGGGCGCTCAGGTGCTGGTAAATCAACTTTGATACAATTGCTTTTACATTTTTATAGCCTCAACCAAGGTCGTATTTCGATTGATGGACAAAACATTGAAGATGTAACTCAAGATAGCTTAAGAGCCAATATTGCATTGGTCACTCAAGATACTTCCCTTTTACATCGTACCGTCGCTGAAAATATTAAATACGGAAAACCTGATGCAACATGGGATGAAATCTATGAAGCAGTCAAAAAAGCACAGGCTGAAGATTTTATTCCCCAATTGACCGATATGCGCGGGCGTAAAGGATATGAAGCCTATGTGGGCGAGCGCGGTGTTAAACTTTCTGGTGGTCAACGCCAACGTATTGCCATTGCACGGGTATTTTTAAAAGATGCTCCTATTTTAATTTTAGATGAAGCAACAAGTGCGCTAGATTCTGAAGTTGAAGCGGCGATTCAATCTAGCCTTGATGCACTAATGCAAGATAAAACCGTAATCGCGATTGCACATCGACTTTCAACGATTGCTCAGATGGATCGTCTGGTTGTTCTGGATGAAGGTCGCATTGTGGAACAAGGTACGCATGAACAATTGATTGAAAAAGATGGTCTATACGCCCAGTTATGGAAACGTCAAACGGGTGGTTTTTTAGTTGAACAACATGAAGTTGAGGATAAACAATAATGCTGTATCTGGAAGATTTAAACGTTGGGGATCGTTTTATTAGTCGTGAATATGAAATGAGTATCGACGAAATTAAACAATTTGCAGGTCAATATGATCCCCAACCTTTTCATCTAGATGAAGAATCTGCAAAAGGAAGTCCGATTTTTCAGGGATTAGCCGCTAGTGGTTGGCATACTGCGGCTGTCACCATGCGATTATGGACAGAATGCTTTCCTATTCAAGGTGGTTTAATTGGTTCAGAATCAAGTTTACGTTGGCCACGCCCTACACGTCCTGGTGATAAAATCCATGTTGAAGTTGAAATTACTGCAATTGTACCTTCAAAAACTAAAAATGATCGTGGTATTGTGAGCTATATCACACAAGCACTGAATCAGAATGGTGATGTTTTACTTATATCGACGACTAAAATTGTAGTTTTTAGAAAAAATGTATAAATGATAGGCATGAAATTTTGTCCAACAATTTCTATATTTTTATTTTAAATTTCATGCCAAGATGTCACAGTTTACACGAAGCAAATGTTAAGCCACGGATAGCGAATGAAAATTAATTCAGCTCGTCAAGAACAAGGAATACCAGGGGTTTATGGGTTATTGCTATTAGACGTTGTATCTCGTTGGGGGTACAACGATCAAACTCTATTTGCTCCTTTTCATTTAACGAGTGAGCAATTGGCTGACCCTGAATATCGGATTCCCATTCATGTTGCCAATGAGTTGGTTAAACATGCTCTGCGTTTAACAGGTGAAAGCACTTTGGGCTATCATTTGGGTAACCAGATGCGTATCTCGATTCATGGGTTTATTGGTTATGCCATTATGACCGCCCACGACATTACAGATGCTTTGGCTTTAGCGACCCGTTTTATTCAATTACGCATGCCATTTTTACAGCTTTACTTCTCTACTTTTGGGCCAAAAGCAACATTACAACTACAGTGTGATTTTGATCTTGAACCTTTACGAACTGAAATTATTCTGGCATTGACCATTGGCATTATGAGCATGGCTAAAGCGTTGACTGCTAATGAAGAATTAACAGGTGAAGTAGATCTGGATTTTAAAAAGCCTGAAGGTTTCGATAAATATTTGAATAAAATGAATATCGATATGCGTTTTGATCAACCTCACCTTATATCAAGTTTTGATAAACAATACTTGGGATTAAAAATGGTGAATGCAGATCCAATTGCGAGTCAAATTGCCATTAATCAATGTGAATCTGAGTTGTCTGCATTAGGTGAACGTCGTCGCTTGGCTATGCGTGTTCGTGATATTTTGACTCATTCTGAACAGCATTATTTAAGCATTGAAAGTGTTGCTGAACGTTTACATATGTCCGACCGTACCTTAAAACGTCAGCTTGCTGCTGAAGGAACTTCTTTTTCAACATTGGTCGATGAAGTTCGTTATCGTCATGCAACCTCTTTACTTTCAAGGACAGATTATAGCCTTGAACAGATTGCAGATGAATTGGGTTATTCTGACGTCGCTAATTTTAGTCGTGCTTTTAAACGCTGGAGTGGTCGTAGCCCTAGTAACTGGCGCAAAGACCCTTATTTATAAGCTTTTATTTTTATTTAAAAACCTGTATAACCACTGTCAAAAATAAATGAACTTTGGATGCCGAGGAGCTGCAATGAATCATCCTTCTGAATTGAAATATGCAAGTACGCATGAATGGGCAAAAATTGAGGGTGATCTTGTGGTCACTGGGATTAGTGACCATGCACAGGATGCACTTGGCGACTTAGTCTATGTTGAGGCCCCTGAAGTTGATAGTCGTGTAACCGCAGGTGCTCAAGCAGGTGTGGTCGAATCGGTTAAAACAGCATCCGATATTCATGCTCCTGTTTCAGGAACAGTGGTTGAAGTGAACACAGCACTTGAAGATGATCCTGATTTTATTAATGAAGATCCGTATGGTAAAGGCTGGATCTATAAAATTAAGCCAGACAATATCGCAGATGTAGATCAATTGCTTTCAAATACTGATTACGAAGCAGGCTTATAAAAATTTCTGAGCCGTTAAAAAAAGCCACTCCCTTTAACAAGAGAGTGGCTTTGTATTATGCAGATTGTGCTAACTCTATTTCATCAAGTTGCATCGCAACTGCCAACAATAGATGTTCAGTATTGTTCCAACCCAAGCAACCATCTGTTATAGACTGACCATAAGTCATATCACATGAAATTTTCTGATTGCCATCAACCAGATGACTCTCTAGCATCACTCCACGTACCTGACTTTGTAATCGCTCCGCAATGATTTGCTTTAATACTTCAGCTTGTTTCATTGGGTCTTTCGAACTATTTCCATGACTACAATCAATCACCAATGGAGGCAAATCAGTTTGATGTTTCGCTTTAATTTGCTCGATCGACGCAAGATCATAATTTGGTCCCTGATGAGCGCCGCGTAAAATCAGATGTGGTAATAGATTTCCCGCACTGTGTAAAATTGCAGGCAGACCTTGCTGATTCATACCCAGAAACTGATGTTCATGTTTAGCAGACTGAATAGCATCCAACGCAATCTGGATTGAACCATCAGTACCATTTTTGAAACCAATCGCATAAGGCATATGACTTGAGATTTCACGATGAATCTGTGATTCACTAGTACGCGCACCAATTGCGCCCCACGCCAGAAGATCATCAAAATAACCAGTAGCCATTGGGCTTAAAATTTCACTGGCAATGGGTAAGCCCATTTCAATAATCTGTAAATATAAAGCACGTGATTTTTCTAAACCTAATTGCAAATTAGATGAATTATCCAAATTTGGATCATACAAAAAGCCTTTCCAACCTACAGTCGTGCGTGGCTTTTCGATGTAAGTACGCATCACCAGAAAAATTTGATCTTTCACCTGCTCTTGTAATTTGACTAATTTTGTTGCGTATTCGAGTGCAGAAACAGGATCATGAATGGAACATGGGCCAGTGATCACCATTAAACGTGAATCTTTGCCTGAAAGTATATTTTGAATAGTTTGGCGATGTTCTGTAATTTGTTTTGCAAAAGTAGAAGATAGCGGATATGCCGCTTTTAATTCGGATGGCAAGCTAAGCGAAATTTCTTTTGAAGTATTTTGTGCAATTAAAGTTTTATTGAGTGCGTTCATTTGATTTTCCTTTGGACTGATTTTATTTTCAGTCCGATCATTTATTTGAGCGATGTGGGTCTATTTAGTTGTAGGTTTTGACTAAAGTAAAACCAATAAACATTGCTAAAATATGAAGTCTTAAAGTTATACATGACGCATCTCCCAATTAAATAGTAGTTTGAAATAGATATAAAAAAACCTGATCGGGGTTGCCGATCAGGTATTAACTTGAAGGGCAACCATTTTGCTGCCCGAATGCGTTCAGGCAACTATTTAAATTGCCAAAAGTAATAATAAGCGTTGTTGATCATAGGTTGTTTTAACATTGCTACTTCAATTAAATAAAACATATCTTGGTTCCAAACATACCCTGTGTTTGGGAAATTGACAAGTGTTTTTCATAATTTATTTATTGACGAATAAATATACAAAGCATTAAGATGAACATTCCCCTTTTGCTCAATCGAGTTTCTGCCAATGAAGTAAGTCCTATTTTTTATCAATTTCACTTTTTGTAATTGATGTACAAAATAGACTTTTACTTTATTGTTTTAACTATTTTTATTTACTTTCTATTTTGTACATCCTGTTGTATTAGGAGGTCTTATGACCCAACAGGCATGTATTATTCAGCAGCTTAGCTTAGACATTCATTCCAAAAATATTTTTGATCAACTTCACTTTAATCTTCCAATACAGCAATGCACTGGCCTCATTGGTCGTAATGGTCAAGGTAAATCACTTCTAATGCAGTGTTTGGCGCAAGTTTCTAAATTTAGCTTCATTGGACAGATTAATTGGCAATGTCCTGTCGCATATTTATCTCAATTCAACCGACTAAGGGGTAACACCATTGCTCAAGTATTGGATATTGAAGATTTAGTTGATGCTTTTAAACGAATCGAAAATAACACAGCTTCATTTCAGGATTACGATCTAGTCGAAGATAAATGGCACTTACCCTACGAATGGCAACAGCAATTAGAACAGGCAGGATTACCCCTTGATCTCAACTTTTCTATACATTTATTGAGTGAAGGACAGAAAGTCAAACTGGCTCTATGTCGCTTATTTGCCTTAAAGGATCATTATCTTTTATTGGATGAGCCCAGCAATCATCTGGATTGTGTCAGTAGACAATGGTTAATTTCATGTTTAAAAGCGCATGCAATGGGATCTTTAATTATTAGTCATGATCGTTCGTTATTAGATGAAATGCAGCATATCTTGGAATTTAATGAGTTTGGTCTTTCTCATTTTTCTGGAAACTACACACATTATGCAAAACAATCAGCCTTACAACGTCATGCTCTTGAACGAGATATTGAGCAAGAAAAACGTCAACTCAAGCAACAGGTTGTACAACAACATCAAACATTGATGAAAAATCAGAAAAGACAGACTAGCGCGAACAAAAAGCGCAAAACAGGATCACAAGCGAAAGTCATATTGGATTTTAAACGAGAGCAGGCAACTCAACAATCGGGGCAACTTATTCGACAACAACAGCGTCAGTTACATCAGGAACAGTTATCGCTTTGCAATAAAAAACAGCGACTAGAAACATTCAAATCGCAGCAATTTGAATTTTCATCTACTGTTCAAAAATCAGGTGAAATTTTGAGATTAGTAAACACGCCTCATCCCTATTTACAAAATGCTAACTTCAATTTTTCTTTACAGTCCAAAGAAAAAATTCATTTGGTAGGTGAAAATGGAAGTGGAAAATCTACTTTGCTTAGAATTTTATCTAGAGATTCTTCAAATGAAAATAATGATTCTTTAAGTTTAAGTCGTAGTTTGTATCTAGATCAAAATTTTAGCTTTTTAGATCAACGGCTGTCTGCACTTGAAAATTTAATCGATTTAAACTCAGATCAAACAGCAGAGTTTTGGAGAAATTTGCTGGGTCAATTACGATTGCGTGAAGATAAAGTATTACAACCATTAGCTGAATTGAGTGGTGGTGAACAATTAAAAGTCGCTTTAATTGCTATGGCTCATCCATTAAACTCATTTGATCTTTTACTATTGGATGAACCAGAAAACCATCTTGATATAGAATCTAGAGAACTGCTAGCAAAAGCAATTCAAAGTTTTAATGGCGCAATTATATTAGTATCTCATGATGATTATTTTGTAAAACAATGTGGAATCATTCATGAAGTCAAAATTGCAGCTCTTTTAAATGAACGAAGAGCGTCGTGACGACGCTCTTGTTTATGTGCATTCGTTGTGTTGGTTCAGATCAGAAATACACGAGCTTGATTAATAGTGAATCACACTACGAATTGACTTACCTTCATGCATCAAATCAAAAGCATGGTTGATTTCATCTAAAGGCATGGTATGGGTCACAAATGGTTCAAGCTGAATTTCACCTTTCATTGCATCTTCAACCATACCAGGTAATTGGCTACGACCTTTTACACCACCAAAAGCTGTTCCTAACCATTTACGCCCTGTCACGAGTTGAAATGGACGTGTTGAGATTTCTTGACCTGCGCCCGCGACACCAATAATCACAGATTGTCCCCAACCACGATGGGCACATTCAAGTGCTGAACGCATAACATTGACATTGCCAATACATTCAAAAGAATGATCGACTCCCCAACCTGTCATTTCTACAATCACTTGCTGAATTGGCTTGTCATAATCTTTAGGATTAAGAAAATCTGTTGCGCCGAATTGTTTCGCCAGTTCAAATTTATCTGGATTCATATCGATTACGATAATTCGACCTGCTTTAGCCTGACGCGCACCTTGTACAACCGCCAGTCCAATACCACCTAGACCAAATACAGCAACACTGTCGCCTTCCTGAACTTTAGCAGTATTATGTACTGCACCAATGCCTGTCGTTACGCCACAGCCAAGTAGGCAAACCTGTTCATGATTCGCTTCAGGATTAATTTTTGCCAAAGAAACTTCGGCAACAACCGTATATTCACTGAAGGTTGAACATCCCATATAGTGATAAATTGGCTCACCATTATAAGAAAAACGTGTAGTACCATCTGGCATAACACCTTTACCTTGTGTAGCACGAACAGCAACACATAGGTTCGTTTTGCCTGATTTACAAAATAAACACTCACCGCATTCAGCCGTATAAAGTGGAATGACGTGATCGCCCGGTTTTACACTCGTCACACCTTCGCCGACTTCAACGACAATTCCTGCACCCTCATGACCTAAAATAGCAGGGAAAACACCTTCTGGATCATCCCCTGAAAGTGTAAAAGCGTCTGTATGACAAACCCCTGTATGACTGATTTTAATAAGGACTTCACCTGCTTTTGGCGGAGCAACATCAACTTCTATAATCTGTAAGGGTTGACCCGGACCAAATGCAACAGCAGCACGTGATTTCATGCTTTTTCTCCTATGTCTTTACTTTAAGTACGATTTCAAAATTTTAGCTATATCTGTCAATTCTTCATGACGCTGTTGTTCCGTGGTTTCACCAACCACTAAGGTATCTTTGAGATGAATTTCTAATACTTCATTCATTAAACCATTCATCGCGCCACGTGTCGCACAAATCTGTTGAAGAATTGCAGTACATGAGGTGTCACTTTCTAATGCACGTTCAATGGCTTGAACTTGACCCTGAATTTTGCGGAGGCGAAGTATAATTTTCTTTTTGTCTTCAATTTGCTTAGGCATAAGCGCTCTCTTTTACATTTTTTCATACTATACCCCAGTATAGTATAAAAGTGAATATGCTTTATTCAAAAAAGGATTTAGAACTTTTTTGCTTACATCATGCAGTCATCTTTTTTTATTAATATTTTGTTAGCCAAATATCAACAATTCATATATGAGATAATTGATATAATTCAAAAGAATAGCCTAAAAATAATTTTTACTTTTCTTATGATTTAAGGATCGGGTGGATGCAAAGAATGTGGAGTCAAGACTTTGAACCTCTTATAAAAAGAAGTCTGATCTTTATGCTTTTTATATGGATGACTGCTTTCCTACCCCAATATAGCTCTGCTTCTCAAGGAAATAATATTTTGAATACAAGTAATTGGTTAAATGACCCATCTGCTAAAGAAAATATTGAACAAGGATTGACTGCATTCGTTCCTCTGGATGATGCATTTGCCAGTATTGCCTCTCGTATTCATCTTATTCGAAAAGCTCAACATACCATTGATTTACAATATTATATTTGGAACAATGATTATGTCGGTCAGTTGATGCTCAAAGAGTTATTAAAAGCGGCAGATCGTGGTGTAAAAATCCGTCTTATTATTGATGATCAAAATGGTAATAGGCTTGATCCAACCTTAAGAGCTTTATCTCAACATCCCAATTTTCAAATAAAACTGTTTAATCCTTATCAATTTAGACATTTTAGAGTATTAGATTACCTGTTTAGGTTAAAACAGATCAATCATCGTATGCACAATAAACTGATTATTGCAGATGATACGATTGCTGTTACTGGAGGTCGAAATATTAGTAGTGAATACTTCGATGCCAGTTATAAGTTTCAGTTTACAGATCTTGATATTTTATTTTATGGCACTGCTGCCGATCAGGCTGAGCGCGTTTTTAAAGAATTTTGGAATAATTCACTCAGTGTTCCTTCACATCAATTGATTGGAAAAGGAAAAGCCAAACAGCTTGTAGAACTTAGACAAGCTTATGAAAATATTGGAAATAGTTACAGTCCTACAGAAAATCGAATCAACGAAGCACAAAATGAACTCAATGAAGCCTTACAGTTACGTCCAGTACAGTGGGCAAAAGCCTATTTTGTGGCAGATCATCCAGATAAGATTTTAGATCAGGCCAGTGATCAGGGGCTTATTTATAATCAGATGATTGAAATAATGGGCTACCCTAAACAACATATGGAACTTGTTTCTGCCTACTTTGTTCCAACTGATCGAGGAACTGAATACCTGTCCAAATTAAGTCAGCAAGGGATGAAAGTAAGAGTTTTAACCAATTCTTTTGCCGCCAATGATGTTGCGATTGTTCATGCATTCTATGCTCAATATCGTAAAAGGCTTTTGGAAAATGGGGTGAAACTCTATGAATTTAAGCCGTTATTAGAGCGAACAAAACCAACATGGTATGAAAAATTGACTGGACGAGTCATTCCAGCCAAAGGAAAAAGTAGTTCAAGTTTGCATGCGAAATTTTTCGATATTGATGGAAAAGTTTTTATCGGTTCATTCAATTTCGATCCAAGATCAGCACACTTAAATACAGAAGTCGGTTTAGTCGTAGAGTCTGATGAGTTACAAAATGAAATTACAGAAACGCTAGATCAATATTTACCGCAAGTTGCTTACGAACTTAAACTTAATGAGCAAGGCAATATAAACTGGATTGAATATAAAAGTGATGGAAAAACAGTGATATATAATGATGATCCAGATACCACAAAATTTCAGCGATTTATGATGAAAATAGTGGCTTTTTTACCTATCGAATGGATGATGTGATTAGACTTTACATTCAAATAGGCATAAGCCCTGAATTTCTAATGGAATACGAACTTGCGTAAAACCAGCATCTTTAAAAACTTTTAGATGTTCGGTTTCAGACATATATAGCTCATTATTTTGCATCGCATCTTCAGCAAAAAGATGATCACACACAAAATAAGTTGCTTTAGGTTTTAGTAAATTCATAACTACTTGATGAAAATCAAAAGCATAAGTTTTATGTCTTAATTCATGTAAAGCCTGATGAATAATAATATAGTCAAATTGTTCTAGGCTCTTTTGCCAGTTGGCTTGCTTGAAATCACCCACTAAGTAGGTCGCTCGTTGAGATTCATTTGGGTTAAGCTTCTGCAAAGCTAGCGTATGCATGACTTCTGAAAAATCAAAGGCTGTATATTGAATATCAGGTAAATGTTCTAATAAATATTTACCCAAGAATCCTGGCCCTGATCCTAGCTCTAAAATTTGAAGTTTTGAATTGTTATTTTGTTCAATATTTTGCAGATAATAAGAGAAAAAATCATAACGCCACGGTCGCTTAATATTTGCCGATAACTCCCATGCTTTAGCATCATCAAAATTTTTTAAATTTATTGGGCTTTGAATATCTAAACTCATGCTTCTCTCATTTAATTTTTAAACTAAACCAATATTTTCAAATAATGCACGATAAGCCTCTGCTTTTTTTTCTAGCGATAAAGGATAGGCTCTAGAAGAAGATGGCATGCGATATAAAGATAGCTTTCGTTCTAAAAAATAGGTTTGAGTAGACTTCCCTATTTGTGGTTTTTCAGTATTTTCTGGCAAGGATAACATGAGTGTATCTGTTGCTTTATCACCCGTCGTCATCACGGTATTACACTGTGGAATTTGCTCAAGTAAGTCTTGTAAATTGGTTGGTGTAATAATTTCAAGAAACTTATCTGCGGCATTGCCTTTTAAACGTCGGATTTGCAAAGCCGTATCAAAAATTGCAATTCCCTTTTCGATTAAAAAGTCTCGTATTTGCTGTTCTTTAAACTTTTTGTTAGCCAAATCCAAAAAATGATTTTTATCATTAAAAAAGAGATAACCAAAAATTCGCCACATATCATTTTGAAAATTCGGATAATAAAAATCCATTTTCCATCGTTCTTGTGGTGGAGGAAAGCTTCCTAACATGAGTAAACGCGCATTTATAGGCAAAAAAGGTTGAAGCGGATGAGATTCTATTGCCTGTTCATTTTCATTCATTGCATCTATCTTAATGAAATTAAATATGGAAAAATGATTAAACCCAATATATCAAAATGATCATACAAAAGACTATAAAAAAGCTCGCCTTTCTTAGGCAAGCTTTTTAGTATTCTATGCGTTTAAAATCTTCTATCGAAGACCACTGAGTTCATCGTCTGTAGCCAGAACTACCGAGGTTAAAATCGGTGCGGCAAGGATAATAGGTACAATGATAATCCACAGGTCTGTGGTTAGCTTACTTGAGAAGGAGAAATGGATAATAATAGCAGCCAAAATTAATACGGCTAACAGTACAGCCATGAATCGAGTTGCAAATTTTAAAAGCATTTTTTGATCTCATGTTGTTTATAGTTGCCATCAGTATAGTCCTTATTTTCATAATAGCCTACTTTTTTTATGGAATACATGCCTCAATTTTAGAACTCTTTAAAGATATGAATCATTCCCCAATTGCGCTCTAAATTTCAACTGAATATTTTTTATTTAATTGCATGATTTTATTAATATTTTATTACAAAAGTATAGTTTTATCGGACTCAGTTTGCTATGTTAAAAGTGCATTTAGCAGGCCATAACTTTCCTATCACTTTAAAAATATGTCGACGAGAGACAGTATGAATATACGTCCAATTACTCCAGATGATTTCAATCCTTGGCTAGAGCTATGGAAAGGTTATCAAATCTTTTATAAGGCCAACATTAGTGATGAAATCACCAAAACCACATTTGATCGATTTAATGATACAAATGAACCCGTTTATTGCTTGGTTGTAGAAAATGAAACTCATGAGCTTGTAGGTTTTGTGCATTATATTTTTCATCGAAGCACATGGACGATCGAAAATTATTGTTATTTACAGGATTTGTTTGTTAATCCCAAACAGCGAGTTTCAGGTCTAGGGCGCATGCTGATCGAAGCTGTTTATGGTGATGCAGAAAAAAATCATTGTTCGCGCGTTTATTGGCTAACGCAAGAAAATAATTATCAGGCACGTATGCTATATGATCGTGTTGCAGATCAAACTGGTTTTATTCAATATCGAAAATTATTCAAATAATCAAAAATTAAAGAGATAGCACTAAATTTGATGCTATCTCCTAAATATATTAGCCTAATTTATTGACGAGTCTTAAAGGTAAAACTTTCATGGCAATGCCCATAGGTAGCCACGGCCATTGTGGAACGTAAGCTTTAACAGGCTCTTTTTCAATAGCTTTGACCAAAAGACGCGATCCCGTTTTTTCATCTACCTCAAATGGTAAATGTTTCGCGCCTTCATTTAACTCGGTACGAATATATCCTGGAAAAATAGTCGAAACTTTAATGGGTGTATCAATCAATTCGGCTCGAATACCTTCGGCTAAGTGAGCAACAGCCGCTTTGCTTGCAGCGTAAGTAGAAAGATGTTTTGGTAACCCCCGCATCGCACTCATTGATGAAATAACAACTAAATGCCCTGATTTTTGTTCACGGAAAATTTCAACAGCAGCTTCACATTGCGCCAGTGCAGAAATAAAGTTAGTTTCTGCTGTGGCTCGATTAATTTCAAAATTACCTTTACCAATACGACGACCATTGCCCACGCCTGCATTGACAATAATACGATCAATCCGACCGAAGTCTTGTTTAAATGCTCTGAATACTTCAAAAACTTTATCATAATCAGTCACATCTAGAACTTTTGCAATTACTTTTATACCATGCTGTTTTTGCAATTCTGTTTGTAACTCTTGTAATCGTTCCAAACGTCTAGCACAGATCGCCAAATTATAGCCTTTCTTTGCAAATTCTCGTGCCATGCCCGCTCCTAATCCAGAGCTTGCACCTGTAATCAAAATTGTTTTTGTCATAATAAAATCCTTTTATATCCATGTAAGCAGATCTGGATTTTCTGCTTTGATAAAATGATGTTCGTTTAAACTTAAAAGCTGTGGTTCATTTCCTACCAACCGCAATGTCGTTAAGCTGGTATTGGCAATTGCCCAATTTAATGCAAAAGTGCGGTTTGGATTTAGTTCTAAAATCTTTCCAGCAGCGACAGAAATTACTCCACCCGAAGTGAAAACGACTGCATATCTGGGTTTACTTTGTGCAAGCTCATTACATAAATCCTGCAACGCAGTTTCTACACGTTGCTTAAAGTCTGGCCAAGATTCTTCATATTCATGATGAAATTCGCCCTCTGTCCAACGTGTAATTGCACCTTCAAAAATTTTGGCTAAGTACGCACGAGGATTAGCTTCTTTGGCCACATCTGCTTTGAGCAATTCAGGTTGTTTAAAGCGTGGTTCATAATGTGCAAAAACTTGCTGATGATTAAATTCATTCCAACCAGCATTGGTATGAACCATCGTTTCGGGAAAACTCTCTTTTAATGCACCTTGAGCAGTTTGCAAATGACGCTGCATCGTACCCGCAACAACGTATGGCTGCTCTTTTAAAATGTCTTTAAAATAACGCCCTAGTAATGTGGCTTGAGCTTCGCCGTTCTGAGATAGTTCATCATAATTGCTTTTACCAAAAGAAGCCTGACCATGACGTACTAAATAGATGGTAGTCATTTTTTTAGCACTCTCTGTACTTTATCTAGATATTTCTGAGCAATCTCAGAATCCTGTAGTTTTTGTTGTGCAATTAACTTTAAAGCACGAATATGCAAAGCATGAATCACGATCCAAAAATCTTTAAATGCAGGATTTCGAGTTTGTTTATGGAAGTATCGATAATAAATTTGTTGCGCAATGACTGCTAAACGAAATACACCAAATACTTCATAGAAGGTCCAGTTTTCGGTACTCAAACCTGTTTTTTCCAGATAGTAGTCGACCACTTGCTTACGAGTAAACATGCCTTTCAAATTGGTGGGTTGTCGGCGAGTCGATTTAAAAATCATATTATCGCTCTCTTCCACCCAATAAGCTAAAGCACTGCCCAAATCCATAAGCGGATCGCCTAATGTCGCCATTTCCCAATCTAGTACCCCAATCACCTGAGTTGGATGTTGTGGATCTAAAATGACATTATCAAAGCGCCAATCATTATGAATAATACAGGTGGTAGAGTCTTGAGGAATGTTGCTCAGCAGCCATTTTCTGACGTAATGGAATGACGGCACATTGATGGTTTTCGCCTTGTCATAACGTTTGTCCCACCCTTCAACTTGTCTACGGCAGTACCCTTCTCCCTTGCCAATATCAGCAAGTGGTGTATTTTGATAAGGCACTTGATGTAATTCAATCAACTTATCCAGTACATTTATACAAAGTTCACGAACATCTTGCTCTGTAAAGTTAAGTTCAGGGGGAAGTTTGGCACGAGGAATTATTCCTTCAACACGTTTCATCACGTAAAAATCACAGCCAATGACAGATTCATCCTGACATAACGCCACCATTTCAGGTACAACGGGGTAAGATTCTGCAAGGTTTTTCTGTACTAGATATTCACGTGCCATATCATGTGCCGATTTGGCTTTAGTTCCAGCGGGTGGACGACGTAAAATCAAATCGACATTGTCATACTGTAAACGATAAGTCCAATTGGAAGCTCCACCTGTATATTGGGTTACTTTCACGTCGCCAAGTAATGCTATTCCTTGTTGTTTAAGCCAGTTTTCTACTGCTACAACATTAAGTTCTTCGCCTTCTCGAACCTGACCGCCAATATCAATGATCGACATATATTATCCTTTAATGCTTTAAATCTAATTTGATGATTTCTTTTTTGTACTATAACCACGTTTTGCCAATTCTAGTTTGGCAATCATGCCTTTATGCACCTCATCAGGACCATCAGCTAAACGCAAACTACGTGCTTGTGCAAAGAATCCTGTCAAAGGCGTGTCCCTAGAAACCCCTGCACCGCCATGTAGTTGGATCGCCATATCGACCACTTTTTCAAGTACACTTGGCGCAACGACTTTAATCGCCGAGATTTCAGTCAGTGCTGCCATATTACCCATGGTGTCCATTTTATAGGCAGCATATAAAGTTAATAGTCGTGCTTGATCAATTGCAACGCGAGCTTCTGCAACACGTTCCAGATTACCACCAAGTTTCAAAAGTTCTTTGCCAAAAGCTTTACGAGACATGCCACGATCGATCATAAGCTCCAAAGATTTTTCCGCTGCGCCAATACAACGCATACAGTGATGGATACGACCAGGTCCTAAACGCCCTTGAGCGATTTCAAAACCCTGACCTGCACCACCAATAAAATTCTCAACAGGCACACGGACGTTATCAAAGCTGATTTCGCCATGACCATGTGGTGCATCATAGTCGCCAAATACAGGCAGCATCCTTTCAATCTTTACGCCTTTAGTATCAACAGGAACCAAGACCATTGAATGTTGATGATGACGGTCTTTGGTTTCATCAGGCGTATGCGCCATAAAAATAATGATTTTGGCATTTGGATCGCCCAAACCAGATGACCACCATTTACGTCCATTCAACACAATTTCATCGCCATCAATGACAGCAGTAGCTTGCATATTAGTCGCATCGCTGGAAGCAACCGCAGGTTCAGTCATACAAAAAACCGAGCGGATTTTTCCTTCTAATAAAGGTTTTAACCATTGCTGTTTTTGTGGCTCAGAACCATAACGCCAAAGTACTTCCATATTCCCACTATCTGGCGCATTACAATTAAATATGGTCGGTGCAAGTAAACTGCGTCCTGAAAGCTCTGCAATATGGGCATATTCTTGTACAGATAAACCTGCACCAAGCTCAGCATCGGGTAAAAACATATTCCATAAACCCGCTTGTTTGGCTTTGTCTTTTAATATTTCAAGCTGAGCTGGCCATCTCCAGTTTTTCCAGTTCCCATCTGGGTTAAGCCCATGCACTTCATTCCAAAAATCTGTCTCAATCGGCTCGATTTCATTTTCTATAAATGTTCTTGTTCTTGAAATAAAATCCTGTGCGCGTTCGGATAGTTCAAACATGATGATTCCTTTAATTTGTGTGTCATTTTGCTTTACTTGAAGATACGCTCAAATCTATTATGCATGAAATGATTTTATTAAATACAAAACTATGAATACTATTCATAACTCAAACGCTCAAAACCATTATTTGGATCTTGCTTTATTTCATCGCATTGATATCAATTTATATCCACTGTTTGTTGCAATTTTTGAACAAAAAAGTATTTCAAGTGCTGCGTTGAGTCTGTCTATTAGTCAGTCTGCGGCGAGCCATGCTCTGCAACGCTTACGATTGCAACTTAATGATGAAGTATTTGTACGTCACGGCAACAAAATGCTTCCTACGCCCTTTGCTGAACGAATTTATCCAGTGATCAAAACAGCATTGCTGTCAATTCAAAATATTAGCCAACAAAAGCAAAACTTTGATCCGAGTCTGATTAAAACACTAAAAATTGCTATTCATGATGAAATTGAGCCGCTTATTTTTCCTAAGTTAATTGATCATTTTCAAGGTATTGATCCAGACATTCAGTTCAGAAGTATTAAGCTAAATCGAAAGACCATCCAAAACGATTTAACTACGCAACAAATTGATTTTGTGATTGATTTAGAACACAATTTGGCTGAAAACATTGCTTTTAATCGTTTAGTTACAGATCGCTATGTGATTTGTACACAGCAAACTGAAGTCACAAAACATATTTACCAATCTGCACCGCATATTGGTGTTTCGTCTCGGCGGGCTGGCGTTTTACTAGAAGATGTTTATTTAACTCAAAATAATGTTTCCAGACATGTTTTCCTCAGATGTCAACATTATTCAACTGCGTTACAAATTCTTGAACAGAATCCATTTGCAATGCTTACTTTACCAAAAACCATTTTGGAACATCTTTTTTATGCAGAAAATTTAAAGATTCATGAATTACCCTTTTATTTCCCTCAGATTCATATTGGTTTATTTTCTAATGATGATTTAAGTGAAAATTTAAGGTACCAGTTTTTAAAGCAAGAAATAATTGCTTTATTTACTTAGGCTATTTTAACTGGCAAGCTATTTTACTTTCCTGAAATGTTTGTAATGCCATATGCCTCATGGGAAAGTCGGTTTAAGATAGATTTAAGATGTATTTCTTACATTGCTTGCTTCTCATCAGGTGCCGATTTATGTTGTATTTTCTACGTCAAGTCAGAGCATCTCTCCCAGTCCTCTCTCTTGGTTGTTTTAATCTAATCATTGCTTTATGGCTTGCGATTGCATTAAATCTTAGTTTTTATAAACATGTTCAATCCTTATCAGGATTTCATAGCGGGTTTGCTGTAGTTTGGCTTTGCATTGTAGCAATTTGTCTCACTGCTTATTACAATTTGTACTTGCAAGTTTTAAACTGGAAATGGACTGCAAAACCTATCTCAATTATTTTGATTTTTTTAGGTGGAATTAGCGCTTATTTTACTAATCAGTTAGGTGCTTATATCTCTCCAGAACAAATCCAGAATGTGATGCAAACGGATTTGGCGGAAACCAAACAATTAATGAACGTTCCCTTCTCTGTTTGGATTCTTGGAATGGTTATTTTACCTATTTTAATTGTCTGTTTAGTTCCAGTTGAATATCCTGTATTTAAAAAAAATATAATCCAAAAAATTGCCTATATTATTATTTCTTTTATTATTTTACTAATTTTGGTATTAAGTAACTATTTAAATTTTACCAATATATTTCGGCAACACAAAGATATTCGCCAATTAATTTCGCCAGATAATGTTTTAAACTCAAGTTATAAATATTTTCATCATTTACATAAAAAGAATTTACCTTTAGTTAAATACGGTCAGGATGCAAAAATTATTTCGCTACACACTGAACCATCTAAACCCAAGCTGATGATTTTAGTAGTTGGCGAAGCTGCGCGTGCAGAAAGTTTTTCACTCAATGGCTATACGCGTAATACCAATCCCCAGTTAGCACAAATAGAAAATCTGATTAACTTTAGTCAGGTCAGTTCTTGTGGTACAGCGACAGCGGTGTCTGTTCCTTGCATGTTTTCAGGCATGACCAAAGAACAATATGATGCAAATCTAGCTGTCCATCGTGAAGGTTTACTCGATATCGCACAACGTGCAGGCTATAAAGTGACGTGGATCGATAACGATTCTGGTTGTAAAGGGGCTTGTGATCGAGTCAATAACATTAAAATTAGTAAAAAGCTCAAAAAGCAATATTGTCGCGATGATGGTTTTTGTCTAGATGATGTCTTACTCATGAGCCTACAACGTTATTTGGCATCTATTCCATATCAGGATAAAACACCTCAACTAATCGTGTTGCATCAGCGTGGTAGTCATGGCCCTGCTTACTATAATCGTACTACATCAGAATTTTCACCATTTCAACCGACCTGTAAAACCAGTGCAATTCAAACTTGTGACCGCCAAAAATTAATGAATAGTTACGATAACACCATTCTTTATACCGACCATATTTTAAGTGAGATTATTCAAAGTATTGATAAAAACAAACAGTACCAATCCGCACTTTGGTATTTATCCGATCATGGTGAATCGACAGGTGAAAATGGGATTTATCTTCATGGTACAGTCTATTCACTTGCACCTTCACAGCAAACGCATATTCCAATGATCATGTGGTTTTCAAATGATTGGAAAAATGGTCACGCCACACAAGTTGAATGTTTAAAATCTCAACATGATCAGAATTTGAGTCAGGATAATTTATTCCCGACACTTTTGTCATTACTAGATATAAAAACCAATGTGATTGATTCCAAATTTAATATGCTAGATCAATGTCATGTCTTTCAGGATTAAATTGATTTGAATCAAACCGAATTTAGCGCGTGCAAAATTCGGTTTATTTAAAACTAATTTTTATTTAAATACTTTAAAACGTACCGCGTCATCGATATACGCTTTTTCACCTGCTGGTGCTTCGATCGAGCCAAAGACCAATTGAGCACGAAGTTTCCAACTACTTGGAACTTCCCATTCAGCATGCACTTTATCATCTACAATTGGATTATAGTGCTGCAAAGATGCACCTACATTCTCAGCAGCCAAAGCTGTCCAGACTGCGAGTTGCGCCATAGCTGTTGAATGCTCTGCCCAAACTGGAAAGTTATCTGCGTATAAAGCAAATTGCTCTTGTAAACTTGTGATCACATCTTGATCTTCAAAAAATAAAATAGTTCCTACGCCCGCAGCAAAGCTATCCATTTTTGCACTGGTTTTAGCCGCTGCTGCCTCATCGGTTGCATATTCACGTAATTTTTCTTTAACAAAGTTCCAAAATTTTTCATGTTCTTGATTAAATAATATAACAGCACGTGAAGACTGCGAATTAAAAGAGGATGGACTTTGACGAATTGCTTCCTGAATTAAATCAGTAAGTTGATCTGTTGTATGAGAGAGATTTTTGCCAATAGCATAAATAGTACGACGATTCTGCAAGAGTGGAAGAAGCGTATTAGACATTGTATTTTTCCTAATGATACACAACAAATTTTAAAGAAGATAAGAAACATATTTCTCATTCTTTATAGCATTTTTTATGCCATTTAGTCGCATTACTTCATTAGAAAAAATACAATAATATATTGAATTATTAACAATAATTAAAATTTACTAAATAGAACTTGTTCAGAGACTTCATTCTTCCAGATTTGACGCAAAGTTGGTAAATAAAAGCTTTCACCAATTTCAATAAGTTCTGCATCCATCAAACTATGGACTTCATGAATAAACACATAATCTAAGTCGACCAACGAAAGTTGAGCGTGTTTGATAGAAATTTGTTTACGTTTAATTTGAGCTTTTTTAACAAGCTGGTTGGCGAATTCTTTATCTTTAAATGCAGTAATAGCATTTAAACGCAGCTCGATAATGCCCCACGCTTCTAACAACTTTTTAAAAGTTTCAAAGTCTGTCGAAGTCGATTCCCATGTGGCATCTTCCAAATTATTGTCTTCAGGTAAAACAGGTAACAATAACTCTGCGGTACTTGGAAAGATTTTTTTGAGATTAATGAGGAATTTAACAGGTTGTTCACTTGGATAGTCATTAAATTGAATATGTTTTTGAACATCTGTTAAATAGACATCGATCATAGTAAATTTCATCAGCAGTTAATATCAAGAGGCATATATTGTACGCACATCGAGATCAGATACAAACTGCTGATGTGTTTATTTCGACTTATTTAGCGTTAGGAAATACCATTTGTTCAGGTTTAACGACATCGTCAAACTGCTGTGCAGTCACTAGACCTAACTCTACGGCCACCTGCTTGAGCGTTTTATTTTCCTTATAAGCTGTTTTGGCAACTTTTGCAGAATTTTCATAACCAATTACAGGATTTAATGCGGTAACCAGCATCAATGAATTGTGCAAGAAATAATCAATTTTTTCTTTATTTGGCTCGATGCCCACAGCACAATGTTCATTGAAACTATTACATGCATCACCCAATAGCTGAATCGACTGTAATAAGTTAAATGCAATCACAGGCATAAAAACATTCAGTTCAAAGTTACCCGATGCACCAGCAACATTAATCGTTGTGTCGTTACCTAACACTTGGGCAACAACCATGGTCATTGCTTCGCTTTGTGTTGGATTGACCTTACCTGGCATAATGCTTGAGCCTGGTTCATTTTCAGGAATACGAATTTCACCAAAACCACAACGTGGGCCACTAGCCAACCAACGAATATCATTGGCAATCTTGTTTAAACTTGCAGCAAGCGTTTTCAGTGCCCCTGAAGCAAAAACCGCTGCATCACGACCCGCCAAAGCCTCAAATTTATTTGGTGCAGTCACAAATGGCAGACCTGTTAGCGTTGCCAGTTGTGCAGCAGCTTTGACAGCATAATCAGGATGCGCATTTAAGCCTGTACCTACAGCTGTACCACCGAGTGGTAATTCATATAAGCCTTCAAGCGCCTGCTGTAGTCGTTTTAAGCCATGATCAAGCTGAGAAACATAACCACTAAATTCCTGCCCCAAAGTTAGAGGCGTGGCATCCTGTAAGTGAGTACGACCAATTTTTACGATATCAGCAAACTCATCGGATTTCTTTTGGAGTGTCTCTCTTAAACTTTTTACTGCTGGAATCAACAGTTCATTGATTTGAAGTGACGCAGCCACATGAATAGCGGTGGGAAATGAATCATTGGTCGATTGCGCACGATTGACATGATCATTTGGATGGACAGGTGACTGAGAACCCAGTGCATTCCCCAACTTTTGATTGGCAATATTAGCAATCACTTCATTACAGTTCATATTACTTTGTGTACCAGAACCTGTCTGCCAAACCACAAGTGGAAATTGAGAATCCCACTGTCCCGCAATGACTTCTTCAGCTGCACCAACAATGTATTGACTCAAATCTTGAGGAAGTTGTGCTAACTCTGCATTGGTGATTGCAGCTGCCTTTTTAACCAAACCCATTGCACGGATCATTGCACGTGGCAATCGCTCCTGACCAATCTTAAAGTTTTGCAAACTACGTTGCGTCTGGGCACCCCAAAGTGCATCATTCGGGACTTCAACGTCACCCATTGTGTCATGTTCAATTCGAGTTTGCATAAAAACCTCTATTCATGTTGTTTAAGACAATACGGGCTGGAGCAATTACATTGCTTGGCTAGTGGCAAGATACTAATCAACCTGGGCATTTTTGTAAATAAGAATCATTTTCTTATTGACCTTTTAATGTGTTTTGATAGAAACGCCATTCATCTTCAATCATTTTTTCCAAACTACGTTTTGGTTTCCAATTAAGTAGTTGCGCTGCTTTGGAAATATCAACGCCTAGGTGAGCCAACTCTTCATGTGAATATAACGCCTCATGGGTTTCAATTGGCGCAGTTGTTACTTCACTAATGACCTTAATTAAAGCCTCTATGGAAGTGAGATGATCTTGAGCAATATTAAAGCTTTCACAACAATGTTGCTGATTGCTTAGCCAATATAAACTTGCAAATACCGCTTCACAAACATCGAGTACATGGATAAAACTACGCTCTACAGTCTTATCCTGCGTCTCGACATTTTTGTGTAGTTCCAAAGAATCACGCTGCATAGCAGCCACTTGGAGGGCTAAAGGCACTATATTTTTAGGAAGTTGGGCGACATTTTCACCCAAAACTCCATGTTCAAATGCCCCGACAACATTTGAAAGACGAAGTATTGCAACTTGCCATTCATTATCTGTTTTTACAGTATCACGAATAATTTCCTCAATCATTTGTTGTGACTTGATATAAGGATTATCGTAACTAAAATTAAAAGTCTCATCCTCATTCAGTGCAGTCCCACTTTTACCATATATGGCTACACTGGAAAGATGAACAAGTCTACGTACACCCGTACGCTGCATAGAACGCAACAAGCTCATAATACAACTAACATTGTCGTTATAATATTCTAGCGGTTTTAATCTTGATTCTTCTAAAGACTTAAAACCTGCTGTATGAATCACAGCATCTATTGAGTATTGTTCAAACACTTTATTTAGCGCAGGTGTATTTCTCACATCAACTTTAACAAATGGAACGTACATCCCTGAAATATACTCAAGACGTTCTAAAGTTTGTAATGATGCATTTGCCAGATTATCGACTAATATAACTTCCTGACCTTGCGCCATAAGACTCAAAGCAATATGTGAACCGAGAAAGCCTAAACCACCTGTCACCAAAATCATTGTATACTTACCTACTTATTACGATGTGTATGACTCATCACAGACCTGACTCATCACCAAAGTGAAATTTCAATGAGTACATTACTGTTAATTACTTCTGCTCCTACTTCTATTCATGCATGGCATGCTTTTGAATTAGCTCAAGCACTCCATCAAAAAGGTGAAATATTTCATGTTTTCTTTTACCAAGATGGCGTACAAGTTGCAAATAGTTTGCAGTGGTTTCCCGACGACCAACGCCATTTAACATATGAATGGCAAAAACTGTCCATTCGTTTGCCTGTTTGTGTAAGTGCAGCACTAAACCGCGGCATCTGTGATCAAGAAAATGCTAAACGCCATCAACTATCTGATTCAAACCTTGCTCAAGGTTTCGAGCTGGTAGGACTTGGAGAGCTTGCTGATGCATTACAATCATCCGCACGTATTGTTCAATTTTAAACATGTTTTGTATTGTTAGAGTGTTGCTTTTAAAAGGTAAATTGTGTGAAAACTGTACTCGTGATTTTAACGCATGCAAATTTGGGTGCTTTACAGGTCAATGAAAGCATTGCAGCCACAATGGTGTTTGCGACATTTGGCACGCAAATAAAAGTATTATTACAAGATGCTGCTTTAAGTCTTTTAAATTCTGAAGTCATATTTGATCCGCTTAAGCATGCTTTTAAAGCGGGTTCTAATATGGTTGAAAGCTTTGAATTTTATGACCTTAGCCCGATTATGGTTGAATCGAGATTTCAGGATCATCCTTTGGTAAGACAGAGCCAACAGGAAATTGAATTTATTGAACTCAATGCCAAATTCATTCAATCTTTCAATTATGTTTTGTACTGGTAAGGAAATGGCACAATGAATCGTACTCTTTATTTAGTTCAATGTTGCTCTTCGTCTACTCAGAACATTTTAGCAAAACTCAAGCAGATTTATAGCGATCATGATCATGTCGTTTTTTTAGGAGAATCTGTTGCAACGTTAAATCAAGCAGATTTAGCTCCTTTTTCTCAGCGCTATTGTCTAGAGACTGAACAAGTATTGTTAAATCCTGATTTAGTTTCGACTTTGACTTTATTAAACTATGCCCAATTTGCGGATTTAGTTTTACAATTTGAACGTTGTATTTCTCTTAAATAAAAGATTTTTGCTTAGGCTATTTTATGCAGTTAGAACTTGATCAAGATGGGCATCTTGTAGATTATACGATTTGGAATAATCAAGTCGCACAACAACTTGCTAGCTCTATAGATTTAGAGTTAACAGATTGGCATTTTGAAGTTTTACATGCGGTACGCCAATTTTATCAACAGTTTGGACATTCTCCTGCTACCCGACCACTGATTAAGTATTTAATGAAAACGATTAGCCCTGAAATTGATAATGCTATGCTTCAGCAAAGATTTAATACAGGTCTGGTCGCACGGCATTTAAGTCGTTTGGCGGGTATTCCAAAACCTGCAAATTGTTTATAGTTACTAAAAAAACCACTTTAGGCAAACTTTTTGGCAAAAGTAACGCAACCAATCACGCCAAAGGTGATAAATAGCATGATCCAACTGATGGATTCATGTAATAACAACGCCGCCAAACCTAATCCAAATAAAGGCTGTAATAGTTGTAATTGACCCACAGTGGCAATTCCACCTTGTGCCAAGCCGTAATACCAAAAGAAAAAGCCTATTAGCATACTAAACAAGGACACATACAGCAGCGCAAGCAATGCCGAAAAAGATAAATGTGCGATTGTTTGTGTCGAAAAGTTGAAGATTGTGATCATTAACATCATCGGTAAAGACATCACCAACGCCCAACAAATGACCTGCCACCCGCCTATTTTTCGAGAGAGCTTTCCGCCTTCTGCATAACCTAATCCACAGACAATAATTGCGGCCAACATATATATAATACCAAGCAGATTTGTTGCACCATTTTCAGAGTTTGGCGCATTTTCTAGCAATATATACAGTAGGACCAAAGCACTTCCTAACAAGGAAAATATCCAAAAAACAGGTTTCGGTTGCTCTCCGCCTCGTATCACTGCAAAAATTGCAGTGCTTAAGGGCAACAAACCCACAAAAATAATTGAATATGCGGCATTGATATACTGTAAAGCCAATGCAGTAAATAGCGGAAAACCAACAACAACGCCAAGTGCCACATAGATTAGCCCGACAACATCTTTTCGATCTGGTTTATTCACATTTAATAATTTCAGTAAAATCAAGGCAATAATACCTGCAATCACAGATCGACTACCTGTTAATAGCCATGGGTTCATATCCATCACTGCAATACGTGTCGCAGGTAAAGAGCCAGAAAAAATAATCACGCCCATAAAACCACTACACCACGCCAAAAATTGAGGATTCATATCTCAATTACTCTTATTTTCATGACTATATTTATAATTCTGTGCTATGTTTTTGGACATAGACAATTCAGTACAATTTTAAAAAACTGTACTGTATAAAATCCCAGTACAGCCAGATGCGACAGCCATGACTAAAATCGAACAAGTGATTGATTACATAGATATGCAATTAAAAAGTCGTCGCTTAACCCCCAGTATGCGTTTACCTTCAGTCAGACTTTTAGCCAAAGAACTTCATTTTTCCGTATCAACAATTGTTGAAGCCTATGAACGCATGGTATCGATGGGGATCATTGAAGCCAGAGCAGGTGCAGGTTTCTTTGTTTGTGCGCCGCTTGAACCACTTATTCTTTCTAATATTGAACCCATTCGGGAAAAAAGACTTGATCCGCTCTGGATTTCACGTCAGCTTCTAGAAGCCTCTCCACAATTAATTAAAGTCGGTTGTGGCTGGTTACCTGATGATTGGATGCCACATGAAAGTTTGCGAAAGGCAATTCGTGATGCATCAAAAAGTTCAATCTCTGAACTTGTTCATTATTCCTCACCATTAGGTTTATTGGGTTTACGTGAGCTATTGGCTAGGCGGTTATATAACAAAGCAATCGAAGTTACACCAGATCAAATTTTATTGACTGATTCAGGTTCATATTCTATCGATTTGATTTGCCGTTTTTTATTGAAGCCAGATGATGTCGTGCTTGTTGATGACCCCTGTTATTTCAATTTTCGAGCATTACTCAAAGTACATCAGGTTAAAATTATTGGTATTCCTTATACAGCTCAAGGGCCAGATATTGAAGCCTTTAAACAAGCCATTGAACAATATCATCCACGTTTGTATATCACTAATTCAGGAATTCATAATCCAACGGGCGCAACACTTTCACAACCTACCGCTCATCAATTGGTTTCTCTCATCGAACAAGCAAATATGGTGGTGGTTGAAGATGATATATTTTCAGATTTTGAAACTACGCATTCTCCACGTTTTAGTGCATTAGATGGTCTTAAGCACAGCATTTATATTGGCAGCTTTTCCAAAACTTTATCAGCTTCAGTTCGCTGTGGTTATATTGTGGCAAAAGGAGAATGGATTGATCATTTAGTCGATTTAAAAGTTGCGACCAGTTTCAGCAATAGCAATTTTTCGGCACAAATCTTATATCGGGCATTGACCGATGGTAGTTATCGAAAACACATGGAACAACTCAAGATTAAACTTGCAGAAGCAATGCAGTTCAATGTTCAAATGTTTGAAAAACTACAGATAAAACCCTGGATTATTCCTAAAGCAGGTATTTTTCTGTGGTGCGAATTACCAACTGATATTGATATAAAAAAAATGGCTGATTACTGTACAGAAAATGGCGTGGTTTTGGCTTTAGGAAGCTCGTTTAGTCAGTCGGATAGATTCCAACAGTTTCTAAGATTCAATGTTGCACAATGCATGCATCCAGATATTTTTTCAATCTTAGAAAAAGCCATGCGATATGCACGGCATGCACCAGCTTAATATTAAGCCTTTTTTATCTGGGTCTGTTTTATATGAGCTGCATACACGGGACTCAGCTTTGTTACAACCTGTCGAGCCTGTATTTCTTCGCCGCATTCCGAGCACGTCAAAATAGGTTTAAATATTTGTCCGCAACTTTTGTGCTGATACAACATTGGCGCACCTGCACCTCCATCCATCCATTTATCTGCCCAATTCGCCATAGACAGAAGCACGGGATATAACTCCATTCCCTTTTCTGTTAAACGATACTCAAAACGTTCCTGACGATCGACATAAGGAGTTTTTACCAATATTTCATGTTCGACCAAGCGTTTTAATCGTTCTGATAATACATGCCGAGTCACACCCAAATGTGACTGAAAATCATCAAAACGGCGTGTACCTAAGAAACAGTTACGCAAGATAAGCATCGTCCAACGATCACCCATAATGGACAATGTACGAGCAATTGAGCATGGTTGTTCGCCAATATCATCCCATTTCATTACTGCTCCCTCATGTTTGGCTTTGTCTTATCATACGTTTCATTGTATAAAAATAGCTAGTGATGATCATATTTTAAGTCGATCATCAGTACTATTTTTTATTGGTAAAACCATAACTGAGTAACAGTGATCTTACTTTTGGATTTGTTAAAATAAAGCGTTGAAATTGTACTGCGGCTTTATTTTTTTCACCCTGTGATGTCAGATTGATATAATAATCAATAGGATCATGCGTATTTACAGGGAAAACTCCCATGATTTTAACTTTCTTAGTGGTTAAGGCATCTGTTTGAAAAGTAATCCCGACATCACATTTTCCATTTTGGACTGCATTTAAAAGACCACGGCTATCTGAATTTTGTGTAATACGCTGCTGTAAATTAGAGAACCAACCTAAATGAGTTAAACTTTGCTTGGTATAAATTCCTAAAGCACTTGCATCTAGTTGGGCCGTGCATAAATTTCCTTTAAATGCTTGTGCAAACTTAAACTGTTTGGCCTGACCAAATGGAATGTCCATATTAACCGATGTAATCGCGACCAATTGATCACTCATTAGGTATTTGACACGACTTTTATTGACCACTTTATTTTGATTTAAAGCCTGTAGACTTGTTTTATCTGTTGATAAATAAATATCAGCATTTGTTCCTTGTTGCATTTGCTTAACCAAGGTCACAGGATCTATAAATACAGGAATTACTTTTTGATCAGGATTTTGCTGTTGATATAACTTTGTGATATCAGTAAATGCGTTTGCAAAACTTGGTGCTGCATAGATTTTTACTTCACTCGCCAAAGTAAAGCCTGTCATCATGCATAAACAAGAAAATAAACCAAACCGTGTTAACATGATTAACCTTTTATTTTAAATAAATAGACCGTCTACTATCTCACCTGCATTTATTTGTTTAGATGCTGGAATACGCACTAAACAATCGGTTAGCATGAGATTACTGAGCATATGTGATTGTTGCTTGGCTAAGGCACTGACTTCAAGTGTGCTTTGATTAAAAGTTGCAACCATCCGTAAAAACCGCTCACGATGATCAGCTTTCAAGTCATGTGTTATTTTTGCTTTAAACCCTGACTTTTGTTCCCGTTTATTTTGTAATGCATCCAGTAATAGTTTTCCATAGACTTGCATACACACATAGACCGCAGCAGGATTACCCGGTAAACCCAGTAAATAACAATTTTTTTGCTGTTTTTCATATTTGGCAAAATAAAGTGGCTTACCTGGTTTTTGTTTTACTTTCCAAAATACTTGCTGAAAACCGACATCGAACGAGCATGGGCGCACAAAGTCATAATCGCCAACAGAAACCCCGCCTGTGGTAATGATCACGTCATACTCTGACTTTAGACCTTCAAACAGCGCTGTCACAGCACTTGCCTGATCTTCAACATGAATCACATGTGCATCCATTCCATATTGTTTAAGCCAGTTTTTTAATAAAGGCCCATTGGCATCAAACACTTGAGCGTTACTTAGGCTATTTTGTGATTGTGCAACTTCATCCCCCGTAACCACGACGGCCACTTTAGGTTGTTTATATACACTAACGCGTTGAACCCCTGCCATACTGAGTGCAGCAAGACTGCCAATGTTCATATACTGTCCAACATTTGCTAGACACTGCCCGTACTTAACTTCTTCACCTTCACGGCGAATATCAACACCTATATTCAGATTTTCAACAATCTGAATATTTTGATCATCCATGATTTTTACGATTTCTTGGCGTGCAACTGTAGACGTTCCATCTGGAATTTTTCCGCCTGTGAAGATACGGATTGCCTGCCCCTCAGACAAAGCCAAGTGACTTTCCTCACCTGCCCGAACTTCACCAATCAGTTGAAACACTTGATCTTTAGAATCAGTTTGTTGTGAACATAAAGCATAGCCATCGACTGCACTTTGATCGAAACTGGGTAAGTTCACAGGAGAATAAACAGCTTCAGATAAATATCTACTTAGGCTATTTTTTACTAAAATAGATTCTGTAGCCAATGTCTTTGGCGTACTCAAAATATATTGAATTGCCTCATCTATGCTGATCAAACCATGTTCATATCCACATGCTGACATTATTCATATCCCCCAGGATGTGGTAAATCACGGCACACATCAAAAATATGCACAATTGCGGGTAAAAGTGCCGCCATTGATTCTGATGCGCCACCACGGCTTCCTGGCAAAGTCATGACCAAAGAACGATCGATAAATCCTGCAACTCCACGCGACATCGCCGCATACGGAGTACGGCGCTGACCAAAAGCACGTGCCGCTTCCATCAACCCATCTAGTTTACGCTCAAGCAAAGGCTCTAGGGTATCAACCGTAATATCGCGAGTACCAATTCCCGTACCGCCTACGGTGATAATACAGGCATAAGATTTGCTGAGTTCCAAGACTAAATCTTTAAGCTGTTCTGATTCATCAGGCAAAATTTGATAATGAATTGGGCTAAAGCCTGCTTCTGTTAAGGTATCCAAAACAGACTTGCCGGCGGTATCTGGTTTTTTACCCGACGCTACGGTATCGGACAATACAATCACAGCAGCAGAAACAGCTTGACGCAGCGTCCGTTTAAAATGCGATTTGCCACCTTTTTTCATTAACAGTTTGCATTGGTCTAGTACGAGATCTTCAGGTTCACAATGTGGTTTGAGCATGTCGTATAGCGTTAAACCTGCAATACTGGCTGCCGTCAAAGCCTCCATTTCAACCCCTGTTGGGCCTATTGTTTCTACAGTCGTTAAAATTTCTACAAAGTTTTCATGTAATTCATATTCAACTTCCGCACGATAAATAGGCAGTGGGTGACATAGTGGAATCAATTCATCGGTACGTTTAGCTGCCAAAATACCCGCGATACGACCAGTTTTTAGTGCATCGCCCTTTTCAGTATTTCCCTGACGTAATAATTCAATACAATGTGGTGGTGCATATAAAATGGCTTGAGCTTCGGCAATTCGATAACTTTCGGGTTTCATGCCTACGTTTTTCATTCATTGTTCCGTAAATAAAGTGAGTGCTATTAATGTGAATGGTGATGATGACTATGGCTATGATGTTCCGAATGTTGATCATGATGGTGTTCGGTAGAATCATGATCTTTACGAATACAACATCCCTCTACAAATTGGCTAGTTCCATCCATATAAAATTCTTCTTTCCAAATTGGAACTTCATGTTTGACGCGCTCTACTGCTTCTTCACATGCCTGAAAGGCTTCACGGCGATGTGCTGCATAGGCCACAGCAATAATCGCCATACCGCCGATGTCCAAAAACCCAATTCGGTGAATGACTCTCACATAAGACACACCGTATTTTTGGGTAATGTCCTGTTCAATCTGGCGAATCATTTTTTCAGCCACAGGCGTATAAGACGTATATTTTAAAGCTTTTACCGCACGTCCTTCATGATGATTACGCACAGTTCCCTGAAAAATACCAATGCCGCCACATTCAGGGAATTCACTAATAGAATCAAAACTATCCAGACTTAAATCTTGTGCCTGTACCCGCTGAAACTCTTTCATATCAGCCTCCTGCCACAGGTGACAGAAGCACTAAAGTACAATTCTGTTTTAAGGTCGCTTGACGTGGCACAATATCTTCACCAATCGCACAGGCGCAACGATCTAATGCTTTTTCTGCTTGAGGAAATTGTTCAATCATTTGATCTAGCACATCGCCCACTAAAATTTCAGTCGGATAATCCAACACCAATGGAGAAGGAAGCTGCCGTTCTATTGCACCGTAGGCTTCTATTTTGATCTGAATAGCGGACATGTTTATCCTCCTAACATATGCATACTAATTTTTCGGGAGTGCTGATGAATACGATGAAAACCTTCTGCTTTATGCCAGATATAAGTTGAGGTTTTCTGATATAAAGCTTGCTGTAGAATCTGATGAATGACTTCATCTTTTTCTGTGATCAGTTGATCTAGTAAAGGTTTAAGCATAAGTCCCTGAGTTGCAAATAAACAGTTATAAAGTTCGCCCTGTGCGGTTAGACGAATCCGATCACATTCACCACAAAATGAATGGCTAATGGTCGAGATAATCCCGACATCATATTCATCATTTAAACGATACAATCTGGCAGGCTCATGTTCTTGTTTTAATTCTTGGATATGGAACTGGCGAGACAGAACTTTTAAAATCTCTTGCTCTGTCACCACATCTGCTTTCGTCCAATGTTGATCACCATCTAGCGGCATAAATTCAATAAATCGAAGTGGGATTTTTTGCTGTTTCGCCCAATTTACCATTGGTAAAATCTGGTCTTCATTTTTGCCTTTCATCAAGACCGCATTAATTTTAAATGGCAAACCAACCGATTGTACGGCAGCAATTCCCTCTAAAACTGGTTTTAATTTTTTCTTGGTCAAAAATTGAAATTGATCAGGATCAAGACTATCTAAGCTAATATTTAGATCATCCAGACCTGCTTGTTTTAAATCATGGGCATATTTAGTCAAATAATGGGCATTGGTTGTGATTGAAATGCGCTTTAAACCTTTATGCCTTAATTGTTGCAAATTTCTTATAAAATGAACAACACCCAAACGCATAAGTGGTTCGCCACCCGTAATGCGGATTTTTTCAATTCCATTTTGCACCATAAAATCGCAAAACTGATAAAGTGCTTCAAAACTGAGTAAATCTTGTTTTTTCATCCATTCAGGATGTTCAGGCATACAATACATGCATTTGAAATTGCAACGATCCGTTACGGAAATTCTAAGTTTCCGTTTATTTCGCCCATATTGATCCTGAAAAATCGATGGGGATATCGAAACGACTCCATTCATGCATTTATACTCTTTTCATGCTGCATACATATTTTTCATCTGGTTATGCAAGATAACTCCATTGTTTGTACTGCTGAAGTTCATCCAATGAATTAATACTATGAAAAAATAATCGATGTTTACGGAAATAAGCAACCTGTGCATGCAAATCTTTTCTGCATTTATTTAAGCTTAGTTGCTTTTGCTGCAAATGTTGTTGCAAAAATGTGCAACTGGCTCGCTTCATTAAGCAAAATGGGTAAAGTGCATCCCCATTTATATTCACATAAGACATCATTGCATTTGGATCCTGAAGCAAAGCATCATGTAAGTTATGCATCACCTTGCTCGGAATATAAGTAACATCACAAGGAATAAATAAGACGTAATCTGCCTGAACATGTGCCCATGCGCTTTTCATTCCCATTAGAGGACCTAAAAAACCAGCTTGATCATCTGCATAACACTGAATATCAGGAATAATCTGCTGATAAAGCCCCATATCTCTGTGACTATTAATCCAGATCTTTCCAACCTGATCTTTGAACGTATTGTAAATCTTTAAAAGCTGCATCTGATCATCGAAGGTTTGTAATAGCTTATTTACGCCATTCATGCGTCTTGCCTGACCACCCGCTAAAATGACCAAATCTGTATGAGGATATTTTTTCATGCTTCAGCCTCCTGCTGACAAGCCTTAATAAGACCCCGAATTTCAGGTAAACATGAACCGCAATTTCCACCCGCTTTTAGACAAGCCGTTACTTGTTTTTCATGAGTCATATTTTGTGTTTTAATGGCCTCAATAATCTTATTTTTACCAACTTTAAAACAACTACAAACCAGTGGCCCATCGTTATTTACAGCAGACATTGGCATACCTGCCAATAAGGCTTTACGATGCAAGGCACTTAATCGTTCACGTTTAAATAGTCCCGCAACCCAATCTCGATCTGGCAATAAATCTGCGGGTGCAATATATAAACTTGCAATTAAAATACCATCTTGCAAAATCACATTATGACTCAGTTGTGATGAAATATCTTCAAGGCTTAACCATTCATAAGTTTCATCCACAAAAGGTAAGAAAGTTTTTAAATTTTTTTGAATTTGGTTAAAATTTTGACGATCTGCTATTTCATAACGCATTGCTTTTGCAGTTTTGATCTTGGTCCACCATGCACAATTTTGCAGTGATGTTTTGATGTGATGTTCAAAACCTTCGCGTACATATAGAACTCCTTGCCAAGCAGTATGGAAGGGTTGCATAGAAACTGGCGTATGTTTAAATTCAGGTTCACCAGAAATCGCATCTACCACTGGATTGACCAGTTTACCAATCCGCGCATCTGATGCGACTTGCTCAGTCCAGTGAATCGGGGCAAAGATTTGTCCACGGCGTACACTTTGAGCAAGCGTTACACGTAATACACAACTGCCCCATTTTGAACGAAGCTCAACTAAAGCTTTATCTCGAATACCAAACTTTAAGGCATCATTTGGATGGATTTCACAAAATGGTTCCGCTCGATGCGTGGTTAAATTTGCGGATAAACCTGTCCGTGTCATAGTATGCCATTGATCACGAATACGCCCTGTGTTCAAGATCAATGGATAATCTTCAGAGATGGCATGAACAGGATCAATTGCAACTGTTGCAATCAGTTTGGCTTTTTTATTTTTATGGCTAAAATTCCCATGCTCAAATAATCTTTCAACAGAAAAATTTTGAGCTTTTTCCCACACTGGCCATTGTATCGGCTGTAATTGATTGTATTCATCTAGACTTAAGTTCATTAAGCCTTTTAAGTTGAAATAACGAAAATTTTCAACTTGATCACGTTGCTCAAAACTTGCATTTTGATAAGCAGATAACGCCGCATGTTCATTAAAAATGTCACAGGTATGATGAAAATCAAAACCACTAAATCCGAGTTTTTTTGCAACTTCACACACTGCCCACCAGTCTGCTTTGGCTTGTTTTGGCGGATCTAAAAATGCACGTTGTCTTGAAATACGGCGTTCAGAATTGGTGACTGTACCATCCTTTTCTCCCCAACCCAGTGCAGGCAACAGTACATCTGCATAAGCCGTAGTGTCGGTATCTGCACAAATATCAGAAATCACTACAAATTCACATTTATCCAGAGCACGTTTAACTTGATCGGCATCGGGCAAACTTACTACAGGATTGGTTGCCATAATCCAAACAGCTTTAATTTTCCCACTTTCTATTGCCTGAAATAAATCAACCGCTTTTAAACCTGCTTGTTTGGCAATGCGAGGGCTATTCCAAAAGCTTTGCACTAAGCTTTGATGTGAAGAATTATCCAAGTCCAGGTGCGCTGCCAACATATTGGCCAGTCCACCCACTTCACGCCCGCCCATGGCATTGGGTTGTCCTGTCATTGAAAACGGTGCGGCGCCTAACTTGCCAATTTTTCCAGTCAATAAATGACAATTGATAATACTATTGGCTTTATTGACCCCTTGTGAAGATTGATTTACCCCCATTGAAAATAACGTCATCACTTTCTGCGTGCTGGCGAACTTCTCAAAAAATAATTGTATTTTTTCTGCTGAAATACCTGTGCGTTTTAGCAAAGCATCAAAATCTTTTTCTGTTTCACTTGCTTGCAGAATGGCTTCTAGTCCCTCTGTATTATTTTCAACAAAGTGATGATCTACAAAATTATTTTGGTAAAGATACTGCAATAAACCATTAAATAAAGCCACATCCTGACCGGGTAAAATTGGCAAATGTAAATCCGCCTGCTCACAAGTACTGGTAAAACGTGGATCTACCACCACCACAAATAAATCAGGATTTTTGGTCTTGGCTTGCATAATGCGTTGATATAAAACTGGATGACACCATGCTGTATTTGAACCAACTAGAACCACCATGTCGGTATGTTCAAAATCTTCATAACTAGCAGGCACAATATCTTCACCAAAAGCGCGTTTATGTGCGGCAACTGCTGATGACATGCACAAGCGCGAATTCGTATCAATATTAGCGGTGCCTAAATAGCCTTTAACGAATTTATTCACCACATAATAATCTTCAGTCAACAACTGACCTGAAACATAAAAAGCGATACTTTCACGTCCATATTCATCGATACAGGCTTGGAACTGATCTGCAATTTTTGCAATGGCTTGATCCCATGTTGTGACTTTACGCTGGTTTTTGCGTCCAAACATAGGCTGTAACACACGGCTTTCCAATCCGAGTGTATCTGCTAAATTACTTCCTTTAATGCATAATCTTCCAAAATTTGAAGGATGATCGGCATCACCCGTCACTTGTACTGATGTTCCATGGGCCTTATGTTTGACACTGATATCGACCCCACAGCCAACACCACAATAGGGACAGGTAGTTTTTGTCATGATGCTTCCTGCTTGATCGGAGCGACTGTGTTCCAAATGTTGAATACTGTTCATGACCGCTCCTTTGAATCCCACCCAGCCTCCCTTTATCAAAGGAGTAGTACCGCGAATTCATATCTTAAATATAATTGAAAAACAGTCCCTCTTTCATTTTGAGAAGGAAGCCACGAACTATCATCATTGCTTAAATTCGTGGCATTTCCCCGCTTTCATAAAAAGAAGGTTAGGGGGAAATGCATCACCCTGCCTTTTTCATTGCAAAATCCTTACCAAATAGCAATTTATTTCTAAAGGTCGAAATAGGTGTCTGATCTGCAATCAATTCGGCATACCACATCCCGTCTTCGGTATCACCAAACAAAACTGCACCAATGACTTTGTCTTTTTGAATAATAATGCGTTTATAAATCTGACGTTTCTCATCGTTTAATACAATGTCTTCATAATCTTCTTTCGGCTCGCTATTTTCTACATCAATTCGCCCTGCCGAAAACACATCTACACCACTGACTTTTAACTGAGTCGGAACGGTTGGTGATTTAAAAGTTAAGCTGCCATGTTCGGCCAAATGTGTTGCACAGATGAACGCTTGCCCCCAAAGTGGTTCAACTAAACCAAAAGTTTGGTTGCGATGCTCAATACATTCACCTACTGCATAGATACTTGGATCAAAGGTTTGCATGGTGTCATTGACCAAAATACCGCGATTACAACGCAATCCCGCACTTTGTGCCAAAGCAATATTTGGACGAATACCCACTGCAAAAATCACCAGATCAGCTTCAAGCACAGTTCCGTCTTTTAAACGAACCTGAGTCACATGCATATCTTTTCCAATCAAGGCTTCGGTATGTGCTTCAGTAATAATCTTGATCCCCTTTTGCTCGATACTATGTCGTAACATTGCGCTGGCTCTTGTATCTAACTGACGATCCATAATGCGATCGGTCAAATGAAGAACTGTCACATTCATGCCCCGTTGTTTGAGACCATAAGCGGCTTCTAATCCCAACAATCCACCACCGATGACCACTGCATTTTTCTTGGTTTCGCAATATTTGATCATGGTATTTACATCATAAATATCACGAAAGCTAATCACGCCATTTAAATCTGAACCCTGTACAGGCGGAATAAAAGGTTTTGAACCTGTGGCGATAATTAAACGGTCATAATCGATACGTTCTCCTTTTTGGGTATGTACTACTTTTCGAGTACGATCAATTTTTACAGCAGGATCTTGTGCAATAAATTTAATTCCTTTGTCGCTATACCATGAATGCGGATGTAACATGATGTCGTCAATCGTTTTTTCACCCGAAAGCACTGGCGATAACATAATACGGTTGTAATTGCCCCACGGTTCTTCGCCAATCACCGTCACTTCATAACGATCTGGTGCCATATCAAGTAAATCTTCAAGACAACGCATGCCTGCCAGACCATTACCAATTAACACCAACTTTAATTTTTCTTGTGAAGTGCCATTATTGGTAATGTAGGTTTTTTGCGGAACAGTGCCGACCCAAACTCGACCATTTTCAATTTTAGTTGGAAAAACCAATAATTTTTGGTCTTTATCTTCCAAACAACGTCCAGTCGCCAAACTAAAGTGTTGTTTATAAATAGGCGAAGCAATGACACGTTCGCCTTGTAGATCGCCAATAATGCCACGACACATCACATTGGCTTGACTAAATGGATCTTTATTACTCAATGCATAAATACGCTTTTCATAACCGACTCGAAATAGTGCAACCGATTGACCTTCAATCAGCGCACCTACACCTGTATTGGGCGTAATATCGTCTAAATCACAGACATCGATCCATACTTGTTCAGGAAGCATATTTATTTCTTTTAAACTGGTCATTGTTATTCTCCTTATGCTTCAACCATTGGGATACGATCTTCTGAACGCTCAATCTCATTCAAAGGGCGAATCTGATTGCGGACTTGGGTAAATTGAATATGTGGATCGGCTTGTTGATCTGCACTGGCATTAATATAAGTTTGGAAGCGTTTACGGATTTCAGGGTCTTCAACTGCTGTACGCCATTCATCTTGATAGGTACCAACGACATGGCTCATACGGCGTTCAAGTTCTTCGGCCAATCCTAATGAATCATGAACGATGACAGATTTCAGATAATCTAAGCCACCTTCCATATTGTCGCGCCATACACTGGTGCGTTGTAAACGATCTGCCGTTTGGATATAGAACATAAAGAAACGATCGATATAACGAACGAGGGTTTGAGTATCAAGATCAGAAGCTAATAATTCTGCATGTCGTGGCTTCATGCCGCCGTTACCGCACACATAAAGGTTCCAGCCTTTTTCGGTCGCAATCACTCCCACATCCTTGCTTTGTGCTTCAGCACATTCGCGGGTACAACCCGATACTGCCATTTTTAATTTATGTGGAGAGCGTAAGCCTTTATAACGATTTTCAAGTTCAATCGCCAAACCCACCGAATCATCCACTCCATAACGACACCACGTACTACCAACACATGACTTTACGGTACGCAATGATTTACCGTAAGCATGTCCAGATTCAAAACCTGCTGCATTGAGTTCTTCCCAAATAAATGGAAGTTGATGAATTTGTGCGCCAAATAGATCGACACGTTGTCCACCTGTAATTTTGGTATACAAATTATACTTTTTGGCAATTTGACCTACCGCGATTAAACCATCTGGTGTGACTTCACCGCCTGCCATACGTGGTACGACAGAATAAGAACCATCTTTTTGAATATTTCCCAAGTAGTAGTCGTTACTGTCTTGTAGACCTGCATGCTTTGGTTGTAATACAAAGTCATTCCAGCATGAGGCTAAAATATTTGCTGCTGTTGGTTTACAAATATCACAACCTAAACCGTGGCCGTGTTGCTGAATCAGATCATCAAAAGTTTTGATTTCATTGACCCTAACCAAGTGATACAACTCTTGACGTGAGTATGGAAAATGTTCACAAAGATGATTATTAACCGTTACACCTTGACGTTGTAACTCAGACTTGAGGACTTGTGTAACCAGTGGTGTGCATCCCCCACAAGCAGTTGCAGCTTTGGTGCATTTTTTCAAAGCTCCCAAAGAGGTTGAGCCAGCAGAAATTGCCTGACAAATATCTGCTTTAGAAACATTGTTACATGAGCAAATGGTGGCACTATCAGGGAGTAAATCAACTCCACTCCCGCCTGATTTTGCACCTGGGTCTGAAAACCCAGGCATGATCAAACTTTCAGGAATGTTTGGCAGTGCAATCCCATTCAACATCATTTGCAGAAGATCATTATATTCTTTGGCATCACCAACTAAGACTGCCCCAAGCAATTTGGTTTTGTCTGCATCAACTACGATTTTTTTATAGACCAGTGCATCTTCATCAGCATAAAAATAGCTCACTGAATTGGGAGTCACGCCATGTGCATCTCCAACTGATGCTACGTCTACTCCCATCAACTTTAGCTTGGTACTCATATCCGCACCCGCAAAGCAATGGGTTTCTTCCGTAAGGATATGTTTTGCTGCAATTCGTGCCATATCATAGCCAGGCGCGACTAAACCATAGATTTTGTTATCCCAAAGTGCGCATTCACCAATCGCATAAATGTTGTCATCTGAGGTTTGACAATAATCGTTGATTTTAATCCCGCCGCGTTCGCCAAGCGCCAAACCACTTAGTCGTGCTAATTCATCACGTGGACGAATGCCTGCTGAGAATAAAACAATATCGGTTTCAAGCTCAGAACCATCTGCAAACTTCATGATGTGAGTTGAGTTTTCACCTGACTCAATACACTGTGTAGCTTTTTGAGTGTGGACTTTTACACCCAAATTTTCAATTTTACGGCGTAAAACTTTACCGCCCAAATCATCAATCTGAACTGCCATTAATCGTGGTGCAAATTCCACCACATGTGTTTCAAGATTTAAGTCGCGTAAAGCCTTCGCAGCTTCCAAACCTAATAAACCACCACCAATCACCACACCTGATTTGGCATTTAAGCTCGCTGCACGAATGGCATCTAAATCTTCAATGGTGCGATAAACAAAACAGTTCTCACGATCATTGCCAGAAATGGGCGGTACAAAGGCATATGAACCTGTCGCCAACACCAATTTATCGTAATGAAGAATATCGCCAAAATGAGTGGTGACCGTTTGTTCAGCAGCATCAATGGCAACAGCTTTAGTATTGAGCCGTAAATCGATGCCATGTGCATCGGCAAAGTCAAATCGCGCAAGTGATAAGTCTTTCGCTGATTTTCCTGAAAAATATTCAGTCAAATGCACACGATCGTAGGCAATACGGGGTTCTTCAGCAAGAATGGTTATTTCTAATTCATCGTCTGCTTTTTCTAAAATTGCTTCGATAAATTTGTGGCCGACCATACCGTGACCAATCATAATCAGTTTCATGGGTTATCTCCTCAGATATTCATGTTGGTTATTAAGCAAGGTTGTTACGTTCAAGAACTGCCTGTTCAAATAAGCGCTGTTCTTTAACCTTATGTTCTGCCGAGAAACGAATCAGCATGACAAAACCCGCTGCAACCACCACTAAACCACCCAAAACCATTAAACAGGTTTGAATATCCAACATCCCTTTTAGTAAGAACCCTGCTGCGACTGCTCCAACATTGCCGCCCGCACCAATAATGCCAGCAACACCACCTAAAGCATCACGATCAATAAATGGCACCAAAGCATACGTTGCACCACATGCCATATGAGTAAACAAAGCAAATACTGTCATTGCCATAATCGCCAGCATTGCGCTATTCATTTGAGAAAATAAAATCAGAAATAAACCTTCACCTAAAATCATCACAAATAAAACTTTAGTACGACCATCTAAACCTTTTTTCATCGCGACTTTGTCAGATACAATTCCACCCAAAGCACGCGCAAATAAAGCAAGTAGACCAAAAATTCCAGCAGCCAAACCTGCTTCCTTTAGGCCAAAATTAAAGTTGTTGACGTAGTACATCGCAATAATGTTGTGAATAAAAATTTCAATACCAAAACAGGCTGCATACGCACCAAATAGAATCCAGACTCGATAGTTACGAGCGGCATGCATCAAAATCGCAATACCACCTTTTTTATCACTTCCAACCTGAATACCCTGCGCACGTAAATCTTTATAATTTCCTTGAGGTGTGTCTTGAGTTAGTTTCCAGTAAAGAATACCTACGATCACCATCATGATCCCTGGCACGAGTAACGCAATACGCCAGCCCATAGCTTGTTCAACACCAAACATCACCAGTGCAGATAACAATAGCGGCATAAGAGCCTGAGTCGCTCCACCACCTGCATTTCCCCATCCAGCAGAAGCAGCATTGGCGGTTCCAACCACATTCGGCGCAAACATAATGCTGGTGTGATACTGAGTGATCACAAAGCTCGCGCCAATCGCGCCAATCAATAATCGGAAAAATAGAAACGATTCATAGCTATTTGCCGAGGCCACACCAAATACAGGAATACTGCCAATGAGTAATAAAGCAGTATAAGTTTTGCGTGGGCCGTATTTATCACATAGTGGACCTACAATTAATCTGACTAAAATCGTAATTGCAACGGCAGCAATATTGATATTGGCAATCTGATCTTTAGTCAGATGAAACTCACCTGCGATGACTGGCATTAACGGCGCACAGGCAAACCAAGCAAAAAAACAGACAAAAAAAGCGAGCCAACTCATATGGAAGGCTCGCATCGCTGGAACAGTAAAATTAAATAAATTGATTTTTGTAGCTTTCTTAGCATTTAAATCTAAATTTGAAGACATGGCCTTCTCCTGAACTGAACGTAATATGGGCTTTACAGCACAAGGCTGTATTGGCAATCGATCAGAACGGACATCGTTGGCCGTCTTACAAATTTTCAATTTGAGTCTTCATTGACTCACATAAAATTAAGCAAGGGTTATGCCAACTTTAAACCTTAAAATTCAAATAACTCTAATAGTTTGAAATATAAAAATAAATTTAAGCGACTAAATATTTTTTATGAATTAACTTATTTACTATTTTAGTTTTATCGTTCTAATCATCTATTTTTAAATTGCGTCAAAATGACTCCTTAATGCGCTATTAGGGGTCAAAGCAAGCAAAAAGTTCAATAAAAATGCTTTGAAATCTAATTTTTTTGCATGGCATCAATTTTGCTGGTATTTGTTTCATCTATTTCGCTTAAACTAAGTCAAGTGTATCCATACTCATGTTTTATTCCTTATGTCAAAACTAAAAATTGCACTGATTGATGATGATTTTGAACGTGCTGAATTTGTTCAGCAGAATTTACGTGCGCACGGTTTTGATGTGGTTGCCTGCTTGAGCCTTGAGCATTTAAGTGACTTTCAACTTGAAGATTTACAGGCAGACGTGATTCTACTAGATATGGATCATCCCCATCGTGACCTGATTGAAAGCTGCGTCAGTCATTTTGATCTGCCCACTGTCCTATTTACCAAAAACACGCATAAAGACACCATTAAACAAGCGATTGCCGCAGGTGTGACTGCGTATATTGTCGATGGGATTGATCCTGCTCGCTTAGATACCATTTTGGAAATCTCGATTGAACAGTATAAAAAACATAAGCAGCTCGAAAGTGATTTAAAAGAAACCAAACTTAAATTGGCTGATCGTAAAGATATCGAAAAAGCCAAAGTGTTATTGATGCAATTGCACAGTTTGACTGAAGATACTGCATTTCAGTTACTCAGAAAAAATGCCATGAGTCATCGGATTACAATGGGTGAAATGGCAAGACGACTGATCGATGCACAACAATTACTTAGCCACCCGATCAAGGAGGATTAAATGAACCCGCTTGAGAAAACCAAAATTCAGCTCGGTTATATTCCTCTTTTAGATTGTATTGCACTACTTTGGGCTAAAGAACGTGGATTTTTTGAAGAATTTGGCTTGGATGTCACACTGGTAAAAGAAGCATCATGGGCGAGTTTAAGAGATCGACTCGCTTTTGGGGTATTAGATGCTGCACATTGTTTATCTGCAATGTTACCTGCTGCTGCAATTGCAGATGATCAAATTGGAATTCCACTAAAAACACCTTTGGTTTTAAGTATTAATCGTGCCTATATCAGTTTAAGCCAAAGTTTAAGTCATGCACTTACTATACAAGTCGCAGACTCTGCCCAAATCAATGCACAAAAATTAGTAAATCATATACAACATGGGCAATATGTTGCTTTAGCTCATGTGTTTAAACACTCTATTCATCACTATTGTTTACGTGAATGGCTAGCACTAGCCAATCTGCAAACAGCACAACAGATTGCGTTAAAAACCCTCCCACCTCCATATATGGTTGAGGCATTGTCATCGGGCTTAATTGATGGTTTCTGTGTAGGTGAACCCTGGAATATTCAGGGTGAAATTGAAGGCGTCAGTCAGATTGTTGCCTCAAGTCGGGATATTATTCCCCCCATTGCAGATAAGGTGATGGCGGTAACACAAGAATGGGCCTTAAAACACCCAAATACATTAATTGCGCTTACTGCTGCGGTATTGAAAGCTCAAAAAGAATTAGAAACTTTAAATGACTATACACCCGTTTGGAAAATGTTAGCTGAATTTAACATTATTCGATTTAAGTGTTCGCCACAGGTTCACGTACAAAAATATTATGTCATTGAATCGATTATTCGAAATTTTGTTGAAAACAATGCTGCTCCAGATCCACATCATTTTATCTGGCTTTTTGAACAAATGCAGAAATGGGATGATTCAGTCAATCATTTTGACCAGACATCAATTGAACATTTAAGTCAAAATTGTATTGAACACGATGTATATCAAAATGCTTTAGCACAAATCACGATTTAGTGATCATTTTCATTTAAATGTAGCAATAAAATTCTTCGCATTTCATTAATTGCCGAGGTAGTCATTTGTACATAATGATTGCCTTTAATGATCTTCTCTGAACTTGCTCCGTTCAAATGTGAACTGTTATAAGGAACAATCCCATCATTCATAAATGAGGGTAACTCAGAATGTGCTGCATTGCCAATAATGGAATGATATTTGATCATCGGCACAGGCATGACATCTTTAGTCAAAAGCATAAAATCAGAGTTTTCACTTAAATTGCTTGCGCCATTTTCAATTAAACCATGATGCCGCACCGTATTGGTTTTATCGAGTAAGGTGTTTGACTGCACATTGTCATAAAATTCATTTGGAATTTTAATAATATTGCGCGCTAAACGCGTAAACCAACGATCTGCATAGTTGGTTCCACGATGTGGCGTAGCAATGAAAATCGCACGAGAAAAATTTGGAATTGCTTTAAATTGAAAGCGTTCACGAATCACAGGGTGTTTGAGTAACATGGCGTATTGTGCTTTGTTCATTTTTTCAATTACTGCGTTTGAAATGTCCTGATCACTCACCAATAAACGACTAATCACTCCCCCCATACTATGCCCAATCAGCACTGCATCCTGTACGGGTGGATATTGCTTTTGAATATTTTGAAAGGCCCGTGTGAGTAAAACGTATATCTGATAACGACTTTCAAAGATGGGCATATTGGTCGAATAAAAAACTTGCCAGACCTGATAATGCTCCCGAAGCTCTTGATCTCCCATAATATCATTGGTCAAAGAAACCCAAGCCTCAGGGCTACTGGCTAAACCATGAATAAAAACGATCACTTTTTTATTTGGATTGTATGGTTCCAGCATATATACATGCGGCATTAACAATCCATTTTCTTTATTCAATAAAGTCCAATATCCAGTTTTTCCCAAATGATTCTGAGATAACCAATAACCATAAGGTGCTGAATAATTCGCTGTTAAAGTATAATCATTTTGATGAATCCTAATATTGTCTGTTAAATATGGATCTACAAACTTGATTTTAAAATTGGTCTGATCTATATCAAAATGCTGATCAGGATTATCGGGGATCATGATTGCAGTTAATGGCAATACTTGAGGTGGATGAATATTTGGAGAAAGTGAATTTTTATAAAACTGGATAGGATCTAAAATAAACCCATTATTTTGATCATGCTCTTCAAACTCCACTACATATTCAGCCCCTAAACCATCAGTGCGGTTAACCGTATGAAAGCCTGAAAAATTCATGTTATAACTGGATCTAAATACCACAATTTTATGTTCTTTTAAGTGTGGAAAATCTGAAGAATCAATGTTATATCGATGTTTTCCAAACTGAATCATATCAGGCAAACTGCCTTGATGATATTCACCGTAATATCGTGTGAGCAACTTTGAAATGGCAAAATTATAAAAAATACGGACTTGACTTTGGCGATGATCAAATACTCTACTTGAGGGTATATTTTTAGAATCAAAAAGATAGGCATAGCTATGCCTTATACTCTGATCAAGATATTCAAGCTCTGTCGAAAAACAACTGTTTTGGGTGTGACTACATTCCCCACTATTGTCAAGTTCAAGAGCTTTGGCCAGATACAATTCACTTATCGCAGCATGGTAAGCATCATGATCATGAGAATAAATATCCCTAATGGCATTCAGACAAAAATCAAATTGGAGCAGACACTTTTTTTGATTTAAATTGGTCAAATAAACAATATTTTTTGTCGTCGCACTTAAATTTTTACTGGTTAGAATATTTTCATATTTGCTATTGAGGGATTGGCTTAATTCATTCTCATGTAATTGCACCAATTGACAACCAGTAAGCATGAATAAACAGACTAAAATACTCATTTTAAGCATGTTTACGAACTGACCAACCATGCCGTTCCCCTAAATCAGCAGATTTATCTCACTTTCCACAACGCTAATTTTTGCAAATAGCGAAGGTATATCATAAAACCAATCATTTAAACTTAAATATACGATTGTCTGACTAAACCATTATTTTCTCTATAGATGTATCGATTTTTCATAACGTTCAATACTTAAATCATCTGCTTGAATCTGTGGAGTCCGTCTGGAAATTAGATCAGATAATAATTTTGCAGAACCACAAGACATCGTCCAACCTAAAGTCCCGTGTCCAGTATTGGTATATAAATTTGAATATTGAGTTTTGCCTACAATTGGTGTGCCATCAGGTGTTGCAGGGCGTAACCCCGTCCAGAAACTAGCTTGATCCAAATCACTGGAAAAAGGAAATAACTGATTCAATACCATTTTTAAGGTATCTTCACGAGACGTATCCAGTGAACGATCGAAGCCGTTAATTTCTGCCATTCCTCCTACACGAATACGATCGTCAAAACGCGTTAAAGCAATCTTATAACTTTCATCTAAAATGGTCGAAACTGGAGACATGTCGGCATCGATGATCGGTGTGGTAATCGAATACCCCTTAAGTGGATAAACGGGCGCAAAGATCCCAATTTGCTTGAGCATTTCATGACTATAACTACCTAGTGCCATCACATAAGCATCTGCTTTTATTTTTTGCCCATCCTTTAAAACAATTCCCGAAATTTCATCCGCATTTTTTTCAAGATGGCTAATGGAGGTATTAAACATAAAATGCACGCCTTGCTTGGCTGCCAGTTCTGCAAGTTCAACAGTAAATTTTTGGCAATCTCCAGTCTGATCATGAGGTAAACGTAATCCCCCAACAAAATCAACGGTTGCTTTGGCTAATGCGGGCTCAGCCTGAATCACACCCTGTTTATCCAACAATTGATAAGGCACACCTTCTTCTTTAAGAACTTCGGTATCTTTTTCAGCCGAATCTAGCTGTTGCTGCTTTCTGAACAACTGTAATGTACCCAACTGTCGTTCGTCAAAATGAATGCCTGTTTCCTTACGCAGTTCATCCAGACAATCCCGACTATATTCTGAAATTCTGACCATGCGTTCTTTATTAATTTTATAACGATGGATATTACACTCTGCCAACATCCGTACCATCCAGTGATATTGATACATATCCCCTGTAATTTTAATCGTTAATGGTGCGTGATGCTGAAACATCCACTTGAATGCTTTGAGTGGTACACCCGGCGCAGCCCAAGGTGATGCATATCCTGGTGAAATCTGTCCTGCATTGGCAAAGCTGGTTTCTAGCGCAACACCCGGCTGTCGATCAATCACGGTCACTTCATGACCTGCTTGTCTTAAATAATATGCTGAAGTAGTTCCAATAACGCCTGCACCTAACACGATAATATGCATACAAGGCCTGCTGTTTTTATCAATTGAATGGAAAATGCTGTCCTATATTTTTTAGTAAGAAATAAATAGAAGTTAACAAGTTTTAAAATATAGATATTTAAAATTAATTCTGAATAGATTGAATGACAAGCAGTGTTATGTGAATGCTTGTCACTCCTGATTACAATTTAAATTGTATTGGTTTAAGTGGTCTATAGAGTCTGTTGCGATGCCAATATCAAACGTGCTAGTTCTAAATCATCTGCATACGTGATTTTAATATTATCTGAACGCCCTTGCACAACATCAACAGAAACTCCTGCATGTTCAAGTGCGCTAGCTTCATCTGTGATATTGATTTTATCCATAAGAGCCTTCTCAATCGCAGCTCGAAGTACACCTAATTTGGCCATTTGCGGTGTTTGTGCTTGCCATAAGTGATCACGGCTCACCGTATTTTGAATGTGTTGTTCACTCACAAACTTTAAAGTATCGCGCACTGGAATTGCCAAAATAGCAGCAGTGTCATGTTCAATACAATAATTCGCTAACTGTTTGAGATTTTCAGCACTCACACATGGACGCGCAGCATCATGCACCAAAACATAATCATCATCCGATGCCAGATCTTTTAAATAATGCAATGCATTTAAAACTGAATCTACACGCTCAGCCCCACCCACACAGAAATGAGCTTTTTCAGGTGCTTTAAAACTCAGATTTTTTGCGACTGTATCCTGCTCACCAATTGCTAATACATAACCCGCTAAAGGCAATGTATTCAACCGATCAATCGTATATTCGAGTACTGTTTTGTCTTGAATCGTTTGATATTGTTTAAGCAGGGTTTTAGAAAAACGACTTCCAGAACCCGCAGCAGGAATCACTGCCCATAATTTAATCTGGGACATCAGGATTTGGCGGGGTTTCATTGGTTTCCAAGTCTACTTTAGCATTTGGATCAATATAAATCGGTTTGTAATGGGTACTAATTGTACTCATTTGTACAAAAGTCTCACGAGGCTTAATCAGACCTAAATCTAAACGTGCATGTTCTTCAATGGCTTCACTGCCATTTTTTAGATCAAACACTTCTGCCGCTAAAATACGGTTTCGTTCTTTCAATTCTTCGTTTATTTCAGCTTGTTGTGTAATTTGCTGACGTAAAGTTTGGTGAGCAAAGTAACCACCTTCACCCCACCAGAAACTGTACTGAAGACCCGTCACCAGAACGATGACGAGTAACAGTATCAATTTGCTCGAAGTCGATTTAAATACTTCTAACATAGCATCCAAAGATTAGTTTAAACCCTTGAACTCAGCTTTACCGCGATATGCAGCATGAGTCAATTCTTCAATACGAAGTAATTGGTTATATTTTGCTACACGGTCAGAACGGCAAAGTGAACCCGTCTTGATTTGACCTGCTGCTGTACCAACCGCCAAGTCTGCAATGGTTGAATCTTCAGTTTCACCAGAACGATGTGAAATCACGGTGCTATAACCATTAGCTTTAGCGAGATAGATCGCATCTAAAGTTTCAGTCAACGTACCAATTTGGTTATATTTGATCAGAATTGAGTTCGCAACATGCTCATCAATACCACGTTGTAAAATCTTAGGATTGGTTACAAACAGATCATCACCGACCAACTGAATTTTGTCACCCAAAATTGAAGTCAGGTAGCTCCAGCCTTCCCAATCAGATTCATCCAGACCATCTTCAATTGAGATAATTGGATATTGGTTAACTAAACCAGCTAAATAGTCAGAGAACTGGTTGCTTGTGAAGGCTTTATTACCTTCACCTGCAAGAACATATTGACCATTTTTGTAAAATTCTGAAGATGCACAATCAAGCGCAAGCATAATATCAGAACCCGCTTTATAGCCAGTTTGTGAAATAGCTTCAAGAATAACAGTAATTGCTTCTTCGTTAGAACGAAGATTTGGTGCAAAACCACCTTCATCACCAACAGCAGTATTTAAACCTTTTTTGTTTAAAACTGATTTTAAAGAATGAAAAATTTCAGCACCCGCACGTAACGCTTCAGCAAAAGAAGTGAAACCTACAGGTTCAATCATAAACTCTTGAATATCAACATTATTATCTGCATGTGAACCACCATTGATGATGTTCATCATAGGTACAGGCATAGACAACGTTGTTTGACCACGTAAGTCAGCGATGTATTGGAATAACTCAGTTTTCTTTTCTGCAGCAGCAGCACGTGCAGCAGCTAAAGAAACAGCTAAAGTTGCGTTTGCACCTAATTTTTCTTTATTTTCAGTACCATCAAGCGCAATCATTTTGTCATCAAGCGCTTTTTGTTCAAATACATTTTGACCTTTTAAAAGATCCTTGATTTGACCATTGACGTTCTGAACCGCAGTGCGAACACCTTTACCCAAGTAACGTGATTTGTCACCGTCACGAAGTTCTAAAGCTTCACGAGAACCAGTTGAAGCACCAGATGGTGCACATGCACGGCCAACAACGCCAGATTCTAAAATGACATCAGCTTCGATGGTTGGGTTACCACGAGAGTCCAAAATTTCACGTGCACGAATGTCAACGATTTGGCTCATGAACAATTCCTCGGTTAAATGAATGATTAAATAAGTTTTGCATTATATTGGACTACGATTAAACCTGTCTTTATCGTAGATCCTCAAACTATTAAAAAACTTAATGGGTGTCTAAGGTTTTGAATCCTTTTACTAAAGTATCCAATTCTTTAATTTGTGCCAAAAATGGCTCAAGTTGCGATAAACGCAAAGCCGATGGTCCATCGCATTTAGCCACATCTGGATCAGGATGTGCTTCCAGAAACAAACCAGCCAAACCTGTTGCCATTCCTGCTCGCGCCAATGTCGTAATTTGCGCACGGCGACCACCCGCCGAATCAGAGCGACCACCTGGCGTTTGTAAGGCATGCGTCACATCAAAAAAAACAGGGACATTCATATCTTTCATGATATCAAAGCCGAGCATATCGACGACCAGATTGTTATACCCAAACGCAGATCCACGTTCACATAAAATCAGTTTATCATTACCTGCTTCCAGACATTTATGCAGAATATGACGCATTTCATGTGGGGCTAAAAACTGGGCTTTCTTGATATTAATAATCGCCTGTGTTTTTGCCATCGCTTCAACCAAATCAGTTTGACGACTTAAAAATGCAGGCAACTGAATAATATCAGCAACTTCAGCAACTGGCGCAGCCTGATAAGGCTCATGCACATCAGTAATGATAGGCACATTAAACTGTTTTTTAATTTCGCCTAACCATTCAATGCCTTTGTCTAGTCCTGGACCACGAAATGAATGCAGGCTAGAACGATTGGCTTTATCAAAGCTTGCTTTAAATACATAAGGAATATCAAGACGCTTGCAGATATCAATATAGGTTTCTGCAATTTCAAAGGCTAAGTCTTTTGATTCTAATACGTTCATACCGCCGAATAATACAAATGGCAAATGATTTGCCATTTGTATATCGCCTAAACGTACAATTTCTTGTGGTTTTAATTGTGACATTTAAACTTCCTAGTTTATGCGCCGATTACTTGCTCTTTTGATACTGTTTCTTTGCAGCACCAATAAAGCTTGCAAATAATGGATGACCATCACGAGGTGAACTTGTAAACTCCGGATGGAATTGTACAGCAATAAACCACGGATGTTCTGGAATTTCAACCGTTTCTACCAAATGCTGTGCAGTTGAATAACCTGAGATTTTCATACCCGCTTGTTCAAGCGGTTCAATAAAACGGTTATTCATCTCATAACGATGGCGATGACGTTCAGTAATTTCAGCTTTACCATATACTTCGCGTGTTTTAGTCCCTTCAACCAATTCAGACTTCTGCGCGCCTAAACGCATCGTTCCACCCAAATCTGATTCAAGACTACGCTGTTGCAATTCACCGCGCTCATCTAGCCATTCGGTAATCAAACCAATCACTGGGAATTTAGTCGTACGATTAAACTCAGTTGAAGTTGCATCGGCCATGCCAGCAACATTACGCGCATATTCTACAACCGCAAGTTGCATACCCAGACAAATCCCTAAAAATGGAACTTGTTTTTCACGAGCATACTGAATTGCTTTCATTTTGCCTTCAGTACCCCGCTCACCAAAACCGCCTGGTACTAATATCGCATCAGCACCATCAAGTACAGAGACATCTAAATCTTCAAATTTTTCAGCATCTACGTAGTCAATCTGAACTTTAACGCGGTTTTGAATCCCTGCATGCAACAAAGCTTCATTCACTGACTTATAAGCATCTGGAAGCTCGACATATTTACCCACCATCGCCACGCGAACGGTATATTCAGGGTTAAATAATCCTTCACACACTTGATCCCAGTCAGACAAATCTGCTTCAGGTAATTCATTAAAGCCAAAACGTTCACAAATTAAATCATCAACATTTTGCTCATAGAAATCACGTGGAATCTGGTAAATGGTTTTTGCATCTTTACACACGACAACAGCACGTGCTTCAACATTGGTAAACAATGCGATTTTGCGTTTGGTATCAGCATCAACATCGTGTTCAGTACGACAGATCAAAATATCTGGCTGAATACCAATAGACAACAACTCTTTTACAGAATGCTGTGTTGGCTTGGTTTTAAGTTCAGCCGCAGATTTGATGTAAGGCAGTAATGTCAAATGCATGAGCATCGTACGCTTATGACCTAACTCGACCATAAGCTGACGTACAGATTCCATAAAAGGAAGAGATTCAATATCACCAACTGTACCGCCAATTTCAACAATTGCGACGTCATAGCCTTCACCAGCAGCTAATACACGCTCTTTAATATTGTCGGTGATATGAGGGATAACTTGTACAGTACCACCAAGATAATCACCACGACGTTCTTTATTTAAAACATCCTGATAAACTCGGCCACTGGTAAAGTTGTTCAATTTGGTCATTTTCGCACGACGTAAGAAACGTTCGTAATAACCCAAATCTAGGTCAGTTTCGGCACCATCCTCTGTGACAAAAACTTCACCATGCTGGAAGGGACTCATTGTTCCCGGATCGACATTAATGTATGGATCCATTTTTACCATGGTCACTTTTAAACCACGGGCTTCTAAAAGTGCAGCAACTGAAGCAGCTGAAATACCTTTACCTAGTGATGAAACAACACCACCAGTCACGAAAATAAAATGGGTCATTGAGTTTCTCGTACAATCGAGCCTAAATCGGCCTACAATGTTGGGCAATTTTACTTTACTCTGTACCTATAAAGCAAAGTCAATCCGCCGCAATTCATAGAACAATAAACAATTGGTTATTCTATCAGCATTTTCGATAAAAATTTAGGTATCACGACTAGGATTTTCAATCTTATATTTGCTGTTATAATGGTTGTACCTCGATTAATCATAGATTTGTGCAAGTATGAATAAGAAACTTTTAATTTGTGGCATGATTGCAACAGGTCTCCTTTTAACTGCATGTGTTAAAAAAGAACCGCCTAAAGAAGAAGAGCAAGAAAAAGTTGAAACAACGACTCAGGAGCAACCTCAACAACCTGCCGAGTTTAAATCTCTTGATAGTGCAGGAACTCAACAGGAAATCCCGACTCAGGTTCAGGTAGAACGCGAAGAAACGCCACACACGACAACTGAAGTTCGTCGTGAAGTAATTTCAGCATCTACGCCAACTGAAACAAACACACCGGTTCAACAACCGAAGAAAGAAGAAATGAAAGCTGAATCAGTCAAACCAGCAGCGGAACAAGTTGCTTCGACTAAAGCAAATAGCAGTAGTAGCAGTTCTCAAAGTGAAGATGATGCTGTTGCCGCCGCCATTGCAGCAGCTACACCTGCATTAAAAAACTAAGTTTTAATGCTGTCTAAAAAAGCAGATAAGTCATCCTTATCTGCTTTTTTATTGGGCTAAATCTAAAAACAATGATATGAAGTCTAATAATGTTTCAAAAAATCTGCCATCAATCTTGCTGCCCATGATCGGGTATTAAATCCCTCATAAAAACCGCAATGACTGCCTTTTTTTGTGGTGATCACCGCAATGTTGTCCATCTGCTGAATCACGTGTTTGTAAGGTTCTAAATTTTTAATCGAACATACAGGATCATCTTCTGCATTTAAAATAATGAGTGGGATTTTGACATTTTCAAATACATAAATAGGGTTAATAGCTTGGCAATAACTTTGATAATCCTGAAACCCAGCCATTTCATAATATTCTTTTTCGAATTCTTCGAGTGTTGTGCTTGCCAAGACTTTTTTGAGTGAAGCCGTGTGACTCCATGTCTTTTGATAAGGATGAATAAAATTTTTAAATAATTTTTTGGTCATCATCTTGCTATAAAAAGGATGTACATTTTTAAAGCCAATTTCTGTGTTATAGCCTGGACACATTGCAAAGGCTGCCTTAAATGGCGTATTTGTACCTTGCTCACCAAGATAACGCACCAAAAGACCAGTTCCCGCGGAAGAACCTACGGCGTACAAATCTGATGTTGGGAATAGATTGTGAATATGAATAAGTTGTTCTTTAAGGTCATGGGTTGATCCAAAAAGTGAAATTTGCGGTATAGGCATGGGTAAACCCGCATGTCCGCGCCGTAAGCATAATGCAATTCGCCAACCTGTATACTCATGCAGATCTTTTACCAGTTCACGCATACTTTCAGGTGTTCCTGTAATGGTATGCATGACCACGATTGTCGGGGTTTCAGGCGCCAGATCATAACCATACCAAGCAATCGCAGTTACACCACCATCCTGCATGGTGAGTTGATCAATACGGTCATAATTTAACTTTATGGTTTTTTTACGAATAATATCAAAATAGAGTAAATGGACATGGGTATTACTCAGCCACGGGGTTGGTCGATATTTTTGCTTTAATTGAGGGAGTTTTTCCAAAACATCTTTAATTTTTCCTTTCGGATCATAATAGATTTTTGGTGGTTCTGCACCCAGTACCGCATCGTAAAAGTTTGAACCCAAAACCTTTATTTTGTTTAAAATCGAAATGCCCATATCCAATAACGACCTCTAACGATGCGTAAAGTGTTTGTGTCATCAACTATGACCAACTACCCTCAAGTCACATAATTTCATTTGATTAAATAAAGACTGTGATGGTGGCCAATAAATTTCTAGCCTAACAATTTTAATCACATCTTGAAAATATCAAAATTGCTTAGGCTCATTTAATTTGGTTGATACTTCGCAAATCTTGCACCCATTTTCTCTGCCAACGCAGCCAAACCACTCATTGGACGAATCATCACTTCAAATTCAACAATTTTACCTTGTTGATTAAAACGAATCATATCAATCCCTTTTAAGGATTTACCGCTAACATTGGCAGCAAATTCCAATACCACGCTTGCACCATCTTCAGTATAAAATTCACGGTGATACGTAAAGTCTTCAAAAACCTGAACAACATTGGTTAAAATAAAAAAAACCACATGTTTCCCTTCATAAGGTTTATAGGCAACAGGTGAACGAAACACGACATCTTCAGCCAATAAATAATTTAAATCGGATAAATCTCCAGACTTGACCATTTGATGCCATTTTTCTAAAGATTGTTTAGTAATTTCAAGTGTCATGATATTTTCCCTTTTTCATGCATAAAATTCAGGGCATTTTCTCTAGGAAAATGCCCGATATGATTTAAAGTGTTGCAGCTAATTCAGCACCTTGACGAATCGCGCGTTTGGCATCCAGCTCACCCGCTTCTTTTGCCCCACCAATCAGATGGACATTTTTACCATCGGCTTTAAGTTGATCATACATAGCCGTATATGACTCTTGTCCCGCACAAATCACGACATTATCTACGTCTAAAATACGGGTATGACCATCTACCGTGACATGTAGCCCTTGATCATCCACTTTGTCATAGTTTGCACCTGCAATCATTTTTACATCGCGATGCTTTAGGCCTGTACGATGAATCCAACCTGTCGTTTTACCCAATCCAGCACCCACTGCGGCACTCTTACGTTGCAATAAATAAATTTCACGATCGGATTGTTCCAGTTCAGGCTGTTTCAAACCACCGACATGTGCATATGTTGTGTCAATTCCCCATTCTGCATAGAATTTTTCACGATTTAAGCTACCACTTTCCCCTTCGTGGCTTAAATATTCAGCCGTATCAAAACCAATACCGCCTGCACCAATAATTGCAACTCGTTTACCAACAGGTACGCGTTCTTTTAGCACTTGGATATAGCTCAATACTTTTGGATGATCGATACCTTCAAATTGTAATTGACGCGGTGTTACGCCTGTCGCAACAACAATTTCATCATAGTTAGCTTTGCTGAGTTCTTCATAAGTTACGGTATGATTTAAAACCAGTTCAATGTTCGGTTGTAATTCAATTTTACGTTTAAAATATCGCAAAGTTTCATAGAATTCTTCTTTACCAGGAATCGTTTTAGCAATATTAAACTGCCCACCAATCTGGTGATTTGAATCAAATATTTTAACTTTATGACCACGACTTGCAGCATAAGTTGCAAAGCTTAAACCCGCTGGGCCAGCACCAATAACCGCAATATTTTTTATCGCAGCAGTTTCTTTAAAAATTAGTTCAGTTTCATAGCAAGCACGTGGGTTAACCAAACACGTTGCTATTTTCATCGAAAAAATATGATCTAGACATGCCTGATTACAACCAATACATGTATTAATTTCATCACTACGACCTTCACTGGCTTTTACGACAAACTCTGCATCCGCTAACATTGGGCGTGCCATTGAAATCATATCGGCATGACCTTGCGCCAAAACATGTTCTGCCATTTCAGGTGTATTGATACGGTTAGATGTAATTAATGGAACTGAAACTTCACCTTTTAATTTCTCAGTCACCCATGTGAATGCAGCACGTGGTACTTTGGTCGCAATGGTTGGGATTCGTGCTTCATGCCAGCCAATACCCGTATTGATAATAGTTGCACCAGCCTGTTCTATTTTTTTTGCAAGTTGAATCACTTCTTCTAAAGTAGAGCCACCTTCAACCAAATCCAACATCGATAGCCGATAAATGATAATAAAGTTTTCGCCAACCAAATCACGTGTACGCTTTACGATTTCAATTGGAAATTGGATACGATTTTCATAACTCCCGCCCCATTCATCATCACGATGGTTGGTACGTTCAGCAATAAATTCATTAATTAAATAACCTTCTGAACCCATGATCTCAACACCATCATAACCCGCGTATTGCGCAAGTTTGGCGCAATTGGCAAAGTCATCAATGGTTTGTTGCACTTCGCTTGAACTGAGTACTTTAGGTTTAACTGGATTAATAGGTGCTTGAATTGCGGAAGGTGCAACATTATTTGCCTGATATGAATAACGTCCAGTATGCAAGATCTGCATCGCAATTTTGCCACCTGCATCATGCACAGCTTGAGTAATTACTTTGTGTTTTTCAGCTTCTTCAAGGCTATCGAGTTTAGAACCGCCAGCAAAAGTCACACCATCGTCATTTGGTGAAATACCACCTGTTACGATTAATCCCACATCACCTTTAGCACGTTCGGCATAAAATGCAGCCATACGCTCATAACCATGCGGTGCTTCTTCCAAACCAATGTGCATAGACCCCATCAGTACACGGTTTTTTAAAGTCGTAAAGCCCAAATCAAGGGGTTTTAATAAATGTGGATAAGCTGACATATTTTCTCCTTTGGCTCGCAATCTGCTTGCTTAATGCAACTTGTTGCATAAATATATAATCAAATTTTATTTTTTATGCAACTTATTGCATAATCTTATCAGTCACAAAATGTTTGGATTGCCATGTCACTGTCTCACGTTTTACTCACCAGCTTATTGGAAAAACCAAGTACAGGTTTTGAGTTAGCACGTCGTTTTGATCGTTCCATGGGCTTTTTCTGGAATGCAAGTCATCAGCAAATTTATCGTGAGCTGAATAATATGTTAGGCAAAGGCTGGATTTCGACAATTGAAGAAGAAAACGAACATAGTCGTAAAAAAACTTATCAGGTTGAGCAACCAGGACGCGTTGAACTGGCAGATTGGTTGATTCAAAAAAGTGAACCTGCCCAATTACGTGAAGATCTTATGGTTCGATTACGTGCCGAAGCACAGTTAGGTGGAAATCAAATTATTTTAGAACTAGAACGCCATTTATTCTTACATAAAAATAAACTGGAAATTTACCAAACTATGTACGATAAAGACTTCAAAAATCAGACTAAGCAAGATCGAGTTTTATTTATTCATAAAAAAGTGCTAGAACTTGGAATAAACTTGGAAAAAGGCTGGATTGACTGGCTTGAAGATGTTATTCCACAACTTAAACAATTTGAAAATATTTAAATTCGATTTTTAAATACGAGGAATGCAATATGCCTTTTTACACCATGCCTGATCAGGAACAGTTATTCGTGCGCCGTATTGGGCGTGGAGAACCTGTTTTGGTATTATCTGGGCTTGGCATGGTCAGTTGGCAGTGGCTGCCTTTTATTTTCACCAATTTAAATAAATACGAATTTATTATTCCTGACTGGCGTGGTTTCGGACGCTCTAAAAATTGTGCTATTCCACAAAATCTTGATGCTATTTCCAGTCATTGGCGAGATATTGAAGCATTAATAGAACAATTAAATCTTCAACATTTCATTTTAATTGGATACTCCATGGGCGCAACCACAGCCATGCATGGTATGCAACATGGCAATCTGGCACAGCATTTGAAAGCGTATTTACATATTGATCAAACACCCAAAATTGCAGTTGACGAATCTTGGCAATTTGGTCTTTTTGGATCAAGACATGATAATTTTAAATCATTATTGAGTGCCTTAAATGACTTGCTAAATCACTATCCAGATGCGATTTATTTAAATGATCTGCCTTTTGCGCATCGTCAGCAATTGGTTCAGCTCTGGTCAAAATTTATTGAACTGCAAAGTAGCAATAAATACAGCCCGATTGTCTTTAAAGTTGCCTTAAACAAGCCACCTTTACAAAAGTATCTACTGCCAATTCAGCGCATTGATTATTTACACTGGTATGTAAAAAATTATCTGAATCACCAAGAGGATTATCGTCAGGCACTTGCCCGACTTGATTGCCCAACCACATTTTTTATTGGTCAAAACTCTAGTCTGTATCCTGAGACTGGTCAAACGATCATTGCCAAAAGCGTTAAAAAATCTCGCCCCGTTTATTTTAAACGTTCGGGTCATACGCCCTTACTTACTGAACCTAAAAAATTCAGTCAGGAAATCCGTAACTTTCTGAATAGACTGGAAACCTCTTAAAAAAGCGATGCCGATTAAAATCTAAATCGATGTATTCAGAGTCTCATCCAAATCATTTATACAAAGCTTTACCTTTAGTTAATTCTAAGCTAAACATTCAACACGATGCTTTATTATTCAAATAATTTGTGATTAAAGAAAATTCATAAATTAACTTAAGATTTTGTTTTTTATTGACTATTTTTACAACAACCACCCCGTTTTATTTTGAATCCATTTAAATTGTAATTTATTACTATGGATTGCAACTCTGTAACAGGAGTATTCTTAAATAGCTATCTATATATATTTTTATTTTTTAGGGCAGAAGCTTTGTTTACAAAGTAAATGATATTAGGAATAAATGGACATAGGATATTTATATGAGCGAAGTCGTTTATACCAAAGAAGAGAAGAAAAAACGCGTTTTAGGGATTGTTGGTGCATCCTCTGGTAATTTAGTTGAATGGTTCGATTTTTATATCTACGCTGTATTTGCCATGTATTTCCAGCATGCATTAACAGCACCAGACATGAGCTCCACTGCGCAAGGCATTTACGTATGGGGTGTATTCGCCGCAAGTTTCTTTATGCGACCAATCGGTAGCTGGTTATTTGGTCGAATTGCAGATAAACATGGTCGAAAGCAGTCTATGGTTATTTCGATTGCTCTCATGGCAATCAGTTCATTTCTATTTGCATTACTACCCACCTACGAGCAGGTTGGTATGATCGCACCATTCTTATTACTGTTGGTTCGATTGTTACAAGGCTTATCCGTTGGTGGTGAGTATGGAGCCGTTGCCACTTATATGAGTGAAATTGCACTTAAAGGTCAGCGTGGGTTTTTTGCATCTTTTCAGTACGTGACCCTTTCAGGTGGTCAATTACTTGCCAGTTTAGTAGGCGTAATTTTACTTGCGTTTATGAGTGAGCAACAACTCATGGATGGTGGATGGCGTATTCCTTTTGTGATCGGTGGTATTGCCGCCATTATTTCTTTATTAGCTCGAAGTAAACTTGAAGAAACGCTTTCCCATGAAGACAGTGAAAAGAAAGAATCAGGTTCTTTGCGCGAGCTTTTCAAAAAGCACTGGGGTACGTTTTTACTTGTTGTTGGCTATACTTCAGCAGGTTCACTCACCTTCTATGTTCTGACTGTTTATTCAAAAACTTATATTACCAGTTTAGGAATTGATGGTAAGACTGTTGGCTACATGATGACCTGTGCACTGTTTGTCTACATGATTGCCCAGCCTGTATTTGGTATGATTTCAGATCGAATTGGCCGCCGTGCATCGATGTTGGCTTTTAGTGCGGGCAGTGCAATTTTGATCTATCCTGTCATGGTCATTGCGATGCGCCATTTTAGTTATTCACCTGTAATCGTGACTTTGCTACTCATCTTCCTAATGATGTTCTTGAGTTTCTATACCTCCATCAGTGGTTTGATTAAAGCTGAAATGTTCCCTCCTCATGTACGTGCGCTAGGTGTTGGTTTCTCTTATGCCGTGGCTAATGCGATCTTTGGTGGTTCAGCACCTGCCGTTGCCTTACAGTTTAAACAGGCTGGTGTTGAAAATGAATTTTTCATTTATGTCATTGTAATGCTAATCATCTGTTTCTTCTGTAGTTTTAGACTTCCAAAAGAACCTGAATATTTACATCATGACAAATAAGTGATTAAGTAGGTGACTAAAATCCGCCTTATTGGCGGATTTTTTCTGCATAAAATCTGACTTGAATATTCATCTTCTTCTTTATACCTTTATATATTCCAATTCAATGTGGATACAGAGGAAAGAAATATGAAAAAATTGGTCGTTTTCTCTGGCGCAGGCATGAGTGCAGAAAGTGGCATTAGCACCTTTCGTGACAGTAATGGACTTTGGGAAAATTATCGGATTGAAGATGTTGCAACACCTGAAGCATGGCAACGTCATCCTGAAATCGTCCAGCGCTTTTATAATGAACGACGTAAAAGTATTTTAGATGCCGAACCTAATACGGCACATCTATATATTGCCCAACTTGAACAGTATTATCATGTTCAGGTCATTACACAGAATATTGATGATTTACATGAACGTGCAGGCTCAAGAAATGTACTACATTTACATGGCAATATTCGTTTAGCAAAAAGTTCTGGGCCAACAGCACAATTTACTCAAGATTATTATCCAATTGAAGGTTGGCAACTTGATTTACAGCGCGATCAATGCCCTGAAGGTTATCCGCTTCGCCCTCATGTTGTGTGGTTTGGTGAAGCTGTTCCCGCTTATGAGGATGCGATTCAAAGTTTACAAGACGCTAATATTTTTATTGTGATTGGTTCGACTTTAAGTGTTTATCCTGTGGCAGGTCTCATTCATGAAATTCCAACCAACTGTGAAGCATTTTATATTGATCCCAAAGCTGATTATTCGAGAGTGCCATCTCAGTATCATTTAATTGCAAAAACTGCATCTGCGGGAATGAAACAACTTTATGATCAACTCAAATAGGGTTAATTTCTTTTTTTTAATGAAAATTACCTTCTATTTTCAATTTTCATACACCTTTTGACTATTATTTCAGCAATACAAAATAACATTATCGTTCATATTATCGGCACAATGATGGAAATTTATACTATCTCTGCTTAATTGATCATCTATTCTTAAAACACAATCAAGAAAAATTTTCTAATATATTGAAATTTAAAAGATATTAAACAAAAAATTTAGACAAGTTATTTTTACACAAAATTACATAAAATATACTTAAAATTAACAGTTATTATTTTGGCATCCATGTTTGAATCAACGCCTTATTTTTAGGCAACCAAATTTTTTGATCGGACTGGTTGATTACTCGCGTAAATGCACATAAGGATAGGTCCCCACACATGAATTCTATCAATCCAACCATTATCACGTTTATATTCTACATCGTGGCAATGGTCTGTATTGGTCTCTATGCTTACAGAGCAACAAGAGACTTTTCAGATTATATTTTAGGTGGTCGAAGCCTCGGTAGCTTCGTTACTGCATTATCAGCTGGCGCGTCAGATATGAGTGGCTGGTTACTCATGGGTTTACCAGGCGCGATTTACCTGTCTGGACTTTCAGAAGCTTGGATCGCCATTGGTTTAATTATTGGTGCATGGCTCAACTGGTTATTTGTCGCGGGTCGCTTACGTGTACACACAGAAGTTCAATTCAATTCATTGACTCTCCCAGATTATTTTACCAATCGTTTCAATGACACCAAAAAATTATTACGTGTCTCTTCTGCTCTCATCATTTTGATTTTCTTTTCAATTTACTGTGCTTCAGGCATGGTTGCAGGTGCGCGTTTATTTGAAACCATTTTTGGTATGGATTATCACACCGCTTTGTGGGTCAGTGCGATTGCAACAATCAGCTATGTCTGTATTGGTGGCTTTCTGGCGATTAGCTGGACGGATACTTTTCAGGCTGGCATGATGTTTTTTGCATTGATGCTCACTCCTATTTTTGCTTATCTCGCTATTGGTGATGGTCAGCAACATGTTGCTCAGTTGATTGATGCCGCTCGTCCTCATGCTTTTAACATGGTTTCAGGGGTGAGTTTTATTGCCATCATTTCTGCAACTGCTTGGGGCTTAGGCTATTTTGGTCAACCACATATTCTGGTTCGCTTTATGGCAGCAGACTCGGTGAAATCTATTCCAGCGGCACGCCGTATCGGCATGTCTTGGATGATTTTATGTCTAGGTGGTGCAGTTGGTGCAGGCTTCTTTGGAATCGCTTTTTTTCAGGCCCATCCAGAGCTTGCAGGCAATGTCGGCAAAAACTCAGAACTTGTATTTATGGAGCTAGCACAGATTTTATTTAATCCGTGGGTCGCAGGCATTATCATGGCAGGTATTTTATCTGCGGTCATGAGTACGCTAAGTTGTCAACTTTTGGTGTGTTCAAGCACCCTAACCGAAGATTTTTACAAAGCTTTCTTGCGTAAAAATGCCTCTCAAAAAGAATTGGTTTGGGTCGGTCGTTTGATGGTTCTGGCGATTTCAGTGTTTGCCATTATTTTGGCAAGTAACCCTGAAAGTAAAGTTCTCGGTTTAGTGGCTTATGCATGGGCTGGTTTTGGTGCTGCATTTGGCCCATTGATTATCTTGTCATTGTTCTGGAAACGCATGACTTTAAACGGCGCTTTAGCTGGCATGATCGTTGGTGCTGTTGTGGTTATTGGCTGGAAAAATCTATTTGCTTCAACCGGTATTTACGAAATTATACCTGGATTCATTTTAGCAATGATTACGATTGTCGTGGTGAGCTTGTTAGGTAAACAACCTGGCAAAGAAGTCACTGACCGCTTTGAAGAAGCAGATCGTCTGTACCATGAATCCACATAATCTTTAAATTTTTTATATTAAAATCAAGGGACTTTAGACAGTCCCTTTTTTTATATTGCGTTTGGGCAATTTGATTTTAGAGGTTTCTTTGACGACTTGCATTACAGGATAACTGCGAGTTTCCTTCACCCCTGGTAACTGCCACAGTGTTTCTCCTGCGAACTTTCGATATTCATCCATGTTGGCACTACGGACTTTCATCAAAAAATCAAAACCACCACTGGTCATATGACATTCCACAATTTCAGGATATTCCAATACGGCTTCAATAAATTCGTTTAAGCCATTGGAAGTTGTTTTATCCAGTAAAATTTCTACAAACACGAGAAAGCTTGCATTGAGCCTCTCTGGATTGAGTTTTGCCTCATAACCAATGATAAATTCTTCTTTGGTCAGTTTTTGCACCCGTGCCATAACCGCCGTTGCAGAAAGATTGACCATTTCAGCCAGTTTTGTATTAGAAATTTTTCCATCTTCTTGAAGAATATCAAGAATTTTCAAATCCACGCGATCCAGCGACATAAACCCTCCTCAAGACAAGATATTTCACTAAAAAATAGCAATATTATAGTGAGTTATTCGGTAATTATTTTGCAATGATAAATTATCTAAACCTATCTCACAATATTGGAGTGAGATCGTCATTGGAATTTGACATGAACATCATGGATACCGACCCTAATATGGACACTGCAAAACCTCATTTCGGATATATCACTGAATTTAAAGAAAAAAGTGAAATAGAAGAACAGATTAATACTGCATGGCGTCGTCCTGAACCTGAAGCTGTAGAAACGCTATTTAAAGCGGCAGCTATTTCAGATGAACTGGACCATAAAATTTACGAGTTGGCGTTCGATTTGGCCAATGCTTTACGTGAACGCAAGACTTCCTCAGGCAAAGCAGGTATCGTTCAAGGTTTATTACAAGAATTCTCGCTTTCTTCTCAGGAAGGCATCGCCCTCATGTGTTTGGCTGAGGCTTTGTTACGCATTCCTGATGCCGCAACACGCGACTTACTCATTCGTGACAAAATCAATCAAGGCAACTGGAAAGACCATGTTGGTCAAAGCAGCCTGATGTTTGTCAACGCCGCAGCGTGGGGTTTAATGCTCACAGGCAAACTCATGGAAACGCCGAAACAAGGGAGCTTGTCTGGTTTACTCACCTCAATTCTTGCGCGTAGTGGTCGTGGTGTGATCCGTAAAGCTGTGGACGTTGCCATGCGGATGATGGGCGAACAGTTTGTCACAGGTGAAACTATCGAAGAAGCCTTATCCAATGCCAAATCGCTTGAAGATAAAGGTTTTCGTTATTCATACGATATGTTGGGTGAAGCCGCACTCACTGAACATGACGCCGAGCGCTATTTTAAAGATTATACGCAGGCAATTCATGCCATTGGAAAAGCTTCCAATGGTAAAGGTGTATATGATGGCCCTGGTATTTCCATCAAACTTTCTGCACTACACCCGCGTTATCAACGTTCACAAATCGCTCGTGTGCATGATGAACTCTATGGCAAAGTATTAGAACTGGCACAACTTGCAAAAAAATATGACATTGGTTTAAACATTGATGCTGAAGAAGCAGATCGTCTTGAAATTTCACTGGAATTATTAGAGCGTCTTTGCTTTGAGCCTGAACTCTCGGGATGGAAAGGCATTGGTTTTGTGATTCAAGCCTATCAAAAACGCTGTTTCTATGTGGTCGATTATGTCGTTGATCTAGCTAAACGTAGCGAAAAACGCTTGATGATTCGTTTGGTGAAAGGTGCATATTGGGATAGCGAAATTAAGAAAGCTCAAATCGATGGTATGGATGACTACCCTGTCTTTACTCGTAAAGTGCATACTGATTTGTCTTATATTGCTTGTGCTAAAAAATTACTGGCTGCACCTGAGCAAATTTATCCGCAATTTGCCACCCATAATGCACAATCGCTTGCGACCATTTATCAACTGGCAGATCCAAGTAAATATTATGTGGGTCAATACGAATTTCAGTGCTTGCATGGTATGGGCGAACCTTTATACGAACAAGTTGTTGGCTCACGTAGTGACAAAAAACTGGGCATTCCATGTCGAATCTATGCGCCTGTAGGCAACCATGAAACTTTGCTTGCATATTTGGTTCGTCGTTTACTAGAAAATGGTGCAAATACTTCATTTGTAAACCGTATTGCAGATCAAAATCTAAAAATAGAAGATTTGATTCAATCACCATTTAAAGAAATTGAACATATTGAAGCACGTGAAGGCCAGATTGGCTTAAAACATCCTTCAATTCCATTACCGCATGATTTGTATGGCAAGTTACGTCAAAATTCTAAAGGTTTCGATCTTGCCAATGATGCAACTTTGACCGCGTTAAATGAAACCGCGCAGCAGCTTGAAAATAAAGTTTGGGAAAGTAAGCCATTACTTTCGCATCAAGTTGAACAAATCGAGCTAAGTCCTCAACCTATATTAAATCCCGCCATACATCGTGATATTGTCGGTTATGTTCAGGAAGCAACGCTTGAGCATGTTGAAGTCGCTTTAAATTCGGCAGTTCTAGCTCAATCAAATTGGTCAAATACAGATAAAAATCAACGTGCAGCGGCACTGAAAAAAGCTGCCGATTTGATGGAATCACGCATGCAGGAGTTAATGGTTTTACTGTGCCGTGAAGCAGGTAAAATCTATGCCAATGCAATTGCTGAAGTCCGTGAAGCGGTTGATTTTCTACGTTATTATGCCACCCAAATTGAAAGTCTGAATCCCAATATTCAAATTCAGCCTTTGGGCACAATATTGTGTATTAGCCCGTGGAACTTTCCGTTGGCAATTTTTACAGGTCAAATTGCAGCAGCTTTAGTTGCAGGAAACTGTGTAATTGCGAAGCCTGCGGAACAAACACCTCTCATTGCAGCGCAAGCAGTTCACATTTTACATCAATCAGGTATCCCGACTGATGTATTGCAACTCATGCCAGGTCGTGGTGAAACTGTTGGGGCTAAGTTAAGCGCTGATGATCGTATTCAAGGCATCATGTTTACAGGTTCTACTGAAGTTGCCAAAATTTTACAAAAAACCGTTGCTAAACGCCTATCACCAACAGGTCAACCTATTCCGCTGATTGCGGAAACTGGCGGTCAAAATGCCATGATTGTTGATTCATCAGCATTGACTGAACAAGTAGTCATTGATGTAGTCAACTCAGCTTTTGACAGCGCAGGTCAACGATGCTCTGCCCTACGTATTTTATGTGTACAAGAGGACAATGCCAAAACGCTGGTCACCATGCTCAAAGGTGCAATGCAACAATTGATCATGGGCAATCCGTTTATCTTAAAAACAGATATTGGCCCAGTGATTGATTTAGATGCGAAACAAACCATTGATCAGCATATTCAAAAAATGGGCAACAAAGGTTATCCAGTACATCAGCTTATTTTAAATAATGATATATCAAGTCAAATTGAATTCAATCAGGGAACTTTTGTAGCTCCAACACTGATCGAACTCCCAAATCTTGATGATCTTGAGCGTGAAGTATTTGGCCCTGTTTTGCATGTGATTACGTATAAACACGGCGAAGTACAACAACTACTTGAACGTATTAATGCCAAAGGTTATGGGCTCACCATGGGCTTGCATACGCGAATTGATGAAACCATCAATACTGTGGTGCAAAATGCAGAAGTGGGTAATTTATATATCAACCGTAATATCGTCGGTGCAGTGGTAGGTGTACAACCTTTTGGTGGCGAAGGTTTATCGGGTACAGGGCCAAAAGCGGGTGGTCCACTTTATCTTTATCGCCTCATGGCAGATTGCTCGGAAAAAGCGTTACAGACTCCATTTGGCGTAAAGGCAGAAAAGATTGCTGAACCATTACCACAGTTAGCATTATTCCGTGAATTTTTTGCATGGGTGAAACAGCACTATCCAGAACAAAAGTTTCCAAATGTCGTTCCGATGAATGTGGGTCATGCTTTTGACTTACAAGGCCCGACAGGTGAAACCAATCGCTATATGATGCTACCTCGAAAACGTGTCTTGGCACTTGCACAAAATGAACTAGATTTGATTCATCAAATGTTAGCAATTTTTTCAGTCAACAGTCAGGTTGCATTACTTGAAGGTCATATGTTCTTGCAAAAATTTGCACAGCAGTTACCAACAGCAGTTCGTCAAGCGATCTTTGAAATTGGTCATGTCGAGCATGGTGATTTTGATGCAGTCCTTCATCATGGTTCAAATGAGGAATTACAAACATTACAAGCTCAAATTGCCAAACGTAAAGGTGCAATTGTAGGCATTACCCATATGCAAAACTCTGAACAAGTTATCCCCCTTGATCGGCTTGTCATTGAACATGCGATTAGCGTGAATACGGCTGCTGCTGGTGGTAATGCGAGCTTGATGACTATGTCTGAATAAAATCAGAGCTGTATCAACACCTTGTATAAATGCCCTAAATGTTTAACATTTGGGGCATTTTTATTTTAGAAAATATAAACATGTAAGCTAAAACAAATGCTAAAATTTGCAACATGCCATTTTATGGCATAAAATGGCTTTAATTTTCATATTTTAACGGAGGTCGCTTATGTCTGTACTTATCAAAAAAAGAATCCAGTACACAGTTGATGAAGCCATTTCTGAGTCGGCAGAATATATTATGTCAAAAGTTGGGCTTACCCCTGCAACTGTATTAAGCATGGTCTATGCAGAAATCGCACGTACAGGAAAAATACCTGTAAGTACTGAAGTCAGTGAGGATGATTTAAATACCGCAAAGTTGATCGCACTTAGCCATAATATTCCAAGTGTCAAAGTGTCAGATACTCAATCGACCAACGATTTTTTAGAAGATGATGGCGGGTATTAATGTCAAAAGCACTTTATTGGGCTTATGTTGGCTTTACTGATCTAGCCGATGGCAAAACTCGCCCTATTTTATATATTCGTCAAACAGATTCGGACTATATTGTTTTTCGTTTGAGTAGCCAATATCAAAACAAATCTGACTTCATCAAAAGCAAATATGTTGAAATTAAAGATTGGCAACTTGTCGGATTAACTAAACCATCGTGGATTGATACAGTACAAACCTATCAACTTCCGATTCATAAAACAAAATTAACCTATATCGGTCAACTTTCTGCACATGATTATCAACGATTAATTCAACATCTGATAGAAAATTAACAATATCCATCGCTGAACTACATCTAAGTTTTCTCCCTGTATATTGGTTTTTTTGCTACTATTTGCGCTTTGATTAATCTTGTTATTTTTTTGTTTATGTCTCAAAATTATCAGCAACAGCTTCAAAGTAAAATCGAACGAATCAAGCAGCAATTTGCCGAATTTAACGCACCTGAACTTGAGGTGTTTGAATCTCCCGAGCAATATTATCGTATGCGCGCAGAGTTTCGTCTTTGGCATACCCATGAAGATTTATTCTATGCCATGTTTGAACGCGCTGAAGACGGTAAACAAAAAGATGTGGTACGTGTGGATGAGTTCCCAATTGCAGACAAAAGCATTAATGAACTCATGCCAAAGTTATTACAAGAATTAAAAGCCAACGCTGTTTTATCACAACGTATTTTTGAAGCTGATTTTCTGGCAACACTTAGTGGTGAAATGCTCGTGACCCTCATTTACCATCGCAAACTGGATGCTGAATGGGAAACTCAGGCAAAATTGCTTGCAGAAAAACTCAATATCAAAATTATGGGACGTAGCCGCGGTCAAAAAGTCATTATTGGTGATGACTTTGTGGTTGAGCAACTTAATGTGCATGGTCGTACTTTTAAGTACAAACAAATTGAAAGTAGTTTTACCCAACCTAATGCACACGTCTGCCAGAAAATGCTAACGTGGGCATGTGATGTCATTCAGGGTTCAAATCAGGATTTACTGGAGCTGTATTGTGGTAATGGTAACTTTACCCTGCCATTGTCATTACATTTTCATCGAGTGCTTGCTACAGAACTAGCCAAAAGTTCAGTATATGCTGCGCAGTGGAATATCGAACAAAATCAGATTGAAAATATTCAAATCGCACGGCTATCAGCAGAAGAATTTACACAAGCTTATCAGGGCGAACGTGAGTTTAGACGATTACAGGAAGCCAATATCGATATTCAAAGCTATGACTTTGATACGATCTTTGTTGATCCTCCGCGCGCAGGGATTGATGATGAAACTCTTAAACTTTTGACAGGATTTAAACGTATTCTTTATATTTCCTGTAACCCCGATACACTGTATGACAACTTAAAAACATTAAGTAAAACGCACCGTATTACTCGCTTTGCTTTGTTCGATCAGTTTCCATTTACTCACCATGTTGAATCTGGTGTATTACTTGAATTAATTTAAACAAATTATTGCAATGTAACTTTAAAAACAAAGGGTTCTGACATAACCCTTTATTCTTTATAAATATTTAAATTTAAAATATGATATAAATCAAAGATCAAGTCCCTCAACCTGTCATAATTTCGTTAAATCTGAGTGTTATGATCGGAAAATTTAGGGTCTGTTTGTTGCTTTTATCACTTTAGTTGACTTGTATTTTATTTTATTTTGGCTATATTTCGAGCTATGTTAGGTTGAATGTGAAGGCTCTATGAGTTTTTGGCAAAAGCTGTTTTCAGCAGATGAAATCAACAACGAGCATAAGAACCAAATTGCTTGTGTTGAAAATGATTGTTCATGTAAAACAAACGAGCAGTTAGTCTCTGCGTTAGCAAAAGCGACTGATGAAGATATCATTAAAGGTATAAAGAAAGTACTGGTATCTCGTGGGTACAGCCGCAAAGAGTTGAATGAAATCAATCATCACCCTGTACAGTAAAATAAAACCGCCATCAGGCGGTTTTTTGTTATCCACAACTCTCAGAATCAAGTAACGCGATCATCGGCCCTAACTGATAACGCTGATCTTCCCAATAAATTTTGGGAAAATATAAACTTGAAATCGAACCATCTAAATAAAGCGCATTGTCTATCATCAGCTTATCTTTAAAGAAAGCCGCAAATTGATAGAAATTGACGCGATTCCGTGTAATAACAAAATACAGCGTATTATCTTTTACACCGACACCATTTCTAATTTTTAAAGAATTAGAGTCTACTAAAAACTTCGAATTAATCATTCCATCTATCACTAACATCGGCCCAGACTGAGTCGCATAATTCGCTTTAAAGTGGCTGTTTTTAAAATCCTGTGTGGTTTCAATGACTGCATGCTGTCGATTCCATGCCAGTACACCATTGGGCTGCATAAAAAAGTTTCCAAAACCCTGTTGCTCATTCAGTGTGGTCAATTGTTTGCCGTTTTCTATATACAGCCCAACTGGTGCATAATCTGAATGATACATCCCTGCATTCATCGCAAATTCTAATGTCTGGCAGGCGTTAAGCTGTTTTTGAATATTTTTGAATTTGAGTAAGGGCTTTTGTGACTGATCATTTAAAAATAATTTAAGACTGGATAATTTTTTGATCTGTATAACATCCGCATCAACTCCTTGAGCAAGTTGAATTCGTTGATAACTGATAAAGTCATTTGCAAATGCTGACTGAGCCAATAGAGTCGATAAACCTGAAAAAATAACCGTAGATTTTAATATTTTTACCCACATAGACATATCGCTACTCTTTTACTTGCTCGATCATTTATAAACGATAACAAGCAAAATAGGCTGAATATTGGTATTTTTGCACTTTTATAGAACACTTTCACACAATAATCGCTATAATTAGGACTGTATCATCGCAATACAATACAGTTGCCTACTTTATTGGATCTGGTGAATATGCAGCATTCAATCAAACGATTTCCAATAGGTTCTCATCTTATTGTGAAACATTTGGGTTATAGCCATCATGGTATCTACGCGGGTCGTGGACGTGTGATCCATTATTCAGGTTTGGCACATCTTTTTAAAAAGAAGCCCATTGAGATCACTACGCTCGAAAATTTTGCGCATGGCAAAAAAATTCATATACGTTATTACCATAATCCCAAATATAAAGGTCGTTTAGTCGTAAGACGTATGCGCTCACGGATGCATGAAAACTATTACCACCTAATTATTAACAATTGCGAACATCTATGTAGCTGGGCAATTACAGGGGTTGAAAATAGCCCTCAAGTGGTAAAAATGATGAACCGACTTACAACACTGGGCTATATCAGTTCAATTATGAGTTATATGAATAGTTTTTATCTTACGATCGCAACGACATGTTTTGCATTAGTACTTTACATCAAGAAAAAATTGCGTGATAAAGCCAAAATGCAAATGCCCACCTATTTATTTTATAAACAGGATCATAAAGAATAAAAAAAGTTCATTATTTGATCATACGCATTGGAACATCATAAAAAAGCCTCTACATGTAGAGGCTTGATTAAGCTGTAAAAATAAATATTACTTTTCACGATCTAGCACTAACATCACCGTAAGTCATGAAAGACTAAAGTTCATCTGCTTTGGAGCCTTGCGAAAAATAAGGCATTAATCACATTTCCCTGCGGGGCCTTGCGAAAAAATAAGGCGTTAATCATATTTCCCTGCGGGGCCTTGCGAAAAAATAAGGCGTTAATCGCATTACCCTGCGGGGCCTTGCGAAAAAATAAGGCGTTGCCTTATTTTTTCTCAGGTTTGAAGCTGTCTTTGAGATCCAAGATACGGTTAAACACAGGTTTTTCTGAACGATGATCGTATTGATCAGCCACGAAATAACCTTCGCGTTCGAACTGGAAACGATCTTCTGGATGAGCCTGAGCCAACGCAGGCTCAATATACGCCTGTACCACTTTTAAAGACTCAGGATTAAGGTGTGCCAAAAAGTCATCATCCGCATCTGGGGCAGCTTCTGTAAATAAACGCTCATAAATACGGACTTCCGCAGGAATGCCCTGATTTGCAGATACCCAATGGATCACACCTTTGACTTTGCGTCCCTCTGGATTTTTGCCTAAAGTCTCTGGGTCAATTGAACACTTCAGCTCAATCACTTCACCATTGGCATCCTTAATTACTTCGTCACATTTAATGACATACGCATGACGTAAACGCACTTCACCCTCTGGAACCAAACGCTTAAAGCCTTTTGGCGGCACTTCTTCAAAATCTTTACGGTCAATATAGATTTCACGTGTCAAAGGAATCACACGCTCACCCATGTCTACATTTGGATGACGTGCATGTTTTAAATCCAATTCTTCTGGCAAATTGGTCAAGGTGACTTTAAGTGGATTGAGCACAGCCATACCACGCGCTGCGGTATTTTCCAAAGACTGGCGAATACAAAACTCAAGCATGGCAACATCGACAATACCATCGGTTTTAGAGACACCGACACGGCGACTAAAATCACGCAATCCTTCTGGTGTAAAGCCACGACGACGCATTCCGACCACAGTTGGCATACGTGGATCATTCCAACCATTGACATAACCACCTTCAACCAAACGGCGTAATTTACGCTTAGATGTAATGGTGTAATCAATGTTTAAACGTGAAGATTCGTATTGACGTGGCACAGCTTGTGAATGCACTTTTTCCACCACCCAGTCATAAAACGGACGGTGATCCTGAAACTCTAATGTACAAAGTGAATGTGTGACTCCTTCAATTGCATCTGACAATGGATGTGCGTAATCGTACATCGGGTACATTTTCCATTTATCACCTGTTTGGTGATGTTCAGAATGCAAGACACGATACAAAATCGGATCGCGCATATGTACATTGGTACTTGTCATATCAATCTTGGCGCGAAGAACAGCTTCTCCTTCTTTAAACTCGCCATTGCGCATCTTTTCAAAACGCTCAAGGTTTTCAGCAATGCTTGCATCGCGATACGGAGAGTTTTTGCCAGGTTCAACAAAATTACCACGATTCAGCTTAATTTCTTCAGGGCTTTGCAAATCAACATAAGCATCGCCTTGTTCAATCAGTTGAACCGCCCAAGCATACAGTTGATCAAAATATCCCGATGCATAACGAGGCTCGCCTTGCCATTCAAAGCCAAGCCATTTAACGTCATTTTCAATACCATCGACATATTCTTGTTCTTCTGCATCTGGATTGGTATCGTCAAAACGCAGGTTACAATAACCATCAAATTCTTCTGCAACACCAAAGTTTAAACAAATCGCTTTGACATGGCCAATATGCAAATAACCATTTGGCTCTGGCGGGAAACGAGTCACCACTGTTTTAGTTTTGCCACTGGCTAAATCATCAGTAATTACCTGACGTACAAAATCTAAGCCCGCCTGTTGTTCTTGCTGCGCAGAATCGACAGATGCATGAGTATTCGATGTCGGAGAATTGGGCAGAGTTGAAACAACATCATTTGGCTTCATATAAATAATTCACTTCTTTAGCGTTAAAATTTGGCTGAATGAAACGCAATCTTTGTTTTTTAACAAAGAAATTTACGTTTTTTACTTGCTATGTAGTTTACAGTTTGCTTATGCTTCTCTCAACCAAAAAACCCATGGCTTTCATGTCCATGATTAGGAGATTATGTAATGAGTTTTCCTCAAGTCGAATTAAACACCAACAAAGGTCGTATTGTTCTTGAGCTTAACACTGAAAAAGCGCCTAAAACAGTTGCTAACTTCTTGGAATATGTTCGTGATGGTTTCTATGATGGCGTAATTTTCCATCGTGTGATTGATGGTTTTATGATCCAAGGCGGCGGCATGGATGAAAACTTCAAAGAAAAAGCCACTCGTGACTCGATTGAAAACGAAGCGGATAACGGTCTAAGCAATGACGAAGGTACAATTGCGATGGCGCGTACCCAAGCACCTCACTCTGCATCTGCTCAATTCTTCATTAATGTGAAAAACAACTCATTCCTTAACCATACAGGCAAAACAGCTCAAGGTTGGGGTTATGCTGTGTTTGGTAAAGTTGTTGAAGGAATGGATGTGGTAAGCGACATTAAAAATGTTCGTACAGGTAACCGTGGCTATCACGCTGATGTTCCTTTAGAAAATGTTGTCATTGAATCTGCTAAAATTATTTCTGAATAATTTTAAACGGAATCTTTTGTGACTTATCTGTTTATCTCAGATTTACATTTGTCACCTGAACACCCTCGATTGATTCGGGGGTTTTTAGATTTGTTACGCCATTATCAGTATAAAAACACCCAACTCTATATTTTAGGTGATTGGTTTAATGCCTGGATTGGTGATGACTTTACCGCCCCATGGTTAGATGAAATTATTGATGCATTAAAAAAATTTGATGCTTCAGGTAATCAAATTTATTTCCAAGTAGGCAATCGTGATTTTGCCTTAGGTCAAGACTTTTTAAAGCAATTTCATGGAATTTTACTTCCAGATATTTACACGCTTGAAATTGCAGGTCAGCAGTATCGACTCGAACACGGTGATGCTTTATGTACCGATGACGTAGCCTATCAACGCTTTAAAAAGATTATTCGCAATCCTTATTTGGTTGCATTTTTAAAAAAAACGCCGCTCAGTTTTAGACAAAAGCTCGCCAATGGCTTTCGCAAAAAAAGTCGAGAAAATAAACAACAAAAAACTTATGAAATCATGGATGTGAATGATCAAGCGGTCATCGATGCGTTGGAAAATATGGATTATTTGATTCATGGACATACGCATCGCCCTGCAATTCATCCTAAGCAAGAGAAACTCAGGATTGTTTTAGGTGACTGGCGAGAACAAAGTGGAGAAGCCATGATTCTTGAAATTAATGATCAAGGACAACAACACTTTATAAAATGGGTAATTGCTTGAATCCTATATTACATTTAACTTATTATAGTTAAAGAGTTATTTTACCAGACCTGTGAAAAATGAAAATTTCTTATAAAAAAACGAATGCTATCTTTTTAATTTTTCTTAGCCTCATCTTTGTGGCATCAGCATTCGGTAATGATGAGAAATTAACAAATTTTATTCATGAATATTTTACTTTTATATTTATTATTTTTTTATTGAGTTTATCCATTTGTATTTATGATGTAATCATGAAAATAAAACAAATCACAAAAGAAAAATTTAACTCAATTCATCAAGAAAAAGAGTTTGTAAATATAATCAAAAACTTATCTTACGAAGAAAAAAATATTTTATCTTTATTTCTTGAAAGCAAATCAGATGAAAAAGCATTAAATCCTAACGATCAAGCAGTTGCATGGTTAGAGTCTGTAAAATTAATATTTAATACTGGTAAAATAGAAGGAAATAAAAAACGATTTAGAATTCACCCTTCTGTATCAAAATATTTAGTACAAAATCCAAACGCATTATATTAAATTTAAATTATTATAAGATATTATACACCCTTACACCTTAGAGATATTGATCATGAACTTATTAGATACTGCAAAAAGTCGCTATACCACTAAAGCTTATGATCCATCAAAAAAAATATCTGGCGAAAAGTTTGAGCGTTTGTTGGAAGTTCTACGCTTAACTCCATCTTCCGTAAATATTCAACCTTGGCATTTTTTAATTGCTGAAAGCACAGAAGCGAAGCAACGCGTTGCTAAGGCCATGACTGGACGATACGCCTACAATGCCCCTAAAGTCTTAGATTCATCACACACAATTATATTCTGTACCCGTATTGATGCCACACCTGAGCATTTGGAACAACTGCTTGAGCAGGATGATCTCAACGGTCGTTTTAAGGACGAAAAAGCCAAACAAGGTCAACGTGAAACACGTGCAGGTTATGTCGATTTTTATCGTAACGAACAAAAAAATCTGTTTGGTTGGATGGAAAATCAAACCTTTATTGCCCTCGGCCAGTTACTCCTCGCAGCGGGACTTGAAGGCATTGATGCGACCCCAATGGGTGGGTTTGATGAAGATGTGCTAAATGAAGAGTTTGGCTTAACAGAAAAAGGTTTTCGTGCTTCAGTGGTCGTTGCCTTGGGTTATCGAAGTGAAACTGACTTTAATGCCAAATTACCAAAATCGCGTTTAAGTGATGAAGTCATTTTTACTCAGCTTTAATATTTATAATTCCGTCATCATTGGCTTAATAAGCGCTGATGATGACATTTAATAAATGTATAATAATGAAATATAATCTTGAAATTATTAAAAAATCTATCTTAATTATCCCAATTCCACTTTTGTTTTTTCTGCTCATTTATTTAATTTTATCCAACCCTCCATATACACTACAAAATATTGGATTTTTTTTGATGGGTACAATAATTGTTTACTTCATTTATTGTATTATCGTCGTACCGATTGCTTTTTTGATTTCCGTCACTTTAAATCATTATTATATTTTAAACTTATTGATAATCTTAATCAGTGCTTTCGTTGTGGCTACACCTTTTTATTTATTTATCAACTTTTTGCATGCAGCAAGCATTCCAGATCCATGGTGGAAAATGTATAGTCACTTTTCCACCATTTTACTGACTATTGTTCCTGCATTTTTCTATTGGATTTGTTTGAAATGGTTTGCAAGAAAAATATGAGATTATTACATTGCTTGCGCTAAACAAATCACACCAGCAATTCCTAAAACCAAACCTAGCACTGTCATCCAGTTTGTTTTTTCTCTAAATAGAATCATGCCACTCAAAATACCAAATACTACGACTAAAATATTCATGCCAGCAAAAACAATCGCAGGAGAATCTTTCAGCAACATATGTGCTTTAACATATAGCGCAATATTACTAAAGTTTAAAACACCTAAGACTAAACCAGCCATTATATTCTTGGTCAGCCATGGCTGTTTTAAAATAAAACCCACATAAATAAATGAAAAAATAAATGATGTAATAAAAATTAAATTTAGCGTGACTGAAAATTGTAAACCTAAACTACTGGTATATTTAAGAAGAATATCGACCAGCGCATAACCTAACCATACGCCGATTAAAGCCATGATCGATTTATTATAATGACTAGAATTTTGGGTTTTCCCTTTTGCCAAAATAATACTTAGAACTGCGGCTAAACCTAAACCAATACCCACAACTTTTAAATGATTAAAATTTTCTTGAAAAATAAAATATGCAGCCAATAACGACAATACAACAGATAAACGTTGTGCAAGTTCTGTTTTTATAATTCCTGCAAATTGTAGAGATTTTGCCAAACATAGAAAGATACTGGGTAAGACTAAACCTAATATAACCACCAACCACCACGGCGTACGTTGTAAAGACAAATGACTCAAATCAGGCTTAAACCAGAAAAAGCAAAGTAGACTTGCACTGAGGTAGTTCCAGACAATCATTTGAATCGGCTCAAAACCTTTTTCTTTTAGCCATTTCAGTAAAATTGAAACAGATACACTGCATAGTGCTGAAAATACAATCAATTCCATTTTGCTCTCGCGGTTTTTATCTTTTTGTTGATAAAAGAAAAGCCCAACGTATGGGCTTTTCCAGAATCGAATTAATAACTGATCAATTATTTATAACGATCAACCATAACTTCCAAAGAAATTGGGCGAATCTTATCGGCATTACCCGCTGTACCAAATGCTTCGTAACGATCGATACAAATTTGTTTCATTGCATCAACAGTTTTAGCAAAGTATTTACGTGGATCAAATTCAGCTGGATTTTCCGCCATAAAGCGACGAATTGCACCAGTCGAAGCTAAACGTAAATCGGTATCGATATTGATTTTACGTACACCGTGCTTGATTGCTTCTACAAGCTGATCAACAGGTACACCATACGTTTCACCAATATTACCACCGTGCTCATTAATGATTTTTAACCATTCTTGAGGTACTGAGCTTGAGCCATGCATAACCAAATGCGTATTTGGCAAAGCGGCATGGATTTCTTTAATACGGTCAATCGCTAGAATGTCGCCTGTAGGCGGACGCGTAAACTTGTACGCACCGTGAGAAGTACCAACCGCAATCGCTAAAGCATCGACGTTGGTATCAGACACAAACTGCTTTGCTTCATCAACTGAAGTTAAAAGCTGAGAATGATCAAGTACACCTTCTGCACCCACACCATCTTCTTCACCAGCCAACCCAGTTTCAAGGCTACCTAAACAGCCAATTTCACCCTCGACTGATACACCACACGCATGCGCTAATTGTACAACACGGCGAGTGACATCAACGTTATAGTCATAATCTGTTGGTGTTTTACCATCAGCAGCCAATGATCCATCCATCATTACTGAGCTAAAGCCCAACTGGATTGAACGCTGACAGACATCAGGGCTTGTACCATGATCCTGATGCATTACCACTGGAATATGTGGCCATTCTTCAACGGCAGCTAAAATAAGATGACGTAAAAATGGCGCACCTGCATATTTACGAGCACCAGCCGAAGCTTGCACAATTACAGGTGAATTGGTTGCATCCGCGGCCAACATGATTGCGCGCATTTGTTCTAAATTGTTTACGTTAAACGCTGGTACGCCATAGTTGTGTTCTGCGGCGTGATCCAAGAGCTGGCGCAGTGAAATAAGTGCCATAATATCCTCCCAGGTAGTGCGACATATTCTACCTTGTCATTTGTTTCAAATCAGCAACAAATCACAGTAATTCAAAAAAAATCCCTGCATTGGCAGGGACTTTTAACAAAAGCCTACACAACTTAATGAGCTTCGCCTTTTTTCTGTTCAATTGTAGCGGCTTCTTCGTCAGTTGCAGGTGTTGCAGGATCAGCAGCAGCGTTAGCGACAGATTCAGGAATATCTGTATTTTTCTCATCCATTACAGGTTTATCTAATGCATCAATTGCTGCTTGTTGTTCAGAAGTTACTTTTTCTTCAACTGGTGTAGTTTGACCTTCATGAGATGCAGGTGCATCATCTTTTTTAGCACAGGCAGTCAAGGTTAAAGGGATCATCACTAAAGCAGCCAAAGCAAATTTCAATTTCATCATGTCTTCCTAAAACTCTGATTACTGAATTTGATTTAGTTTATTGCAACTTTGTGACAGTTATATGAATCAATAATGAAAAAACAGGCCGATATAAATCGACCTGTTTCAAATATATGACAGTACATTTAGAGACGTTTAAGCACGTTCTAGTAATACTGCAACCGCAGGAAGTGTTTTGCCTTCTACAAACTCAAGAAAAGCACCGCCACCTGTGGAAATATAACCAATTTTGTCTGCAACTTCATATTTATCAATTGCAGCTAAAGTGTCACCACCACCCGCAATAGAGAATCCTTCAGATTCAGCAATTGCCAATGACAGTGTTTTTGTCCCTTCTCCGAATTGATCAACTTCAAACACGCCTACTGGACCATTCCAAAGAATGGTTTTAGATGATTTAATAATTTCTGCAAAGGCTTTTGCCGTTTCAGGGCCAACATCCAAAATCATGTCATTGTCTGCAATATCTTCAACTTTCTTCACGACTGCTTTCGCTTTCGCTAATGAGCCAAGGAAGTCAGCAAAATCAATTTCTGCTGCATCAGCAACCACAACGTCTGTTGGAAGTGGAACGGATACTTTGGCTGCAATTGCTTTTGCGGTATCGATTAAATCAATTTCACAAAGTGATTTGCCAACATTGAATCCTGCTGCTGCCAAGAAGGTATTGGCAATACCACCACCCACAATCAATTGACCGCAAATATCAGAAAGTGAAGTTAAGACATCAAGTTTGGTTGAAACTTTTGAACCTGCAACAATCGCAACCATCGGCTTTTCAGGTGTTTGAAGTGCACGACCTAAAGCGTCTAATTCAGCAGCAAGTAATGGCCCTGCCGCAGCTACTTTTGCGTAACGTGCTACACCTTCGGTGGATGCTTCTGCACGGTGCGCCGTACCAAATGCATCCATCACAAATACATCGCAAAGCGCAGCGTATTTTTGTGCCAATTCAGCATTGTTTTTCTTTTCGCCGTGGTTAAAACGTACATTTTCAAGCAAAACCACCTGACCAGCTGCAACTTCAACGCCATCCAGATAATCTGTATAGAGTTTTACATCCTGACCCAATGCTTTGCTTAAGTATGCAGCAACAGGTGCAAGTGATTGTTCTGGTTTTGGTTCACCTTCCACTGGACGGCCTAAATGAGAGAACACCATGACCGCAGCGCCTTTTTCCAAAGCAGCCTGAATCGTTGGCAATGCAGCACGTAAACGTGCATCGCTGGTAATTTCCCCATTTTTAACAGGCACGTTTAAATCTTCACGAATAAGGACACGTTTGCCTGCTAAATCTAGGTCAGTCATGCGCTGAAAATTCATGTATTGCTCTCTTTATAGATTTAAAAACGCGCCAATTTTAAATGATTACACTAAAAAAAGTTAGTTTTTTTGTAGAAAAGCTGTAGAAAGCTAAACTTTTGATTATGATAGTTTCAGTGTTTTACGACTAAGTCCCTATGTCTATTCATCCAGATCCAAAAATTAATCGCCTCAACGTACTAGGCGAACCATTAGCAAGCTGTTGTTTTGACCCAATTACAGGTTATTTTCGTAATGGCTTCTGTCATACCGCGGTCAACGACCTTGGTCAACATACTGTATGTGCTGAAATGACTTCCGAGTTTTTAAGCTATTCGCAAAAAGTGGGGAATGATCTCATCACACCACTTCCAGAAGTAGACTTTCCTGGCGTTAAACCGGGTGACTTTTGGTGCATTTGTGTAACGCGCTGGGTTGAAGCCTATCAAGCAGGATTTGCGCCGCCAATCAAGTTACAAGCCTGCCACCAGTCTGTTTTAAGCTATGTACCGCTTGATGTTCTTATGGAATACGCAGTTTGATGATTCATCCTGATATTATATTGGCATCTAGTAGTCAAACACGTAAAACTCTAATGGATCGGCTTGGAATTGTTTATCACTGTATTTCCCCAGATATTGATGAATCTGTTCAAGGTGAAAAACATGCTGATGATCTCGCTAGGCGGTTAGCTTTTGAAAAGGCTAAAGTGATTGCAGAACAATATCCAGATGCGATTGTGATTGGTTCTGACCAAGTCGCGTGGCGCATTCATTCTCCACAGGATTTTATTGGCAAACCCTTAACCACTGAGAATGCCATTACACAGCTTATGGCGAACTCTGGTCAAAGCGTATGTTTTAGTACTGGACTCAGTATTCAGCATTTACACAGTGGGTTTGAAAAAACACTTGTTGAACATTATCAGGTTAAATTTCGTCAACTGAATCTTGCTGAAATTGAGCGATATGTTGCGCTTGAACAACCTTTACAATGTGCAGGTAGTTTTCGCTGTGAAGGCTTAGGCATTAGTTTGTTTGAGTCGATGTCGGGTAATGATCAAACCACACTGATGGGGCTTCCATTAATTCAAGTCTGCCATTTACTTCGTCAACTCGGTTTGACAATTCCATAATTTATTGAAATAGGCGTTTTATGTCGCAATCTTTAGACGTATTAGGTGGAATCACCGCAGAACAATTTTTAAATGAGTATTGGCAAAAAAAACCATTACTGGTTCGCAACGCGATGCCAGAAATTATCAATATTCTTGAGCCTGACGATGTTAAGGAATTGGCATTAGAAGAAACCGTTTCTGCACGTTTACTCAAACAAAAAGATAAGGACCCAAATCAATGGACTGTAAAATCTTCTCCATTGGTCAAAGGGGATTTTCAGAAGATGCCAAAACTTTGGACGTTATTGGTTCAAGCGGTGGATCATTATTCTTTTGATCTGGCAGAACTCTGGAAGAAATTTCCATTTATTCCGCAGTGGCGACGCGACGACATTATGGTGTCTTATGCACCTAAAGGCGGTTCTGTAGGTAAGCATTTTGACTTTTATGATGTTTTTCTAGTTCAAGGTTATGGTCATCGCCGTTGGCAACTTGGGCAAATGTGTGATGCTTCAACTGAGTTTGTGCCAAATCAGCCATTAAAATTATTGCCAGATATGGCGATCCATTTTGATGAAGTCTTAGCTCCAGGTGATTTACTTTATGTTCCACCAGGTTTGTCACATTATGGTGTAGCAGAAGATGACTGTCTGACCTTTTCCTTTGGCTTTCGTATGCCCAATATTGCAACCATGATGGATCGGGTCAGTGACAAATTTGCAGACAACACTTTATTAAAAAATCCATTATTGGATATTGTTCGCGATCGAAGTTCTGCTATTGGAGAAATGACTGCCAATGAACTCGCCTATCTAAAAGCCAAAGTACTTGATCAATTGCAACATTCTAGTGATTTTGAACATGCACTCATGTCGCTGATGTCCGAACCCAAATATCCTGACAATATTCCAGAAGCAGATGAAATTGAAGCAGATGACTTGCTAGAGATTCTGGATACTGGTTACGAATTACGTTTGGAACCCGCTTCACGCCTTTTATATACCCAAGAAGATGGACAATTATTATTTTGGGCGAATGGCGAAGAAAGCTGCATTTCCGAAGACTTTGAATCAAGTTTAAAAAAACTTGCGGATGGTGAAAGCCTACAATTCGATCAGACCTTTAATCAAGAAGAAATACTTGAGGACATTGCACAATTACTCAATGAATCTGTTTTGATGTTGCTTCCTCCTGAAGAAGAAACCAATTAAGTCATTTTTTGAGCTGGGAGTTTAGAATAATTCTCAGCTCTAACAATTCGTTACTTGAGCTAAAGCGGGTGAGTTGGCTACTTTAGATAGCAATAAAAAAGGAATATTGTTTTAATGGCTAACATCACACAAAGTATCCGTCACAAATTTTTAAACACCTTTTTTTCGCGGCATTCCATCTGGTTTCTGTGCATTATTATTGCTATCAGCATTAGCTGGTTTCGAATTTCCTATGCACCTCATTATATTTATTACTTTATTTCAGATACTGTGCTGAATGGACTGTGGCTCCTTACCAGTTTACTTAGTCTAGTGGGTCTTTATGATGTTTTACAAAGCAAACATTCTATTTTAAGAAATTATCCGATCATGGGGCATTTTCGGTTTTTCTTTGAAGATTTTCGCCCTGAAATTCGCCAGTATTTTATTGAATCGGATCAGGATGCCCTACCTTTCTCTCGGATGCAGCGCAGTTTGGTGTATCAACGTGCCAAAAATGAAAATGCTGACAAACCTTTTGGTTCAATTATTAATGTCTATCAAGATGATTATCGCTTCATGGTGCATTCGATTACGCCATGCGAACCAGCCGATCCTAAAAATTTTCGTATAGAAATTGGCAACCATCAATGTCATCAGCCTTATAGCGCATCGATCATGAATATTTCAGCCATGAGCTTTGGAAGTTTGAGTGCCAATGCGATTCGTGCGCTAAACAAAGGTGCGAAAATGGGAAATTTTTATCATGATACTGGTGAAGGAAGTCTTAGCCCTTATCATCTGGAAAATGGCGGCGATATCGTCTGGGAAATTGCCAGTGGCTATTTTGGTTGCCGTACACTGGATGGAAAATTTGATCCTGAAAAATTTAAAAAACAAGCGGCACTTCCCCAAATAAAAATGATTGAAATTAAGCTTTCACAAGGGGCTAAACCGGGTCACGGCGGCATTTTACCCAAAAATAAAATTACCGAAGAAATTGCGGAGATTCGTGGCGTACCTCGCGACCGAGATTGTATTTCTCCACCAAAGCATTCTGCATTCAATACACCTATTGAAATGATGCATTTTATTCAGCAATTACGTGAGCTTTCTGGCGGCAAGCCTGTCGGTTTTAAACTATGTATTGGTCAGCCATGGCAATTTATGGGTATTGTTAAAGCCATGCTTGCAACCCAAATTATTCCAGATTTTATTGTAGTAGATGGCTCTGAAGGTGGTACGGGTGCAGCACCTGTCGAATTTAGTGATTTCATTGGGACACCGCTGCGTGAAGGCTTACAGTTTGTGCATAACACTTTAATTGGAGCAGGATTACGAGATCAGATTAAGTTAGGTGCCAGTGGTAAAATTATCAGTGCTTTTGATATTGCTAGCACGTTTGCACTAGGTGCAGATTGGGTCAATTCTGCTCGTGGATTTATGTTCGCTGTCGGTTGTATTCAAGCACAGAGTTGTCATACAAATCAATGTCCTGTCGGTGTTGCAACACAAGATAAAGACCGCCAAAAAGCAATTGATGTACCTACCAAAGCCGATCGTGTTTTTAATTTCCAGAAAAATACCTTACATGCACTTTCTGAAATGATTGCAGCAGCAGGCTTACAACACCCATCAGAAATTAAAGCGCATCATTTGGCACAGCGTTTGAATGATCGTGAAATCAAAAATTATGCTCAACTACACTTTTTCTTTAAAGGTGGTGAACTTTTAGATTGTCATGAAAAAGATGATGAAAATTTTTATTATCGGATGTGGAACATGGCAATGGCTGAACGATTTTAGTTTTTAAATTGCTTAAAAAAACCCAAGTGGATCATTCACTTGGGTTTTTTATTTAGATGAATAAATCTATTATTCATCACCTAAATCGTCTAGAAAATCGACTGTTGGCACAAAAAATAAAGTTCCTGTTTGGGCAGTACTAAAATCTAGCAGACGATCTAAATGTCCTTCGGCATTGCCCTGAAACATATGTTCCACCATCTGACGTGTGGTACTAAATTTATTGGCATAACCAATAAAATAAGTTCCATATTCACCCTTGCTTGGATTGGAAAACGGCATATTGGCACGCATAATTTTCAGTTCATTGCCTTCATCATCATAGGCTTTGCTGACATTATTATGTGCAGTTTCGGGTTTAACATCATCACCCAGTTCAACATCATTAAACTTTTTACGCCCAATGACTTTTTCCTGCTCTTCATCACTTAGACTTCGCCATTTATCCATATCATGCATATATTTTTGTACAAAAGCATAGCTACCACCTGTAAACAGTGGATCTTCCGTCCCCACTAATGCATATTCAGCCGCAATTTCAGGCTCTGGATTTTCAGTGCCATCCACAAAACCAATAATGGCACGTCCATCGAAATAACGAAAACCGTGTACTTCATCAATTGGATGGGTAATATCTTTAAGTTGCTGATGAATAATACTGGCTAACTCATAACATAAGGTCTGACGGTTTGCGCGAATATGGAAGAATAAGTCTCCGGGCGTCGAAACAGCTGTATATTTAGGCCCTTTAATCTCTTTAAAGGTTGTCAGCTCATGTGGTTTCGGCTGTCCATCAAAAAGCATATCCCAAGCATTTGAACTGAATCCTAAAACAGCATTGAAGTCATCATCAGGATATCGCGCCCTTAAACTGCGTGTTAGTGCTGAAAAGTTTGCTGCGAAATCGATAACTTTTTCTTTTACACCATCTGTTAGAGAGAGTCCCAATACAATAAATAGCGCGTTTTCACCTGGACGACTGGTAACAGGTTGAACTCGAGTCAATGTCATAAACCTCTGCCTTGTCTGAGCATTTTATTTTGTTGCTAATTTAACATATTGTATTTAAAAGTATAAAAGAGCTTAGCATTGCCAGACCGACAAAACGAACAGACGGATAAAATATAGACAAAAAAACAGACATACATTCGATTAAAAATGATGCCTGCCTAGAATAAAGAATTACTTAAGCTTTTCCGTACTGTTTCTTCAGATATTTCCCAATTTTAGCAGACTCAAATAACTTAACCCCAGTATTTGGATCAACTAAATAAGGCACCTGCATTCTTCCTTGCATTTCTGGCAACATTTTTTCACGCTTACCACCCGCCAAAGGCACGTATTTCCCTGGCTTTAAACGTAAGATCGCAGGTCCCTGATCTTGCCAACGTTCTTTTGGCACATTATGTAAAATGTAAGGAATTTCAAGTTCACTTAGTTCTGCACGAACGATACGTGAATATGGACTCGCTTCAAAGCTCCATAATTCAAGCAATTGCTTAGGTGCAGCACGATTTATAATTTTTTTATCGACCCATACGCCACGCGCCATATTTAAAAGTGTTCCCGCAAACTCAGCTACAGGTATTTTTGCATAATGCTTATATTTGGCAGGAGTCTTGCCTGTTTTTCCATAATATTTAAATAAATGATGAACAATTTGCTCGGATTCATACAACTGATCCCCTGTATTTTCATCAATCAAAAAAGGAAACTGTAATTTACCGCCCTTTTCTTTTACGATCTGGCGATATTTCTTGCCACCTTTAGGACACGGGTAAATTTCAACGTCCAGATTAAGCAAAGTGAAGACTTCACGAACACGACGGCAAAATGGTGATCCCTCAAACTCATACAATTTAAGCGGCTTTATAGGCTGAGAAGGAAATGGTGTACCGCTTACACCACGCCCACCTCCTGCAAGTGTTGATGCAACAGATTGCAAGACTTTTATTTGATGAATCACCATAAACTTATCCTGTTTTATAAAGCTACCAGTTGTTCTTTTGCAACCACAATCCCATTGTTATCAGCATAAATGAAATCACCTGACTGGAACGTAACACCTCCAAAATAAAGATTTATATCAACCTCGCCTATGCCTTTACGGTTACTTTTTTGAGGAATTGCAGCCAATGCATGTACGCCTAGATCAAGTTCAGCGATTGCATCAACATCACGTACACAGCCATAAATCACAACGCCATTCCAGTGATTTTGAACGGCTGATTCAGCAATCATGTCTCCCATTAATGCACAGCGCATCGATGCTCCCCCATCAACCACTAAAACTTTATTGGTTCCATCTGTTGCTAGTAATTCTTTAACACGTGAATTATCTTCAAAGCATTTTACAGTGACGATTTGCCCACCAAAGCTTTTCCGTGCGCCGTAACTTTTAAAAAAGCGGCCATCCAGTGATGGCGTAACAACCTGAATGTCTTTATCAGGATTGTCATCAAGTAAATCACAGGTTACGAAAGGCACTGTTGTCATGTTGCTCTCCATTATGAAGTGGTTTGTATGCTTAAATTATCATAAATTTTAACGGCTTCCATTTGCGTTTTTGCTGCTACAAGCATTGTATAAGCCAACTGCTCTGCCGTTACAGGCCTATATAAAAATGGTGTCTTCCAAATATTCTCAAGATTTAAAAATATTTTTTGCGCAAGTCCTTCAAATATGCGCTGTTCGTCCCGTTGTCCAATCAGTAAAGAAGGATGAAATATAGAAAGTTTGCTTAATGTCAGTGTCTTCAAATAATCTTCAAGCTGGCCTTTCACTCGATTATAAAAAAAGATGGAAGAAGAATTTGCACCCATTGCACTCACCAAAAGCAAATGCGTTTCTTTATCTTGCAGCAAATCTGCAAAGTGTGCATTAATCTCATAATCAATCGCATAAAAATTTTGTTTGCTGCCTGCTTTTTTAATCGTTGAGCCTAAACAGCTAAAAGCATGTGTATAGCCACTGACATCTTGATCATTAAGTAACAAAAAATCTTCGATTACAAATTGACTGACTTTGGAGAGAGATTTAAATTCGCTGAGTTCTTTGCGTACAATTACATTCACAAAATCAAATTCTGACGACGCTTGTAATTGTTTTATCAATGCTTTTCCGACAAGTCCCGTTGCGCCGATAACCAACGCCTTATTCTTCATATTTGCCATATTTTAAGCAGCCTAAGTACTTTTATTTTAATTTAGCCTGTTCTTGTGAATTTATCACCATCAAAAACGTTACAAAAACGTCTCAAGGCTTGACTTAGCCGCACCAATTCATCAAAATATGGCACTTGTTTACGGGCTGGTGATAGTTTTAACTATAACCAGTGAAACTTCAGCCCGCCCAGACCAATCAAATTTCAAGGAGTGCAAGAGTGGCAAACTCTGCTCAGGCAAAAAAACGTGCGCGTCAAAACGTTAAAGCGCGTAAACACAACGCAAGCTTGCGTTCTATGGTTCGTACTTACATCAAACGTACTGTAAGTGCAATCGCATCTGGTGATTATGCTGTTGCTACAGAAGCTTATAAAAAAGCTGTTCCTGTAATCGACCGTATGGCTGATAAAGGCATCATCCACAAAAACAAAGCTGCTCGTCATAAGAGCCGTTTAAACGCTCAAGTTAAAGCTCTAGCTTCTAACTAAGTAGCAAATAAAGAAAGCCCTACTGGGCTTTTTTTATTGCCATCAAAATAATAATTTTTAACACCATCTTATCTTCCCCATGCGTGATACCAGTCTGGATAAAGCCAAAGGTTTACTGATCTTTCTGGTTGTATTTGGTCATATTTTAGAACGTTTTATTGGCTGGAATGATTTAAGCGGCATATTACTGACATTCATCTACAGCTTTCACATGCCTGCCTTTATCTTCATTTCAGGTTTATTCTTCAAAAATCATAAATTATTTGAAAAAACTTTATTTTTTATCGTACTTGCTGTGTCATTTCAGCTGCTATATTTAGGTTTCAATCTTATTTTTATAGATCATCAGAATTGGCTAGGCTGGGTGATCAAACCGTATTGGATCTTATGGTATTTATGGGGAATGGTGGCTTGGAGTCTACTCACATCTTTACTCATAAAAAGTCGCTATCCCTTACTCATCGCTATTCTGGCAAGTTTAGGGATTGGATTATCACCATTTAATAATTACCTATTTTCAATCGGACGAATTTTTGTCTTTTTACCATTTTTTGTAATAGGTGCAATTTATGGCAAATCTTTTTTAAATACCTTTCAAAAATCAAGTTATTGGTTGTGGATTACCAGCGCAAGTTTGATGATATTGATCATAGCACTGGCTTTCTTACAACCAAATCATTATTGGCTCTATGGAAGTTTGTCCTATCAACAATTACAGATGAACCCGCTCAATGGGATCGTGACACGCTTGATGTTATTCTTTCTTGCAATTTGTGGGACTATTTCTTTACTTGCTTGTGCCTCAAAACTCCCAGAATTTTTTAGAGCTCTGGGTGAACAGACCTTAGCCATTTATTTACTGCATGGTTTTTTTATTATTGCTTTGTCGCACTTTGCGTTTATAGCAACGACACACCCTGTTTTAAATATTATATGTTGTCTAGTCATCAGCAGCATGCTTTGTATTATTTTAAAAGCTAAGTTTCTATCCAGAATTATTCAAAAAAATGCAATGAACTTGACTCAACTATTGCTAAAACCCATACATTATTTTTATAAACGTTGATCAGGCTGAATAAAATCACTGACATTTAATTGATGTACTTCTCCACGCCAGATCCATTTAAGCTGGCTATTAATAAAGTCATCACCTTCAAACCAGACAAATAATCCTTCCATCATTGCAGGCCAGTCTTTTTTATCAATTTGACTGCGACCAGAAATCACAGCAACAATGGCTGCAATAATCGTGTCATGGCTCACAGCCAAGCTTAAACCCTGAGAAGTATTTGGGTGGGTGTTATAGATCAGTTCTAGTACATCAAAGACACCAGTAATAGGATGCTTCATTCCGGGTAAGGCGTTATTCACAAAACTATTAATAAAACCAAGCGCACCTTGTTCACGAAAATAAGGCGCAGCTTTCTTTATATCCAGTACAAAACTACCTGGTTCAACCAATAAACCCTGCTCAACAATTTCAATCGTATGTGTGTTGGTTTTAGGAGTAACACGATCTGCACCCTCAATCATCAATGCGGCTGTGTCAATACAGCGTTGAATTGGGCTTGAAATACAATGTTGAATCATACGACCTGTGTTTTGTATCAAACAGGCTCCCCATTCTTCTGCCAATACACGACCTGATTCAGTAAGTTGTAAATCATAACCAGCCAAACCCTGCCCATTCACAATTTCACGAATCGAATGCCGTGTAAAAAGTGTTACAGGAACATTGCCATCGGGCAGTAAATCAATTGCCTGTAGCATACTGGGAGGTAATAGCTTAAGTGCCATATATCATCTTATATTGTCATTTTCATTACCTGCTCACTATACCATGCAGGCAAAAACTCTCAATCTGTAATCTGCAATTGCTTTAGCGCATTTAATGCTAACTGTTTTATTTCAGGTGTCGTAAAAGCCAAAAAACCCTCATTTAAAACAGTATCACGCCTGTTATATTCAAAAGGTTTTCCTGACAGTGTAATCAGCCCACCACCTATACTTTCTAGTAAGCCCTGACCTGCACTCGTATCCCATTCTGAAGTTGGATGAAATCTCGGATAAAGATCAATCTCATCTTCAAGCATCATACAAAACTTATAAGCACTGCCCGCTTCACGATGTATCACTGTATGATCATCGCGTTCAATATACTCAATGAACTGCTTATACTTCGGATTTTTACTGTTATGACTTAAACCAACTTGCAACTCATGCGGCTTTCGGTTTTCAACTGTTTGATAACGCCACCATTGCCCATGATTAAATTGATATTTATATGGCAATTCATTGATATAACCCAAGTACACTTGCTGCTCACAAGGCACGACAATCACTGAAAATATAGTTTTTGTTTTTTTTATTAAACTTAAATTAATCGTAAATTCATCTCGTTCATGGATAAACTCTTTTGTACCATCTAACGGATCAAGCATCCAACAGGTTGACCATTCATGCCGATCAGAATTATCACTTTCTTCGGATAATACAGGATATACAGGCTGAATTTTCGCTAAAGCTTTGATTAAAAAATCATTTACTTTCAAATCTGCCTGTGTCACAGGAGATTGATCACTTTTTTGGTGAATATTAAACTCGCTTCCTGCGGTATAACTTTGGTATTCTTCAAAAAGAATTTGACTCGCTTGCTGTAACACAGGCAATAATTGCGTGATTAACGCATCCTGTGGTGCATGAGTTTTAATAAACATAGACTATCCCGTATGCCAAATTGTAATTCTTCGACTTTACCTATTGTCCTGTTTGATATGGATGGTACGCTACTCGACTTAAGTTTTGATGATTTTATCTGGAATCAGTGTTTGCCCGAACGCCATGCGCAAGCTCATCAATGCACTTTGCAGCAAAGCCAAGAAACGTTATCTCAATTTTACCAACAACACAAGCACACATTATCTTGGTACTCATCGAAATATTGGACAGCAAAAGTTGGTGTTGATGTATTAAAACTACAGCAAGAATTTCAACATAAAATTCAACCCAGATCGGGCTGTTTTAAACTATTGCAACAACTTAAAGAACTTGGTTACCGCTGTTGGCTGGTCACCAATGCCGATCAACCAAGCTTAAAACTCAAACTTGAAAATGTTGCTCTTCGCCCTTATTTTGAACTAATGGTTAGCAGCCAGCAGCTAGGCTATGCCAAAGAAGATATTGGCTTTTGGCAAAGTTTACAACAGCTGCACTCGTTTGACCCTACGCAAGTCGTTTTGGTTGATGACACAGCACAAGTACTGGCAGGGGCTAAACAGTTTGGTATTGAACAACTCATTACCATTACTCAACCCTCAAGTTTAAAACCTGTGCGTGAGTTATCCAGTTTAAACTACCCTGCAATCAATCATTTAGTAGAATTACTTTCTTTTTTACCTCAATCTCAAGTTAAGGATGTTGATGTCAAAACAGCTTGAACAAAATGTAAGTGACTCAATGCGTGTTGATAAATGGCTTTGGGCAGCTCGTTTTTTTAAAACACGTTCCATTGCTAAAGCCGCTATTGAAGGTGGCAAAGTTCACCATGATAATGAGCGGGTCAAGGTTTCTAAAGAAATCCGTGTAGGTATGGAGCTTACCATTATGCAGGGATTTGAAAAGAAAACCGTGGTGATTAAAGCTCTGTCATCAACACGTGGTCCCGCACCTGTGGCGCAATTATTGTATGAAGAAACCGAAGTCAGTTTAGCGCGAAGGGAGTTGATTGCATCACAAAGAAAATTGCATAATCTAGCCCGACCTGATCATCGTCCATCTAAAAAAGATCGTCGACAAATCAGCAAGTTTAAACAAGAAAATGATCAGCAGTTTGACCAATCGTGGTCTTATCATGATGATTGATTGAGGTACTTTTTATACACGTCATATTGTGTCGTACTGACATGATCTTGACATGGAATATTAAAAATAAATCTGTCACTATACACAGGTGGAACGAGGTTAAAATTCGATACATCCACTTTGAATGATAGTGATATTACACAGTTTTGAGGTTGTGAGATGGATGATAATAAAAGCAAGGCATTAAACGCGGCCTTGAGCCAAATTGAAAAACAATTTGGTAAAAATACAGTGATGCGTTTAGGCGATAACACTGTGCAAGCTGTTGAAGCTGTATCTACAGGCTCTCTAACACTCGATATTGCACTCGGTATTGGTGGCTTACCAAAAGGCCGTATTGTTGAGATTTATGGCCCAGAATCATCGGGTAAAACCACCATGACCTTACAAGCCATTGCCCAATGTCAAAAAGCGGGCGGTACTTGCGCTTTTATCGATGCTGAGCATGCACTCGATCCACAATATGCCCGTAAACTTGGCGTAGACATCGACAATCTATTAGTTTCACAACCTGACAATGGTGAGCAGGCACTTGAAATTGCAGATATGTTGGTTCGTTCAGGCGCAATTGATCTTATTGTTGTCGACTCTGTGGCTGCACTAACTCCACGTGCTGAGATTGAAGGTGAAATGGGCGACTCACACATGGGCTTACAAGCTCGTTTAATGAGTCAGGCATTACGTAAAATTACAGGTAATGCCAAACGTTCAAATTGCATGGTGATCTTCATTAACCAGATTCGTATGAAAATTGGTGTGATGTTTGGTAGCCCAGAAACCACCACAGGTGGTAACGCGCTCAAATTCTATGCTTCTGTACGTTTAGATATTCGTCGTGTTGGTCAGGTTAAAGAAGGCGATGAGATTGTTGGTTCTGAAACCAAAGTTAAAGTCGTAAAAAATAAAATGGCACCTCCATTTAAAGAAGCACTTTTCCAAATTATGTACGGTAAAGGCACTAACCAACTTGGTGAAGTGGTTGATTTAGCTGTACAACAAGAAATCGTGCAAAAAGCAGGTGCTTGGTATTCTTATCAGGGCAATAAGATTGGTCAGGGTAAAAATAACGTAATTCGTTATTTTGAGGAAAACCCTCAAATTGCTCAGGAAATTGAAAAACAAATTCGTGAAAAGTTACTGACCAGCACCCCAGTTGCTCAAAGCACCGAAGACGATGAAGAAGAACAACCTGACTTTTTAGAAAGCTAATCGAGCTACAATTAAACGCCCTTCGGGGCGTTTTTCATTTGGAACAACTTTTATATGTATTCAAATTCAGATGATCAACCCAATAAAGCAAAACTCACAGGCGCTCGTCTGCGTTCTTATGCTTTTGCACTGCTAACACGTAAAGAATATGCAAAGGCAGAATTGATTGAAAAACTGAGCCTTTATGCTCAGGATCACAATGAAGTCTTGGCATTGGTTGAGGAGCTATCAGAACGTCAATACCAGAGCGATCAACGTGTTGCTGAAATGATCTTGTCTAGCCAAATTCGTAAAGGCAAAGGCCCAAACCGAATTAAACAAGCACTTAAACATAAACAAGTAGATAGTCATTTAATTCTAGAAGATATTCAGGAAGTTGACTGGTTTGAGCAGGCATATCAATTAAAAGTTAAAAAATTTGGAAACGATGTAGAAAAAGATCCAAAACAAAAAGCCAAACAGATTCGTTTTTTGCAATATCGCGGGTTTGATATGAATGTAATTATGAAAGCAATTAGTCGAACGACTGAAGAAGAATAAATGGTGGCAGCCCTACTAGCAAAACCTCGGCACATCGTAGATCTGTTACCGTTGCTACCTTCCGGTCCTGGCGGGGTTCACAGAGTACAATTGCGAAGCCACCAGCAGGGCTACCATTGCAAGAACAGAGTATAGAGATTTTTAAATGTGTTGCAAGTGCTATCTCCTCTTTTCCTTCAGTTTTCATTTCAATTGACTAAATCATCAACAAATTTAAAGATTTGATTGTCTTTTTTCTTTTCCTATTTTTAAAAAGACCCGCTTATTATTAAAGATCATGAAACACTACGAGCTAATTTTAGCTGTAAAAATTGCTGTGATTCCTCCAGACTTTCTTTTGTCCGTTTTTATCTAAAAGGATAAATGCTAAATTATTGTAATTACTTATTGCAATTCTATGGCGGGGTGTTTTTAATGGCATTTGCTTTCAATTTGTTTTTTATTAGTGAATGAGTAAAAAACAACTGCTTGACGTTATATTTAAAATTATGGATTGTGGCTTATGCTAAAAAAGCATTCTTTATTCGCGATTACCCTGCTCTGCGGCTCTTCTATTTATGCCAATATTCCAATTGAATCACGTGGCTTAAGCCAATCCGACTCTGGATCAATGTCAGTTGCAAATGATCAACCTGTTGCGACCAATCTTAACTGGCAGTTAATGCAGAAAAATCAGCAACTCGAAAATGATATACGTGTATTACGCGGCCAATTAGAGGAACAAACTCACGCGATTGATCAACTGAAAAAAGACTTAGCAAATCGATACACTGATCTGGATCAACGTCTAGAGTTATTGAATCAGAAAGTTGATCCAGATAGTGTTGCAACAGATGAAAATGCTGCTACCGATCCGAATAGTGCAACTCCTAACATCAGTAACAATGCACAAGCTCCTGTAAATGCCGATCCTCAGCAGACAACAGCTACGCCTGCTGTAGCTCAAACCAATCAACAAGCAAACGCAAGTACAACTAACAACACCAATACTGCTCAAGCACCGACACAAAATAAGGATTCAGCAGAACTCGATAAAGCTGCTTATACCGTTGCTCTTGATGCTTATAAACAAGGAGGTGCAAAAAAAGCGATTGCACCAATGGAAAACTTTATTAAAAATCACCCAAACAGCATTTACACGCCAAATGCTTACTTTTGGCTAGCTGAGTTTCATTTAGCATCAGATCCTGTAAATTATGCTCAAGCAAAAAAGAATTATCAAACCGTAGCAGATAAGTATCCAACCTCTAGCAAAGCACCACGTTCTTTATATCAACTATATAGCATCGCAAAAGATGTAGATCATAAGACTGCTGTAGCCACACAATATAAAAACAAGCTTCTTGCTAGCTATCCACAATCTGAAGAAGCGGGTTTTGTTAAAAAGTAACACCCCGCAGAAAAGAAAAAGACACATATTAAATGTGTCTTTTTCTTTTCTAGAATATACAAAATTAACGAATAATTCCGCGCTTTGATGATTCAACTGAATCAATCAGCAACTGAACTTCAGAAATTTCTGGCAAAATCTCAGCACGAATTTTTTCAAGTGCTTGTTCAGTCGTTAAACCTGATTTATAAATAATTTTAAAAGAATCTCGCAATCCATTGATCACATTTTTTGACCAACCCTTCCGACGCATACCTTCAACATTCATTCCAAATGCATGTGCTGGATTGCCTGAAACCATTACATAAGCAGGCACATCTTTTAAAATTAAAGACGCTCCACCCACCATGCTATAAGAATCAATTTTGCAAAACTGGTGAATACCTGAGTTTCCACCTACAACCACATAATCACCAATATGAACATGACCAGCAACGCCCACATTATTAGCAAAAATATTGTTGTCACCAATCACACAGTCATGTGCAATATGGGTATTGACCATCAACAAATTGTTATGGCCAACTTTTGTCAGACTATTGTCCTGAACAGTACCTCGATGCAAGCTACAATGCTCTCGAATACGGTTATTGTTTCCAATTTCTAGCCAAGTTTCTTCACCATTATATTTTAAATCTTGGCAAATCTCACCAACACTAGCGAACTGAAAAATTTCATTATGTTCACCAATACGAGTAAACCCCCCAACCACCACATGTGAATGAAGCTTTGTACCTGTAGCAATGCTTACATTAGGTCCAATTACACAAAAGGGGCCAATTTGGACATCTGGGGCAATTACTGCAGATGAGTCAATAATAGCGGTAGAATGAATTAGGTCTTTATTACTCATGCCTGCTCTGTTATCTGGTGCGAAATCATAATTTCAGCGGTCGTTGCCACAATGCCATCCACTGTGGCTGTACAATTATATTTGTAAATGCCACGTTTTTGCATGACTAACTCAGATTTTAAGACAAGCTGATCACCTGCAACAACTTGTTTTTTAAAACGCACTCTCTCTGCACCCGCAAAAAGGAACAAAGAACCTGCTTTTGGCTTCTCATTATTCATGATAAAACCAAGAACACCTGAAACTTGAGCTAATGCTTCTACAATTAACACACCAGGCATAATTGGATATTCAGGAAAATGTCCTTGTAAAAATTCTTCGTTGATTGAAACATTTTTATAACCAACGATTGAATTTTCAGTTACTTCAACCACACGGTCAACCAGTAAAAATGGATAACGATGTGGCAGGTATTCACGAATAGTTTGAATGTGCATAGGCAATTCAGGGATCGTAAACGCGGGAGTTTTTGACTCAGTCATCATATTTCTATTTACGCAATTTAAAGGTTGATTCAAGAGACTCTATTTGAGTCTGCATATGATCGAGTCGTTTGAGTATTTGGGTCAATGGCACATCTGCTAATTGTCGAAAGCGAACAATCGTACGTTTCCACTGACTATTTTCAAAAAGTCCTGTTCCAGAAGAATATGTTCCAGCTTCAAAAATACTTTTTGTGACCATTGACATTCCTGTAAGTGTCACATTATCAGGGATGCTAAGGTGTCCTGCAATACCACAAGCCCCACCGATGATACAGTTTTTGCCAATTGTAGTACTCCCCGCAATTCCTGTTTTTGCAGCAATTGCAGTATTTGCACCAATATGAACGTTATGTGCGATTTGCACAAGGTTATCAATAATGACGCCATCTTCCAAAATTGTATCGTCCAAAGCACCACGATCAACACTACAATTTGAACCAATTCGAACATCATTGCCAATTTGAACTGAGCCTAATTGCGCAATTCGATGCCATTTCCCCTGATAAGGTGCAAAACCAAAACCTTCTCCACCTAAAACCGTATTGGCATGAATACGAACACGATCCTTAATTTTAGTTTCACCAGATAAAGTCACGTTTGAATCAATAAAACAATCTTTACCCACTTCGACAAAATCACTTAGTGTAGAGTTCGCTAAGATAACTGTACGATCACCTATGATACAATTCTCACCGATCACCACATAATGACCAATGTATGCACTTTCAGAAATGATGGCCGATGGATGAATTTGTGCAGTACTTTCAATCCCCACTGTTTCAACTTTTTTTTCAAAAACATGTGTTAATTGGGCAAAAGCAAGATAAGGATTATGAACAACGATCAAATTTTGATGCTGGGTCAATTGATCTTTTAATTCAACAGGAATGATCAAAGCACCCGCTTGCGAATTTTGTGCAGCTTCTAAATATTTATCGCCATTCACAAATGAGATCTGATTTGGATTTGCACGTTCGAGACTTGCTAGTCCAGTAAGAAAAAAGTCGCTACGACCAAAAGACTCACCTTGAACAAGGTGAGCCAAATCTTCTAAACGATAACTGCGTGCTTTCATTGATTATTTAATTGCATTAACCTTTTGAATCATTTTATCAGTTAAATCATTCTTAGCGTCATAGGCAACCGCAGCATTTTTATTCAAAATGAAGTCAAAATTGTTTTCTTGGCGCAATTGTTCAGCAGCTTGTTTGACGCGAGTCTCAAAAGTGTTATTCATGGTTTGTAAAGTACCCTGAACACGAGACTGTAAACCTTGCTGGGTTGAGTTAAATTCACTCAATTTAGTCTGATATTGCTGATTAAGCTTTTGCACGTCAGCTTCTTTCATATTACGGCCTTCAGTTTCCGCTTTTTGGCGTAAACCATCCAACTCTTTGCCAAGCTGTTCAAGTTTGGTTGTTGTCGGTTTTACCGATTGATTTAAGCTTGCATTTTGTTGTTTAAGATAGGTACTGCTATCTACAACTTTTGCCAAATCCACAAAACCCACACCCGCAGCCTGCGTTAAGCCAGACACTGCTAAACCAAGACCCAATACAACTGTTGCTAATTTATTCATTTTCACTTCCCTATACACAGGAGTATTTTAACAATTAATCATCCGAATAAAGACCGTACTAGAAAGTACGGCCAATTTCAAACTGAATTTCCTTGGTTTCATCGCCATCTTTATCATTTAATGGGAATGCATAACTTAATGATAGAGGACCAATCATGGTAATCCACGTAAAGCCAACACCCACACTATAACGAAGATTGCTTAAATCCAGATTATAATTATCTTTACAGTATTGTTTTGCATCTATAGGTGTTTTAGAACCATCTAAATATAAGTTACCTGAGGCGGTCTTACATTGAGTATCAAAAACCTGCCCACCTTCTGCAAAGAGTACAGGACGAACCTGACGCGTCCAATCACCCTTAAATGGTAAAGGCAATGCAAGTTCAGCACCAAATTGTACTAAGGCATTACCACCTACTTCTTCAGGATCCCAATCACGTGTTTTACTTTCGTTATAAGTCACACCTGGATATTTAGGCCCCAACGTGTTGACATCGTAGCCTCGTACCGAACCATAACCACCTGCGAAGAAGTTTTTATAGAATGGTAAATCGTTACCATAGCCCAATTTACCATAACCACGAAGTACAAAATCATGGCCTAATGGGAAATAAGCCTGCGTATCATACGTGGCTTTTTGGTAGTCGACATCCCCACCAGGCAAACCAATTTCAACATTTAAACGATGATACATACCCGAAGTAGGGAAAATCGGACGATTCAAGGTATTGTATGACCAACCCAAATTCAAGTTGTAGGTAAAGAATTCACCCTCGAATGCATTATCAAATGGAGTCATCTCAATTACAGTACCATTGGCATCTTTACATTCGTATGCGTTCGTATCTGAATTCAGCTCATACGTACCACTACAATATGACCCCTGACCAGTTGCCTTACCACCATTTTTAAGCAAGTAATCACGCACATAGGTCGAAACGTACGGGCCTGTGGTAACTTTGGTATTATCTACACCAATCGATGCACTTAAGTTTTGGTTTTCATCAATTGGATAACCAAAGCTCAAACTACCACCAATACTGTCTGTAACATAGTTACTTACGTTATAGTCATCATTCAGCTTGGTTTTACGATAATAGACGTTATAACCACGGCTTACGCCATCAATTGTGAAATATGGGTCAGTCACACTCAGGTTGTAGTAATCCTGTGTTTCCGAACGAGATAAATCAATTGCAACACGGTTACCTGTACCCAAGAAGTTAGTTTGGCTCAAACCTGCCTGGAATGTTACACCACCACTTTGAGAATATCCTACCGCTAATGTTGTTGTTCCTGAATGCTGTTCTTCAACATTCACGTTCAAATCCATCTGATCTGGAGAATTCGGTACACGAACTGGTTTAACATCAACCGTTTTAAAGAAACCTGTACGCTCTAAACGCACCTTTGAAAGATCAATTTTCTCGTTACTTGCAAGAGCGCCTTCCATTTGACGCATTTCACGACGTAATACTTCATCAGATGTTTTGCTGTTTCCAGAGAAGTTGATTCGGCGTACTGTGACTTGCTGACCTGGGTTGATATAGTAGTTCATATCAACCATACGAGTTTCATTATTAATTTGCGGAACCACGTTTACATCAGCAAAGTAATAGCCTGCATTTCCATATTTACGCAACAATAACTGTTTTACCGCATTTACTTTTTCTTGCGAATAAGTGTCACCGTCTTTATAAATTTTTAATGCCTGTAACTCCTCAGGCTTATACAGCGCATCACCTAAGAACTTGGTTTCACCAAATTTAAATTGTTGCCCTTCATCTACAGAAACTTCAATAAAGATATGTTTTTTATCTTCACTGATATTTAACTGAGAGTTATTAATATTGAAGTTGATGTAACCTTTATTGAGATACAACGCGCGTAATGCTTCAAGACTAGCCGCCATTTTTTCACGTGCATAGCGGTCATTACGTGTAACTACTGAAGCCCATCCAGACTCTTTTACCGCAAACACCTGCTTAATATCATCATCATTAAATACTGTGTTACCAATGATATTAATATCAAAAACTTTTGCAGGCTTACCTTCATAAAATTCGATGGTTAAGTCAACACGGTTATTTGGACGTGCGGTTGTGGTTACCTTGATATCTGCATCGTAACGCCCTTGCTGAGTATATTGTTGCTCAAGCTCTGTTTCTAAAGTCTGCAAAGAAGATTTTTTAAGAACTTCACCTTCAGCAACACCCATCTTCTTTAAGCCATCCTGTAAGGCTTCTTTCGGAATAAGTTTATTGCCTTTAAATTCAATTTTTGAAATAACAGGACGTTCTACAACCTTGAAAACCAAAACATCATTTTGCTTATATGTTTGAATATCATCAAAAAGACCAGTCGCATAAAGCGTACGAATGGCATCAGCAATGGTTGGATCGTCTACACGATCGCCACTGTTTATCGGCAACATAGTATAAACATTTGCAGGAGTTAAGCGAACTAAACCTTCGACTTTAATATCTCGTGCAATGAAGTCATTCGCTGCATATGCTTGTTGTACTGCCGCCATAGCACTAACAAGTGCCAAAGGCATTAATAAATGTGTGTGCCGCATGCCAGATTTTTCCAGTAAGTTAATTTTTCCATCTAAACGTTATAAACGCATAAAATCATTAAAGAGAGCCAAGAGCATCATACTGCCGAGCAGTACCATACCAATTTTTAGACCCATCATTTGTATTTGTTCGGAAACAGGTTTACCGCGAATTGCTTCGATAAAATAATAAACCAAATGTCCACCATCCAACATAGGAATCGGTAATAAATTCAAAATTCCAAGACTTACACTCATCAATGCCATAAACGAGATAAAAGTTTGCCATCCCATTTCAGCACTTTGCCCTGCAACTTTAGCAATTGTAATGGGGCCAGATAAATTTTCTAGTCCAATGAGTCCTTTAAACATTTTTACAATCGAATTCAAAATCATGCCAGAAATTTGAGTGGTTTTGTCCACTGCCATGACTAATGCCTGAGCTGGATTATATTGAATTGTTTGCTTATAGTCGGCAGGAACATTAACTTTACCTGGGTTGCTCTGCACACCTAACATGCCAGTTGTATTGCCCATATTGTCACGTTTACCTTGCGGCATAACTTGTAAGTGAACCGTTTGTCCATCACGAAGCACATCGATATTAAGCAACTTTTCAGGAGATTTCTGCACCACATCGACAACATCAAACCAGTCATTCATTTTGATGCCATCAATTGAAAGAATTTGATCGCCGACTTTCATACCTTGACGAATTGCAGCGCCATCTTCACTCATCTGATGAATGACCGCAGGCATGGCAGGTCGATAAGGTAAAAAACCCAATATATCTAAGGCAGATTGGGATTGATCTTTTAGAAAGTCATGAATAGGAAGCACAACACTCTTTTGAGTTCCATCACGATCCACAGTCATCTGGATTTGACCAGTTTCACCTGCACGGTCTACCAAGGCAAAATTTAGTTTTTCCCATGTTGGTGTTTGCTGCCCATCTACAGTTAATACTTTATCACCAGCATGCAAATCCACCTGAGCAGCAGGTGTATTAGGCAGGATTTTACCAATTCGAGTATTTAATTGTTCTTGGGAAGGAATAAACAAAATCCAGAACAAAACAATTGCAAACAATAGGTTAATCACTGGGCCAGCAGCAACGATTGCGATTCTTTTCCATGGTGACTGCCGATTAAACGCATATGGTAAATCAGCTTCTGATACATTTCCCTCACGTTCATCGAGCATTTTGACATAACCACCTAGTGGCAAGGCAGAGAGCTGATACTGGATGCCTGATTTTTTTGAAGTCCACTTGAGTAAAGTCGGACCAAAACCAATTGAATAAACTAAAACTTTAACACCGAGCCTACGTGCGACCCAGTAATGTCCAAACTCATGAATTGCAATCAGTGGACCAAGTAACAGAATTGCTGCAACAATGATAAAAAGAATATTCATTTTCAGCCTCCTGTTTTTGCGACATATTGATGTGCAACATCGCGAGCTAATCTATCCATATCCAAAATCGTTTCAATGCTATGTGCTGCACCATTTTGCACGTGATTTAAGCTATGCTCAACCACTTCTGGAATCATTGTAAATTTTATTTTCAAATCTAAAAAAGCCGCAACTGCAATTTCATTAGCAGCATTTAAGATTGTGGGTGCAAGACCACCATCACGCATCGCTTGACGTGCTAAATTTAAAGCTGGAAACTTTTCATTATCTGGCTGCTGAAAATTAAGGTGTGAGTGTGTAAATAAATCAAGTGCAGGAACATGGGTATCCAATCGCGCTGGCCATGCTAATGCATGAGCAATTGGAGTACACATATCAGGATTTCCCATTTGTGCCAAAGTTGAACCATCAATATATTGAACCATTGAGTGAATAATACTTTGTGGGTGAATTACAACTGTAACAAAATGTTCAGATATTGAAAACAAATGACATGCTTCTATCAATTCCAAACCTTTATTCATTAAAGTTGCAGAATCGACAGAAATTTTTTGTCCCATTGACCAATTTGGATGTTTACATGCTTGCTGTGGCGTTACTGTATGTAATTGATCACGAGTATGGTTTAAAAATGGGCCACCTGAAGCGGTAAGCAAAATCTGTGAAACACCAAGTTGAGGTTGCCCATTACGCTCTATATTTAAATAATTCTGCGGTAAAGACTGAAAAATTGCATTGTGCTCAGAGTCGACAGGGAGTAATAACGAGTTGTGATCACGTGCTGCCTGCATCATGATTTCACCAGACATCACCAAAGCTTCTTTATTGGCAAGTAGTACTCGTTTACCTGTTTTTATCGCAGCCAAGGTAGGCAATAGCCCTGCTGCTCCAACAATTGCAGCCATGACGATATCAACCTGAGAACTTTCAGCAACAGCAATTAAGCCTTGTTCCCCAGCCAATATCTCAATATCAAAAACACCTAATGCAAGCAAGTCGGCGCGCAGTTCATCGACTTTTGATTCAGGTACAACTGCAATTTTAGGCTGATACTGTTTGCATATTTGAGCCAATTCCTTGATACGACTATGAGCAGTTGCTGCATAAAGCGTATATTTATCAGGATGACGGTCTAATATTTTCAAAGTACTTTGACCAATTGAACCCGTCACGCCAAATATACAAACAGATTGAGTCATTTATAAATCTACGCCAATAAGTTTCAGTAAATACATACCCGCCGCAAAAATTGGAGCTGCTGCAAGTAAAGAATCAATGCGATCTAGTACGCCACCATGACCTGGTAAAATGCGCCCAGAATCTTTAATACCTGCGCGACGCTTAATCATGGACTCAAACAAATCGCCCAACACAGAGGCAAACACAGTAATGACCGATAAAATTAGAAATAATAAATGCTGAGCAAATGTTAAGTTAAGATAATTGACCTGCACCACAATAATAATGATGATTGCAAGCCCAACACCACCGACTAACCCCTCAACCGATTTATTTGGACTGACTGTAGGCGCCAACTTATTTTGACCAAACTTACGCCCAACGAAATAGGCACCTGAGTCTGCTCCCCATACCAACAGGAATAAGTACATCAACCACCACGGGGAACTTTGCCAAACTTCAAAAATTGCAGTAACAGCAGCACCGACCAATATCACGCCCACGATATAAAGTGTACTGTTATACCATCCATCATATTCAGGATAAGATTTTACCCAGAAACTACTAACCAACCATGTCAATATAGATGCACACCATAATAAAATTGCAATTTCATTATAATAGAGTGCCAATGCAGAAAGCAGAGCAACGACTAATCCATAAGCCCATGCTTTGGGTTTAAATAACGCAACCGCACGTGGCATTAATTTAAACCACTCATAGCCAGCTACCCCAGCCGCTATAATCATTAACCCAAACATTGGATAGTGTGAACTGGTCGCAAACATACAGGTGAGTACTACAGCTACCAGTACCAATGCGGTAATTATCCGCTCTAACATTTATTAATTCTCAATTTTCTCTTGGTGGATTTGTTCAGAAGTCTTACCAAAACGACGTTCGCGTCCTGCAAATACGTCCAAAGCATGATCAAATTCTTTTACAGAAAACTCAGGCCATAATGTTTCAGTAAAATAAAACTCGGCATAAGCAGCCTGCCAAAGCAGGAAATTAGACAAACGGTAATCGCCGCCTGTACGAATCAGCAAATCGACAGCAGGTAAATTATTGAGACTTATACGCTGATTAAATAGCTGAGCATCAATCTGTTCAACATTTAACACACCTGCTTTTACATCTTGTGCAATTTGTTTTGCAGTATGGGCAATATCCCACATCCCACCATAACTAATGGCAATGGTTAATGTCATACTATCAAAACTAGCAGTCTGCTGTTCTGCATGCAACATCAATTCTTGAAGCTGCGAAGATAAACGTGATCGATCACCAATAAATTGCAAAGCAATATTAAACCGCTCCATTCTTGGTAATTGTTCATGAATCGTTTCTTCCAACAGCTTCATTAACAAATTGACTTCAAATTGAGGACGGTTCCAGTTTTCACTGGAAAAAGCAAACACGGTCAGTGCTCGTATTCCTTTTGCACGACAATGCTCTACAATCGGATCAAGACTATTTTTTCCTTCCCGATGCCCATCTCCCTGTTGCATTTGATTTTTTTTAGCAAAACGGTTGTTGCCATCCATAATAATGGCAACATGTTCTGGAAGATGAAGCTCTTCTGAAACGGTCATAAAATCAGACCTTCATCAATTCAGCTTCTTTTGCTGCCAAACGCTTATCGACTTCGGCAACATATTTATCGGTAATTTTCTGAATATCATCACCTGCACGACGATCATCATCTTCAGAAATTTCTTTGTCTTTTAGAAGTGATTTGATATCACCCAATACATCACGACGAATGTTGCGAATTGCGACTTTGGCATTTTCCGCTTCTGAACGTGCAACTTTTTGCATATCACGACGAGTTTCTTCTGTAAGCGCTGGTAAAGGCACACGAATAGCATCAGCTGTAATTGGGTTTAAACCTAAATCACTTTCACGAATTGCTTTATCAATTGCAGACACCATTGTACGTTCAAATGGCTGAACAATGAGTGTACGTGAATCTTCTATACCGACGTTTGCGACTTGATTTAAAGGCACATCAGATCCGTAATAAGAAACCATTACACCGTTTAGAATGGATGGATGAGCACGGCCGGTACGAACTTTTGCAAAACCCTGTTCAAGTGATTCAAGGGTTTTTTGCATACGTTGTTCGCTGTCTTGTTTGAGATCGTTAATCATATGATCTTCCTTACTTATTCATTCAAGGTGTAATTACTAAATTAGTCGAGTAGTATAAAGAGCTTTAAACGTTACGTACATTATTTCGTAACGTGAGTTCCTTCTTTTTCACCCATCACAACTGATAATAATGCACCAGCTTTATTCATATCAAAGACTTGAAGCGGCACATTGTGGTCACGGCATAGGCAGATTGCGGTTAAATCCATCACACCTAACTTTTCATCGAGTACCTGATCAAAAGTTAAATGGTCATATTTAACTGCATCGTCATATTTGCTTGGGTCTTTGTTATACACACCATCAACTTTAGTTGCTTTTAAAATCAGATTCGATTCAATTTCAATACCGCGAAGGCAAGCTGCGGTATCTGTGGTAAAGAATGGATTACCTGTACCCGCAACAAACACACAGACCTCACCTTGACTGAGATGGCGAATAGCATCACGACTTGAATATGATTCAACAACTGTACCAATTGGAAGTGCAGACATTAAGCGAGTTTTAATATTACGGCGCACCAGTGCATCACGTAAAGCCAGACCATTCATCACGGTAGCCAACATGCCCATTTGGTCACCTGTTACGCGTCCCACTAGACCATCTTTTTGTAATTGGCTACCACGATATAGATTTCCACCACCAACAACGATACCGACCTGAACACCCAAACCAACTAAATGGGCAATCGACAACGACATTTGATCAAGCACTTGTGCATCAATCCCCATGTCTTTATTGCCCGATAAAGCCTCACCTGAAAGTTTAAGTAGAATACGTGAGTAACGAGGGCTGTTAGAATCCGCCATGGTAAGCTCCAAAAAACAATGTGTTAAAAATAAATTTTGTTTGCTACAACACAAATCATCAAGCTGATTTAATTTTAATCAACTTTGCAAATAAATCGTATTCATCTGCATCGGTTATTTCAACTTCTAGTAAATCACCTGCCTGAATTTTTGATTTATCAATATCTTCAACAAAGACATTACCATCAATCTCAGGTGCATCGGCATAAGAACGCGCAACTGCGACAGGATATTCTTCTTCAAGACTATCTACTAAAACAGTCATGGTTTGACCAATGCGATTTTGTAATTTTGCCGCAGAAATTGCCTGTTGCACTTGCATAAAACGTTCATAACGTTCTTGCTTGATTTCTTCTGGCACATGATCAGGTAAGTCATTAGCTGTCGCGCCTTCAACTGGCGAATAAGTAAAACAACCTACTCGATCAAGCTGTGCTTCTTGCAACCAATCTAAAAGAATTTGAAAATCTTCTTCGGTTTCACCCGGAAAGCCCACTACAAAAGCAGAGCGAATCACCAAATCTGGACATTTTTCACGCCATGTTTTTAAGCGTTCAAGTGTATTTTCACTATGAGCTGGTCGCTTCATCAATTTTAAGACGCGCGGACTGGCATGCTGAAAAGGAATATCTAAATAAGGAAGAATTTTACCCTGAGCCATTAAGTCGATTACTGCATCGACGTGTGGATATGGATAAACATAATGCAAACGCACCCAGATTCCTAATTGACCGAGTGCTTCACACATATCATAAAATTTGGTTTTTACAGGCTGACCATTCCAGAAATCTAGCTTGTACTTGGTGTCTACACCATAGGCTGAAGTATCCTGAGAAATCACCAAAACTTCTTTGACACCTGCACGCTTAAGCGCAGCAGCTTCTTCAAGCACTGAACCGACAGGACGTGAAACTAAATCGCCACGCATGCTTGGAATGATGCAGAAAGTACAGCGATGATTACAACCTTCAGAAATTTTTAAATAGGCATAATGCTTTGGTGTTAATCGAATTCCTTGTTCAGGTACCAGATCAACATAAGGATTGTGTTTTGGTGGCGCAGGTACATATTCATGTACAGCTTCCATTACATCCTGATATGCAGCCGCGCCCGTAACTTTTAAAACATTCGGATGCATTTGACGAATTTTATCTTCGTCTTTACCCAAACATCCCGTCACAATTACACGGCCATTTTCGCTCATGGCTTCACCAATCGCGTCTAATGACTCTTGTACCGCAGATTCAATAAAACCGCAGGTATTTACCACTACCAGATCAGCACCATCATAATCCGATGCAACCTGATAACCTTCAGTACGTAACTGAGTTAAAATTCGTTCAGAATCTACCAATGCCTTAGGACAACCTAAAGATACAAAACCGACTTTGGGGGACTTCATGAATCTGCACTCCACTTGAATCCGCGTATTGTATGACGTTTCTCGCAATAAAAACAGGTGGAATATGAACAGTTCGTTTAATGCACCAAAATACAACCAATATTTTTATTAAAAACAACTATTGCACCATTATGATTCAATTTAAGATGTTATCTGACAATGCCTGTTTTTAAATTGATCATATTTTGATGGTTTTGCTCATTTTTAATACAGACTCAGCAACTCGTTCTTTCCAAGATAAAGTTGGCGTGTATTTTGCTTAACTTATGTCCCATTACAGGGAAAAACTGGATTAAATGAAAATGTCATTGCGCTATTTTAAGACAGGAAACATTTTCTAATGGATCAAAGAGAGACCATTGACTATCGACTTTTAGTTGATAACCTTACGACTGCGATATTATTGGTCGATAGCGACCTCAATATTTTTTATCTTAATTCTTCTTGTGAAGCATTATTTGATATTAGCTTATTTCGTGCATCGGGTTTGCCTGTCCTCAATTTATTGCATTCGCCAGATGATACCTTTAATACTCATGAATCACTTTTAAATACTCTACACTCAGGTCAACATTACACGCGTCGTGAAGCGACAATAAATGTTAACTTTAAAGACATCCACGTTGATTATTCTGTTTCTGCATTAAATACAGGCAAAAATTATCATCCGCTACTTTTAATAGAACTAAATCCGATTGATCGAATGCTCAAAATTTCTAAAGAAGAAAATTTGATACAACAGCATCAGGTTGCCCGCCAGCTCATCCGCGGTATTGCTCATGAAGTAAAAAATCCATTAGGTGGTATTCGAGGCGCGACTCAATTACTGGCACGTAGTTTAAATGACCCAAAATATACAGAGTTTACCGATGTCATTATTAATGAAGTCGACCGCTTAAGAAATCTGGCCGATACCATGCTTGGTTCGCGTCAGCTTCCAAGCTACGAAGACGTTAATGTGCATGAACCTCTGGAACGGGTACGCTCGCTTATTGTCAATCAGACCAAGAAAAAAATTAAAATTACGCGTGACTATGATTTGTCATTGCCTGATGTAAAAGCAGACCGTGATCAGTTAATTCAAGTCATGTTAAATATTAGCGTGAATGCAATTCAGGCAATTACCGAAAATAAAGAATTTTTTATAGACCACGAACCAGAACTAATTTTAAGAACTCGTATCCAACGCTTAGTCACGATTAATGGTTTATTAAATCGATCCGCAGTACGCATTGATATTGAAGATAATGGTCCAGGCGTACCACAGGATATTTTAGAATCTGTATTTTACCCATTAGTCACAGGGCGAGCCAAAGGAACAGGACTTGGCTTAAGTATTGCACAGAATATTATGCATCAGCATAACGGAATGATCGAATGTCAATCCGTAGCAGGAAAAACCACATTTAGCTTATATTTACCTTGGGAGTCAGACCGTGTCGCGAAATAAAATATGGGTAATAGATGATGACCGCGCCATGCGCTGGGTGTTGGAAAAAACTTTTAAAGAAGAAGGTTTTGATGTCACCAGTTTTGAAGAAGCGCAAACCGCTTTGGATCAACTTCCCGATGATGCCCCAGACGTTATCCTGACCGATATCCGTATGCCAGGTATCGATGGCTTGACCTTCTTAGGCAAAGTAAAAAATAATTATCCAGATTTGCCAGTCATAATTATGACTGCACATTCCGATCTGGAATCAGCAGTTTCGAGCTATCAAACAGGTGCTTTTGAATATCTTCCAAAACCTTTTGATATTGATGAAGCATTAGCACTGGTTCACCGTGCCATTTTACATGTCAATAAACTCCAGCAGCAAGAAGCAGCAAAAACCACTGCTCCTGTTCAGTCGACTGAAATTATTGGTGAATCCCCTGCCATGCAGGAAGTTTTCCGTGCTATTGGACGATTGTCACAATCCCATATTACCGTACTGATCAATGGTGAATCAGGTACAGGTAAAGAACTGGTTGCACATGCATTACACAAGCATTCACCGCGCAGTAGTAAGCCTTTTATTGCGCTAAACATGGCAGCCATTCCAAAAGATCTGATTGAAACAGAACTATTTGGTCATGAAAAAGGTGCTTTTACTGGCGCGAACACTCAGCGCCAAGGTCGTTTTGAGCAAGCCAATGGCGGCACACTGTTTTTAGATGAAATTGGTGATATGCCATTTGAAACTCAAACACGCTTGCTTCGTGTACTTGCAGATGGCGAATTTTACCGTGTCGGTGGGCATATCCCTGTACGGGTTGATGTGCGAATTGTTGCTGCAACCCATCAAGATCTGGAAAAACTGGTCAATGAAGGACGTTTCCGCGAAGACTTATATCATCGTTTAAATGTTATTCGTATCCATATTCCGAAACTTGCACATCGTAGCGAAGATATTCCGATGCTAGCTCAACACTTTTTAGCTCGTGCGGGTAAAGAGCTAGGTGTTAGCCCTAAAATTCTGCGTCCTGAAACGATAGATTATATGCAACAACTGCCGTGGCCAGGCAACGTTCGCCAACTTGAAAACACCTGTCGCTGGTTAACAGTCATGATTACAGGTCGTGATGTTTATCCAGAAGACTTACCTTCTGAACTAAAACAAATTCCGATCCATAAATCGGGTGAACAAGCAGCCATAACAGCAGGTGTAGACCGTATTTCATTGCACCACTGGGATGAATTATTGGGTCAATGGGCGATTCAAAAATTAAAAAATGGTGAAATGAAGATTCTGGATATGGCTACGCCAATGTTTGAACGCACCTTAATCAATGCCGCGTTACAACAAACTCGTGGTCGTAAACGTCATGCAGCGGAACTACTTGGCTGGGGGCGTAATACACTAACCCGTAAACTGAAAGAACTTGGTATCGCTGCTGAAGATGATGCCGAGGAAGAAGCTGAAACCTAAATTCTTTTATTTATCATACATACTAAGGGCAGTCACATAGACTGCCCTTTTACTTTAATCTAAATACTTAAGCAACTTTTGGATATTGAATAGATTTACCCGCAACTAACTCATTAATTGCATCGACATTGAAATCAAGCTCAAGAACATGATTTTCGGCAACAATACGATATTTTGAAATCAAGGGCTTTACACCTGAAGCTGTTTCGATGACATATTCGTCTGCAATATTTAAAATCCCTTCAAGATTTGTGCTTGTTGAAGCAAAATCATGATTGAAAAGATCATAAATTTCCTGAAGATTATATGTTTCATGCAATTGCTCTGGGTGTTTTTTCACTTCACCTTCAAGAAACAAAACGAGTTTATGCGCAAAGAAATAATAATTCGGTTTATGGCTATACTCGAGATTCATCTTGATCAACTCCTTAAAGGTTATCATTCATTGTTATGTCACCATTTAGTTTTAAAAATATTAGCTTAATTTTTTCTTAAGAAACATGATTGTTTATACAAATTCTCACAATATGAAAAATCGATAAATTTAATCCAACTGTTTTAGTTGGATTAATTCCATTAAAAAACAGAGAGATAATTTTTCTCTTACATATTTGCAATTTAATCAATAAATACGGCTGCTTACAATTAAGTAATAAATTTTAGAAGCACAATTCCATAATGAAAAATAATTTTTATCCCTTGGTGATTTTAGGTAGTGCCAATGTTGATCATATTTTGAACGTCAATGATTTTCCTTTGTCAGGACAAACGATTACAGCAAAAAATTATAAAGTTGCTTTCGGTGGTAAAGGCGCTAATCAAGCTGTTGCTGCTGGTCGTAGTGGTGCAAATGTCTCTTTTATTGCCTGTGTTGGAGATGATGATGCAGGTAAGAACATTAAAGCGCAATTGCAAAAAGATCATGTTGATGTACAGGCAATCCAAAACACGACTGGACAACTGACGGGTGTCGCCTTAATTTTTGTTAATCAACATGCAGACAACTTTATTGGCATTCACGCGGGTGCAAATGCAGCCTTAAATGCTGAATACGTCAAACAATATACAGATCTTATTCAACATGCCCGCATATTATTATTACAACTTGAAACCCCTATGGCAAGTGTGATCTGTGCAGCAACTATTGCGAAGCATTCTGGCGTAAAGGTTATTTTGAATCCCGCACCAGCTCAAACACTCTCACCCGATCTTTTAAAAATGATTGATATCTTGACACCTAATGAAACTGAGGCAGAAATTTTAACAGGCGTAAAGATTAACAATCTGAAAGATGCAAATAAGGCTGCACAAGTGCTTCATGATTATGGCATTGAAACCATCGTGATTACCTTAGGCGCACAGGGTGTTTGGTTAAGCGACAAAGGTTACGGACAATTGATTCCTGCTCTTAAAGTGAATGCAATAGATTCAATTGCTGCTGGCGATACTTTTAATGGTGCTTTTGCAACAGCTTTGCTTGAAGGCAAATCAAATAAAGAAGCTGCCGAATTTGCTAATGCAGCTGCTGCAATTGCAGTCACTCGGCACGGCGCACAACCTTCTATTCCCTACCGCTCTGAGATTGACGCATTCTTATAGATCCAACTAAAAATTTAAGCATAAAACTTCAATTTTTATATGCAGGATAAAAGTAATCTATGAAAACTCAATTACATCGTGGGCGACTTATTGATCACATCCAACTTGTTGTTCATGACTTAGAATTAAGCCAAAATTTTTATAGTGCTATCATGAAAGTTTTGGACATTCCAATTATCACAACATCTGAAGATTTCTTTTGGGCTGATGAACTGGTGGTATCTTCAATACACAGTCCTGCTGCCCAAGGCATATTGACTGGACGACATCATCTCGCTTTTCAAGCGAAAGATCGTGCTAGTGTAGATGCTTGTTATCTAGCTGCCCTTGCGCATGGAGGCAAAGATAATGGCAAACCAGCTGAACGTACTTACCATTCAGAATATTATGCAGCGTTTGTCATTGACCCAGATGGGAATAACATAGAATTTGTGCATCACGGCGAAGCTCAACGCAATACACCTTCTGTCATTATTGAATTTTAAAATTTAAAATAAATAAAAAAGCAATGAGCATGTTTAAAGTCACCCTTACTTGAAACATACTCATTGCCTCATCAAAGCCATCACCCTAATGCCTTTGATTTATAAAATAATTTTATCTTTAATTGATAAGAAATAATTCCTTAATTGTTTCAAATTTTCTATGTTAGTCGGCATAAAATTCCTTTATATTGAACTTTAATAGAATATTTTCCTTTGGTTTAAGTTTTGAACAGTACAAAATACACACTAGATCGTATCGATCGGAAAATTTTATCTGCGTTACGTCAAAATGGCAGACTGACGATTGCGCAACTTTCAGAACAGGTTGGTTTATCTTCCTCTCCTTGTTGGACACGTTTAAAACGGCTAGAAAGTTTAAAAATCATCGATGGATATACGGCTAATATTAATCCAAAAGCAATTGGGATTAAGGATTTATTCTTTATTGAAATTACCCTAGAACGTCATGATGATGAAATGCTTGAAAAGTTTAGTCAGGCGTTAGCAGATATTCCCGAAGTTATTGAAGCGCATTTGGTAACAGGTGAATATGATTATCTGGTCAAAGTCGCGGTAAAGGATGCTGAACACTATGAGCGTTTCTTAAGAAAGAAACTTTACTCAATCAAAGGAATACGCCATACCCGCTCTACCTTTGCCTTACGTCCGCTTAAATCTGCAAACTCGGCAGATTTTATGATGATTGAATAAGTTTAAGATATTTACTGCAATGCCTTCAAAGTTATGATTTAATACACCCAGTTTGAGATGAGCCTCATACAGTATATGACTTGATTCATATACGACTAGCCTCGCAATGCGGGGCTTTTTAATATGTAAGCTATGATAACTTCAATAAAATAAAAAATTTCATAATTAATTTTTTTATTTAAAACTCAATATTTAGATTGAATCAGAGTATAAATTAATTGTTTAAGTTGGTTTTGCAGATCAGGAGAAAGTTGAATAAATAATGCATCTATAGGCATGTGCTGCCAATCTCGCGTCAATTCGTCATTTTCATCCAGATACTCAGCCAATAAAAAAATTTGGGCAACAGAGCAACCGAAAGCTGTTGCTAAATATTGGAGTATTGCAGGACTGTATCCTTGATTTCCATTTTCAAGATTAGAAATATTACTTTTTGAAGTATGAGAAAAGTCTGCAAGCTGTTGTTGAGTCCAACCCTGCCTTTTTCTTAAATAACGTATTGCATGCCCTATATCCATAAACTGATACTATCTAGATATAAGAAAAAATGGATATTTTCATACAATACTAAAAACAAAAAAAATATTGTTTAGCAAAACAATTGTTTTGTATTACAATACCCAGATGATCAATAAATAGAACCTATATGAGCGAATTAAGTGTGTGCAACACAAAACTAGCTACACAAATGAAAGTTGAACTTGAAAAGATGCTAAATACATTAGGCATTACGGTTGTTAATAGTACGGAATTAAATATTTTTATTGCTTCACTGTTATGTTTTAAAAAAAGTGAAATAGAAAAAACATTACTCTTTTCATTTTTAGATTCTGAATATGAAAAAATGAAACTAAAGTATTACATTGATTGTTTCTCGCTTTATCTTACAACGAATCAATTACATGAACGAGATAAGATTATTTGTATTTTAGCTACGGTATTTATAGATTCAATTGATCCAGATTTAAGTTTCATAGATCTAAACGAATATGTCTTATTATTTTCTTTCAAAAATTTTATAGAACTTATTTTTCTTTAATTATAGCAATAAGGGCCGATTACTCGACCCTTATATTTACTCATTTATTCCTAATAATCAAATTATTAAGTCAATTGAGCCGCAGCAATTTTCTTGGTATCTACAGTGTTTGCAGCATCTGTATATTCGCCCATCTTGTCGAAGTTCAAATATTTATAGATGTCAGCAGACATGCTGTCGATCTGAGCAGCATACTGTTGATATTCTTCTGGGCTTGGAAGTTTACCAAGTACAGCAGCAACAGAAGCAAGTTCAGCAGACGCAAGGTAAACGTTTGCACCTTGACCTAAACGGTTCGGGAAGTTACGAGTAGATGTCGATACACAAGTCGTGTTTGGTGCAACACGTGCTTGGTTACCCATACAAAGTGAACAACCTGGCATTTCAGTACGAGCACCAGCGCGACCATAAGTATTATAGAAACCTTCTTCCATTAACTGATGTTCGTCCATACGTGTTGGTGGAGCCAACCATAAACGAGTTGTTAATGAGCCGCTTGGTACTTTTTCAAGTAACTGACCAGCCGCACGGAAGTGACCGATGTTGGTCATACAAGAACCGATGAATACTTCATCAATTTTGTCGCCTTGAACTTCAGAAAGAAGTTTCGCATCGTCTGGATCGTTTGGACAGCAAAGAACTGGTTCTTTAATGTCAGCAAGATCGATTTCGTAAACTTTGGTGTATTCAGCATCGGCATCAGCTTGAAGAAGTGATGGATTTTCTAACCATTTTTCCATGTTTTCGATACGGCGAGCCATTGTACGTGCATCGCCATAACCTTGTGAAATCATCCATTTCAACATGGTAATGTTAGAACGTAAATATTCAGCAACTTTCTCTTCAGAAAGTGTGATTGCACAACCCGCAGCCGAACGTTCAGCAGATGCATCAGACAATTCAAATGCTTGCTCAACAGTTAAGTCAGTTTCCATTTCAGTCAAGTCGATCTCAAGGATACGACCAGAGAAGATGTTCTTCTTACCTTTTTTCTCAACAGTAAGATCACCTTCCTTAATTGCATAGTAAGGGATTGCATGTACAAGGTCACGTAAAGTGATACCAGGTTGCATTTTACCTTTGAACTTAACAAGGATTGACTCTGGCATATCCAGTGGCATTACACCTGTTGCAGCAGCAAAAGCAACTAGACCTGAACCCGCTGGGAATGAAATACCAATTGGGAAACGAGTATGTGAGTCACCACCAGTACCAACTGTATCAGGTAACAACATACGGTTTAACCAAGAGTGAATAATACCGTCGCCTGGACGAAGCGATACACCACCACGGTTCATAATAAAGTCTGGAAGTGAGTGTTGCATTTGAACGTCAACTGGCTTTGGATATGCAGCAGTATGACAGAAAGATTGCATCACTAAGTCAGCAGAGAAGCCTAAGCAAGCCAAGTCTTTCAACTCATCACGTGTCATAGGACCAGTAGTATCCTGTGAACCTACAGTTGTCATTTTAGGTTCGCAGTAAGTACCCGGACGAATACCTTGACCTTCAGCAAGACCACATGCACGACCTACCATTTTCTGAGCTAAAGTAAAACCTTTGCCAGTGTCAGCAGGTTGTACTGGAGTACGGAACAATGTTGATGGCTCAAGACCCAAAGCTTCGCGTGCTTTAGTTGTTAAACCACGACCAATGATAAGGTTGATACGACCACCCGCACGTACTTCATCAAGAAGAACAGGCGTTTTAAGGTCAGATTCAGCGATTTGCTCACCATTTTTGAATGCTGTAACTTTTGCAGCAGCATGATCAATTTTTAGTGTGATTTCGTCGCCCATGTTCATGTTGGCAACATCAATCTCAACAGGTAACGCACCAGCATCTTCCATTGTGTTGAAGAAAATAGGCGCGATTTTTGAACCTAAGCAATAACCACCGTCTTTTTTGTTCGGAATGTGTGCAATTTCATCACCAAAGAACCAAAGAACAGAGTTAGTTGCAGACTTACGAGAAGAACCTGTACCAACAACGTCACCAACATATGCAACTTGGTTACCTTGTGCAATGAGGTCTTTGATCTGGTTAAGTGGACCAACTTCACCCGGTTTTTCTGGGTTGATACCATCACGCTCGTTTTTCAACATTGCATTTGCATGTAATGGAATATCAGGACGGCTCCATGCATCTTGCGCTGGAGACAAGTCATCAGTGTTGGTTTCACCCGTTACTTTGAAAACGGTTAGCTTGATTTCTTCAGGAACATCTTTACGGCTAGTGAACCATTCAGCATCAGCCCAAGATTGTAAAACAGCTTTTGCATTTGCATTACCTGCTTTTGCTTTATCAGCAACATCATGGAACGCATCAAATACAAGAAGTGTTTTTTTCAATGCTTCAGCCGCTAAACCACCAAGTTCAGCACTTTCAAGCAAATCAACTAAAGGAGCGACATTGTAACCACCAAGCATAGTGCCAAGTAAGTAAACTGCACGTTCTTTAGAAACTAATGGAGATGTCGCTTCACCTTTTGCAATTGCTGACAAGAACGCTGCTTTTACGTAAGCAGCTTGGTCAACACCCGCTGGAACGCGGTTTTCAAGCAAGTCCACAAGAAAAGCTTCTTCACCTGCTGGTGGATTTTTTAGCAATTCAACCAGATCAGCAGTTTGCGCATCATCAAGTGGCTTCGGTGGGACTCCGAGTGCGGCACGTTCTTCAACGTGTTGGCGGTAAGCTTCTAGCACAGTGTTATTCCTCTTTTTTAAAAAATTATTTGCAAATTCCTGCTTAGCAAAGCTTTGCAAATAATATGGACAGCAAAATTTTACTAAAAATCAAGTCAAAAGTTAATGCAAGCGCCGTGTTTCTTCGTGATTCTCATTATTTTATAGCGAAATAGTACTTGACAGTTTGCTATGTAAAAATCGTAGAAAATACAGAAGCTAATTAAGCTACTTGGCTTTGACATGATTTAAGTCAATAAAAAGGCAACCTATGTTGCCTGATTTTTTTGAGAAAAACCATCAAACATTAGTGGACAGTGGTGGTTTGTAAATATTGATTTAATGCGTCCCGATTTCCTTCAAATTTAATCTGGACTTCGTCTTCATGTAGCATTATATGGTCGGCACTGGCAAATGAGATAGTTACCTCATAGAGTCTGGCCTTTTCGTCAATCATTTCCTTGATATAAACTTTATCACCCACACTTAAAACGTAACTACTACCGCTGATGATTGCAACGCCTTGAGTATCTTCAAGTAACAAATCAGCATTATGCAGATAAGCAACAACTTCCATCTTTGCTCTCCTGTCGTATAATTATTAGTCAATTCATTATTCTTTATTTTTATAAAATTATCTATATTGTGTATTCATAAATACTCGATAAGTTTGTAACTGCATTATTTTCAATCCCGCAATAAAAAAACCGTTCTTAGAACGGTTTGTAGTGAGGCATTTTATCATGTGGTGTCGCAATACATTGGTCTGTTATCTGCTTGCGAATACTTTCACGGGCTGCGTCGGGATTATTTTTAAGCTGTTCAAGGGGCATCGCGTAAACTTCATCGATAATGTTTAAAATAAATGACCGCGTAATTTCATCTTCAATTTTTTTAGCATGTTCGACAGCCTGAGATTTTTCAATCGCATTTTGACGATCAAGCATAATTGATCGAGCAGCATTACCCATACTGGTACAGTATCCATGCCATTGCTCTTCAGGCGTTAATGGCTTTTTCTCGCTACAACCCGCCAGCGCTAAACCTAAAACAAGAAACAGAACTTTTTTCATCATCACACTGTACTTAATTTGGTGGCATTATCATACTGAATCTTGTCGAATTTTCCAAAAGCAATTACGTTAAAATCTTTTTCCTAATTTTAGATTTTCATTTATTACATTCCATTCTGTTTTTGTTCATCTGACACACACCACCACGTGATGATAGATAAGTATTCCCTGTAACTTTATTATAGTTATTACCTTTATCGTCACTACAGCGCACACCATTACATTGTTTGATCATATAACTTTGCTTTTTTGCCGAAGCTGTTGTGTGAACTATAGATTGATTGGTTTCTGTTTTATTCACTTTTACTGGATTTTCTTTTTCAGTGACAACAGGTGGTGCTGCTTGCTTGCTACTTTGTTTGTAGGGACTGTAGTATTCATCTGCGATTGTTGCGTTCGATTTAAAGCTTGTGCTCGTTGGCTTATTTTGACTCAATGGAGCCATTTTTTGAGATGCAAGTTGGGGTTCATTTGAACGATGCGTTGGGGGTGGCGTAGCTGAATAAGTCGTAACTCCATTGGCATCCACCCATTTGTAATATTGTTTGGCATTGGTCTGAAATATACCGCCTAAAAGTATTAAACCTACCACTGCCCAAATTCGTCCATAAATGACAGAATTCATCTTTATCTCCCCTAAATAGTCACAATTTTATTTAAAATATTCATTTAAATTCAATGATTTATATTAATATTTTTATTAAAAATGTGCAATAAATCAAGATCAGGAAAATAGAGACTTCAGCGTAAATTTATTTTCAATGCATGGCATCAACTTTTATATTCAGACGATATGGTCGTGACAGAATCCATGACAGATATATTTAGATAAGTATCAAAACTATAGATATAAAAATCCTGACGATTGCCGATCAATTTTTGAATCTCCCTGATCGACTCAAACTTATGCGCTTGATCAAAATTGGTCGTAAAAGATTTAAAAAAAGGAAATTCATTATTTTGATAGATAAAATCAATTGCAAGAAAATGTACCTGATTTTGATGAATTGGTTTTTTTATCAGGCAATAAAATTTAGTCATCATTGTATCCAACATCTATCTGTAAAGTGATTCATCAGTACGTCATAAACATCCTGCTCAATCCGTGATATTATTATGATTTTTCTTGTTTATTTCTTATCATTTTATGACGCTTTTTTTTCAATTCAAACATTCCGCTTTTTCTTGATCGGTGAATAAAACCAATGAGATAAAAAAAGCTGCTTCGAAAAGCAGCTATTTGTGTCACTAAAAACGCCAGTTATAAAATACGTCAACCGCTCTTTCTAAAGATTGACTGGCTTCTAGATACATTCGTTTGTTCATCTGGTAGCGTAGAGTCAATTTATTTACAGGTGTAAATACGCCGACACCATAGCGAATAAATAGATCTGGCGTAATATAACCCGTTAAGCTTACCTGAGTATCATCGCCTGTACCTTGTGCATCCAAAGCTAATCCACTCAAACCGAAACTGCGGCCAATCTGGTTAGTCAATGCTCGGGTTCCGCCCAAGCCCATACTGATCCCCGCGGCAGCGATTGTGTTGTTTACATCCGATTTAAACCCAGCAGTATTACTCAAACCGCTACTTCCTTCATTTATACGACCAGTCACAAGTGCATTAAGCGCTTCTTGTTCAGATAAGCCTGCATCGTTATAAATTTGAATATTAGGTACAGATGCCGTACCTGTCACACGAACACCCACTGTACTACCTTGTACGGATTTATTGGCATCTACATCTAATGTTGGATTAGAAATTGGTCCATTAAAACGAGCAATCGCACGATTTAAATCCAGACTTTGTCCATATGCTTCGATTTTAACTTTCTGACTAACCCCAATTGCACCACTGGCTCGCATTGCAGTTTCAAGACCACGCTGTGATAGATTCAAACGTCCCACCAGTGGAATTCGGCTGTTAAAGCCCTGAAAAATGACTCGCTCACTACCAATATTGATTGCGACATCCGCTCGAATATCCCATGGTTTTGCTGCTTTTAAAATTGCAAGTTGATCCTGACCATCTCGTACAATTCGTACGTCAGATGAAACTGCCACCACAGGTTCACTGGCTTCAGGCATAGAAATTAACGCACGTGGAATATCCAGCTTTCCATTAACAACCAAACGCTTACTAAGTGGATAAGCTTCCATCGATACATCTGGATTAACAATAGCAGTAATAAGAGGCGCTTGACGAACAAGTAAATTATCACCTTTTAAGCTTAGCTGAATACGTGGATCATTTTTCCAGTCCACACTTCCTGTGAGTTCACCCACACCGCGTCCACTATTAAAAGCACCTTTGATGGTTGCATTGTCCTGTCGGATAGATGAATACAATTGGATATTGGTAAGATTAACAGGCAATGACATCATGCTAATCGAACCATTTTTTAAGCGTAAATCACCTGTAATTTGCGGTTGGGTCAATGTTCCATTAATTTTTCCAGCCAGTGCTAATGTTCCATCCATTGAACGTACATCACTGATAAATGGTTTAAGCACTTTTAGTTGTACATTATTAAAAGCAACTTCACCATTCATTGGCATAGGTGTTTGATACGGATTGATAATGACTTTGGCATATCCAGTCCCTATTGCGGGTGTTTTAACATCAAGACGTAACAGTAAGCCCTGACTTACACTTTTTGCAATCACACTAAGCTGATCATAACTTAAAGTCGATGCAGGATCTTGCGGATAAGCCGCTGCCAGACCTATTTCCCCATTTTGGGTAATCAGCTGTGCATCCAGTTTTGGCTGTGCACCATTTGCCCATGATGCTTTGGCATAACCATTCAGCTTTCCTGTAATTGCCAGACCTTCAGGCATAAATGCACTAAAATCACTGAGATTCAGATCACGTGTTGCGACAGACACATTTCCGCGAGCCTGACTAACCCGTAAAGGTTGATCTAGACAAAGCTGACTATTTTGGCTCGACCAACAATGTTGCCCAACAAATAGCTCCTGACTTGCACGTGTATAAATGACAGCAGCATTTTGTTGCTGCTTTAATACCGCACGACGTGAATCGAAAATACCCTGCTGAATTTGTCCTAACCAATCATTATTTTGATTAAAACCACCTGCCAGTTGAACATAAAACTTGGAATAATAATTCCAGCCTTGTAACTGGACTAAGTGTGCCTTGCGTGTACCTGAAAGTGTAATACCCGCATATTGGATCTGGCGACCACCACGACGTAAATCATCAAGTGTTGCTTTTAATGAAGTTGGTGTAGTTTCTGAGGTAGGCAGCTCACCTAATACCTGTATTTTTTTTACACTGATATCACCAAAACCAAAATTATCCACGACCAGATTAGCGGTTGCTTTTAATCTTGGTTGAGCCTGAACATTCAAATATCCATAAGTGCGACCCCGCAAACCTGGATACAGTTCATACATTGCAGGTGCATTCACTTTCAAACGTAAATTTTGTGCATTTCCAGAAGCCTGTACCTGATTTTTACCATAGGCCAAAAATAAATTATTTGCTTCAAACTGTTGTGGCAAGAAACCTTTCTGGTTCGAATTTAGCACCATCGATAAATTACCCATACCACGAACCATTTTATTATTTATAAAGCCCGCCATATTAAGTTTTTCGATATTAATACGTTTTGAATTTTCAGCCCAAAGTCCCTGTGTTTTCAGATTTCCAGATAACTCACCCTTTACACTGGACACAAAGTATTGTGGTTTAAAACGCACCAATGACGCACTGATATCCCATCCAATCGCATTTTTTAAATTGACTGAACCCGATGCAAATATTTTACCTGCAACTCCATCGTGCTGTAATTCAGCAATTTTAATAAATTCTGGCGTCCCTGAAATATTAAACTTTAATAAACCTTTACCCTGATTAAAAGCGTTTAAGCCACCATCATAGCGCGCTGCAAAGCCTTTGAAGCCGCCGCCTGTTTTTTCTTCATTAAACACGATTGCAGCGGTGCTTTTCCCTGTGAGTTCGACCATTTCATTTTGAGTAGAATTTGCCATACGGCCCTTTAAGGAAATCGCATCAAATTGAATAATCTGCTGGTTTGGCTTGGCATAACCATTGGCTTTAATTTGACCATTTAATAAATTAACAGGCGCTGCGGCAGTAATGGTTTGTGGATTAAAATCATTGGCATTTAAAATAGCATTCCATTTGAGCTGACGTTTTTCAGATGGAAGCTCTACTTTTGCCTGACCACTTAAACTACCTTTTTGAAGTGCCTGATAGCTAAACTCAGGAATATTCAAAATATTGTCTTTCAAGTTCAGTTTTGCAGCATATTTACCCGCAGGTAATGTGGCCTGTTCGTGTGTTCGCACATTCGTAGCAACATGAATATCCTGCTTACCTTCAACCAATGCCAAATTGACTTGACCTTCATCACTATCCAACCAACCAATATAAGGCATAGCACGGTCAATATTTTTCCAGGAAACGTCTAGCATCATTGGTTGAGCTTTTTGTTGTATTGGTTGATCCTGATTGAGCTTAACTAACCATGATTCGTATTTGTCAAAATCAAGATTCGCTGTAAGTGCCATTCCTTTTTCAAGTGAACCTTCAGATGCAAGATTTGCATCTAGCGATGGTGGCAGAAAATCCACAATTGCCTGTGGAATCACCTTATCTTTAGGGTTGAGATGATTAAGCCGACCTTTAACATCCCAAGTAACATGATGATGCCAACCTACGTGCCCAGCCAGCGTCACAAACCCCTGCATAAGCTGACCATTAAAGTCATGAATATCCAGACCATTGACCAAGTCTGTAGACATTAAAGCGCTATATTGACCTTCTGGAATATTTTCGCCCTTTAAATCTGTTGCCAGTTCAAGATCAAGTTTTTCTACATTTCCTTTAAACTTGGCAATACCATCCTTAGAAAATAGCTTTTGCTCAGTCATTAGCGGCCAGTGATAATTTTTAAAATCAAGTTGACCAAACATAGGTACACCATCGCGTACTGGATGTACAACAACCCAACCTGTTAATAAATCAGGTGTATTGGTTGCCACACCAGCTTGAATGGTATCTAAACTCCCAAGCGCAGCAACTTTGATAGTGTCGATATTCAAACTTTTTAAAGACGGTATTTTTAAGTCTGCATGGGCATTGAGTGGATATTTACCACTGAATGTCATTTGCCCTGTCGCATTGTCTAGTGCAAGATAACCCATATTCATACGGGAGTTTTCAAATTTTAACTCTGTCCCAGACCATACTGCGTCCTCAAGATAAATATCATGAAAATCGACTTTTGATTTTACAGTTTGAATCAATAAATGATCAATTTCTGCTTCATTTAAACGCAATACAAACGGCAGTTTAATCTCGCTGAATTTAAAAGGCTCATTACTTGGAGGAGCATGACTAATAATTTGTAAATTACGAACATCTGCTCGACTTAAATGAATCTCTTTACTCAGGATCGCTCGCCAACCTAATGAAACATCCGCTTTGTCAATTTTGACATCCAGATCTTTGAGCTTAACCCAAATATTTTTTAAAATAATTCCTTGTAAAAGGTTACCGCCTTCGTATTCATAACTCAGGATATGCTGACGCGCCATCACTCGATCTAGTAAAAATTTACTGCCCCGATCCGTTGTGAACATAATGCCTAGCGCAGCCACTAAAAAGACAATCACAATCATGAACGTCAAAAAAACATTTCTAAGAATGCGACGTTTTTTACGAGGTGTAGGAGTAGCCGGTTGTTCTACGTCAGCCATAATAATCCTGAATCAAATTTATTTTAAAGTTGTGAACCGATAAAGAAATGCAATCGAATTGGATGATTATCATCAGAAACACCTGATGCAACATCGAGTCGAATTGGACCAATTGGTGATTTCCAGCGAATCCCCACGCCTATACTATAAGCCGTATCATTCTTAAATTTTTCGTCATACGCATTACCAAAGTCTGAAAATACTGCGGCTCGCCAACCATCCTTAAATTGATAGTTGTATTCCAAAGAACCTACAGCCAGACCCTGTCCACCGACTTTATAGCCATATTCTTCTGGCGACAAACTTTTATAGTCAAAGCCACGAATAGTTTGGTCACCACCAGCAAAAAATCTTAAATTATAAGGAACTTTGTCAAAATCATCCGTAAAGATATAACTTAAATCTGAACGTCCTACAAATTGATGGTCATCATTTTCACCCAACGAATAAATAAAACGCCAGCCTGCGGTCAAAATGGCCATATTGGCATCTGATAACAATGATTCACTGCCCAATTCAACTTTATAGCTCTGTTTAAAACCCCGTGTTGGGTTAACACTGCTGTTGCTCGTTGTTTTTGAGATTTCATAGCCAAATAACAAAGCTTCCTGCTCTGCATCTGAACCAGGCACTTTAAATGCATCTGGAATTTCATCGTTATCAACAACACCATGCTGAGTCAGACGATCCAAACGGTAACGGAAACCAAAACTTTGCTGCCAACCGCCCATAGGATTTTTAATAATCCGTTCCGCACCAAATACCGCAGATTCAGTTTCCAAACTGACATCAGGGCCAATATCATCACGGTCTTCGCGTTCGTAACCACCAACAATGTTGATATAATCATTAATCGGGTCTTTATATGGAATACTATAGCGGCCATCCAATGACTGACGAATTTTAGACAACTCAAGGTTAGCATCAAAAGAATGACCTAAACTATTGACGATAGCGCGGCGGTATTGAGTACGAATACGAAATTCTGTGTCCGTACCATAACCAATCCCCGTTTCCACACTATTTAAACGATCTGCATTTAAAGTCACAATCACAGGAACTTTCTTTTCTTCACGTGCTTGAGCTTGTAACTGTTCATTTTCAGAAGCGCGTTGCTCTAGACGTTGTTTTGCGAGTTGTAATTTTTCATTTTGTTCATCAGTCAGTTTCATGCCCGCAAACTGAGTTTCATCGGCGACATCTTGAGTCACCTCTTGACCAGACTTTGCATCTGCTTTTTGCAAAGAAGCAACTTGCTGTTCTTCAATTTTTTGCTGGTCAACCAAAGCCTGCAAATCTGGTGGTAACTCCAACGGTTTTTCAATTGGATCAGGTTTTATGGTATCGACCAACGTATAGTTAAAATAGCGTGAATTGGTCAGGTTATTTGCAAGGGTGTTAACACGCCAAAAAGCATAATCATCGCCGTCTTTCCACGGTGTCATGCTTTGCAATACTTCCATTTTTAAAGGTATTTTTTTGGAAGGATCACTCATTCTAAATTCGACATTACCCAGCTTATAACGCTCACCCGTTTCATATTTTAAATTAATCGCTGCGGTGTCTTCAGGCTGTTTGACTTTAACATCGTGCAAACGCCAATAAGCATCAAAATAACCATTATCAGATGCAGCTTCAACAATCCGACTTTTAGTCTGTTCATATTTACCATGATTAAGAATATCACCGACATCTAAATCTGGTACAAGTCGAATAACCTGAAATTGTGGAGTACTTGCACCCTCACCTGAAAATTCAATATTTTGTTCTTCAACTTTGACTGGATTATTGGGTGTTACTGTAACTTTGACTTTGCTATCGCTGAGTTTCTCAAAATTAAATTTAGCGTTGTAATATCCAACGGCTTGAGCTGCCTGATTACTTAAACTACGTAACTGTGGTAAGGCAGCATTAAAATCACCAAATGCTTCTTGAGTATAGCTAGACAATTTAGCACTGATGTTTGCTGCAAGATCCGCAGGTGCTCCCACCACTTCTGCACTAATGCGAGGATCAGCTTTCGCAGTATTTAAATTACTTGATGGTCGTATTTTATAAAGGATACGTCTAAAGAATCCGACCTTGGCATCATCTTGCTCACGTTCTGCTGTACTTACCTCATCTAAAGTTTTGCCTGAAGTGTTAGCATCAACCACGATTTGTTTATCTGATTCAATTTGTTGCATCAAATTGTCAATATTAACAGGCGCTTGATTAATCTGTGCGAGTTGCTGTTCAGTTGGATTGGAAACCCCACTTTCTACACCTTTGGAAGAGCCATTTCGGGCAGCGGCAGCCTCTTGTTTAGCCTCTTCTGCAACTTTAAAAATTTCGTTTGCCATACTGGCATCAATTTGCGTGTCTGGTAAATCATTAAGATCTTCAAACTCAATCGGTTTAAAGGCTTCAATTTTATTACCCGCCTGTTCTTGTTGTTGTAATAGAACTTGACTATCCTGCTGAGAGTTAACCTGAGATGCATGAAGTGTTGAAGGGTCAACTGGGCTTTGGTTTTGCACAGCAACCGTATCAGTCTGAGCCGATGGATTAACAACGTTATTTTTCTGTAGCACAGCCTGTGTTTTTGATTGCAGACTCTGACTTAAACTTGATGAAATCGGTTCTATATTTGTATCTTCAGCATGTGCAACAGGCGAAATATATAAGCCCAAAAGCATGCTTGAACAGATAAATTTGTTGATATCATGCACATTCAAAATAAAACGTACAGATTGGGCAAGAGTTGTATGTCTAAATTTAATATTCGCAAGCATGTAAAACTCTAAGCTTATTTTAATCGGATTAGCTTTAATGTATATAAATACATGGAAATCTATTGATTTTTCATCGTATCAACCGCTTAAAATATCATACATGATTTTCAAGGCGCTTTAACAAATTGATCACATTTCTTAATAAATCGCAATGAAGTTTTAAAAAATGAAAAATGATAGCAACCTCATGACATCGCGTCGCTTTTTACCTATGTTTTTAACGCAATTCTTTGGTGCGTTAAATGATAATGTCTACAAACAGGCATTACTGTTAGTGATTACTTATGGGCTGATTAGCCAACAGTCTGCCAGCGTCAGTACATTAAACAATCTAGCAGCCTTATTGTTTATTTTGCCTTATTTCATTTTCTCAGCGACAGCAGGACAAATTGCAGATAAATTTGAACGAGCCAGTTTGGTTCGTGCGATAAAGATTTTAGAAATTATCATCATGCTCATCGGCTCGGCAGGTTTTATCACAGGGCATTTATTATTATTGATGCTTGCACTATTTTTGATGGGTGTTCATTCCACGTTTTTTGGGCCCATTAAATACGCGATTTTACCTGAAATTTTAAAGCCCAATGAACTTATGTCAGGCAATGCTTTATTTCAATCAGGAACATCAATTGCGATTTTGCTTGGTATGATTTTGGGCGGTGCGGTGATTTCTTCATCTCATGGGAATTTGACTTGGATTAGCCTTACCGTGGTTAGCATTGCAGTGATTGGTTATTTATGCAGTCGCTTTATTCTTCCTCAAAAAATTGCTGAACCAAATTTAGAAATTGACTGGAACTTCTTTAGAACTAGCTTTCAAACCATCAAATATGCCAAAAGTCTTCCTTTAATTTTTACTATTTTGCTCGGCAACTCATGGTATTGGTTTTATGGCGCGACGTATTTGACCCAAATTCCACAACTCACCCAGCAAAATTTGCATGCTTCTGAAAATGTTGTGAGTTTACTTCTGACTTTTTTCTCGGTAGGAATTGGTGTCGGTTCGTTGCTATGCCGTAAAATTGGGGGTTCAGAATTAAATATAAAAATGGTTCCAATTGGGGCTGTCGGCTTGACGATATTTGCATTTTATCTTGCGGCTTGCTTGGCTTATGTCCCTGAAAAAACAGGTGCATTAATGTCTTTAACCGACATGTTTACTTCTGGATTGGTGTATTATCACGTCATGCTTGCAGTCACATTGTTGGGCATAAGCGGTGGATTTTATATTGTTCCACTGTATGCCATGATGCAGGCATATTCACCACGTTCACACCGTGCTCGCGTGGTTGCTGCAAATAACATTTTAAATGCTGTATTTATGGTGTCATCGGCAGTATTCTCAATCATCATTTTAAGTATCTTAAAAATCGACATTAAAATTCTATTTATCATTACTGCTGTCTTGAGTGCTATTTTTTCTTTTTGGTTGTTGCGGAAGTTGCCACCTATGTTAAATTCAGCACATGATTCTCTGGAGGATTAATTCCATGCGTCACTATACGGGTATCGACCGATTGATCAATTCTTTTGATCAGGCATTAAGAAGTCTTGTTCCTGGAGCAACTGCTGCTCATCGTAATAATCCTGCTGAACAATCTGATGCGTCATTGACAGTCAGTGATGCAAGACACGTTGCGGGCTTAATGCGAGTCAATCATAGTGGTGAAGTTTGTGCTCAAGCGCTTTATCACGGCCAAGCTTTAACTGCAAAACTACCCAATGTGCGTCATGAAATGGAACAAGCTGCGATTGAGGAACAAGATCACCTCGCTTGGTGTGAAGATCGCTTAAAAGAACTGGATAGCGTACCAAGTTTACTCAATCCCATTTGGTATGGCCTTTCGTTTGGAATGGGTGCAATCGCAGGTATTGCAGGTGATAAATACAGTTTGGGATTTGTTGCAGAAACCGAACGTCAAGTAAGTTCACATTTAATCGATCATTTAAACCAGTTGCCAGTACATGATCAACGTTCAAAACGTATTTTAGAACAAATGAATGAAGATGAACTACATCATCGTGATACTGCCTTACATGCAGGTGGTGTTGAATTACCTTTCCCTGTAAAAATCACGATGACTGCAATTTCAAAGCTGATGACTAAGACCAGTTATTATGTTTAATCGAAGCACCTAAAGTTGCCTTCGCATTGTAAATAATGCTCATCAATTCAGGATATTTAGTTAATTTTAGTCTAAATATCCTTTTTAAAATTTGCTCTCATTCACAAAAAAATTCGACGATAAAACGCTAATGCTTAACTGAACCAACAAGATAAAAATATGTTCTAACAATGATTTTTCTAAAATAGCGGTGCATCTAAAAACGATCAGTCAATTGAAAGTAGATGACACCTATCCGAAACTGGAAAGCAACAATACGCTATATTTTGTCATCATATTTCAAGAAAGTTGAATGAATTATCCTAAAAGTGCGCTTAGATAAAAATATCTAAAACACAACGATTAGGCGCTATTTCAATTCATCAAGGTAAAATCCGTCGCAAGGTTGCAAAACATTGTTGACCATTTTCGCCTGCACAGAAATTAATCGTATCTGCCGATTTCCACTGTACAAAATACTGCGAAACTTCCCCCGATTGATCTTCCTGCTGACCCGAACAATCGACTTCATTATTATCATATTTGATTTGCATAATCAGCGCAGGGAGCTTTTCTTTCATATCCTGAGATGGCTGATAATCATACACGCCGTATGACCACTCTTTACCGCTTTTTACCACAACTTCATTGGCATTACGGAAATTATAATATTCCACACATTTTTTATTGGTCGGAATTTCCATTCCCCATAAACCCATGATCTCTGGACGAGTTTCAATTTGAATGGTGTTGGCATTTAAATCCATCGCCTGAGTTTTCGCTTCCACTTGTTTTTGCTTTGCTTCATCTGCCATCGCAAATGAACAACAAAGACTTAATACACCAACAATATAAATATTTTTCATAGATTTATTGATAACTAAACGCATGAACCTAACTTACCATACTTTTTTAAAATTACATTCGATCATAACGATATAAAAACAATATTTTTATGCATAGTTGTCATCTCTCAAATCTGAATTTTTTATCACACTTGAATAAGTTACTTAATTGATTTAAAACCTAATTCAACAAAATAAAAGATACATAAAAAGGAACATATGAAACTGGATGAATATATCGATTATGATGGTTTAGGTCTAGCACAGTTAGTACAAAAGAAAGAGATTCAAGCCATAGAATTACTCGATCTTGCGCTAAAACGTTCAGAACAAGCCAATCCTAAACTCAATGCCATTATTATTCCCATGCATGAACATGCACGAGCCAGAGCACGACAAGTATTGACTGGTCCATTTGCAGGAGTACCTTTTTTGGTCAAGGATCTGTTTCAGGAATATGCAGGCATTCCCACTTCATATGGATGCAATGCTTTAAAAAAACTTCAGTATATTCCTGATCTAAATGCTGAAATTGTAAATCGGTGGGAAAAAGCAGGCATTATAACTTTTGGACGTACCAATACGCCCGAGTTTGGGATTAAAGGAATTACTGAATCTGTTGCTTGGGGAAGTTGTTCAAATCCGTGGAACTTAAAACATAACAGTGGTGGTTCCTCTGGAGGTTCCGCTTCTGCAGTTGCAGCAGGAATAGTTCCCATTGCTGGTGCTGGAGATGGTGGTGGTTCTATTCGGATTCCTGCATCTTATTGTGGACTGTTTGGTTTGAAACCCAGTCGCGGACGTACTCCATGGGGCCCACAAATGAGTGAAGCCATGCATGGTGCAGCAATTCAACATATTCTCAGCAAATCTGTACGTGATAGTGCGGCCATGCTTGATGCAACACATGGTTTCGAACATAGTTCACTTTTCAAAATAGAGAAACCAGAACACCCCTTTTTGGATTACGTACAGCGTTCACCTCGGCAGCTTAGAATTGCATTTAATACACAATCACCTATTGGTACAAAAGTATCTAAAGATGCCGAGGCAGCGATAAGACATACTGCTCTACTTTTAGAGTCATTGGGGCATATCGTCATTGAAGATGCACCCAAAATTGATGGCATGGCGGTTGCGAAAGACTTCATTACCACTTGGTTTAGTCAATTTTCCTATATGTTGCATCAAATCAAACAAATGTCGGGTGCAAGCAATAACGAGTTCGAATTAGATTCATTGGTACTTGCTGCATTTGGCGCACAAACTACAGCACATGAATATATCCATAACCTAAATAATTGGGGAGTTTACGTTACACGAATGAATCATTTTTTCGATGATTATGATTTATATTTAACCCCTGCAACAGCTTCGGTTTCTCCGAAAAATGGTGAAGTAACAACGCCAATATGGCAAAAACCAATTTTAAAAAGTTTATTAAAGATAGGAAAAGCACACTATTTAGCAAGAGGCAAACTAGTAGAACAAATTATTCGTGATAATCTAAAATGGGTTCCTTTTACCCAGTTGGCTAATATCACAGGTCTACCTGCAATGTCAGTTCCTCTGTATTGGAATCAAGACAATCTTCCATTAGGCTCTCAGTTTATTGCTCCTTTTGCTCGTGAAGATTTACTTTTACAGCTTGCAGGACAGTTAGAACAGGCTCAACCTTGGGCCAAAAGATATCAAAATATTGTTATTTAGTTGCCAATTGAAACAGGTTGTTCAAGCTGATTGGGCAACCACTTCACTAAGAATAAACCCAATAACACAATACCAGATGCCGTTATAAAAACCAGTGATCCACTAGATAGCTTCCAATAATGTCCTGCTAATATACTCCCACATGCAACGCCCAAGCCCCACATCGTGCTATACAAAGCTTGACCACGTCCTTGCTGCCCTGCTGAAAAATTTTGAAAGATCATCCGCATTGCAATCAAATGAAATAAACCAAAACTAAAAGCATGAATCGTCTGTGCCGCAAACTGAGCAATAAAACTACTGGCAAATACACCTGTAATCATCCAGCGAATACTGGTCATAATTAAACACAAACTTACTAGTTTTTTTAAACCATAGCGCGATAAAAATAAATGTGCATAGGCGAACATGATAATTTCAGCAATTACTCCAACCGCCCACAAGAACCCAATAGCAGTCGTTGTAAAATCAGATTCTTTTAAATAATTACTGTAGAAACTATAAAATGGTGCATGAGAAAATAGCAAAATAAATTCAATAGCAAAAAAAGCAAGGACTTCTGGACGTTTTAAAATAGGCAGCAACGGTTCAAGGATTTTTTGAGAGCGAGGTGCTGAATCGGGTTCCTTAATTGTAAAAGACCAAATGAATGCCAAAAATGCAACACAAAGTAAAACTATAGGTAGCATTGCGATTGGGATAATTTCAAGTAATGTTCCAACACCAAACACACCTACAATAAATCCTACAGATCCCCATTTACGAATTTTCCCATACAACTTTGCACGCTGATCCCCCAACCAGAATAAAGTTACTCCTTCAAACTGAGCTAAAATTGCATTTTGAAAAAAACTAAAAATGAGCATGAGCAATGCAATCGACTGAAAAGTATTCGGGATCATGAAAATTGCAAACCAAATACAAGATTCCATCCAAGTTGCTATGCGCACTAATTGCATTCTTTTTCCTGATTTATCTGCAATCCACCCCCAAATAAAAGGGGCAAAAAATCGGGTAATAATTGCAATGGAAGATAAAAGTCCAATCTCTTGATAATTAAAGCCACGATCTTCCAGATACAAACTCCAATAAGGCATGAATGTGCCAACAATTGAGTAGTAACAAAAGTAGAAACCACCGAGTTTAGTCGTGATTGGAAGTCGTAGCACTGGTTTATATTCCTTTGGAACTTTATGGCATCAAGAAAAAAACCGCCGAAGCGGTTTTTTATGACTTATTTGATTTTTGCTTTCGATTTTAAGTACTGCGTGTAATCATCCAGTTCTTGTTGTCCACGGAACTGTTGATATAGTTTGCTTAGCTCAGTTAACTGCTCTGGAGTTAATGCATTTGCAGTCGTTGAATTTACATTTGAAACACCAACCACCACTAATTCATCTGGAAGTTTAGCTGTCGTTACAGACCAAAACCCATCTTTAGGCGTTGTAACGCTAAATGCAGCACGTTCAATTTCACGTTTTAAACCTTGTGAACGTGTAAACGTACCAGCATCCTCAAACTTGATACCACTCGATGCAACAACTTGTGCCGCTGGTTGAGTTTTAAATGCGTCTAAAGACTGCGCAATCTTAGCTTTGGCAGCTTGATATGCTTTATCTTCAATCAGCTTAGCTTTTACATCAGCCGTTGCTTGTGCAAGTGGTTTAATGCCAGCAGCATGATAGTTGCGAACTTTTACCCAAACTGTATCGCCATTGGCAAGCTGAATATTACTCGAAGCATTACGATCACCATTTTTAACGTCATCATTGAAAATACGTGTTTTAACATTTGGATCACTTAATACAGGATGCCCTGTTGCCAAGGTAACGCCTTTTACAGACTCAAGATGTGTTGATTTGACTTCTTGAGTAATTGCCGTTAAGTCATCACTACTCACAACCATTTCATTCAGGCTATTCACTGCATCTGAATATGCATTTGCTGCTTTTGATTTTTGCACTTCGGCAGTTAAACGCGCTTTTTCAGATTCAAACGATGGAACAGTCGCAGCAGCAGTACTGACTTCAATAATATGATAGCCATACTGTGTTTTAACTGGCTTAGAAATTTGACCATTCGCCAAAGAGTTTATTGCTTGATCAAACTCGCTCGAAAAGACACCTGCTTGATATGCTGCAAGCAAACCGCCTTCATTTTTAGAACTAGTGTCGTCTGAATATTGTTTAGCAGCATCAGCAAAAGATAAAGTACCTGCACTAATTTTTGCATAAACATTGTTAGCAAGCTTTTGTGCATCAGCATCTGAACGTGCATCGGTCGTAATCAAAATATGTTTAATATCACGCTTCGCATCTTTCTGCTGTTTTTCGACAAACGCTTTATAAGCTTGCTGTAACTCTGCATCTGTGACTGGAGCATTTGTTACAACCTGCACAGGCGACAAAACAACATAATCAACATCTACGCTAGCAACTTGCTTAAAACTATTTTGATGTTTGTTATAGTAATCTGCAATTTCCTGATTGGTGACTGTAATCTCTTTTTTATAGTCATCCAATTTTATACTCGCCAAATGCAAGGTGCGCTGTTCAGTTTGCAGAGTCGCAATTTGATTAATATCAGCTTTACTGACCAGTGCTGTGCCATTAATGCTTGAAGTGAGCATTTTAAGCGCATGATCCTGACGAAGACTTGTAATCAATGCCTGACTGGTCATACCCACTGAACGTAAATAATTTTCATATAAGGTTTGAGAAAATTTTCCGTTTTCTTGGAAACTCGGCTGTTGTGCCAACATTTTCTCAATTTGACCATCACTAAGAGAAATTCCCAGTTTTTCAGCCTGTTGTAAAAGAACTGTACGAGCAATTAATGTATCTAATGCTGTTTGTTGTATAAATGGTTGGTTCAGTAAAGTTTCATCACCATGAGCCATCGATAAATACTGATCTTTATAAGTTTTTGTTAGGTTCTCAACATCTTTTTTAGGAATATCCTGACCGTTTACACTTTTTGCAACATCTGCTTTATTATGACTACCAAAATACCCTTCAATACCTACAAGCGCTAAAGGCGTCAAAAACAAGACAAGAAGGACTTTGCCAAGCCAACCCTTAATGATTGTACGAAACGATTCCATAAGTATTCCACTATTTTATTTCGGAGAGATTTTAACTGAAAAACCTTGCTGAATGAATGTGTAATCTCTTGCTTTTGCACTTTTTTAATAAAAAACGCGCCAAAAAAGGCGCGTTAATTTAACTAATGCAATTAAGCAACAGAATCTTTTAGACCTTTACCAGCTTTAAAGCTAGGTACTTTAGTCGCTTTAATCTGTAACTCTTCACCAGTTTTAGGATTACGTCCTGTACGAGCTGCACGGTCTTTAACACTAAAAGTGCCAAAACCAACTAAAGTAACAGTATCACCCGCTTTAAGTGCCTCTGTTACTGAAGCGATAGTCGCATCCAATGCTTTACCAGCATCAGTCTTAGACAATCCCCCTTTTTCTGCAATTGCATCAATTAATTCTGATTTATTCATGAAGATAACGTCCTCTTATTTCGTTTATTTAAAATCTAAGGCTGTAAGTTTAAAAGGCCATGACGCCTTTATAGCAATGCTTTAGGGCAAAAGGCAATACTGAATTAGGCGTTTTATCAAAAATAAACGTGAAATTTTTGTAGAAAAACGCCTAAATGCTATTTTTTTTATTTTTCACTCAATTTTGACTTTAAGTTTTCATTTTCTTCAAGTAACACATCAACCTTACTATGAAGCTGTAATAATAGTTGTTCTATATGCTGTAAATCCTTTGCAGTAACCAAACCAATTCGATTTAGAGAGTGATTAATACTCTGGTCAATCATGCGCTCAACTTTATCTTTAGTATCTGTAACCGACTCTTTGGCTTTTTCTGCTACTTTATTGACAGTGGTATCCGCAGCATCTAGCGTTTTTGACTCAAGTTCCTCGCCCACTTTGACTAATGAGTCAAATAATTTATTTCCTTCTTCTTCTGCACGTGAAAAAGCACCTAAACCAGCTAGCCAAATTTGCTTGGTATACTTTCTAAAATCAAGCGCAGATTTTCGGGAAGCTCTGGTTTTTCCTCTTGTTTTTTCAGATTCAAGTTCTGGCCCCTGTTCGATGCTTTCCTTTTCCATTATTTCATTACTCCTGATCACTTTACCGTCATGTAGCTACATTTAATCATAAAATGTATTCATAATAGCAAACCAAAGACTTGATCCTTTTGCTAAAGTGTTCTACAAAGCAGTTTAATTACTTTATTTTTTATTTATTTTTATAATTTGAGATTGGATCTCGAACTTTTTATAGCGTTAAGGACCATGTTGGTATGAGCGAGTCGCAACAAAGCAAAGAACAGTCTCATTTGTTGCTTAACATTTTGTTAATTGTACTTGAAACCGTTTTTTCGTTTATTTTAAAAAATGATGGCGTGATACGACTTCAGGCCAAAGCTTTTGTAAATAAAAAAGTTTCATTAAGAATCAATAGTTATATACCCTACTTTGACTTTTATGTGCAATTTACAGATAAAGGCGTTTTGTTTGATTTACAGGCGCCTGCCGATCGTAATGTTGACCTCGAAGTTAGTAGTACCCTGCTCGATTTGATTAAAATTTTTATTTTTGGTAATCGCCGTAGCATCAAGACCATGCGAATTGGAGGTGATACGGAACTTAAAGAGCAATTCAAAGATTTACTTTTATATTTTAGTTTGCCAAAACTTTTTGCAGATTGGAAACAATGGCTACGTCAGCCACATGAAGCAAATCAGGCGATTGCATCTAAAAAAAGAATTGCACCTTTACTTGAAAAAATTGATGCCCAACGTTCTCAAATTAATAACCTGCATGTTGAGCTTAAACAATATAAAAATCGTATTCGTCTTCTTCAACAGCGCCAACGTTTAATCAATATTGGTTTTACTATAATAACTGTCGTTTTAGTTGCTTTATTAGTGTATAATTTATGGTCAAAATAATTACAAAATAAAAGCAATTAATAAATCGATTGAATAAATATAAAAAAACTTGACTATTTTAGTCGGGATTCTTAAAATTAGCCTATCTAGTCTAAACATGTGTACCGAATCATGCGCCTTACAACTCGCGGTCGCTACGCAGTGACTGCTCTCCTTGATCTAGCTTTGCAGCCAACTGAACAAACGATCACGCTTGCCGAAATTGCAGCCCGTCAATCCATTTCAGTCGCTTATCTTGAGCAGTTATTTGCGAAATTAAAGCGTCATGGGTTAGTTTCTAGTGTTCGTGGTGCAAATGGTGGTTATCATTTAGCCCGTAAAGCCAGCGAAATTACCATTTTAGAAATCATTGAAGCCGTAAATGAAACTGTAGATGCAACACGTTGTGACCATAAAGGCAACTGTCAAAATGGTGCAATGTGTCTGACTCATGATTTATGGCAAGAACTCTCCCATCACATTGCCGATTACCTCGCAAAAATCACACTGTCTGATCTGGTCAATCGCGATACTGTACAAACTGTCGCACTTCGCCAAAATTCAACAGATTATGATTCTGCTCTCTTATCGGCTACAGGTATTTGAAATGAAACGTCCAATTTATCTTGATTATGCTGCAACTACGCCCGTACTGCCTGAAGTCGCAGAACGTATGATGGAATGCCTGACATTTGATGGTACATTTGGTAACCCTGCATCGCGTTCTCATGCGTATGGTTGGCAAGCAGAAGAAAAAGTTGAATATGCGCGTGAACAAATCGCAAATTTGATCAAAGCTGACCCACGTGAAATTGTCTGGACATCAGGTGCGACTGAATCCGATAACCTTGCATTAAAAGGTATTGCTCAGTTTTATGGTTCAAAAGGCAAACATATCATTACCAGTAAAATTGAACATAAAGCAATTTTAGATCCTTGCCGTGAACTAGAAGAGCAAGGTTTCGAGATCACTTACTTAGAACCAGAGCCACGCACAGGTTTAATCACCCCTGAAATGGTGAAAGCAGCTTTACGTCCAGATACAATTTTAGTTTCACTCATGATGGTAAACAACGAAATTGGTACTTTAACGGATGTTGCTGCTATTGGTGAACTCACTCGTGCGAACAAAACTTTCTTGCATGTTGATGCCGCTCAAGCTGCTGGTAAAGTTGAAATCGATCTTTCGACCATGAAAATTGATTTAATGAGCTTCTCAGGTCATAAAGTTTATGGTCCTAAAGGGATTGGCGCACTTTATGTTCGTCGTACTCCACGTGTTCGTTTAAAAGCACAAATACATGGCGGCGGTCATGAGCGTGGCATGCGTTCAGGTACCTTAGCAACCCATCAAATTGTAGGTATGGGTGAGGCATTTGAAATTGCTGGCAAAACCATGCAAGCTGAACAAACTCGCATTCGTCAACTACGTGACAAATTATGGAATGGCTTGCAGGGTCTTGAACAAGTGTTCTTAAATGGTCATCCTACTCACAACGTAGCAAACTATCTCAATGTTAGCTTTAACTTTGTTGAAGGTGAATCATTGATGATGGCACTTAAAGATGCGGCTGTATCTTCTGGATCAGCATGTACTTCCGCAACTCTAGAGCCATCGTATGTATTACGTGCTTTAGGTTTGTCTGATGAACTAGCACATAGCTCGATTCGTTTTAGTTTTGGTAAATACACAACTGAAGCTGATATTGACCACGTGCTCGAAATTACCAAGGCTGCTGTTGAGAAATTACGTGAACTTTCTCCGCTTTGGGATATGTATAAAGAAGGTATCGACCTTTCGACAGTGGAATGGGCTGAACATTAACCCAACGATCTATCGATTGAAAAACGTATTTCTGCCCTTATATTTAATATTAGGCTGACCCCGAGGTTTGGAGAAGCAACATGGCTTATAGTGAAAAAGTTATTGATCATTACGAAAACCCGCGTAATGTTGGTGTTTTAGATAAAAATGCTGAAAATGTAGGTACGGGAATGGTAGGTGCGCCAGCGTGTGGTGATGTAATGCGCCTACAAATTCAAGTCAATGACGAAGGTGTTATTGAAGAAGCACGTTTTAAAACTTACGGTTGTGGTTCAGCAATTGCATCTAGCTCTTTGGTTACAGAGTGGCTAAAAGGCAAGACACTTGATCAAGCGCAAGCAATCAAAAATATTGATATTGCAACTGAACTTGCTTTACCGCCTGTGAAAGTTCACTGTTCTGTTTTAGCAGAAGATGCAATCAAAGCTGCAATTGATGACTACCGCAACAAAAAGACTAAAGCTTAATTGAATGCTTTAATTTCACGGAGTTTTCATGATTCATTTAACTGAAAATGCAGCAACTCACATTCGCAATTATTTGCTGAATCGTGGTAAAGGTGAAGGCATTCGCGTGGGTGTGAAAACTTCAGGCTGTTCGGGTTTGGCTTATGTGCTTGAATTTGTCGATGACATGGATACACATGATCAAGTCTTTGAACAGCATGGTGTAAAAGTTTTTGTTGATCCCAAAAGTCTGGTCTATCTTGAAGGCTTGGAAATGGACTATGTTAAAAACGGTCTTAATGAAGGCTTTGAATTTAACAATCCCAACAAAAAAGGCGAATGTGGCTGTGGGGAATCCTTCACAGTTTAACGCCCTTGCTTTTTGAATTGATATTAAAAGCAGTGTTTTTACACTGTTTTTAATATATTTATTTACTACGGAATTCATCTCCCATGAATCATTTTGATTTGTTCAACTTGCCCGTAGCACTCGATATCGATTTAGCCACGTTAAAAGCAAATTTCCTGAACTTACAGCAACAATATCACCCAGATAAAGCTGAAGATAAAGATCAGGCGCTTATCAAATCCAGTGAAATCAATCAGGCGTATAAAACACTTTCACAAGTGGACAGTCGTGCGGCCTATCTATTATCACTCAAAAAGCAAGATCACCATCTGGATCAATCGATTAGTGATTTTGAGTTTTTGCAATCTGCTTTGGAAATTCGTGAACAGCTTGAAGAAGCAAGTGATACCGAACAACTTCAAACCCTAAAAATTGAAGTTAATCAATGGATTGATGGTTTGATTCGTGAATTTAAAATTGATTATGAAGATGAAGACTGGGGTGAAGCTCGCGATACTGTTCGTAAGTTGCGTTTTTTCCAACGCGTACTCAATGATATCGATAAAGCCGAAGATCAAATGTTGGATGATGACAGCTTTGACTTAGATGATGAATTTTAATTTAGTTGTACCGATTTACTTTCAAGGGATTTAACTCATGGCACTCTTGCAAATTGCTGAACCAGGTCAATCAAGTGCCCCGCATGAACATCGTATTGCGATTGGGATTGACCTTGGAACAACACATTCTTTAGTTGCCACTGTGCTATCTGGCAAAGCAAAAGTTTTACCAGATGACAAAGATCGCGTTTTACTGCCATCAATTGTGCATTATGCCGAGAAAGCGACTGCATATGGTGATAATGCCAAAGACTTTATCACGACAGATCCTAAAAATACCATTATTTCAGTTAAACGTTTTATGGGACGTTCTAAAGCGGATATTAAATTTCAACATCCTTATACTTTAATTGGTGCGGATAATGAAATGCCAGCTTTTGAAACTCGTGCTGGGCGTAAGACACCTGTTGAAATTTCAGCAGAAATTCTCAAGCAACTTAAAGATCGTGCAGAAACTAGCCTCAAAAATCCAGTCAATGGTGCAGTGATTACTGTACCTGCGTATTTCGATGAAGCCCAACGTCAAGCAACGCGTGATGCAGCTCAACTGGCAGGTTTAAATGTTTTACGCCTTTTAAATGAACCTACTGCTGCTGCTGTGGCTTATGGTTTAGATCAGGATACAAACCTACAAACAGATCATAATTATGTAATTTACGATCTAGGCGGCGGTACTTTTGACGTTTCAATTTTACGTTTTTCACAAGGCGTATTTGAAGTACTTGCGACAGGTGGTCATACTGCTTTAGGTGGCGATGATCTCGATCGTTTAATTGTGAAATGGGCAAAAAAACAGCTCAATATAGACACCCTAGATGATGCAGAATATGCCGCATTTATTGTCGCTGCACGTAAAGCAAAAGAAAGTTTATCCGATCTAGATCAAGTTAAATTTAAGGCACTCGACCATGTTTTAGAGTTAGATCGTGCGAGCTTTGAATCGATCATTAAAATTGCACTGGACAAAACGATCAGTGTTTGTAACCGCGTTTTACGCGACGCCAAACTGAGTCTGGATGATATTCAGAATGTGGTATTAGTCGGTGGTTCTACTCGCTCTTATGCTGTACAGAAAGCGGTTCGTGAAGTATTTAATCAAGAGCCTTTATGCACCATTAATCCAGATGAAGTTGTCGCTATTGGTGCTGCAATCACAGCCAATCAGTTGATTGGTAATTCGCAAGATGGCTCTCTCTTACTCGATGTCACCCCTCTTTCTCTTGGTTTAGAAACGATGGGCGGTTTAGTCGAACGACTGATTTCACGTAATACCGCAATTCCTGTCGCGCGTCGTCAGGAATTTACCACATATCAAGATGGTCAAACTGCCATGCTAATTCATGTGGTGCAAGGCGAGCGTGATCTGGTTGAACATTGTCGTTCACTTGGTCGTTTTGTGTTGCATGGTATTCCACCAATGACAGCAGGTCAGGCACGTATTGAAGTCACTTTTCAAGTCGATGCAGATGGACTATTAACAGTAGCCGCCCAAGAAACGACATCTGGCGTAAAAGCCCAGATTGATATCAAACCGTCTTACGGCTTGTCTGAAACAGATACGGAAAGATTACTGGTTGAAGGCTTTCAACATGCCGAAGAAGACAAACTATTACGTCATTTGCAAGAAACCAAAGTTGAAGCGCGACGCGAGCTTGAAGCACTTGAGCAGGCCTTAAAAGTTGATGCGGCCTTACTAGCCGAACCACAATTAGTCGCATTAAATGCTGCCAAAGATCATTTAAGCACCCAACTAAATGCAGACAACATTCAAGCTATTGAACAAGCTGTACAAGAGCTTAAAGTCTATAGCGATGAATTTGCAGCTTTACGTATGAACCGTCATATTGATCATGCACTCAAAGGCACCAAGCTTAACGACTGGTCAGACTCAAATTAAGAAACAGGTGAATATATGCCACGTATTAAAGTTCTTCCACATGCGCAAATTTGCCCAGAAGGTGCTGAGTTTGAAGTTGAGGAAAATGCCAACCTTTGCCAAAGCTTGCTAAACAATGGCATTAAAATTGAACACGCCTGCGATATGTCATGTGCATGTACGACTTGCCATGTGGTTGTTCGCAAAGGTTTTAACAGTCTCGAAGAAATGAATGATGTTGAAGCTGATTTGCTTGATCGTGCTTGGGGGCTAGAACCCGATTCACGCCTGTCTTGTCAGGTAAAAATCGTTGATGAAGATCTAGAAGTTGAAATTCCAAAGTATACGATTAACCATGCTTCAGAAAATCATTAATTGAGATGATTTAAATTTTAAGCCACTCAAAAGAGTGGCTTTTATTTTACTTCATCTTCAAGATTTAATTTGGCAACACCTTGTGAATTGGTTAGATTTTGTTGAACTTGAATCCGCTGGATCATTTTTTCTAACACTTCAACCAATTCTGGATATTCAAAATTTTGTACTTCTTCAAGGTTAAGTACCAAATGAAATCCTTTGTATTCATAATCAAACCATTGTTGATTATCGGTTTTTTTGCCCGTATATTTTTCCATGACTTGCCACGTCTTAACAACACCCTGAATACCTTTTAGATAAATAGGGGCTTTGGGCGCACATAGAAATTCATTTTTAACCAATTGATATGTGTCATCAGAAACTAAAATTTCATCAATTTCAGCCGCATATTGTAAGCGTGCTGCCAAATTTGCATCACGCCCTACAATGGTATAAGCCATACGATGAGTTGCGCCATAATTACCTACGTGACAGTAACCTGTACTTATTCCCATCCGAATATGTAGAGCGGGATAGCCCATCTTAATCCAACGCTCTCTTAAGAGTTTCATTTGTTGGCGCATGGCAATCGCCATTTCTACGCAAGATTTTGCGTCCTTTTCCACTCCCTGCGACGTTGGATCACCAAAAAATATGAGAATGGCATCTCCCATAAATTTATCAACAGTCGCTTCATATTGTTTGGCAATTTCTGTCATGTGACTTAAATAGTCATTCAGTAAAAAAGCCAAATCATCTGGAATTAAACTTTCGGAAAGCTCAGTGAATCCCTGAATATCAGAAAAGAAAATCGTCAGCTTTTTACGTTTATATTCGATTTTTGCTTCTGATTCCCCGCGCATGATCGACTGCCAAAGTTGCAACGGTGCATAACGACTGAGCTGATTAGAAAACGCCATATAACGCGTCATTTGATTATAATAGTGCTGACGCAAATGAGTCAGTTTTTCGATTTGTATATGCTGATAATAATTGCCAATATTAATAAACATAATCAGGCAAATTAAGCTAATGACCGTAAGTTCCTGACTTGTTGGCTCAAAATAGTCCTGAAAACCAAAAATAAAAATTGTACTGGCATAAAAAACACTAATCCCAATCATGCCTGACAACGAGGCAGCCATAAAAGAAATTTTGCTATTTATTGCGCTATATAATAAGGCAAATAAAGTGGTAAAGGTTAAAACCAAACTTAAATGCACACCAGCCAATGAGACTGCAACGACAATACTATCTATCACAAAAAAAATATTTCTGGATACATTCTTATCAAATTTGTATTGTAACCAGCGATCTAATTTTGGAGTTATAAATAAAATAAAAACAAGAAAAACTGGAATATAGAGCTGATAGTTAGCATCAGGCGAGGTAAAAGAATAAATAACCTCTATCAGTGACAGTATGAAATATCCCATCATACGATGAAAATAAGCAAACTGACGCGGTTCTCTATCGACCAGCCTATCTAATGGCACACTACTCTCCGATCTTTAACTTAAACCACATAAATCCCTATGTGGTTCAACACAGACTTAGTTCATATGCCAATCGAATGGCATATCACCCTGTCCACGCAAAGCTAACATCAAAGTCTGGCGCATGTGTGCGAGTACATCATTGCTATAAGGCACAGCAGGCGTTCCCCAAACTGGTTTAGGCCAAGCCACATCATTTTGATAACGAACTACATGATGAAAATGCAACTGTGGAACCATATTTCCAAGCGCAGCCACGTTCATTTTATCTGCACGAAAAACACGTGCTAATTGGCTTGACAACCAGCTAGATTCACGGAGGAACTGTTCCTGATCAGCTTGGCTCAATTCATAAAGTTCGGTAATACCTGGCACGCGCGGCACAAGAATCAACCATGGAAATTGCATATCATTCATTAAACGACATGTTGAAAGCGGAAAATCGCCTACAAAAAAAGTATCTTGAGCAAGTTGTGGATGCAAACTAAACATATCTTTATAAATGACGCATGAATTATGATGGCTAATACTATCACAACACTTGTGATGTGAATATTATTAGTACCTTGTTTACTTACAAATAACAATGATTTTATTCAATTATTCATCAATAAAAGTTCAATTTTACAGCAGCTTGATCACACATTGCAGCAATATAAAGTTAAACTAAAAAATGTAATGAAAATCGATGGATTTTCATTACAGATACTTAATGAGAAGTTAAATGTGTTAATGCAACTCATTCAGAAGTTTTCCAAGTAAATCCTGAATATATTGAATGCGTTTGTCATAATCCTGTAATTGCACTGTAATTTTTAGGCGCTGTCCACCTTCCATACGATAGTGAGTTGGATTTTTCTGCATTAACTGAATAATACTTATCGCCTGTACAGGTGTATCTGGCGAAAACTCAACATAACCACCATTTGCATTTATATCGACTTTGGTCATTCCAAGGTGTTCAGCTTTGAGTCGAATCTGATGCACACTAAATAACTGTTTCACCGCTTGTGGCAAAGTACCAAAACGGTCAATCAACTCCATACGAATATTATCAAGTTTTTCCTGTGTATCGGTGTTACTAATGCGCTTGTAAAATAATAAACGCTGATGAACATCACCAAGATAATCATCTGGAATTAACGCTGGCATATGCAGATTAATTTCAGCAGTCAGTGATAAAGGTGCATCGAAGTTCGGTGTTTTGCCTTTTTGAATGGCTTTGGTGGCTTTTTCCAACATTTCCATATACAGGCTATAGCCTATTGCCTGCATTGAACCACTTTGTTGTTCACCCAATAACTCACCTGCACCACGAATTTCCAGATCTTCTGTGGCAAGCATAAAGCCTGCGCCGAGCATCGAAGCACGTTGAATCGCATCTAAACGTTTTTCAGCATCACCTTTTAAATGTTTAATCGATGGTACAAGCAAATATGCATAAGCCTGATGATGTGAACGTCCAACCCGTCCACGTAACTGATGTAATTGTGCTAGTCCAAGTTTGTCGGCACGCTCAATAATGATGGTATTGGCATTTGGTACATCAATACCCGTTTCGATAATTGTTGAGCAGACCAGAACATTAAACTCTTTATGATAGAACTGCTGCATGACTTGCTCAAGTTCACGTTCACGCATCTGTCCGTGTGCAACAGCTACGCGGGCCTCTGGAACAAGGTGACGAATATTTTCGGCGGTACGCTCAATCGTATCAACCTCATTATGCAGAAAATAAACCTGACCACCGCGCAGTAACTCACGCAAAATTGCTTCTTTGACAGATTCGTCAGTATGTTCCTGTACAAAGGTTTTTACAGCTAGACGGCGCGCTGGTGGTGTAGCGATGATAGATAAATCGCGCATTCCAGAAAATGCCATATTCAATGTGCGTGGAATTGGTGTTGCAGTTAAAGTCAACATATCCACATCAGCACGTAATGCTTTGATTCGTTCCTTATCTCTCACACCAAAGCGGTGTTCTTCATCTACAATCATTAGTCCTAAGTCTTTGAACTGGACATTTTCCTGTAGCAGTTTATGCGTACCCACCACAATATCGACTTTCCCATCGATTAAATCATCAATAATCTTTTGATGAGTTTTGTTTGAGCCAAAACGAGATAAAACTTCAATACGCACAGGCCAATCAGCAAAACGATCTTTAAAAGATTCATAGTGCTGCTGCGCTAACAAAGTTGTTGGCACCAATACTGCGACTTGTTTATTATTTTGAACCGCGACAAATGCTGCACGCATCGCCACTTCGGTTTTACCAAAACCAACATCACCACAGACTAAACGATCCATCGGCTTTGCCAAATGCATATCATGTATCGTTGCTTCAATCGCATTCGCCTGATCGAGCGTTTCTTCATACGCAAACCCACTGGCAAATTGCATATAAAGACTCTGATCAAGTTCAAAAGCAAATCCAGGTTTAGACTGGCGACGTGCCTGAATATGTAAAAGTTCTGCGGCTACGTCATGAATTTGCTCTAGGGCCTTACGTTTTGCCTTACTCCAAGTATCTGTTCCCAATTTATGTAATGGTGCTAGATCGGGATCACCACCACTATAGCGACTAATTAAATGCAAATTGGTCACAGGCACATAAACTTTTGAACCTTCAGCATAATCAAGTTGTAAAAACTCGTGATCCTGTCCATCGATTGCAAGTGTAATCAGCCCTGCATAGCGCCCAACCCCATGATCAATATGCACAACAGGCGCACCGATGCTAAGCTCGGTTAAACTCCGAATCAGAAATTCTTCAGAAACTTCCTGCTGACGTTTACGGCGACGTTGAACAACACGATGTTCATATAATTGATTTTCTGAAATGACTGAAAGCTGATCTCGAATCACCAAGCCACGATCTAAAGGCGCATTGGTAATCGCAATTGCATATTGTTGCTTTAAAAAATCTGTAAAGCCGTCAACATTTGGAATTTCACCCAAACTTGATCTTAGCGAATCTTTTAAACTTTCACGACGACCTGCACTTTCAGCAACCAAAAGCACAGGATGATTAGACTCATCAATATAGGTTTTTACACTTTCAAAAGGCTGTTCTTTTTTAGCATCTACATGTAGTTTGGGTGGTTGTAAGGTATCGAGATTAATTGAACCTGCACGTCCATCAATTTGCTCAGAACTGGCTAAAATTCGAGGGAATTGATTAAGACGCTCAAGCACCATATTGGGCATCAGGAATAAATCTTCGGGTGCTAAAATTGGTTGATCAACGTTATGCCTGCGATTTTCATAACGTTGCATGACATCTTTCCAAAACTGCATCAAATTTTCATCAAGGTCTGAATTTGTAATGACAATGCAATTTTTTGGTAAGTATGAAGTCAATGCACTCTGATTTTGCATCACTTCTTTTTCAAAAAATAAAGGAAGATAAAACTCAACGCCAGGTGACGAAATTCCATCAAGTACATCCTGATAAATTGGATTTTTCTTAGGATTTGCTGTTGGAAAACTTTCTGCATAACGATCACGAAACACAGAACGCCCTTCTTTTAATGGAAATTCTTTTGCAGGCAATACTGTAAATTGACTCAAACTTTCAGTCGTTCTTTGGGTTTCTGGATCAAAAAATTTGAGTGTATCTATTTCATCATCAAATAAATCTACACGAATCGGCTGCTCTTGCCCTGAAGCAAAAATATCCATGATACTGCCACGTACCGCAAACTCACCGTGATCATAAACTGTATCAACCAGATGATAGCCAGCCTGAATCAATCTTAATTTTTCTTTTTCTAGATCGAATTTTTGTCCAACTCGAATATCAAAATGCTCCCCCAATACCCACGAAACAGGTGCGACACGTTGAGCCAATGTTGCAGCAGAAATGAGTAAAATACCCTTTTGCGGCATATTGGATAAAATCGCAAGACGTTCGGAAACAATATCCTGATGTGGTGATAATCGATCATAGGGCAAAATTTCCCAATCAGGAAAAATCGTCGGTTTTATGCCATAAAATTCAAGTTCGCTTTCTAACTGTGCTAAATGTTGGTTATTTCTTGCCACAATAACCAACAAAGAGGTGCATTGATCGGCAATTTCTTTAAATAGAAACGCGCCAGATGAACCCAGTATTGATCCGATCCAGCGTTTTTCGCCTGCTTTTAATTGCTGTAATTTGAGCTGAGAGATTTCTTGTTGGAACATTGAATGTATTTAGATAAAAAGACATAGCATCTATATTAACATGATGAGCCAAGACCAAACTTGATTTATGTTGTTGTTTGAGCAAGCTTTGAAGGAATTATTGATCTCGCTTAAATGTTCGATAGTACTGATTAAGCTTTTCAATCAGACCTTTGAATTGTTCTAAGTTTTCTTGTTTATTTCCCAAGCGAGCAACATAACGCCCTGTTGCAATTTCCAGATCAATTTTTTCATTAATCAACATTGATCTTAAATAAAGCTGTTCCAAATCATTAAAACTGGATAATTTTCGATTTGAAAAATATTCCAGCCGTTCCGATAAATCATTCATGACAATTCCATCAACAATATAACCTTGCTGTGAATCGAACTGAATTTGATGCTGTTGCATATATTGCTGTTCAGCCGATGGCTTGCCAGATTTAAATAGATTTGAGAGCTTGTTTAACATTGCTAGTCATCACGAATACAGTTCATTAATAGTAATAATGCTTGGGTCGTGCATGTAAAAATGCAGGAATCAGTCCCGTTAAAGCAGCACGTATATCAGCTCGCTCATTGATCAGTTGATGCGAACCCTCTTCAAGCATCAACAGAGTTTGCAGTCGAAATTTACGTCGAATAAACTCGATGTTGTAACGCCAATCCACAGTTTGATCAAGTGCGCCTTGTGCCAACCAGACTGGAATACGACATGGCGGACGTTGCTCCATTTCAAGCATCCATTTAGACATTGCCAAAATCCAGTCCATTCCCATCATACGCGGTTGTAAAGGATCTTTAAGCCGAATAAAACGTAGAAACTCAGGATTATGATTATTACGTCTGAAATGTCGCGGCACTTGGCGTTTAATCCGTTTGATAATGCCTAAGCCCACCGAGTTATGCCACCATGCGGTTTTAGCAGGCCGAATTAGTGGCGATAATAACAGCACACGATCTACAATCGGATCTTGTCTTTTTTCTGCATATTCAAGTAAATGATGCATCCAGATCGCACCACCCGTACTTTGCCCAATACCTAACCAAGGTTTTGGAAGCTGACTGGCATGTTTAACGTACTGGTGAACTGCTTTCAATACTTGCTGATAATGATCAAAATTTTGAATATTGGCAGGTGAACCATCGCTTAGACCGTGACCCGGCAGATCATAAGTCAATACACTAAAGCCCTGTTCCAATATTTCACGAATAATCGGTTGATAAATTCCACTATGTTCCAGATAACCATGCAGCAAGCAGACCGTACCCAATGGCTTCTGGTGCGGTTTGAACACCTGCACGTGTAGCTTAAATAGTGGCATTTGAATATAGCCTTGCCATTGTTCACAATCGAGCAAATCAAGACCATAGAGTTTACGATAAGCTAAAATATCTTTTGATGGCTCAAAGGCGTGATTCAGATTTAAAGGCTCAAGAACTTGCGGCGTTAAATCACGACTCGGAATTGGCAAATCCAGTTGCTGAAGAACCGCAGGATTTAAAAAAGGAATTTCTGGCATTTAAGGTACCTCCCGACATCCGCTAGAGCCAAAAAGTACATCACGAATTGTTGCCAATAATTCATAATTTGCACGGCGACTATGATCATAATTTTGTTGGCTCGGCTGCCATGCGGTCAATTGAGTTGGCATCGGGGCTTCCACAGGAATTGTTTCTATTCCATTTAAAGCAAATAAACGTCTTGTTCTTGGCATATGATATATATCAGTAACCAACATGACTGTTGGTGCACCGCCTTTCTTTTGTAATAGTAATGAACTAAATCGCGTGTTTTCACAGGTATTCATACTTCTATTTTCAAGAAGCTTCGCATCTACACCACGCACTTTTAACCACTTTTGCATGTAAGGTGCCTCAACCCCGCTTAATACTATTGGTAAATGATTCTGGTTATGTAACTCCAGCGTCTTTTCCAACCGTAAGCGTGTATAAGGATTCACAACGATATCTTTTTTATTTTCATCCAATGTAAGCCCTCCACCTAACACCACAATCGCATAAGGTTTGTTATGAGTGCTTAGCTTTTCATCGTTTTGATTTTGTTTGACCAAAGCAATATCCTGTGTGGTCTGTTGGTCAATCACTTGATCATGCTCGACAGGAACAGGATGCTTCTGTAAAAAATCAACATATTGCTGCATGAGAGCTTTGCTTTCAGAACTATTTAAGTCGAGTAATGGATTTTGTTGACTTGATTCTAACTCTGGCTCACTACTACTTAAAACTTGTCCAGGTTCGGAAACTGATGGTTTTAATAACGGAATGGCTGGCTTTTCTGGCTCGTCAGCGTCTTCCTTTTTTTGTTGTTCTATAATGCGCTCTTGCAAAAGCTTATAACGAGTTTGCAACAACGCTAAAGATTGTGAATCTTTAGAATTTAAGGCGTTTTCAATTAAACTTAAATACGCCTGTCGGGCAATCCAAAGATTTGATCCGGGCTCTAAATTATCATGTTCACTTAAAGATGCCTGTTGCTGACTTTTCGCAGCAACCTGATTCACTTCGACAGGTACAAAATAATTAAGCGCTTTTACGATCAATTTTGAATAAAATGGTGTGTAAATAAAAACCACAAGACATGCAAAAAGTACGAATAATATTCCTACTACGCGTACAAATCGAATCATCCAGTGAGTTTTGCTCATAAATACTATTCCGAATGCGATCGAATTAAGCCATTTGTATCAAATAACACAGGTTCAGGTTCAAGCTTGATATTAAACTTTTGTTTCACATCTTGTTGAACAGCCTGATAAGTGTGCTTGACATCATTTAAAGAAGCATTGGCATAATTCACTAAAACCAATGCCTGTTTTTCAAACATACCGACTGAACCTATTTTTTTACCTTTCCAGCCTGTTTGATCAATCAACCAACCTGCCGCGATTTTAACGCAACGATGTGCTTGAGGATAATGTGGAATTTGCGGAAATTTTGTAAGTAACTGGTCAAAATCTGTTTGATTAATCACGGGGTTTTTAAAAAAGCTGCCGACATTTGGATATTGTTTAGGGTCTGGCAGTTTACTTTGACGAATCTGAATGACCTGTTTTTGCAGATTTTCAGGCGTTAAATCATCACCCATCGCCGCTTTTAAATCCCCATAATGAATCCTAAGCTGTGGCTGTTTCAGTAATTGGAAAGTAACATGAGTAATAATGTAACGATTTGGATCGTGCTTAAAAATACTGTCTCTATAAGCAAACTGACAATCGATAGCTAAAACATCTTGTGTGGTTTTTTCTAATCTGTCATACACCTGCACAGACTCAATAAACTCCCCAACCTCAACGCCATAAGCACCGATATTTTGTACAGGTGATGCACCGACCAAACCCGGAATCAGTGCCAGATTTTGTAATCCATACCAACCTTTTTCAGTTGTCATCAAGACAAAATCATGCCAAATCTGCCCCCCACCCACTTTTATTTTGATATGTTCAGCAGTATCTTCAACGATCTCAACACCCTGAATATTCATATGTAATATCAGCGCATGAATCTGCTCTGGCAACAACATATTGCTTCCACCAGAAAGAATTAAGCTATTCAATTGCTGTTGATCGGCAAAATCTAATGCTGCGATTAAATTCTCGATTGAATCAATTTTGACGTAATGTGAAGCAATGGCATTTAAATTTAAAGTATTAAACGCTTTTAACTGGACGTTTTGTTGGATTTGAATCACTAGAAACCTATTTTATTGATCAGCAATTGTGATTTGCTGTTTAAACATTTGTACCCAAGCCTTAGCACTGGATTCACATTGATCCAGAACACGTTCAAAACCATCTGCCCCACCATAGTAAGGATCAGGTAGAGCTTGCTGTTTATACACAGGATCATGTTCACTCATTAATGCAACGTTTGCACGAATCTGATGCGTTTTATATTGTTTTAATGCCTTTTGCTTAAATAACTGAATATTGTCAAAGTTTTCGTGATCCATTGCCAGTATCAAATCGAACGCCAGAAAATCTTCAACTGTTAACTGGCGCGCGCGCAAAGTAGATAAGTCATAGCCACGTTTCAAAGCATGTTCTTGACTTCGGGAGTCAGGCGCTTTGTTTGGATGATAATTACTTGTACCTGCCGAATCCACAATAACATTAAGCTGATGTGCATCACAAAAGTGCCTTAAAACTACTTCTGCCGTAGGTGAACGGCAAATATTACCCAAACAGACACATAGCACCTTATAAGGTGAGTGTGATGACATATAAACCTCGAAAGTGCTTTATTTTCAGGTGTCTTATGTTAAGTTATTTAAAAGCAGAATCCTATAGAAGAACAGAACAGAAATGTTCGATTTATGATGAAAAATAAGGAAATATCCATGAGCCATTTTCAATTTCAGACAGCATCTAGCATTGTTTCAGGTCTTGGCTCAATACAAGAACTTAAGAATATCATTCGCGATGGCAATTATCGCAAACTACTGATCGTCACTGATGCAGGTATGGTTCAACATCAACTTCATTTGCCCATCATTGAGATCTTGGAACGTCTTAATATTGCGTATACTGTTTATTCAAATATTCAAGCAGACCCTCCTGAACATATTGTGCTCGATGCTACAGAGTTCGCAAAAAAAGAAAAGGTCGATGCGATTTTGGGGTTTGGTGGAGGTAGTTCAATGGATGTCGCCAAGATTATCGCACTCCTTGCACACCCTCTGCAAAAACAGACCCTGGCAGATATGTATGGTGTCAATAACGCGAAAGGGCCGAAACTTCCCTTAATTTTGGTACCAACCACTGCGGGAACTGGCTCTGAAGTTACCCCTATATCAATCGTAACGACTGGTGAAACCACCAAAACAGGAATCGTTTCACCTGCCTTGTATGCAGATTTTGCCATATTGGATGCCAATTTTACGCAAGGTTTACCTGCGCACATTACCGCAGCAACAGGGATTGATGCCATGGTACATGCCATTGAAGCCTATACCTCTAAAATAAAGAAAAATTTCTATGCCGACATGCTGGCAAAAAATGCATTGCGATTACTCAATGAGAATTTGCCTAAGGTGCTAAAAAATGGTGCTGATATGGAAGCACGGCAAAACATGCTACTGGGTTCAATGCTTGCGGGACAAGCCTTTGCTAATGCGCCTGTTGGTGCAGTTCATGCACTTGCCTATCCATTAGGTGGACATTTTCATCTTTCGCATGGACATACCAATGCACTGGTTTTGGCTGAAGTTCTTAAATTTAATGCGCCACATGCCAAACAATTGTACGCAGAACTGATGCAATGGCTTGACCCGCGCAGTAATGGAAGCTCCGATGGCTTATGTGATTTGTTTGTCGATCATATGCAAAATCATCTTGATCAAAGTGGGCTCGTTTTAAAGCTACAAGATTTAAATGTACCACGGCAGAGTCTTGAGACACTTGCTAAAGATGCGATGCTACAAACTCGCCTTTTACAAAATAATCCACGAGAAATGACCGAGCAAGCTGCGCTTGAAATCTATGAGGCGATTTACGCATGAGTAAAGAATCTACAAAACCTATCCGTAGAACTCGGGATCAATTTCATTTCTTTTTAAACATTCAGACGCGCTGGGCAGATAATGATATTTACGGTCATGTCAACAATGTCACGTACTATAGTTATTTTGACACAGCAGCCAATTCTTTATTAATTCAGCATGCAGGATTTGATATCCACCAATCCCCCATCATTGGTCTGGTTGTAGACTCGGCCTGTAGTTTTTTTCAGGAATTATCATTTCCCGAAAGCATCGAAGTGGGTGTCGCAATTGCAAAAATAGGAAATTCATCCTTAAGATATGAATTAGCCATTTTTAAACAGCATCATATTGAGCCTTCTGCTCAGGGTCATTTTGTACATGTTTTTGTTGATCGCGAGAACCGAAAAAGTACCACCATCCCAGATGCCATGAGAATAGCTCTTAAACCTTATGTATTAAAAGCGGACTCAGATTAATAACGTTTTTCTAAAAAATTGTTCATTATTTTAGCTGAATATTTTGTAATTCACCTTCAAAAGTATTCAATAATTTCTGAACCACAGTATCGGTTTTAAGCAAATATTCTGCGCGCTGGAACGCTTTTTGTTTGCGTTCCGCTTGTTTAACAAACGGAGTTTCACCTGCAACTTCAGCATATTGCACCGTAAACTGCGTATTTGGCCATAAAGACTTAATTTCAGTTTCCAATGCATATTGAAGCTGTGAAAGCATGCCTTCATATTGCTGCGGAATGGTAAAGGTACACATTCCATCGATTTGACCCAACATTAAACCATGTTGAGCCAACTCTTGAACGGCGGGTGAAAGTTGACTATTTCTAAACCAGTATTCCCATTTTTCTAGCGTCCATTCTCCTTCTAAAATTTCTACAGAAAGTTGAAGAATATCTTGTGGCATTAAATTTAGAGGATCTGTAATAACGACCTGATCATCTACACGATGATTCATTTGTGCAGCGTCTTCGGCATTTACAGCGACTTGAGCCTCCAACTCAATCGAATTTTGCACGTCCTCAATTGAATGTTTTAAATCTTTATCGGATGGATCTATATTTATAGACGATGAAGAAACAAAAGTATTTTCATCAATATGATTTTCAGATAAAGCTCTAACTTGCTTTTCATCAACCATTTCAATCGATTGCTGCTCTCTTAGAGATGCGAATGAAGGATTTGACTCTAATTCAGTTGAAAACTCTTCTACAGGTAAAACCTGCATTTCATCAATCGATAGCGTTTGTATAGATGCTTGTGAATCAAAACCAATCAAATTATCAGCGTTTGCATCAAAAACGACGATGCTTTCTTGGTCATCTACTAACGGCGCAGGAGAAGATTCTAAAGCTTCATGATCCATTGCCACCAATTGCTCTGGCTCATCAAAGCTTTGTGGCTCTTCCTCAAAACCTTCAGTATTTAATGGAGTAGCGTTTTCATCAGCTTGATCTCTTTGGGAAGAAACTTCCTGAACATTCAATTTTGCAGTTGAAGCAACTGGAATCTCAGTTGTTTTTTTTTCAAAGTTAGATGCTGTAGATTCAGAAGAAATCTCAGACCCCTGCTCAATGACAATTTCATTCAAAGCCAATGGACGAAATGCCAATAAACGCAGCACACACATTTCAAAGCCTTGTTCCTGCGTCACAGCAAGCTGTAATTCAGCACGACCTTTACATGCAATCTGATAATAAAGCTGTAAATCCTGAGCCGATACCATTTTCGACAATGATAAAATTTTCTGATTAATTTCCTCACTGTATTTGAGGCTTAACTCTGGTAAATATTGCAATAGAGCCAGTTCATGTAAGGTTGAGATTAACTGATCTAACACCAAAGAAACATCGAGTGCCTGCTGGCGAAATTGTAATAATAATTGGCTGACACGTGCCTGTTGATTTTGATGAATAGCAATAATCAGATCATAAATAATGGTACGATCAATCAGACCCAACATTTCCTTAACATCTTGATGATGGACTTCACCTTGCCCGTAAGCAATGGCTTGATCTGTTAAAGATAATGCATCTCGCAAAGAACCTTGTGCAGATTCTGCAATCTGCCAAATTGCATCTTTATCTGCGCTGATCTGTTCTTTGTCTAAAATAGTCGTCAGATGTTCGGTAATTTCATCTACAGCTAAAGGACGCAAGGTGAATTGCAGGCATCGAGAAATGACGGTAATGGGTAGTTTCTGTGGGTCAGTTGTCGCAAATAAAAATTTGACATGTTCTGGTGGTTCTTCAAGCGTTTTGAGCAAGGCATTAAATGAATGTGTAGACAGCATATGCACTTCATCAATCAAATAAACCTTAAAACGCCCCTGAGTTGGTGCGTAAGGCACATTATCTAAAAGCTCACGTGTATCTTCAACTTTGGTACGTGATGCTGCATCAATCTCAATCAGATCAATAAAACGACCTTCATTGACAGCACGACAAGTTGCACAGACTTCACAAGGTGTAGACGTTACCCCTGTTTCACAATTTAGACACTTTGCCAAAATACGCGCTATGGTCGTTTTACCCACGCCGCGCGTACCTGTAAACAAGTAGGCATGATGCAAACGTCCACGCTCAAGCGCACTAGTGAGTGCACGCGACACATGGTTTTGCCCGACCAATTCAATAAAATTACGAGGACGGTATTTTCTAGCCAGTACTTGATACATGAATGCTCCTTAATGTATTTATAAGGATACTGGTTTTTTGCCCGATAGTGAATGAATTCAGCAACAATACATCAACAAGCAAATATTAAATAAACAAATTATTTTAATACCTATTTCCCTAATCACTTACTTGCTTAGAAGGCAATGCCCACCACACAAAACCAGATAAAATTAAAAACAGGCTTCCTGCAATCGCAAGTACTTTCGCATGTGAGTGACTAAAGGCATCTGATGCTGCCTGAGTCAATGCCAACACTAAGCTTTTATCATCAAGTTGTTGTGCAACTTGCATCGCTTCAGCAATTGAATGACTGGCTGTTTGAGCTAACTCAGGTGATAACCCATGTGGAACCAATAAAGATTGCGTATAGAAAAAAGAAAGTAAAAGACCAAATATAGTAATCCCTAAACCCGCACCGAGTTCGTATGCCATTCCCTCTATCGCCCCTGCTGCGGTTGCTTTATGTGGGGGTACAGCAGACATAATCGCAGCAGTTGATGAAAGCAATGCAATTTCAACGCTGATGCCCATAACAATCATAAGACTCCAAGTTTGCAAATGTTGTGTATCAAAATTGGTAAGTGCAAAACCCCATAGACTCAAGGCACACATCATCATCCCTAAAGTGGCGACTGGGCGAAGTCCATAACGATTCATTAAAAAACTGGTAAACGGCCCACCTAAGCTGATCGCAATCATAAAAGGTAAAATAAATAAGCCTGCTTGCAACGGCGTATAACCATAAACAAACTGTAGCTCTTGCGAAAGCAGAAGTTCAAAACCGACCAAAGCAATCATCGCCACAATTGCCATCACCATGCTGGTGGAAATCACAGGGTGTTTAAATAAACTAAAATCAATCATTGGCGTTAATGACTTTAATTGTTGTTTTACAAATAAAATTAAAGTGCCTAAACCCATCATGAACAGTATAACAATAAAATAATTTAATCCATGCATTGCAGTTTTAGCAGCATAAATGATCATTAAAATTGCACTCACCAGAACCAGAGCTTGTATCAAGTTCAAGGGTTGTTTGGTTTCGACGTGCTGCTTCGGTACAATCCATGCAGTTAAAATTAATACCAAAATAATGATAGGAATATTAATCAGGAATACAGCTCCCCAATCAAAATGCTCCAAAATAAAACCACCCAGTAACGGGCCAAAAGCTGCGCCACCACCACCAACCGTTCCCCAAATCCCTAGCGCATAATTACGTTGTTTTTCATCCAGAAAGCTGTTTCTAACGCCCGAAAGAGTAGCAGGAAGAATCATGGCAGCGCCTAACCCAAGTAAAGCACGAGCAAAAATCAGAACATAAGCCGTTTGAGCCAATGCCGCCATCAATGACGCTAAACCAAATATAGTCGCGCCGATCATCATTAAACGTTTAAAACCGATACGATCACCTAATGCACCCATTGGTAAAATCAATCCAGCCATAATCAGGGAATAAATATCCATGACCCAAAGCATTTGATTACCACTTAGTGCTAAAGCTGAACTTAAAGAAGGAATTGCAACATGCAATACCGTGGCATCGATAGAAACAGGAAGATAAATTAGGACGATGATTGCAAGAATCATCCACTTACGGGACATAACACACTCAATGCAAAGTTGGACACTTGTTCAAATTAAATGAATTATACCCAAACTTGAACAAACGTCCAACTTTTATTAAAATTATGCGAAGTAAGCACAAAATATTGAAATCCAATCCTAATGAATTATTTAAATCGTGAGCAACGCCGTGAAATGATTTTAGCTGCTGCTAAAACTTTGGCATTAAAAGAAGGTTTAAATGCATTGACCGTTCGGGCGATCGCAACGCAAGCACATGTTTCTACTGGTCAAGTTCATCATCATTTTGAGTCTGCCTCGCACTTAAAAGCGCAAGTTTTTATTGAATTGATGGATCAATTGAATGAACTTGAAGCTCAGGTACTTACAGATTCATGGCTTCAACGTATTTCTTTACTACTGGGTTGTGAAAATATCGAGCAAACTCAGCCTTATTTGCGCCTTTGGAATGAAGCTGAAATTTTGATAGAACAAGATATCGAAATAAAAAAAGCCTATAACCTTACCATGCAGCGATGGCACAATTTATTGGTGCAGTTAATTCAAGATGGCATACAACAAAAGCAGTTTAAAATGCTTGAGACGACAACTGCTCAAGATGCTGCTTGGCGTTTGATTGCTTTTGTTTGTGGTTTAGAAGGAATTTACCAACTCGGCTTACAAGGCTTGGACGAACAGTCCTTTCAACATCATGTCGAAATCATGATCAAAATGGAGTTGATGAATTAAATGTCATCTCACTATATTTGCAAATGATTATTATTTATATATGATAATTAAATCCTTTCCCGCTCGTTAAATTACATAATGTCTCATGCACTTTGCCTTTCTTCAGCCCGACTATCTATAGAACCTTTTAAGCTTCAAGACTGCTCAGATATTTATCCATGCATCAGTTTAAGTCTAACTCAGTTTATGTCATGGGAACCCGCCCAATCTTTCGAGGAGTTTGAGTCAATTGGTAAAAGTTGGCTACAAGCACAAGCATTGCAGACAGATCAACATTTTGTATTCCGAGATAAAACTACCCAAAAGTTTATTGGTTTGATTGGTATTCATCGTATTCAGACTAAAACGCCTGAATTCGGTTTATGGATACGTGAAGATCAACATGCTAAAGGCTTTGCAAAAGAAGCACTGAAAGTGATTTATGATTGGGGCATTGTAACTTTTGAAGCGGATTATTTTATTTACCCTGTAGCAGAGCAAAACTATGCTAGCCGAAAACTGGTAGAAGGTTTAGGTGGAATCATCAGCCACGTCAGACAGCAACCTAAATATCTTCAGGTTACTTATCACATTCCTGCAAAGCTGAAAATTTAAATTAGAACCAGCCTTTATGCCCTTTCAATATTTTATCTGCACAACGCAAAGTTTCCTGAGTTAATCCCCATAAACGGTAATCACCTGTAATCGAACCGATTTTAAAATTATGGGTATAAGCAAAGCTTAAATTTCGATCTGGATCACACCATGCTCCAGAACCGTTATAACCTATGTGCCCAAAACCATTTTTGGCACGTTTCCCCATAGTTAAAACTCGGTGATAACCCAACCGCCAATTCATAGGAATCGGCATTACTTTATCTCTTGCATAACTTTGAATGGTGCTTAATTGTTGAAATACCTCAGGCTTAATCAATGTCTTCCCTTCCCATTGCCCACCATTCGCCAACATGGCATATATTTTACTTAGGCTATTTGCTGTAAAAGTACCATTCGCAGCAGGAATAATCGCTTGAAGTCCTTCATCACTAAAGAAACTAAAATTTTTCATGCCCTTCGGGATCATCGCATCCTGAAAATCCTGTGGATTTTGCCCTGTCCAAGTCACCAATTTATCGGTAAAAGCAGGTTTATGTGTTTTTGAAACTTTTGATTTTTTGAATTGCTGTTGCTGTTCCGATTTAGTTTTTTGAGGTATGAGTCTTGCTACACGAACAAGCTCAGAAGTCGGCACTCCAAAGTAGGCGCCCTCTAATTGTAATGGTTCTATTAAATAGGTCTGCATTAAATCAGGTAAACTGCGTTTTGTTGCTTTTTCGAGCGCCCCACCTACCAACCATCCAAACGTCAAGGCCTGATATGCATTGCCTTGACTGGCTGCAAAACGTGGCGTCGCTTGTTCAAATACCTGAAGCATATGCTGCCACTCAAGCATTTCACGTGCATCATTAATTAAATTGCGAAGATCATACAAACCACTTTGATGGCTCAGGATATGCCTAAGCGTTATTTTTTCTTTACTGTTTTGTGCAAATTCAGGCCAATAATGTGCAATTGGAACATCATATTCAAGAAACCCTTCACTGACCAAAATATGTGCCAGAGTGGCTAAAACACCCTTGCCTGTAGAATAACAAACAGAAAGCGTATCTTCAGCCCACTGTTCATTAAGGGATTTTTTTCCCGTATAGATATCAACTACTTTTTGTCCCTGAAAAAAAACAGCTAATGCCGCTCCACCCTGATCAGTACGCGCATCCTGCAAACGGCTGAATTGAACTGCCAAATCATGAAAACGCTCATCAAGCGTCCCGCGATAATTGTGAGTATCTGCAAATAAAATTTCCGTTAATGCGCTCATCACTCATCCTTTGAGAATTTAGTTTTATATAAAAAGCCCGAACTCATCGGGCAATCTTAAATCATGGTCTTATAATTCAGTGACCGTCCCAGAAACATGAGGCTTTTTAGACTTTTCATTGCGAATTAAAAAGTCAGTTTCTTTTGACTGTTGTGCGGTCAAAAACTCAACTTTTGAAGGGAGATACATAGGAAGTTTAAACCATACATCTGCTTCATAAGCATCAGGCAAGTTCACGTTTGCCAATGCTTTCGCCTTACTCCACATACCATGTGCAATTGCTTGTTTAAAACCAAATGCTTTTGCTGTCACGGCATGAATATGGATTAAGTTAAAGTCACCCGAAACTTTGGCATAACGACGACCTGTATTTTCAGCAATATCCCAAACTTGTTGAAGTTGATATTCTGGTGCTCTGTTTTCTTTCGGTTTTTCAGCCGACTTTTTCTCTACTTTCTGACGGGCTAAATATGTGGTCACGCCCTCCATGACCACTTCATTACCAACTTTAGCAGTAGTAATGAAATCAAACTGAACGCCTTTATCGTGTGGCTTTAGCTCACCAAATTTACAAGACAAAGTTAAGTTTTCATTAACCCCAATCTTACGGGTCTGTTTAATTTGATTGCGGATATGTACTAAACCCAGAATTGCAAAAGGAAATGCTTCTGTGGTCATCATATGCATTTGCAGACTTTGAGACAGCACCGCTAAATAAATCGCTGGAATAAAACCATCATTTTTAAAGCCACAAACTTCATTGTAAGCTTGTAAATGCTTTTGATCGACCTGAAATGAATCCACAACATATTCGACTTGTGGCAAAACGTTTGGGCCTTTTGGCTTTTTAAATACAAGACCTTGTATGACTTTTGGATAAGCCAGATAAGGTTTCGGAAGTTGGCTAAAATGGCGTGTATTCATGGTTGACCTTATTCAAATTTTTATAGATTTAACATAAGAATACCCTTTCCTTAAATTTTAAGAAAAGGGCAAGCATTATTTTGATCTAAAAGCGATCAAATACGATAACAACAAATTATGCACCAAGTAAGCTTTGTCCACATACGCGAACAACGTTACCATTTAAGCCAGTCGATGCTGTCGATGCATACCATGCGATTGTTTCAGCAACATCGACTGGTAAACCGCCCTGATTCATCGAGTTCATACGGCGACCAGCTTCACGAATTGCAAATGGAATCGCGGCGGTCATTTGTGTTTCGATAAAACCTGGCGCAACAGCGTTGATGGTAATTCCATTTTTCAATATTGGTGCAGTAAATTTCACCAAACCGATCACGCCTGCTTTAGATGCAGCATAGTTAGTTTGACCCAAATTACCTGCGATACCGCTGATTGAAGAAACGCAAACAATTCGACCATTTGTATTCAAACCGTCATTAGCAAGCAAATAGTCATTAATACGTTCAGCCGCAGACAAATTGATATTAATCACCAAGTCCCAAAGCTCAGGCTTCATATTGCCCAAAGTTTTGTCACGTGTAATACCTGCGTTATGTACAATGATATCCAGACCGCCTTGTTTTGCAGCAGCCGCTTTAATTTTTTCACCCGCATCTGCTGCAGTAATGTCCAGTCCTAAAGCTGATCCGCCAATTTCTGCTGCTACACGATCAAGATCCGCTTGCTGCTGTGGGACATCAAGACAAATGACATGTGCGCCATCACGTGCCAATACATGCGCAATTGCTTCACCAATACCACGACTAGCACCTGTTACCAATGCAGTTTTACCTGCCAATGGCTGATTCCAATCTACTTTTACCACATCTGCTTTAGATACACGGATCACCTGACCAGAAACATACGCTGAACGTGGAGAAAGCAAGAAACGTACAGTTGACTCAAGATTATCGGCTGCACCTTCATCAACATAAACTACTTGAGCGGTAATTCCTTTTTTGAATTCTTTACCAACAGATTTCACAAAACCTTCAAGTGCACGTTGTGCAATCGCTTGCTTAACCGTTTTTGCTGATTCTGGCGTTGTTCCAATCACAATCACACGACCAGAACTCTGAATTTGACGCGCGACTGGATGAAAGAATTTATACAATTCATTTAACTGCTCAGAGTTTTGAATCCCAGATGCATCAAAAACCACCGCCTTAAATTTAGATTCTTTATCGCCTGAATTAAAGGCACGTAAATTTAAACCCGCTTTTGCGGCAGTTTGCTGTAACTCTGCATTGTTACCTGCATAGCTATCTGCATGGATATTACTCAATACTTGAGCAATTGCACCAGACAATGAACTTGAAGGTGCAGCACCAAGTAATACAGCACCATTAATCACAGGCTCCGCACTTTCAAAACGATCCAGTACCACTGGTGATGGTAAACCTAAATTTTTTACGACAAACTTACCAAGTGGTGATTGGGTAAATGCTTGGTATTGATCAGTCATGGTTATTATCTCTCATGCAAAATAATGTATGTATAAACCCAGCGTGTTAATTGCTGTTTATATCCTTTGTTGGAAACTTGTGAACATATTAGGTTCATGGATTTGAATAAAATAATACTTGAGTTACTCTTGATATGTCTTGACCTGAATGCACTCTAGAATGTCATTCCAGTCAATACAGGTCTATTTTAATTATGTTAATGTACATCTCAAGAATATCATAAACATGCTTGGAAAAGCCTTATGAGCAAAACAACTCAAGACAATCCACAAGAGCAGTTAACAGCCACTAAATCTGCTTCTGATAATGTGTCAAATACATCAAAGCGTGCACCACGCACAACAAAAAGTGCAACTTCAGGTTCAGCCAAAGTAAGTGCTGCTACCCCTGCAAAAACTCCACGTACACGTGCCAGTAATCCGCGCACAAGAACCACTGCTGCAAGTAAAACACCAGCAGCTAAAACAACCGCTTCTCCTACTCAACCTTCTGTTCAACAGGATCAAAACATGAGTCAGAACTCTATTCGTCGCGTCGCCATTATTGGCGGTAACCGTATTCCATTTGCGCGTTCTAATGGTGCTTATTTTAAAGCATCGAACATGGACATGCTTACTGCTGCATTAAATGGTCTGGTTGAACGCTACAACCTTCAAGGTCAACGTCTAGGTGAAGTCGTTGCAGGTGCTGTACTTAAGCACAGCCGTGATTTTAATATGACTCGTGAATGCGTACTGAGTACTGCACTTGCACCAGAAACTCCTGCTTATGATATCCAACAAGCTTGTGGTACTGGTTTACAAGCCGCATTTGCTGTTGCCAATAAAATTGCACTGGGTCAAATCGATGTTGCAATTGCAGGCGGTGTAGATACAACTTCCGATGCACCTATCGCATTTGGTGACGGTTTACGTAAAGCATTGCTTGAACTGAACATTGCAAAAACGGGTAAAGATCGCTTAAAAGCATTGACCAAGATCAATCTTAAAGATCTTATGGATGCGCCAAAAAATGGTGAACCAAGAACTGGTCTTGCGATGGGTGATCATGCTGCAATTACAGCACTTGAGTGGAATATCGGACGTGAAGAACAGGATGAGCTTGCTGCTGCCTCTCATCACAAAATGGCCAAAGCCTATGAAGAAGGTTTCTTTGACGACCTAATTACACCATTTATGGGTCTTGAGCGTGATAATAACTTACGCCCTGATTCATCAGTCGAAAAGCTTGCCAAACTTAAACCAGTTTTTGGTAAAGGCGAAAATGCAACAATGACTGCGGGGAACTCAACTCCATTGACCGATGGTGCATCTGTGGTGCTTTTGGCTTCTGAAGAATGGGCAAAAGCGAATGGTCATGAAGTATTGGCTTATTTAAGTTTCTCAGAAACTGCGGCAGTTGACTTCGTTGGCAAAAAAGAAGGTCTGTTAATGGCGCCTGCTTATGCTGTTCCGCGTATGCTTGAGCGTGCTGGTCTTAAACTTCAGGATTTCGATTATTATGAAATTCATGAAGCTTTTGCATCACAAGTACTTTCTACGCTTAAAGCATGGGAAGATCCTAAATTCTGTAAAGAACGCTTAGGTTTAGATGCACCTTTAGGCGCTATTGATCGTTCGAAGTTGAACATTCATGGTTCTTCTTTGGCAGCGGGTCATCCATTTGCTGCAACTGGTGGTCGTATTCTTGCCACTGCCGCTAAAATTTTGAATCAGAAAGGTTCTGGTCGTATTTTAGTGTCGATCTGTGCTGCTGGTGGTCAAGGTGTGGTTGCCATTGTAGAAAAATAACGTTCTATAGTTCACACTGAAAAAAACAGCATCCGATTTGGATGCTGTTTTTTTTGCTGAAACAGGCTAATTTGAACGCTGTTTGAGAAAAAGAATCGATTGATCAAAAACCTCATGGCTTGCTTTAAATCGCATATTAAAGTTGAAATCATGATTAATCTGTTCAGCGTATTCTTTTGGATAAATCTGGGAGATAACTGGCACACCCAATTTCTTTAGCTTGTTTATAAAAGGAATCGTTTGAGTTTTGGTAAGTAAATCTACATCTGTCGCACTGATATAAACAGCTGAAAATTTAGCATTTAACCAAGGATATGCAGACATCAAATCGAGTTGATGATCTGAAGGTTGATTTTCCCCACTATATTTTGCAATCACACTCTGCGCACCCCAAGCCACAATTTTTCCAGCCTTCGCGCTTGAGTGGTATAAAGTTTTTAAATCATAGACACCGCTATGCAGAACTAGTCCTTTCACCTGTTGAGGTGAAATTACGGGTTTTAATTTAAGTTGTTGAGCCATCTCTGCCGCATTTAATGCCGCCACATAACTACTCGTAATATTTGCCCCCGCAGAGTCTCCACTAAAAAAAACTTGTGATAAGTCTACTGGTAATTGATTTTGATGTTGAATAACATAATCAACTGCCTGATTCAATTCTATTACTTGCTGTGGATATGCGGCTTGTGGAACCAATGTATATTCAACATTTATAACCAAAAACCCCTGATCTGCAATCAGCTTGGCATAAGGCAACATTCCTTCTTTATTGCCTGCAACCCAACCACCACCATGTACAAGAAATAAAACTGGAAGTTTGGTGCTTTGGAGTTTTTCTGGATAAACAATATCTAGTCTTTGGCTATTTTGATCACCATAATGTTGATCTGGTAGCACAATAAGCTTCTGTTTTATATTTTCATTGGCATAGTGTTCAAGATATTGAACATTCTCACGAGTTTGCTGATTATCCATTAATTTAGCAACTAGCGTGGTTGGTAAATTTTGGCAACCTGATGAAAAAATGCTTAAACCCAAAACAAGACAAAGCGTTATTTTTTTCACTTTAATCACCTAAACATAAATAATAGTTTTTGATTCATATTTGCTTTAATCAACAAAGAACCTACTCGACATAAAGAAATATAGCATTAGGAATTAAAATTCATGTCGGATTGTGCAACGAAAATAACAAAAATTACTATTTTTGATCACTAAAAAGTATGCCTCTCAACATATTGACAAGCATACTTTTTTTAAACTTGATAAATTAAAAACGATAACCTACGCCCAAATATGTAATGATTGGATCAATATCCATCTTGGTCGAAGAATGGATAAGCTCTCGATTGGTATTACTATCAATCACATTAATGGTAGCCTTATTATTCAATTTTGCATAAGACACCGAAGCCACAGTGTACCAATTAGGCGTTATATCATAAGTAAAACCAGCAGTTACAATTGGGGCAATAGCATCATCGGCATCGACATCCACACTTGGGTTTGCACTCGACTTTTTCCCATCCAACGCCGCGCCTGCCAGTCCATCATGAATGTTTTGGATCATATGACCCGCTGCTTCTAAATCAGAACGAATACCCGAATTTAGTTTAATATCACTAAAGTGAGCATACATCACCCCTGCACCCACATATGGTCTAAATTTATTAATTCCTGCCTTACCCCATTGGTATTGTGCCTCTAATGCTGGTGTCCATGCTCGTACTGAGGCTGCTTTGCCATAGGCATCCAGATTGGTAATTGGGATATCTTTTTTTAGTCCCAGATTATTCCCAATAATACTACCCGCTAAACCGCCAGGCGCAGCAGAACCAGTTAATGGTGCTTTAATAAAACCTTTTCCTTTAATATCAACTTTAGGAGGGATACCACCAATAAACTGCAAGGAAACATTGTCATTTAAGTAATAATTAAAAGTTAAGCCCAGAGTGTCTACATCATCAGCTTCCAACCCACTGCCCGCATTTTGCCAATGATCAATACCATTAATTGTTGCTACGCCTGACGTTTCAGCAGTTACGTTTCCATTTGCATCTACAAAACCCAGAGACTCTCCAATACTTGGCCCTCCATTTTCTTGTTTTTTAAAGACTAAATTTAAAATATCTTTAGCATTTTCACCTGTAGATGGGATTGTAGCATCTGGATCAACAGCCCCCATAAAAGCAGGAATTGAAATTTGACCTACATTGGCTTTAGTACCGCTTGGGACAGAGGTGGATATATCAAAGGGGTTCGCCTTTCCTTGAGGCATTACATGCAACCAACCCGCGGAAACTGAGAATCTTTTAAAATTATCTGCATGTGCCAGAGAGCCAGCAGTAATACCGATTAAACCGCATAACATTGTTTTGTAAAATATTTTACTTTTCATATTATATTCCTTTTATATTTAGCCCATCATCAATGATGAAACCTAGTTTATCGTACAAAAAATATAGGATAAAAATCATACAAAACCGATAAGTGGTTGTTTTATAAATTCCTTATTTTTCATAAATATACTTTTTAATATTAAATAAAAAACTAATAAATTCAACAATTAATAAAAAGTATTCGATACCTTAAATTATGTTATTTTTCATAAAAAAAGTCACTGATTTTACAATCAGTGACTTCGAGAATTAATTCTGAGGAACGTAACCTAAACGTATTTCTAAGTAGTCGTAACACCACTGAAATATAAAGGTATAAATTAAAATACACATGGTTAAGCCAAAATCTAAAACAATGGCCTGCCATATACTCATATTCATGGCATAGGCCACCATTGGAATCGTTGCAAGCATTAAGCCTCCTTCGAAACCTATAGCATGGAGAATACGAACTTTAATGGTTCTTTTTAGCTGATGCTTATGCTCAAATTTTTCAAAAAAATGGTTAAAAACCATATTCCAAATCACTGAAGTGACTGCCATCGCGATACCAAGCGAACCTGTTACCTCCATAGGAACATTAAAAATAAAACTTAATGCAATTGCTATGATGACCAATAGAATCACTTCATAGCTTAAAGCATGAATAATTCGTCTTTTGGAAATCAACATTTTAAAACACTCTTTTTGTTTGAAGTGTGCTCATTTTATTTTTATAATCTTGATAAATCCAATCAGGTTCTTTCAATAATTTTGACAGATGAACATTAATCAAGAGCAACTCATCATTTTTAAGACTGTTATAGAAACAGGGTCTTTTTCTGCTGCCGCCAGAAAACTAGGCAAAGTTCCATCCGCAGTCAGCATGTCTATAGCGAATCTAGAGATTGATCTTGATTTAAATTTATTTGAGCGTATCGGTCGAGAACCCGTTGCAACTCCTGAAGCACATATCCTCTATGAGAAAACCACTCAGCTCCTTATAGAAATGAATCAATGGAAACAACACGCCCATGCCTTGAGTACAGGACTTGAATCTGCCCTTAATATTGTAATTGTGTCTGAACTACTAGACACCAACTGGACAGATTATGTCAGCTTACTTTCAAGACAATTTCCAGATTTACAAATCAATATTATTTCTGCACCACAAGAAGATGCTTTAGCGATGCTACTAGATCAACGTGCACAATTGGCTTGGATGTTTGAGCGCGAACATCTGGATTATCGGGAACAATTTGTTGAAATTAAAAAAGAGTCCTTAATTCCAGTGGTCTCCAAAACACATCCGCTAGCGCATATGCAAGATATTAAATTTGAAGATATTTTACAGCAACGTCAAATCGTGGTTGCAAGTCGTGACAATACCATTAGACCTGAATTATTATTTTCAAAAAATTACTGGCGCACAGATAATCATCATTCAGCCTGTATGATGATTGTTAGAAATTTGGGTTGGGGTGTTTTACCCTCAGAAATGTTTCAAGAAAACCCTAGACTAAAACAACAATTGAAAGTTTTAGATCTTCTAGATTTCACGCCCAAATTTGAATATTACATTGATCTCGTCTGGAGTCGAGAAAGTAAATTAGGTTCTGCTGCACGATATTTAATCGAACATATTCGACAAGACAGAAAATAATCAATCGACAAGTTTTAACGTGGATTTACAATAGAATATGCTATAACTAAAGAGATAAATATTTTAAACCAAGAATGTTGATTGCAATGACACAAACAGCTTTAGACCAATTAAAACATGTAACGACCGTTGTCGCCGATAGTAGTGATCTTGAAGCTATTCGTCAGTTTCGTCCTTTGGATGCCACAACCAATCCTTCATTAATCACTGCGGCTGCAAGCCAGCCTGAAAATCGTGAACTTATTGAAGCTGCCTATGCACAGGCACGTCAAGAAGGTTATCAAACAGATCAACTGGTTGAACGTACCATTGATATTTTGACAGTCAAATTTGGCGTTGAAATTTTAAAACTGATTGAAGGTCGTGTGTCTACAGAAGTTGATGCATCTTTATCTTATGATACAGATGCCACTCTTCAAAAAGCGCGTGAATTATCTAAACTCTATAAAGATTATGGTATCGATCAGTCTAGAGTGTTAATTAAAATTGCATCGACATGGGAAGGCATTCAAGCTGCGAAAGTGCTTGAAGCTGAAGGTATTGCGTGCAACTTAACGTTATTGTTTGGCTTGCATCAAGCTCAAGCCTGTGCTGATGCCAATGTCACCCTAATTTCTCCATTTGTTGGGCGTATTTTGGATTGGTACAAAAAGTCTGAAAATGTAGATCATTATCCAATTGAAAAAGATCCCGGTGTCTTATCCGTTAAAAAAATCTATTACTATTATAAACAGCAAAATATTCAGACTCAGGTGATGGGTGCAAGCTTCCGAAGTGTCGATCAAGTCCTCGGTTTGGCGGGTTGCGATCTACTCACGATTGCCCCTGCTTTACTTTCTGAATTAAGTCAGGATAACCGTCAGGTTGAAACTGTTTTAAGCCCAGAATCGGCATTAAAAGCAGAGAAAATTACGCTTGAACCACAAACTCATGAAAGTTTTAAAGCCGAGCTTGAACATGACTTAATGGCTTTTCAACTGTTACAGGGCGGTGTTGATGGCTTTATTCGAGCGCGAGATCAACTCAATACTTTATTGCGTCAATCTTTTGGCATTGATGCCGAAATTCAACCCTAATATTTGATTATTCACATATTAAAACCGATTTTTGTTATAGTACAAAAATCGGTTTTTTTATGAGTAAATATTCGTGTTCGGGATTACAGATCTTGCAACTTACATTATTGGTACTTTGTTAATTGTATTTTTGCCTGGACCAAACTCGATCTATGTGATGTCTATTGCTTCACGCTATGGAATCAAAACGGGTTATCGCGGCGCATTCGGTATTTTTACTGGAGATGCCATTTTAATTTTGTGTACCGTTTTGGGTGCAGCATCCCTTATGCATGCTTTTCCATGGATATTCACCACACTCAAAATTGTAGGTGCATTATATCTATCTTACTTAGGATTTAAACTACTTCAGGCAAGTTATCAACGCTGGAAAAATCAGTCGGTGGATGAGATTGAAATGGCAGATTTACCTCAACTTGATCAGATTCACCCTTATCGAACAGCTTTAGGAATTAGTCTATTAAACCCCAAAGCGATCTTATTTTTCTTGTCCTTCTTTGTTCAATTTGTCGATCCTGCTTATCCTTATCCTGCCCTAAGTTTTTTTGTGTTATCCATCATTTTACAATGCGTTAGTCTCAGCTATCTCACAATTCTAATTTTTTCAGGTGTGAAGTTATCTGCATTCTTTAAATCCCGACATAAAATTTCTGCGGTTAGTATTTTTATGGTAGGTATTTTATTTTTTTGTTTTGGTTTAAAACTTGCGACTTCAACTTTGTAAGATTTTACCTTTTGTTTAATTCACCACGCGATTAGAATACAGTTCATGCTTTTCTGATCGTTTTATTTAAAAGCATTTTTCTTAAACGCCTTATAACTTAAAGCTCAATCATGCAAAAAATTATTCGTGATTTTTCACTTCCTGCTGCTTTTGCTGGATTTGTTACTTTTCTCATCGGTATTAGTGTTTCTGCCGTACTGGTGATTCAAGCTGCCCAAATATTGGGGGCAAATACTCAACAAATTACATCATGGTTTTGGGCATTAGGAATTGGTATTGGCTTATCGGGTCTGATTTTGTCATGGAAATTTAAATATCCTGTCGCAACGTCTTGGTCTACGGCGGGTCTAGCCTTAATTATCGCCACAGGTAGCGGTTATAGTTTGCATGAAGCAATTGGGGCATTTTTAGTATGTGGACTGGTTACAGCTCTACTTGGTTTTTTTGGTGTTTTTGAAAAAGTTCTTGCCTATATTCCACAAAGCTTAACCAGTGCGATGCTTGCAGGGGTTTTACTTAAATTTGGAATTGCTATTTTTGCAAATATGCAGGATCACTGGCAATTTATTTTGAGCTTATTGGCGGTTTATATTGTTTCTAAACGTCTATGGCCACGTTATTGCATTGTCATTACAGTGATTATTGGCATTGCCATGTGTCCTTTTTTTATGGAGTTTCATCCACCTGTTTTACATTGGGATTTAGCAAAACCTGTTTGGATTGCACCAGAGTTTACATGGTCTGCTATTTTGGGATTAGCTCTGCCTTTATTTGTCATCAATATGGCATCTCAGTATCTACCCGGTATTGCTATGATCAAAAGTTATGGCTATCAACCTCATGTTAATCAGTTGATTGGTTGGACTGGAACCGCTCAAACATTACTGGCACCTTTTGGCTGTTATACGGTCAATATTGCAGCCATTAGTGCTGCAGTCAGTCTGGACGATCAAGTGCATCCAGACCCTGCCAAGCGTTATATTGCAGGTATCAGTTGTGGATTTTTTTATATTTTGATGGGATTATTTGCAGCAACATTAACCAGTTTATTGATGTCATTTCCGTCGTTATTCATCATGGCACTCGCAGGGATTGCCCTGTTTGGCACCATTAGCCACAATATCGCGATTGCTTTTCATGAACCTAGTGATCGTGAAGCGGCCTTGCTGACTTTTTTATGTAGCGCATCTGGCGTTCAATTTTTTGGCATTGGCTCTGCATTTTGGGGCTTAGTCGTCGGAATTGTTGTTTCACTTGTACTTAAAGTGAAATTCAAGAAATCATAATTAATCTCTTAAATTTCACATGTCGTTCAAATCAAATACGATGCTTAAGCCATCGTATTTTTATCCCAATACGCCTGCTGTATCTGTGGTATCTGATTGAGTTGCTTAATCATTTCATTCATTTCTACTGGATCGATCGATGTCGCAATCAAAGTCGCCTCAATCTCAATATCATTTTCGCCAAAAGGCTCAACATCCAAATCCTTAAGTGGATAATTTAAATTCTGCAACATATCAGTCAGCTTATACATCACCAATTTACGATGATCTTTATTGGCGATAAGATAAATAATATGCGTCATTTCAGATTCAGCATCCAAAGGTTGCCGATCCATCATATTTACGATAGGTCGTAGCAAGGTATTTGCTGCAATAATAAATGACGTAGCAACCACAGCCTCAATAATTAGATCTGAACCTGCAGCAGCGCCAACAGCAGCGGAACACCAAAGTGTCGCTGCTGTATTTAAACCATGAATATTTCCCTCTTGACGCATAATCACACCTGCACCCAGAAAACCAATGCCAGAAACGACATAGGCAATCACACGAACCGCACCATCTGCCCCTGAAAGATTGTTGGCAATATCGACAAAGATGGCAGCCCCTAAAGCGACTAGCACATTCGTTCTAAGTCCAGCGGTACGCTGACGATACTGTCTTTCAAAACCAATCAATCCACCCAGAAAAAAAGCTGTTGCTAAACTAATCAACGTATCTGCCATATTGGATAGACTGGTATTTTGTAAAAATTGCAAAGCCATATTGCACCTGTTATTGCCAACCGTAGCGACGAATATAAATACGTTTTACCCACTGTGTTACGCACATGTAAGCCAACAAAATAAAAGGTAAATATAAAAAATAAGACAATGGTAAGGCCTGAAGCTTAAAATAATGTGCCAAAGGTCCCATCGGTAAAAATATTCCAATTGCACTGATAAGAATGGTCATCACTACAAGTGGTGTGGCTGCGCAGCTTTGAATAAACGGTATCTTTCTGGTTCTGATCATATGCACAATCAAAGTTTGAGTGAGTAATCCAACCACAAACCATCCCGATTGAAACAAGCTTTGTTGGGCAGGTGTATTGGCATGGAATACAAACCACATTAAACAAAAGGTCAAGATGTCAAAAATGGAACTAATTGGACCAAAAACCACCATAAAACGCCCAACTTCTGAAGGTTGCCAACGTTGAGGTTTTTCAAGTTGCTCATCATCAACGTGATCAAATGGAATGGCAATTTGAGATACGTCATAAAGTAAGTTTTGCACAAGTAAATGGATTGGCAGCATCGGTAAAAATGGAATAAAAGCACTTGCTACTAATACCGAAAAAACATTACCAAAATTTGAACTTGCCGTCATTTTGATATATTTCAGCATATTGGCAAATGTTCTACGTCCCTCGATCACTCCATTTTCTAAAACCATCAAACTTTTTTCGAGCAGAATAAGATCTGCTGACTCTTTCGCAATATCGACAGCCGAATCGACTGAAATTCCAATATCAGCAGCACGAATGGCAGCGGCATCATTAATACCATCGCCCAAAAAGCCAACCACATGACCATTGGCTTTGAGTTGTTCAACAATACGTTCTTTATGGATCGGGCTTAATTTTGCAAATATGGTGTAGTCTTCTACCGCCTGTTTTAACTCTGCATCAGAAAGGGTTTCAATCTTACCGCCCAATAGGACTTTATCATTGGGAATTCCAATTTCATGACAAATTTTCTGAGTTACAAATTCATTATCCCCTGTTAGTACTTTTACAGTCACACCATGCGCATGGAGTTGCTTTACCGCAGGTTGTGCGGATTCTTTTGGCGGATCTAAAAAGGTGATATAACCCGTTAAGATCAAGTCACTTTCATCATGTACGGAAAAGTTTTCCTGAGTCATCTTGAAATCACGATAAGCAACAGCCACTACACGTAATCCTTCACGATTGTAGTTCTGTGTGATCTCTTCAATTTCATTGCATAATTCGGCTGTTAGCTCTTTAATTTCCCCCTTGATTTCGACATAGGAACACACCTTAATGACTTCCTCAACCGCGCCTTTGGTGATCATGCGTACTTGTGATTGGGGCGTGCGAACTACAACAGACATGCGCCGACGTTCAAAATCAAATGGGACTTCATCGATTTTTTTGAAACGCAGTTTTTCAAACTTCATGTCCTGATCTACTGCTTCAAGCACAGCAACATCCAGCAGATTTTTCAAACCTGTTTGATAGTAACTATTCAAAAAAGCCTGCATGAGTACTGTATGAGATTTTCTGCCGTGTACATCGACATGATGAGATAAGAAAATCTTATCTTGCGTCAAGGTTCCAGTTTTATCAGTACACAATACATCCATTGCACCAAAGTTCTGAATTGCATCTAGCCGTTTTACAATCACTTTTTTTCGAGAAAGAAATACCGCACCTTTTGCTAAGGTTGACGTCACAATCATCGGCAGCATTTCTGGTGTTAAACCAACAGCAACAGACAAAGCAAATAATACAGCTTCAGCCCAATCCCCTTTGGTAAAGCCATTAATAAACAATACAATCGGTGCCATAATCAGCATAAAGCGAATTAATAACCAACTGACTTTATTGACCCCCAATTGAAATGAAGTCACGCTTCGATCAGTCGCAGTAACCCGATGCGCCAATGCACCAAAATAACTTTGAATCCCTGTATGAATTACCACAACTTTTGCTGTGCCAGATACAATATTGGTTCCCATAAATAGCAAATTATCCAGTTCCAGAGGCGTATGAATATCCTCATTTTTCTGAATTGCATATTTTTCAACAGGCATAGATTCACCCGTCATAGCAGCTTGCGAAACAAATAGATCTTTTGCTGAAAGAATACGACAATCTGCTGGAATCATATCTCCCGCAGAAAGCAAAATAATGTCACCAGGAACTAAATACTGGATGGGCATTTCAAATTGAATATTTTTAAGCTGTTTGACATGCACCCCGTATCGTTGTTGTAAAAGTACTAAGTCCTGATAGCCCATCTCACGACGCAATACCATAGCAGTATTGGTCACCATTGCTTTCAAAGCATCAGCTGCTTTATTGGATTTTGACTCCTGCCAATAACGTAGGAAAGTCGAAAGCAAAACCATAATACTAATAATGACTGTACCAGTAAGATCATCAGTTAAAAAAGCCACCAATGCCAAGATACTTAACAGCACATTAAATGGATTTCGATAGCAATACCAAAGGTGCTGCCACCATCTTAAAGGTTTTTCTTGAGCAACCTCATTTAAACCAAATTTGAGTTGTTGCTCATGTGCTTGGGCTTCTGTTAAGCCTTCTTCATGGCTAGATAACTCATTGAGCAATGTTTGGTTTTCTAACTGTGAATACGTTTTTAATTGGACGGCTAAGGTTTGTCCAACTTCTCTGGCATAACTGGATTGATGTAACTCTTTAAAAGAATTATGTCTTGCAAAGAAACGTTTCAAATGAAAAGTTTCAAGAAAACGAGTAAAAAGCCGTTGCCATAGATCATATTTCATGAGGAGATCTCCTTTTTTCAGGCATACGAAGTCCGTACCTTATTTGGATAAATAAAGCGTGTTTAAAAAAAATGTTTTAGAAAATAAGCGTATTAATCTTTAAACGATAAGATTAGGGCGTAAAACTTAAACCAAAGCCAAACCATCGCTCTCGAAAGGTATCGAGACGCTGCCCCACAGAAGCTTCAAATGTTAAAATATTTGGAATAAGAGAATAATGAAGAGCACTTTGTACAAATGGTGCGTGTCGATCTTGATTATAGCTTTCAAGACTTATGTCAGTTCGTGGACTTAGCACAAGATTAGAGGCAACACTCCAACGCAGTAAATGTACCTGTTCTGATGCATACTGATAACCAACGTTACTATACAAATGAAAATTATTATTAAGAAAATCTAAACCAAAAGGAATATTTAAAAACCATTCAATATTATCTTTTTGATTAATTTCACTCTGTTGCCCAGACAATTTTAGACTTGCCGCCACTCCCCACCCATTCATGGGTCTAATCACGCTTTTAAGCTGCGCCGACCAATGCCCCTCATTTGAATTGAGAAAGTCACTATAACCTAATGAAGTTTCAATACCTTCAATTAACTGACATGCAGTATTGAATTGATATGTCGTCTCGGCATGAGAAGGAGCAATAATAGCGGATTCTAACTGACAGTGTTTTGCAGGAACAATCTCAGTATCATCTGTATTCAGTAGTGGATCGGCTTTTGTATATTGAGACAATACTAGACAAATCCAAATGCAAACACATTGAATACTATAAATTTTTAAAATTGAAGCATGTAACCACATTGGCTTCTCCCAATTATTAAGGGAGTCTAAGCAGGCAGCATTACACCTAGATGAAATATCCAGTGTATGTAATATCGATATGGGTAGAAATGTTATGACAAACTATCTCGTTGCAAGATAGCCGCCCTAAGTGACTGGTCTTGCTCAGATGATCGTTTGCGTAACAGCTTTACTGCATAACCTCGAACAACTTCCCACTTAGGGTCTCCTTTTACTAAATTTGGCTGTATTATATTGGGCTTTTCTTAATTTACAAGTTTTTTTAAACAAACATTTTGCAAATGAACAATATCGACCCGTAAATCTTTAAAGTTCGCGCACGACCACTGTCTTTGCCATTTTATCGTGCCAACCCTGTTTTTTAGAATCAAATGCAATCCAGATAAAACCCAGCATAAATACTAAAGTGGATGGGATATAACCAACATAACGAATAATTGATTGACCTAAAGTCAGCTTATTACCTGTTTTTTCATCCAGAACCTTTAAACGCATCAGACGCTTGCCCGGTGTGCCGCCCAAATAAATCCAAAATAAAATAGTATATAAAAACGGAAAAATATAATTCACTAAAATATCAAACCACAAAGACGCGTTTTGATCACTCAAACCTGTCGAAAAAACCAGATCATAATTACCCTGATAAAAAATCCAAGCAGAAGGAATAATCGCCAGTAACATAATCAGGCTATCAATAATTGACGCACCACACCGCACCCAAAAGCCTGCGTATTCATATTTATAAGACATATTTTCCTCTCATTGTTGTTATCAGGATATCTGTTGTATTTCAACTTTTACAGTAATGCCATCCTAATAGAAAAAAGTGAAAGACGAAATACGCACGACATTCATGATGCATATTTATTATGCAATCAGAACACGTCGTTTAAAATGATTAAGTGCTGATACATGATGTTATTCCAGTTTATACAAATAATAATAATTTTTAGAGACAAAAGCATTGAATACTATGTTAGCCTAAAATTATAAAAGATTTTTAGAAACAATAAATTAAGAGGAAATATTATGACTTATCAACGCATTTTGGTTCCAGTCGATGACTCACCTATTTCAGATGCAGCAGTGAAACATGCGATTGATGTTGCTAAAGCATTTAATAGCAGTGTAACGGTAATGAGTGTAGTTGCAGTTGATCCTTTTGTCGGTGTCGATTTTTATAAGGTTGCACCTGCTGTAACTGAACATTTGTTTGAAGCTGAAACAAATGCAGAAACGCATTTACAAAAAATAAGTGATATTTTTAGCTCAAATGGAATTGAAACAAACACGAAAATTATTAGAGAAGAACCTACAGCGACAGGAATTTTAAACATTGCGGATGAAGTTAATGCGGACTTAATTATTATGGGTTCTCATGGTCGTTCAGGTTTAAAAAAATTAGTGTTGGGTAGTGTTGCACAAAAAGTGCTTGCTGAAAGTCCCGTACCTGTTTTGATCGTCAAAGCTTAAAATACAAAAACCGCCTCGGCGGTTTTTTTGTTCTAAACATTTTCGTCTTGAAAATATTTAAGCCAAAATGCTTCACGACATTCAGAATTAAACTGAATCCGTTTCGGCGTTATATTGCCAGATTGATTTTGATGAGTTACGACCTCATAGCTAATCCAATGTTCACGGCAAGCTTCGATTTCAATAGGTACTGCATCATGTTCTTCAATTTTTCGAATCATCGTGCCATTTTCAAACTGAAAAAGAGACATTTTTCCGATCACTTGAACATCACCATCAAACCACTCTTTTATTTTTTCTTCCTTATCAATAATTTGATATTCAGAAGGTTGCTCAGGATAAAGAATACTTTGAATGTATTTTGAAAGATGGGACATAACACACGCAATCATGCATAAGTTGCTATCATCATACCACTAAAGTATAGAAATGATGCCCGTATAAATGAGCCTATGTGTAAAAAGCAATCAAAAAAAGACTAGAAATATTCAGCAGTGATTGAATAATTTTCAGTTTCAAGCAAATTAACGATTTGCTGCATAATCCTAATTGGTGAATTATGCAGCAGATTATTTCAATTAAACACTTAAAATACTATTTAATGTTTCAGTCACATTTTTAGATTTCACACGAGTTTGCAAAGCTTTTAAGGCTTTTTGTACATTGCTACGTTGAGGCTCAGCTAAAGTGTACCAACGTGACAAAACCTGCAAAAGACGCGAACCTAAGATTGGATTCTTCCCATCAAAGTATTCTGCTAGCCCAATATAATGCTCCACACCAAAACTCCATGCATTGACAGGATTATTACTTAAACCGCCACTGACTGCACGTACTCGATTTGGTGTTCCCAAGTCATAATCTGGATGCTGAGTTAAGCTTTGAATCGTTTCAGCCGTTGCATTTGGATTGGCTGCCTGCACCATAAACCATTGATCCAATGACAAAGCTTCATCTTTATAACGCGCATAGAAATCATCTAATGCTTGCTGAGCTTGAGGTGCATCATTCCAAACCAATATGCGTAAAGCGCCTAAACGTTCCGACATGTTACCTGTTTGACTATATTGCTGATAAGCCAATTCAAACACACTGTCATCTCCCTGACGTGCCATCATAGCCAGCATGATATTTTTTAAAGCACGCTCGCCCATCGCTTGGGAAAAGTCATTTTGCAAAGATGGATCAAGCGACAAATAGGTTTCTTTCCAGAAAGAACCCAATTCACGAGCCAATGTTTCCAACACTGAATTACGTTTTTCATGAACCCCTTCTGGCTCATAATCAGCATCAATACGACTACCCAAATAACCTTCAGTTGGCACATCAAATAAACGAGATGCCAATAGTGGATCTTTGCTGACCAAATCGGGCAAGGTATTTTTAATTGCCTGAATATAAGGATCAACCTGATGATCTTTAAGCAAGATTCGCTCAAGTAAAGTCTGCGATGCCTGCCATTGGTTAAATCCATTGGTTTCATGCTGAATCAGAAACGCGAGTTCGTCATCATTATAGTCAAACTCCAGATTTACCGGTGCTGAAAAATTCCGCAACAACGACACCACAGGCTGCTCAGTCACCTGCGTAAATTCAATTGTGGCAGTCTCTTGGTCAAAGAGATATACCCCATCTTGAACACCATCGACAAATAAATCAGGACAATGAAGCGTATATTGCTCACCTGTTTTGGCATTAAATAGCGCCAACGCGACAGGAATGGGAACTGCTTTTAAATTTGGATATTTCGGATGCGTCTTTAAGCTTTGTTTGAAGCTCAATCTATAGGTCTGTTTTTGTGCATCAAATTGACCATTAATTTCAAGCTTAGGCGTACCAGGTTGGTTATACCAGATTAAAAATTCGGATAAATCTATGCCTGAACCTGCCGAAAGTGCATCAACCCAGTCTTCTACAGTGACTGCTTGACCATCGTAACGGCGGAAATATTCATCTGTCCCTTTGCGGAATTTTTCTTTTCCAAGCAAAGTTGACATCATACGGTTAATTTCTGCACCTTTTTCATATACGGTAGCGGTATAGAAATTATTGATTTCAACAAAATGGTCTGGTCTTGGTGGATGTGATAATGGACCTGCATCTTCAGGAAATTGATGTGCTTTAAGCACTGCAACATCGTCGATGCGTTGTACCGCAGCCGATTGTAAATCTTCTGAAAAAGACTGATCACGAAATACAGTTAAGCCTTCTTTTAAACATAATTGGAACCAATCACGACAAGTAATTCGATTTCCTGTCCAGTTATGAAAATACTCATGAGCAATAACCGATTGCACGCGCATAATTGCTGCATCGGTGGTGTATTCTTCATCAGCAAGGACACAAGAGGTATTAAAGATATTTAAACCTTTATTTTCCATTGCACCCATATTGAACTGACTTACGGCGACGATCATGTAATTATCAAGATCATATGCACGACCATAATGCTCTTCATCCCAACGCATCGAATGTTTTAAGGCTTGCATTGCAATGTGGCATTTTGGAATGTCTTTTTCTATTGCGTAGATTTCCAGTGCAACATCACGCCCTTCAGAAGTAGTGTAATGATCTTTTAATACCGCCAAATCACCAATCACACAGGCAAATAAATAGCTAGGTTTCTTGGTTGGATCTTGCCAAATTGCAAAATGACGGTTCTCACCCACTTCACCAGTTTCGAGCAAATTGCCATTCGCTAACAATACTGGATATTTTTTATCGGCTTCAACACGTGTGATAAATTCAGACAATACATCGGGGCGATCTGGATAAAAAGTAATTTTACGGAACCCTTCTGGTTCATTCTGGGTGACAAACAAGTCGCCTGCTTTATATAAACCTTCAAGTTGTGTATTGCTTTCAGGATGAATAATAACTTGCGTATTTAATATCACATCATCAGGTGCACTGCGAATGACAAGTTGTTCGGAATCAAGTTGATACTGATCGGCTTGTAAACTTTGTCCATTCAATACAACCGATTTCAACTCAAGATCACGACCAAGTAATATCAAATCTCCTGCGGTTTGGCGTTTCATCACCAATGTTGCATCAACCTGAGTGTGATCATCATAAACCTGAATATTGAGGTTAACTGACTCCACTAAAAATGAAGGTTTTTGATAATCTTTAAGATAAACAGTTTGATCTGCCTGAACGTGTGGATTCGCCGCAATATTCATATATTTTCCTATAGTGCCACTTCACGCATGGCATCAGTATTTATTGTGTATGAACCTGATCATACGCCAACTTGCCGAAAGTGTCTGCGTTGTTTCGATTTAAAATTAAGATGGGTGTGATCAATTTAATTTCAATTGTGAAAAGATTTCAAATGTTCAAAAAGTAATTTTTTACCCTTTTTTCTCTGCAAAAAGTTACATGTTTAATTCCCAAAATGTACATTTTTTAGCATTGATTACTTCAATTTACTTTTTTTCTAAACTCATTACATTTTGTGCACGCTTTTTGCTTAGTCTTAAATGACATAGTCAGTCAATATAATGATCACAACCAGTCAATAGACAGAAAATAGCCGAGAGGTGAATAAGATGGAATTAACACAACATTTGCACCGTGCAGAAAACATCAAAGCCATTCATGATTTACATGAAGCAGGTGTTTGTCATAACGTTATTGCTGTTTTTATGACAGCAGAAGGTATTACACTTGACGCACAGGATGTGACTAGCATTGTGAACACCTATGATGCATTAGGTAAAGAAAAAGCACCAAGCAAAAAAGTCAAAGCACTCATCGCTGCCAAGAAATTGGGACAGCATGATGAATCACTCCCTTGCCCTGTTTAAATAAAGCAATTTTTTAGATCAAGAAAGCCTAAACTTTACAGAGTTTGGGCTTTTTTACTTTGATGGAGTTTCAATTATTCCAGTTTCCCCTGACCATTCGACTCAGAGCAAGCTATAATCTTCTTTTTACTCACGTATAATTTTCGCATGATTTTGAATATTCTGAAAAAACAGCTTGATGAAAGTACTCTCTGCCCTTTGTGTCAGGCAGCGATGTACTTTGTAGAAGCGGATCAGTTTGATCAGGATGTCCAATTTCACGAATGTAGCCATTGTCAGCACCAAGTTTTTAGCGATACAAAAATGGTCTGTCATTGTGCAAGCTGCACCAAACAACGCAAAAAAATGATGCAGGAAACACTGCAACAAGAACAGCGTAAAAACAAAATTAAAGATGATATTATCTATAATCTGGAAAGTTTAAGTCTATTGCATAAACTTTTTCTTCTTGCTTTGCTTGATGATCGAGTTCAGGACAATCTGGTACATGATGAATATATTCATTGGGATCAAATCAAATACGAATACATTAGCCCCAATTATTTATTTCAATATGCGCTGTTAAAAGAACTCATTAAAGCTGGAATTTTGGTCGCCCAAAACAAACATGATGATGCTCAAACATTTTATGTAAGAGTACGTTTAGACGGTTATAGCGAACCCACATTATTTAGTCTTGCCCAACAATTACGTCATTGGTTCTATGAAAACTTAAGTCTAGGCATTCCCTACAAAACGACTGAGGAAGTCAAAGACGTTCTTTTTTTAGTGCTTTATCAAGAAATTATTCAATTTATGCAGATGTATTGTCGTACATGGGGCATACAAATTGCAGGAAATCGGAGCTTTCAGCAGTTTTGTTATCGCCTCATGGATAATCTGGCCATTGGTCAAATTTATTATCTAATTCAAACGGCACTTGAATATTTACATACAAAAAAAGCGTTACAGCCACGCAATGAAAATTTCATTAATACCAATATTTTAAAGAAAACTTTAGAACAATATCGGGAACGCTCGGTTAATGAAAAATGGGAAACCTCTACGCTGCCACGCCCCATGAATCTGCCATTAAGTAAAATGAGCCAGATTTTTTTGTTCCATTTTTTGTCTTATGATGAAAATATTTTCATTCAACCCATCTGGCGAGCATGGAGAAAAATTGAGCCACGTCTGAACTTCTACTCGATCAAACGCTGTATGTATTGTGGTTCTCATGATTTAGAGGTTGATTATGATGCAGCCGACTACGTATCGTTAATTTGCCGTAACTGCAAACATCAAGATCACTATTTTACGCAATAATTCTTATAAATTTTTGAGGGGGAAAAACATGTATAACTCATCCAATATTATCGCCTATGTCATTGACGCATGGCAAAAACTACAAGAACAAACACCACTGGTTCAATGTATCACCAATAGCGTTGCAGCAAATTATGCAGCCAATGTACTTTTAGCCGCAGGGGCCTCTCCTGCGATGATTGACAATCCATTTGAAGCGGAAAGTTTTACTCAAATTAGTGCTGCATTGAGCATCAACATGGGAACGCCAACCAGTGAACAAATGCAGGCCATGCAGATTTCTGCACAAACGGCGAATAAGCAACAAATCCCATGGGTGCTCGATCCTGTTGGTTATGGCGCAATTTTAAAATGGCGCAGTGACATGGTGGATACCTTACTGCAATATCATCCTGCGGTCATTCGCGGCAATGCTTCTGAAATTAGTGCTCTTGCAGGAAATATTACTCAAGCAAAGGGCGTAGACAGTACTCTGAAAAGTGATGACATGTTCCAACTTGCACAAAGCCTACTCAACAAAACCAGTTGTGTGGCAATCTCGGGGGAAAATGACTATATCCTGTCAAATACGATGACGTGCATCGTTAAAATTCGCGGCGGCAGTCATTTACAACCTAAAATTACCGCGACAGGCTGTGCGTTAGGCGCATTAATTGCTGCATACTGTGCAGTTGCACCTGTGCATATTGCAGCTATTGCCGCACATGTCCACTTCGCTATAGCAGGTAAACTCGCCTATGATCAGGCACAAACGATTGGTAGTTTTAATACCATGTTTATGGATTATATTCACATGATGGATGCCAATTTGATTCAGCAATATGCCTGTATCGAATTAATTTCGGATGATTAATCAACACTTATTCCAAAAAAGAGACGAAAATAATCGTCTCTTTTTGCAGATCTATTTTAACAATAGATAAATATCAGTGATTAAATCTGCTTCATTCACTTCATGTACAAAGTTATGATAATGAAAGAAAACAGGGTAATCGCCAGCTTCTTCCTGATGTTCTGGTAGCCAATTTCTAAACAGGAAATATACACTGTCTCGAATCTGGTCATGGCTACCTAAATGCCGCACCATGGCATAACGTCCTGCAGGAATTTCCCCCATTTCAATACCATCATCATTCTGATCAATTGATTTATTGATCGAACCTGCAATATCAAAGCGAAATTCTTGTTCAGGTGTCTGCTCAGGATCAGAGAAAGGAATGCCATAGGTTGCAGATGTTCTAACAGGAGATAATCCTGTTCTTTTACGCCATTCTATAAATTTAGCAGCAGTTTCAAATACTTTTTCAGGCGAACCACGATGCGAAATATAAGCTATTTTCTCTAGCGGTCGCTCAATGATGTTTACGTTCATGTCTAACTCACTTTTAGGGGTGAAATAAACAAACTTCGTGTGCCAATTTTGCCAGTTAGGCTCAGTTCTAAAAGCACGAGGAGTTTGATCAAATGAACGCTTAAATGCTCTTGTAAATGCTTCAGGACTGTCAAAGCCAGAATCCAAAGCAATCTCAATCACTTTAATATCTTTGTTAAAAGCTAACCGAAATGACGCACGTTTGAGTCGCAACATTTGCCTGTACTTCATCACACTGATACCCAAGTGTGCAGCAAAAATACGATGAAAATGAAATCTGGATAATCCAGCCACATCACTCAAGACTTGTAGACTCAATTCATCATCTAAATGATGTTGAATATAAGTACATACTCGTTGTAATTTCAGATCATACGCCATCATAGCTTCAACACTTGTTCATTTGACAGAAGCATTATGAAAGGATTAAACGCACCGATCCTGATCAAAATTGCGGTTCAATCACGTCTTTAAAATAATTCTGTTTAGGCATTTCAATCAACTCTACACAGCTTTGAACGGTTATTTTTTGATGATTTAATACATGATCAGCGCGTAGTGTATCTAGTACTTTTTGACCTATTTCTGTTTTTTGTTGTTGACTACGTCCAGACAAAAGGTAAACCTTAACGTGCACATAAGCTTGCTGTTCAACCCCAAGCCCTATTACCACGGCATCATCCATGTGAGCTCTGGATTTAATATCAAGTGCTTCGCAATAACCTGTTTCTACCAGTGCAGTGTTGATTTTCAATAATAATGGTTTAGGTTCAAAATCTTCCAGATTTGCAGAATAATCAACAATTACATGGGGCATAGTCAATCATCCTATTCAATAAACAAAAGCGCTAAACGCACCTGATCATAGCCCATGCGTGGACTGGTTAATTCCACAATAGGTCTGAGTTTGATAGAACCATCATCATTAAAGTTTTCTGACCGTTTGCTTTTTTGCACACGCTTATACAACTTTCTTATTTGCTCAACCACTTCATCTCCAGGATGTGCAACAGAAATATCCAATCCTTGCTCTTTGTGTAGACGTGCCAAATGGTTAATCACGGTCGCAGGCGTTAAACCACGTTCTGTTGCGATATCCTGAATCTCATACCCTTCTTCAAATAAAGCACGAGTTTCATCCAGTGTTGCAGAACCATAGTTTTGCTTTTCACCTTTGGCCAGTTTTTTCTCGTTTCTTTGGATCTCAGTCTCATTCAGCGTACCGCCACAATGGCGAATAAAAGCTTTATGTTGATCGCTTAAATCGGCATCAAGAAAATGATCTTCTGCATCCTGAGATAATTCCTGAAATCTTTTATCGGCTTTTAAAGCCAATGAATCTAGTTCTAAAGCTTGTGCATTAAAACCCAATAAACGCAATCCCGTTAATGATTTAAGTCGCGATAAAGCCACATAGCCCTGTCCTTTTTCAAAGGTATGTGAGAGATTAATTTCTGCGGCTTCCAAGGTCATGCCCTGACTTTTATGAATAGTAATCGCCCATGCTAAACGCAGTGGAATCTGCTGAAAACTGGCAATGCTTTTACCTGCTTCATTTTCAATTGACCAAGTTTCGGGTTCAACAAGCAAAGTCGTACCATCGGTTAATTTTACTTTGGGCAAAATGCCGTGTTCATCATCTTCTTCAAAACCAATGACTTCACCCAAGCTGCCATTGATATAACCCATATCGAAGTTATTCTTTACAAACATGACTTTGGCATGTTTTTTCAACATTAATTCTTCAGGAGCGCGTACAGAAGACTTTAAGGTTTCCAGCATTTTCTCGTTGCCATCTAGCACAGCATTGAACTGATGTTCTTCAGTTTCAATTTCATTGAGATGTTGAAAATTAATATTATCTACGTCCATATTATGCGTGTAGAGTCGGGTAAACGTATCCCCAATATCTTGTTGGCGCGATTGTTGCAAAGCTTGCGTATGTTCTTGCTGAATATTCTGCGCACGAATAGCATTTAAAATCTGATTTAGAATTTCATCATCTTGACGATGCTGTTCAGTCAAATAACATACCCGAAATTTTGCCTCAACCCATGCATCCGACATAAAACAGAACTTGTCACGATTACGTTCGTCATTTTTTCCTACAGGCGGTAACTGAAAAAAATCACCTGCCACAATGACTTGAATTCCACCAAAAGCATCATCACTTTCTTTAAAATATTTTAAGACCTGATTGACCAAATTGAGTTGTTTGGCATGTAACATCGAAATTTCATCAATAATTAAAACTTGCGCATTTTCAAGGTGTTCTTTTAAATATTTGCGCTCTTTCATGCGTTTTAAATCATCTTCACTAAGATGATTTTTAATACCAATCCCTGCCCAAGTATGAATAGTCATTCCATTCATATGCGTTGCTGCAATGCCTGTAGACGCGGTCACAGCAACAGGCACTTTACGTGCTTTTAAATAATTAATGTATTGATTCAGGGTATACGTTTTTCCTGCACCAGCCGAACCTGTTAAAAAAACATTTTCACCCGCTTTTAGTAACTTAAGTGCAGTTTCTTGCTTCATAACCTGATCATTTCCGTAAAACAGTCCATAGCTTAACGGCTTTCATGCAAAAGTGAAATCCGAAAGCCGCTCAAAATATAAAAATACATATATATCAAAAAGATAAAATAAAATATTTATTGGTAGGTTTTTGGTAGGTAGGAAAAAAACAGTCAAATCCGAATACTAGCCTCACGGTGAAGGTCACCTGTAAAAACAAATGGACTAAATGGAAGAAGGAATCGCTCCATGGCTTTAAAAAATATTGCTGACCAAACAAATGGTTTTTATATCCCATGTGTTTCACTTTTTGGCCCAGGCTGTGCCAAAGAAATTGGAACTAAAGCACAAAATTTAGGTGCAAAAAAAGCACTTATTGTCACCGATGCAGGACTTTTCAAGTTTGGGGTAGCAGACACGATTGCTACATACTTAAAAGACGCAGGTGTAGACAGTCATATTTTTGCTGGTGCAGAGCCCAACCCAACTGACAAAAACGTGCATAGTGGCGTCACTGCTTATAATGACAATGACTGTGACTTTATTGTCTCTTTAGGTGGTGGTTCTTCACATGATTGCGCTAAAGGGATTGGACTGGTGACCGCAGGTGGCGGACATATTCGTGACTATGAAGGCATTGATAAAAGTAAAGTTCCGATGACTCCGTTGATCGCGGTGAATACCACAGCGGGTACAGCCTCAGAAATGACGCGTTTTTGTATCATCACTAACACCGACACCCATGTCAAAATGGCAATTGTTGACTGGCGTTGTACTCCTCTTATTGCGATTGATGATCCTAAACTCATGGTCGCCAAACCAGCCAGTTTAACTGCTGCAACTGGTATGGATGCGTTAACCCATGCAGTTGAAGCCTATGTTTCTACCGCAGCCAATCCCATTACCGATGCCTGTGCAGAAAAAGCAATTTCAATGATTAGTGAATGGCTTAGCCCTGCGGTTGCCAATGGCGAAAATCTGGAAGCACGTGATGCAATGAGTTATGCGCAATATCTGGCTGGCATGGCATTTAACAATGCTTCACTCGGTTATGTACATGCGATGGCACATCAATTAGGCGGTTTCTATAACTTACCGCACGGAGTTTGTAATGCTGTGCTATTGCCACATGTCTGCGAATTTAACCTGATCGCTTGCCCAGACCGATATGCACGAATTGCGGAACTTATGGGTGTACAAATACAAGGGCTCAGTAAAAATCAAGCTGCACACGCAGCGATAGCAGCAATCCGTGAATTGTCCAAATCGATAGGTATACCTTCTGGTCTCAATGAACTAGGGGTTAAACCTGAAGATCTGGCGACTATGGCAGAAAATGCGCAAAAAGATGCTTGTATGCTCACCAATCCAAGAAAGGCGACTCATGCACAGGTTGTGGACATTTTCAAAGCCGCACTTTAATTTGATTTCAATTAATCGTCTGCTACTTTGTCCTTAGAGCAAGCTTCTCTCTCCAACCGGCTTGCTCACTTGAGGGAATATTTCTCCAAGATATTCCCTCTTTTTTCTTTACTTCAATTGACAAAATCTACATTTCATACAAGGATGACAGCATGCATTAAAACCAATGAATAAAAATATGAATCAATATATTCCAGATATTTTAGGTGAAGGCTACCAACAACTGACTTTAACCTTTCCAGATGATTATGAAGGTAAAGTTATTGCGACATTAGTCCGTAAAAAAGCAGCAATATCAACCAATAAAGCCGTTTTATATATTCACGGCTTTATCGATTATTTTTTTCAGACCGAAATGGCTGAACAATTTAATCAACATGGTTATGATTTTTATGCACTGGATTTGAGAAAATATGGACGTTCTCATCTGCCCCATCAAATATTATTTAATGTTCTTGATTTAAATGAATATGATGCGGAAATTACAAAAGCGCTTAATATTATTGGCGAGGAAAATCATAGCCAGATATTGTTAGCAGGACATTCTACTGGTGGACTCACTGCAACACTATATGCCGCACATCATCCCGATCATCCGCTGATCAAGGCACTCTGGGCCAATAGCCCTTTTTATGATTTTAATATGAATGTACTCAAAAAAACTTTGGGCATTCCATTTTTAAGTCAAGTTGGTCGTTACCTACCTCAAGCTAAATTCCCAAGTGGGTTAAACAAATGGTATGTGCCAAGTTTGCATAAAGATTATTATGGCGAATGGTCATTTGATTTGAACTGGAAACTTCTAAACATGAAGCAAGTTCAATTAAGTTTTATTCGTGCCATTCATGTCGCACAAAAAGAAATTCATCAAGGAGTTAGGCTTACTATTCCTGCGTTGGTTATGCACTCTAGCCAGACTAAAAACCCAAGAAAATGGAGCAAAAAAGCCAGGCAAAGTGATGTTATTTTAGGTGTAAAAGATATTGAAAAATATGCTGAAAAAATTAAAGGTGATGTCAGCACACAAACCATTCAACATGGTTTGCACGATTTGGTTTTGTCACCTGAACCTGTTCGTCAGCAGGTATACCAACAACTGTTTGACTGGTTAAATATCAAATTACCTTAAAATTTATGGTTCTGCCTGTTGGTATTTAATTAATGACTGATGGGCAGGATGATCTGTAGGTAATAACTCCATTAGACGCTCTACAGCATCGATGGCTTCAGGGAAACGCGCAACATGCTTGAGCAACATATCAGTCTCTTTGGCTTTGAAAATAGCATCGCTTAAACGTGACTCCAAACAATCACGCCATGCACATAAAAAAGGACTCTCGGTTTTTGTTAGAAAAACCCCTGTATAAAGTTGCAAAGCAGAAGAGACATAACCCGCATCTAAAGCTTTTTCGGCCTGTAAAAAATCAGCTTCGACATGTGCCAGTAAACGATAAGGACGTGAACCGAGCATTCCCCCAAGCACATCGCGTAACTGCGACATTTCAGCTTTTAGCGTTCCCATACTGACTTTACGTTCACCATAAAGTGCCTGATGTAGTGTTTCCAGATTTAAACCTTGTGGACATAATGCCAAAATACTCAAAATTTCAATCTGGCGTGGTGTCAATACCAAATTTTTTCCATTAAATAGCACTTGTGGAATAGAAAATGCCCGAATATAGATTTGTTGGCGTTGCTGTTCTTGTAAAGCTGTTTGAATAATCGATGCACAGCGTTCAGCAGCCAAAATACCCAAAGAATTATGATTCGTCCATGTCGTGGATAAATCGATCACTCCAAGCAATTGTCTAGAATGCGGATCGATAATCGGTGCTGCATAACACACCCAATCTTGCACTGACTGCATGTAATGCTCATTGGAAAACACGCAACTGGATTGGCGAGTTTTGATGGACAAGGCTAATGCATTTGTCCCGACCATTTCTTCGCCCCACTGCCCGCCTTCGACAAAGTGTACCCGTTCAGCCGCACTGCGCATCTGTTGACTCGCAGCTGTCCAGATAATGGTACTACCGACATCCCCTACTGCAATCACCATAGAAGATTGTTCGGCGACATGTTTAAGATCATTACCACAATACTGTAAGGCAATATCCAGTGCAGACGGCTGTTTTTGCACTAAAGTTAATAACGGCGCAGCGGAGCGTTCTTTGGGAATAGCCGCAGAAACTGAACGTTGCCATGAACTGGCAATGCTTTCATTCATCTCACCTGCCTGCTGAGTAGAGGAAATGCTTTGTTGACGAAGCGTCTCAACTCTGCTGCGTTGTTCCCTGAGCTTTTGTTTTGTAACCATTTGTATATTCCCTGAAAATTGTCATGGTCTCCAACCTTTTTCCAACCTTCCGTCTTATATGCTAACTCTATAGCGTACAAAAGTACCTTATACCAAAGCTGTATAAGCTTCAAATTTGATATGTATATCAATGATAAGCAAAGGAATATTTATATGCGTTACATCAATCCCAATCAACCTGGTTCAAAGGTTCAATTTAAAGCCCAATATGAAAACTTTATTGGTGGGCAATGGCTTGCCCCTGTAAAAGGAGAATACTTTGAAAATATCTCTCCTGTCGATGGCAAAGTATTTACAAAAATTCCGCGTTCAAGTGCGGAAGATATTGAGTTGGCTCTAGATGCTGCAAATAAGGCAAAAGCAGAGTGGAATAAAGCCTCTCCAACAACTCGCTCTAATTTGTTATTAAAAATTGCAGATCGTCTTGAAGCAAATCTGGAAATGCTCGCGGTTGCTGAAACATGGGACAACGGTAAGCCTGTACGTGAAACACTGGCTGCGGATATTCCATTGGCGATTGATCATTTCCGTTATTTTGCGGGTTGTGTTCGCGCTCAAGAAGGCGGGATTTCTGAAATAGATGAAGATACCATTGCCTATCATTTCCATGAACCTTTAGGCGTCGTTGGCCAGATCATTCCATGGAATTTCCCGATTTTAATGGCAGCATGGAAACTTGCACCTGCATTGGCTGCGGGTAACTGTATTGTACTTAAACCTGCGGAACAAACACCTGTCAGTATTTTGGTGTTAGTTGAACTGATTCAAGATATTTTACCCGCAGGTGTATTAAATATTGTGAATGGTTATGGCGTGGAAGTCGGTCGTCCATTGGCAACTAATCCACGTATTGCAAAAATTGCATTTACAGGTTCAACTAAAGTCGGGCAACAAATTATGCAATATGCGACTGAGAATATTATTCCAGTCACGCTTGAACTTGGTGGTAAATCACCCAATATTTTCTTTGAAGATATTCTGGATAGAGAAGATGACTTCCTTGAGAAAACCCTGGAAGGCTTTGCCATGTTTGCCCTAAATCAGGGTGAAGTATGTACCTGTCCTTCTCGTGCGTTGGTTCAGGAAAGCATTGCAGATCGTTTCTTAGAAATGGCAATTGAACGCGTTAAAAAAATCAAAACGGGACATCCATTAGACACTGAAACCATGATTGGCGCTCAAGCATCCAAACAACAGTTCGACAAAATTATTGGTTGTATTGATACAGGTCGTAATGAAGGCGCACAATTACTTACAGGCGGTGATGCACGTCATGATGTTGATGGCGGTTTTTATATTGAACCGACCATTTTCAAAGGCAACAACAGCATGAAAATTTTTCAGGAAGAAATTTTCGGGCCAGTATTATCGGTCACTACATTTAAAGATTTTGACGATGCTATACGCATTGCCAATGATACCGTATACGGTTTAGGTGCTGGCGTTTGGTCTCGTTCTGCACATACTTCTTATCGTGCAGGTCGTGCGATTGAAGCGGGTCGTGTCTGGACTAACTGTTACCACATTTACCCTGCACATGCGGCATTTGGTGGTTACAAACAATCTGGTATTGGTCGTGAAAACCACAAAATGATGTTGGATCATTATCAACAAACTAAAAACTTATTGGTCAGTTACTCAACCAAACCAATGGGCTTTTTTTAAAAAATAATCTCAGCACGATTAAAAATAGAGGCGATGTAATCACCTCTATTTTTGTATAAGCATCGTTTTAAGAAAAACTATATACATTTGAATGAGCAAAAGATATCAAGTGTGTCTTTAAAAATAATAAAGATGGCTGTGCTTTAAGCCAGATCGCATAAAATGTCATGGGTATTTTCTTTGAAACCCAACCAACAATACAGTTTTCTTTTTGATGATTTTCGCTTAAGGTGAAATATATCGATGTAATATTGAATCCGTTATGACTCAACATACTTTTTCCAAAACCATTTACGCTATTCAGCATGTCGCTTTTGAAGACTTGGGTTCATTAGAAGATATTTTTTATCAGTTAGGCTTTCGGATTCGCTATTTTGAAGCAGGTATCGATGATCTAACGCCAGCGCTAAATTATGAAGGTCTTACCGTGATTTTGGGTGGGCCAATTGGTGTTTATGAAGAACAAGATTATCCTTTTCTAACAGCAGAAATTGCATTACTCAAACAACGTCTTGCCGATAAAAAACCGACCTTAGGCATTTGTCTGGGCGCACAACTTATTGCCAGTGCATTAGGCGGCAAAGTGTATGCAGGTCATCAAAAGGAAATTGGCTGGAGCGAGTTAGAAATTAAAACAATCGAACATAATATTTTAGAACCCCTTGAAAATGTTTCGGTTTTACACTGGCACGGCGATACCTTTGAATTGCCTGAAAATGCCACTTTACTTGCCAGTTCAGCACTTTATCCCAATCAGGCATTTTCGATTGACCATCATGTACTGGCTTTACAGTTTCATATTGAAGTGGCTGAGGACATGTTTGAACGCTGGCTGATTGGTCATACTTGTGAATTACGTCAGGCTCACTTGTCGATTCCTCAACTACGTGAAGAAAATGCGATACATGCCCACGCGCTTGAACATGCTGCCTATCATGTAATGAAACAATTTTTGAAACAAATCCAGCTATTAAATTAGAAAAGGTCTTCGATCTTCTTTAATTTCCAGAGGAAAATAAATTAATCACGTCCTGTTCGGTCAACTGTTTTGCTGAAGATAAAAATGGATAGTATGCAGGTTTATGATCTGCATAGATTTCCAAATGAATTTTTGCCTGCTCTGGTAAATCAAACAGTTGTGCGTTTAAGTTATAATAATTTCGCTCATTGAGTTTGTAATATAAATTGGTGCCACAATTTTTACAAAAGTAACGTGCTGCCCATTCAGATGATGCATACTTTCCAATTAATTTTTCGCCAGTCACTTTCAAATGATCAATAACTTCAACCGTTAATGAAGGCCCACCACCCCATTTTCGGCACATAGAACAATGACAAACTGCAATTTGATCTATATGAATATTTGCCTCAACTTGCACCGATCCACATAAGCATTGACCTAACATTGTTTTTCCTCTTGTAAAATGATTTGATTATTTTTAGTTCTTACAAGTTCACTATTCTACAAAAGAAAAAACCCATCATGTTTTTTTAATGCATGATGGGTCTCATCGAACTGTAAACTATTATTTCTTGGCAGCTTCTGCTTCAGTGGTAATGTTTACAGTAATTTTATCACCAACATTTGGCACATAGTTTCCGATACCGAAGTCAGAACGGTTAAATGAAGTGGTTGCATTGAAACCAATTGCTGGTACTTTCGCCATTGGATGTTCACCTTGTTTATTCAACACCGCATCCAGTACTACAGGCTTAGTAATGCCTTTAACGGTTAAATTACCTGTAATTTTGAAGTGTTTTTTGTCTTTGGTTTCAACCTTAGTACTTTTAAAGGTAATGTTTGGATATTTTGCGGCATTAAACCAGCCTTCTTCCTGAAATTCTTTATCTAATGCAGCAACGTTTGAATTTACGCTGCTTACTGGAATTGTCACTTCTACAGATGAGTTGGCAGGTTTTGCATTATCAACTTTAATGACACCCTGAATATCGGTAAAGTTAGCACTTGGCGTAGAAAAACCAAAGTGATTCCATGAAAATACTGTCGCCGTATGGGTCGGATCAATCTTATAATCTACTGGTGCAGCTAAAGTTAGAGTACTTGCAACTGCAACAGCCAAACCGAATGATAATGTTTTTAAACGCATGATTTTTTCCTACTCAGTGAATAGTTATAAGTTTATACATTGCCAATTTTAATGCACTGTTATTTATAAGACGAATTGTTGCAAGCATGCAACAATCGGGTTTTAATTAAATTTACTTAATAAAAGTTATGAAATTTAAAAATAAAACATTAAATATTTAAATAAACCTAACTAAAACTCTTTATTATTTAGATAAAATTAATTAAACATCATTAAAAAGCTCATGACTACATACAAAATAACAACAAGTACATTCTCTTTTATGCTAAAGATACTACTTTATTGATCATTTCAGGTTATCGCATGTCATACACTGCACAAGCCCAAAGCACTCAAACACCTTATCGTGTCACCCTTACCGATCCTTCTGGACATATCTGGTACGTCGATGAACCTGTAGAAAAAGGTGGGCAAAACACTGCGCCAAATCCAATCTTGATCCTTCTCTCTGCTTTGGGTGCTTGCACAACGGTGACTTTACAAATGTATGCAGACCATAAGCAAATACAACTTGAACATGTACAAATCGATTTAGTATTAAATCCTCAAGGAGAAGCTGTATCTTCTAATGCTAATCAAATTGAACGTAACATTAAGCTAAAAGGAAACTTTACTGAAGATCAGCACAAACGTTTATTAAAAGTTGCAGAAAGTTGCCCTGTCCATAAAATTTTGACTTCAAATATCACCATTCAAACTGAGATGACATTTTAATACTTTGCACATGTATGGATGTTGAATGCCGATTAGCTCGGAAATATTTAAGATTTGAATATCAATATTTCTGAGTGAACTAATACCAGATTAAGTTATATCAATTGTTTCAAATACGTGATATCTACTCAAAAACTATAAGATTTCTTTCCAATTGCTGCCAATTTTCACGAAATCAGGTAATTTTTCACTGTGAAATACATTGTTCTCATTATCAACAGCAAATTTTGAGACTGTATTATCATGTTCTGCATTTAATTTTTGGTAAAAACTAAACTCTCCTAGTACACCATCCAGTGCGGTAGACTGTTTAATATCAGTCGCCAGTGCATTAGAAATGTATTGTGCAGGATGAACAATAAACTCACACTCGCCTGTGACCGTTTCGCCATTTAAATCAACAAATGAAAATTTCATGATGACATCCAATTAAACTGAATCCTTAAAAAATATATCATAGAAATACAGAATCAAAAAACCCAGTCAAACTTTTGATTGACTGGGTTTTCAAAGCGAAATGCTTTACGAAAATTGACTTATGAAGTTAAAGACTGAACAGCCTCAACCACAGCTTCAGTGGTAATTCCAAAGAACTTAAACAGATCTTTAGCTGGTGCAGACTCACCATAAGTCGTCATACCAATCACCTTGCCATCTAAGCCAACAAACTTCCACCAATAATCGACGTGCGCTGCTTCAACTGCAACACGGGCGCGGATATGGGCTGGCAATACTACTTCACGGTAAGCCACGTCTTGCTTCATAAATTCTTCTGCACATGGCATAGACACCACACGCACACCTTCAAGTTGAGCATAAGCATTCATTGCCAGTTCAACTTCTGAACCTGTCGCAATAATAATCGCTTTTAACTCACCTTTTTCCTGAGCCAATACATAACCACCTTTCGCAGCGTTTTGAATTTGCTCGTCAGTACGAGTTTGGAATGCCAAATTTTGACGAGACAAAATCAATGCAGATGGGCCGTCTTTACGTTCTAAAGAAGATTTCCATGCAATCGCTGTTTCAACGGTATCCGCAGGGCGCCATGTATTTAGATTCGGGGTAGAGCGCAATGAAGCAATCTGTTCTACAGGCTGATGCGTTGGGCCATCTTCACCTAAACCAATCGAGTCATGAGTATAAACATGGATCACACGTTGCTTCATCAATGCCGACATACGTACTGCATTACGTGCATATTCCATAAACATAAGGAAAGTTGCAACGTAAGGAATAAACCCACCGTGTAATGCAACACCATTGGCGATGGCTGTCATGCCAAACTCACGTACACCATAATGTACATAATTACCTGCTGGATTGTCCTGAACCCCCACACAACCTTTCCAAATGGTGAGGTTAGAACCTGCAAGATCGGCTGAACCACCTAACAACTCAGGCAACAGTGGTCCAAATGCCTGTAAAGTATTTTGGCTGGCTTTACGAGTTGCAATGGTTTCAGCTTTAGCATTTGTTTGTGCAATAAATGCAGCTGCTTGAGCCGCAAAATCAGCAGGTAAATCGCCAGAAATACGGCGTAGCAATTCACCCGCTTCCGTTGGATATTTTTCTTGATACGTTGCAAAAACTTTGTCCCAAGCGGATTCAGCTTGTTGACCTTTTGCTTTGGCATCCCAATGCTCATAAATATCAGCAGGAATAACGAAAGCCTTTTCTTCCCAGCCTAACACTTCACGAGTAAGTTTGATCTCATCGGCACCGAGTGGCGCACCATGACTATCTTCTTTACCTTGTTTATTTGGAGATCCTAAACCAATAATGGTTTTACAGATAATAACCGTCGGTTTAGACGTTTCAGCCTGCGCCTCTACTGTGGCTTGACGAATAGCATCAGCATCATGACCATCGACACGTAGTACTTGCCAACCATATGATTTAAAACGTTGTTCTGTATCATCACTAAACCAGCCTTCAACTTCACCATCAATTGAAATGCCGTTATCGTCATAGTAAGCGATCAGTTTACCCAGACCCAATGTACCCGCAAATGAACATGCTTCATGGGAAATACCTTCCATCAAGCAGCCATCACCCAGAAAACAATAAGTATAATGGTCAACAACAGTTAAATCAGCTTTATTAAATTGTGCCGCTAATGTTTTTTCAGCCAAGGCAAAACCTACAGCATTGGCAATCCCCTGACCTAAAGGACCTGTTGTAGTTTCGATACCAGGTGCGTAACCTAATTCTGGATGACCTGGTGTTTTAGAATGTAATTGACGAAATTGCTTGATATCTTCAATTGAAACATCGTAACCAGTCAAATGTAGCAACGCATATTGCAACATTGAACCATGACCATTTGACAATACAAATCGGTCACGGTTCGCCCATTGAGGATTGGCTGGATTATGGTTTAGAAACTCACGCCAAACGACGTCTGCAATGTCTGCCATACCCATTGGCGCACCAGGATGGCCTGAATTTGCCTGTTGTACAGCATCCATAGCCAATACACGAATTGCGTTTGCAATACGACGTTCGTTTAAAGGGGTCGTCATAGGTCAGCGTCCAAATAAATCGATAGAATAAAAAAGGTGAGCATGAATCGGGATTCAAAAACAGGCTATATTGTCTTAAAAAAAAAGGCACGGGTAAAGCCTATGTCGTGATTTTCCGTACTTTTATATGACAGTTTTGGCTGAATAAACGTAATTTTTCCTGATTCACTAGATTTATTTTTTCCTTTCTTATATTTATTCAAAAAAACACCTCTCCAAAATATTTGTAATTTTTATACTAATCCCATTAAATCAATGGATTAAATTTATCAAAAAAACCTCATCATGTTTTTAAAATAATTAATTGTAGCCTTGTACAATATTTAAAAGTTAAGTACAAATAAAAAGAGAATTTTATTAAAATTTCTATAAAAATAATGAATGACATTCAACTTAAATTTTATATTTGTAATTTTAATTGTATTTTTTAATGTTTAAGATTTTCAAACACAGGAAAATGCAGAAATAAATGATAATTATTTTATAAATCAATATAATAAATTTAAAATTTAATAAAAAAGTGTCTTTTAGCAATCTTTTCCAAAGCCCTATATAAGTTTTACTCATACATATATCAAATAAAACAAGGCAAAAATAGAATAAATTCACGCAATTTAGTCAGGTTAAGCTAGTCCTAAAGGTCAAGTCGATGTAACATATTATGTCTTTAAAATTACTGTGATAGGACTTTCATGCGCGAGTACGCTGTTTTTACTTCGGAATCTGTAAGCGAAGGCCATCCGGATAAAATGGCTGACCAAATTAGTGATGCGATTCTGGATGCGATCTTAAAAGAAGACCCATATGCGCGGGTTGCTTGTGAAACATTAGTAAAAACAGGTGCTGTGGTTCTTGCTGGTGAAATCACAACAACAGCCAATGTTGATTTCGAGGCGATTGTACGTCAAACCGTAAACGGGATTGGTTATCACCATTCAGATCTTGGTTTTGATGGATCAACTTGTGCTGTGATCAATATGATTGGCAAACAATCTCCTGAAATTGCGCAAGGTGTAGACCGCCAAAAACCTGAAGATCAAGGTGCAGGTGATCAGGGTTTGATGTTTGGTTATGCCAGCCGCGAAACCGATGTACTTATGCCAGCGCCTATTTCTTATGCCCATCGTTTAATGGAACGTCAAGCTGAATTACGTCGTTCAGGTGTGTTGCCTTGGTTGCGTCCAGATGCAAAAAGTCAGGTGACATTTGCCTATGAAAATGGTCGCCCCGTCCGTTTAGATGCAGTCGTTCTATCTACTCAGCATGACCCTGAAATTTCTCAGATTCAGCTTAAAGAAGCGATTATTGAAGAAATTGTAAAACCTATAATTCCAGCAGATATGTTCCATGCAGGCACAAAATTTCACATTAACCCAACAGGTATGTTTGTGATTGGTGGTCCTGTAGGCGACTGTGGTTTAACGGGCCGTAAAATTATTGTAGATACTTATGGTGGAATGGCTCGTCATGGTGGCGGTGCTTTCTCTGGTAAAGACCCATCTAAAGTTGACCGTTCCGCTGCTTATGCAGGTCGTTACGTGGCAAAGAATATCGTTGCAGCAGGCTTAGCAGATAAGTGTGAAATTCAGGTAAGTTATGCTATTGGTGTTGCTGAACCAACCTCTATTTCAATCAATACTTTTAATACTGCAAAAGTCGATGATGAGCTTATTATCGCTTTAGTCCGCGAACATTTTGATTTACGTCCGTATGGTATTACCCGTATGTTAAACCTGTTACAACCGATGTATAAGCAAACTGCTGCATACGGCCACTTTGGTCGTGAAGGCACAGATCATGCGTTTACTTGGGAAAAAACAGATAAAGTTGATGTTCTTAAAGATGCCGCTGGTCTCTAAGTCAACACTTAGCATCTTAAACAAACCCGCATTTGCGGGTTTGTTTTTATTAATACCAAATGAAAATATTCATTGAGTAAGTCCTACTCATCAAGAATAACTAATTAGTTTTCTTTTCATTAGAATTTAATACATCCAGTATCGACTTTTGTGTTGGTGTATCTGTCTCATGTGTTTGAGTATAAAATTGGACAGATTTAAATACCATTACAACAGCGAGACACCCCACAAGGCAAAAAATCCACCATCCGTATGGACTACGGATATGTTGTGAACCACAATAAGGACATTCTTTATCTGTAGATGCAACGACCTTGTTACAACATGCACAGTGATATTGGTACAGCATAGTAATCCTCCCACACGACCCTAAGCTTGTTTTTCTAGTCTGTTTAGCTAAAGCTAAATCATTTTAGGCCTTATATTTTTATATTATGTGAAATAGAAGACGATTTCAATGAAATTATAAATAGATGAAATTCATTAATTATCATAAATATAGCCAATTTTTGACTTAGATCACTATATAAAAAATAGAATTATCTACAAAAATTTTGTTAAAATTTATTAATAACGTCTCAGAGGTTGCTCATCATGACACAATTGATTAATAAAGGTGGTTTTCGTGAACGGGCTAATCGTAGTCGAAAATACAAAGATTCTGAAAATGAAAAAACCATGTTAGTTTCAAATAAATACCAGCCTTCTGTAAGGCCCGAATCTCATCTTAACAATACATCTTCAGTAGATATTCAGCCTAATTCAGTTGAGATCAAAGATATAAATCCATAGGCATTTTATATCTTAATAAATCATGTTTTTTTATTAAACAATAATAATAAAAGCTCTGAATTAATCCATATAAAGCGCTCGATTGTTTTGACTTAAGCTCATCATAAATTGTGAAAATAGAGTTTCGTAATGTCAAAACAAATACGATTTAATGCTTTTGAAATGAATTGTATCGCCCACCAGTCACCAGGTTTATGGTGCCATCCGCAAGATCGCTCACGTGAATATAAAGATCTCGAATATTGGACGGATCTAGCGAAGATATTGGAACAAGGGGTTTTTGATGGCATCTTTTTGGCAGATGTTCTAGGGATTTATGATGTCTATCAACAAAGTGCTAAGCAGGCTTTAACAGGCGCTGTACAAGTTCCTGTCAATGATCCTTTGCAACTCATACCCGCTATGGCGGCTGTAACAAAGCACTTGGGCTTTGGCGTCACCACCTCTATTTCATTTGAACATCCTTATCCTTTTGCACGGCGCATAAGTACGCTCGATCATCTAACCAAAGGTCGTGTAGGCTGGAATATTGTAACGTCTTATCTGGCAAGTGGTTCTAAAAATTTAGGCTTATCAAATCAAGTCAGTCACGATGAACGATATGATATTGCAGATGAGTATCTTGAAGTTCTATATAAGCTCTGGGAAGGCTCATGGGAAAATGATGCTGTTCTAGCTGACAAAAAAACGGGAGTCTTTGCAGATTTTAAAAAAGTGCATCCGATTCAGCACAAAGGAAAATATTTTGAAGTTCCTGGTATTCATATTTGTGAGCCATCGCCTCAACGTACACCCGTTTTATATCAAGCAGGCGCTTCAGGACGAGGTCAGACCTTTGCCAGTCAAAATGCAGAATGTATTTTTATTGCAGCCCCATCAAAAATCGCAACTCAAAGTGTTGTCAAAAGCATTCGTCAAAAATTAATCGAAAATGGTCGAGATCCTTACTCAGCTAAAATTTATGCGCTTCTGTCTATCGTTACAGATGACACAGATGAAAAAGCACGCGCTAAATTTAAAGAATACCAATCTTTTGCAAGCTATGACGGTGCTTTAACTTTATTATCAGGTTGGTCAGGCGTGGATTTTTCTCAATATCAATCTAAAGATAAAGTTGAATATATTCAAACTGATGCCATTCAGTCATTACTCGACTCTTATGTCAATGCTGACCCAGCTCGGATCTGGACAATAGAAGAAATTGCGAATTGGATTGGTGTCGGTGGTAATGGACCAGTTTTAGTCGGTTCTGCTCAAACTGTAGCTGATGAATTACAGCAATGGGTTGAAGACACCGATGTTGATGGCTTTAATCTCGCCTATATTTTAGCGCATCAAACTTTTCAGGATGTAGTCGATTTTATTGTCCCTGAGTTGCAAAAACGTGGGGTGTATCCACACCAATACAGTGAAGGAACATTAAGAGAAAAATTATTCAATTCCGAAGCACATTTACCAAACTGGCATCGTGGTGCGACTTATCGTACTGGCCAAACAGCGCCTACATCTGCATTTAAAAAAGTGATTTAATATATTCTGAGAGATAAAAAACCGAATCAAATAATCGATTCGGTTTTTATCTTACAATTCACATAAATTGAGTTCTAGTCTTTATCCTTATGCTCAATTTTCTTAACTTCAGGTATGACTTCACGTGCTTCACCATCAATTACACTAGAATCACGATACTGACCACCTGACTGTTGATTTTGCATATCCTGCATTTGACGCATCATGTCGGCAAATGGGTTTTGCCCCGCCTGACCGCCTGCACTTCCCATCATACCGCCCATCATTTTATCCATCATGGCTTGTTGGCGTTTTGCCATGGTTTTCATTAGGGCATTTTGAAATATTTTTTGCACAGCAGGGATAAGAATCAAAACTGCCAAAATATCAGAGATAATCCCTGGTAACATGAGCAGGAAACCTGCCATTGCCATTGCAAGTTTTTTACTTACAGCGGGATCAGTTCCGGGTTGCCCAGTCATCTGCATTTGCTGTAATTGCGGCATAATCCCAGACGTACTGGAACGCAGCATATTTAACCCAATAAAAAATGCAATAATAAACCAGAAAAAAACGTACCAGCCGCTAATAAATTGGGCAATACCAATCCACACCGCAATTTCGAGAATCGCACCAAGAACAACAATCAATAATAAATTCATGTAAAAACGTATCTATCTCAAAAAATAAATGTTTGCAGCAGTATTAACCACTGATCTCAACTGAATCAAGATTTTTTAATGCTGTTATGTAACAATATGGGCAATCTTTTATTTTTAAAGTCTGTTATGCCATTAATTATAGGAATTGATCCTGGTTCACGTCTTACGGGTTACGGAATCATTGAAAAAGATGGCGCTCAGTTACGTTTTATTGATGCAGGAACAATTCGCACTGAAAGTCAGGACATGCCTGAACGTTTGAAGCGCATTTTTGCAGGGGTTGAACGGATTGTAAAATTTCACGGCCCTACCGAAGCTGCGGTTGAGCAGGTTTTTATGGCACAAAATCCAGATTCTGCACTTAAGCTTGGCCAAGCCCGTGGAGCAGCAATCGCCGCATTGGTGAATCTTGATTTGCAAGTCGCTGAATATACGGCACGACAAATTAAACAATCTGTTGTGGGTTATGGTGCAGCGGATAAAGAACAAGTCCAGATGATGGTAATGCGAATTTTAAGCTTAAGTATTAAACCACAAGCCGATGCCGCAGACGCTTTGGCAGCCGCCATTTGTCATGCCCATGTATCTGGAAGCATGAGCAAGATGGCAGTTTTAAATGCTCTGGGTGGAATGGCACGTGGAAGAAGTCGTTATAATAGTAGAAGGCGCTAAGTTAAATTAAATATTCACAAGCTGATAAATTGCCTCTGACATATGCTGCGCCTGAATTCCTCTTTGACCCTTTTCAGCCAATAAATCACCAGCCTTTCCATGTAATGTCACAATGTCTGAAAGTGCAATATCTGCATGGAACTGCGCTTTTAGACTTGCAATCATGCCTGCCAATACATCGCCCATCCCGCCTGTACCCATCCCTGCATTACCTGTTGAACAGACAAATAACGTATTATTTTCCAGAATCAAACTGCCAGAGCCTTTCAATACCCAATTGCCCTGATATTTTTTTTGTAGCTGATGTATTGCCGCCACTCGATCTTGTTCAATCTGTTGTACAGTCGTATTCAGTAATCGGGCAGCTTCAGCCGAATGGGGCGTTAAATACATATTTTCAGGCAAATGAATATCTTCTTGTTTTGCTAAAAACCAGAGTGCATCTGCATCTAATACAATTTCAAGCTGAGTTTGAGTTTGCAGAAGATCAAACCAACGCTTAAAAATCTGGGCTGACTTATCATCTCGTCCCAAACCCATTCCAAAGCAAATTGCATCGACATGGCTAAGTAAGTCTTCAATGTTTGGTTTATCAAGTTGATGAATATCATGCACCATAATATTTGGAGCGCGTGACAATATTGCTGAATGATGTGATGTATCACAAATCATGGTAACTTTCCCTGCACCAGCATGAAATGCTGCTTCACCCGCCATGATCACAGCTCCCCCCATATTGGCATGACCGCCCACCACTAACACATGCCCATAACTTCCTTTATGACCAAAAGCCTGACGTTTGGGTAAATGAATATGTGAAGATGTAAGATACGCGACTGGCTGTAATTCATCATCACATGGAATCAATGAAATAACTTCTAGTTGTCCCACATATTCTTTGGCCTGTCCTGTAACAAGTCCTACTTTTATTGCCAAAGCCGTAAAAGTAATATCGGCTTTAATCGCAAACGGTATCGCCTGACCTGTATTTACCTCTAATCCACTGGGAACATCGATGGCAACTTTTAAACCAGATAAATAATTAAAATGCTGAATCGTATTTTGCCAGTGTTGATCAAGCTCACGATTTAATCCAATTCCAAATAACGCATCAATATGACAATCGAACTGATCTTGTACATCAAAGTGTGGCTTAATATTCACATTATAATTTTGAGCATAGCTCATCGCTTGCTGTAAATCTGAAGAATCACCTACTGGTGCTGCAAAAACTTGAACGTCATATCCTTTTTGTTTTAAGTAAGCAGCAGTAAAGTAACCATCCCCTGCATTGTTACCAGAACCACACCAGACTGCAATTTTTTTGATGCTTAGGCTATTTTTTAGAATATGTTGATTTAATCGTTCAGCGATTGCCCATGCAACTTGCTGCATTAAACCCAAAGAAGAATTGTGCTGTGTAAACCAACGTTGCTCCCATGTTTGAATACTTTGACGATTATAAACAGGGCTATGGTAAACTTGAGTTCGCATTTTTCTTCTTCCTCATTATTTTTGGCATATGTCGTCTATTTCAGCAACTTCAATTCCTGTTCTTCAATACAATGCCATTGAACTAAAACAATGGATTAAAGGACAAGCTTTGGCACTTGGTTTTGCTGATTGTGTCATTGCCAAACCAGATGCTCAAGAGCAAATGCCGCGCTTTGAAGAATATTTAAAACGTGGCTACCATGCGGATATGCACTATTTAGAGGAAAATCTAGATAAACGTGCAGACCCCAAATTGCTCGTTCCCGGTACAAAAAGCATTATTTGTGTGCGAATGAACTATCTAGTTGAAACACCTAAGCCACGTTATGTACCCGATGAACCGAATTCTGCAATTATCGCTCGTTACGCACGTGGCCGTGATTATCATAAAATTATGCGGGGACGTTTAAAAACATTGGCGTCCAAAATCAGGGAAAAAGTTGGGGAATTTGAATCACGCCCTTTTGCAGACTCAGCACCTATCTTTGAGAAAGCATTGGCTGAAAGTGCGGGAATGGGTTGGACAGGTAAGCACACCCTGCTTATTCACAAGAAATCAGGTTCTTTTTTTGTGTTAGGTGAATTATTTACCTCACTCGATTTGCCGTTTGATGAACCTGCTACAGCACATTGTGGTTCTTGCAGTGCTTGTATTGATATCTGTCCGACTCAAGCTATTGTTGAACCTTATATGCTAGATGCAAGAAAGTGTATTGCTTATCTGACCATTGAATATAAAGGAATTATTCCTGAAGAACTTCGTATCGGCATTGGCAACCGAATCTTTGGCTGCGATGACTGTCAATTGATTTGTCCGTGGAATAGTTTTGCAAAAAAAGCATCCATTTCCGATTTTCATCCACGACATGGGCTGGACAATATTTCATTGTTAGAAATCTGGCAATGGGATGAATCGACCTTTTTAGGCAATACTGAAGGTAGCCCGATTCGACGCACAGGATATCAATCTTTTAAACGCAATATTGCAATTGGATTAGGCAATGCGCCCTATTCTGAGTTAATCATAGCGCAACTTTTACAAGCAAAATCTCAGCATGATGAGATTGTTAACGTGCATATTGACTGGGCAATTGAACAACAATTAGTAAAGCAACTCGCAAGTCAACAAAAATGATGTTTTTTGCCCTATGGCTTTGGCATGAATTCTGTATGATAAGTTGCTAGTAAAAGCAATCATCATGGATTATGACAATGACCTTACGTAATGATTGGACTCGTAACGAAATCCAAGCACTATATGATCAACCATTTTTAGATCTGGTTTTTCAGGCGCAACAAGTGCACCGTCAACATTTCTCTGCCAATACGATTCAGGTCAGTACCTTATTATCCATTAAAACAGGTAAATGCCCTGAAGATTGCAAGTATTGTTCGCAATCGGCACGTTACGATTCAAAATTAGAAGCAGAAAAACGAATTGCTGTTGAAAAAGTTATTTCTGAGGCCCAAGCAGCCAAAGAATCAGGTTCATCACGTTTTTGTATGGGCGCTGCTTGGCGTAATCCCCATGAACGCGATATGCCCTATGTTCTTGAAATGGTACGTGAAGTCAAAGCATTAGGACTTGAGACATGTATGACACTAGGCATGCTTAACCAATCACAGGCTGAACGCTTACAAGAAGCAGGACTGGATTATTACAATCACAATCTGGACACTTCACGCGAATATTATAGCAATATCATTAGCACCCGTACCTTTGATGATCGTTTAAATACTTTGGATCATGTACGCAATGCAGGCTTGAAAGTCTGTAGTGGCGGTATTGTTGGTTTAGGTGAAGATAAGCAAGATCGGATTGGATTATTGTACGAGCTTGCAACTTTACCTATTCACCCTGAATCTGTGCCTATTAATATGCTAGTACCGATTGAAGGAACACCACTGGCTGATGTAGAAAAACTAGAAGTGACTGAATGGATTCGTACGATTGCAGTTGCGCGTATTATTATGCCGCAAAGTTATATCCGACTTTCTGCAGGTCGCGAATCACTGAGCGATTCAGATCAGGCACTGGCATTTATGGCTGGAGCAAACTCTTTATTCTCTGGAGATAAATTGCTTACAACACCGAATGCAGGTGAAGGAAGAGATCAACAGCTTTTCGCTAAACTGGGACTAGTGGCAGAAAAACCAAAAATTTCTGCTCGTGAATTGGCTGTAGATGCCATGAGTGCATAATTTTTTAAGCCCTCTCATTTAGAGGGCTTTATTTTATGCGTTTTAAGAGGTTACTAAAATTCCATATTGCGCAGTTAAATACATCCCTTCACGGATAATATCTTCCCCTGCCGCATGCCTCACGATAAGCTGCTGAGTATGTACATCAAAACTCAACGAATCGAATATATCTTGATGCTGCATTAACCAAATCATCGTCTGATCAATTTGATCTGTGACAATATGATGATGTAAATTTAATTTATCAGACATAATTAAACTCAAATTTAAATTCTTTTGAGATTGTAAAATACAGATTAATAATCTGGAAGTATAATGAATGAAAAGTCATTGAAAAAGTGAACAAAATGACTTTCGATGAATATGAATTTTCTATAAAAAAAGTGGTAAAAAAAATGCGCTATAGTAGATTAATATAATCGCCTTATTTTATAATTAACCAACTAAAAAATAAACTTATAATTAATTTATAACGCTCGAATACAAGGAATATCGATGAAAATATTTTTAAAATATGGTTTAGTGCCGATCACATTATGTCTATCTATATCCCAACAAATATATGCGGTCGAGGGAGCTTCAGGTAGACCAAGTACAGGCATGCAGGTGGTTCCATTGAATGCAGTACTCCCTTCAGAAGAAGGTGGCATATTAAGTCTAGTGAGTGTCTATTACGATGGAAGTTTAAATGCATCCAAACAGGTTCCTATCGCGGGTCAACTCGTTGGAGGAATTGATTATCAACTTTCCTATAACTTATTAAATGGGGTATTTATCTGGAAAACCTCGCCACAGTGGACTTTTGCAACCAGTGTCGGAGTACCTGTACAGTACACCAATATTCGCTCTTATGTGAATGACCGTGAAAAACAAGAAAGTGCTACAAAAATTGGCGATGTGATGTTTTCGCCTATTATTGCTAATTATCATATAAATCCTATTATGCATGTTTTGTTTGGTGTCAACGTCTATGCGCCAACAGGCAGTTATGATGTCAACAAACTCAGCAATGCGAGCCAAAACACCTGGACATTTGTTCCAAATATGGCAATGACAACCATTTTACCAAGACTGAAAGCTGAAATTACAGCAAATATGGGGTATGAGTTCTATACCAAAAATGAGGCGACTGATTATAAAAATGGTGAAATGTTCCGCCTTGATTTACTTGGTTTAAAACGATTTGAATCAGGTCTAGGGCTCGGGGTAGTCGGTGGGATGATTTATCAAACTACGGATGATGATAGTCGTTTTTCAGATCGTTTAGATGGATTTAAAGGTCGATCTTATGGTGTTGGCCCAATCTTAACTTATGAAAAAAAACTTGGGCAAGATTATTCACTTTCACTTTCTGCTCGAGGTGTGCATGAATTTGATGTCAAGAATAGACCCGAAGGTACAGCTTACCAACTTAATCTTTCACTCCAATACTAAAAACAGTTTTATTAGCCCTAATTACAATGAATTTAAATGTGAGTATATCTAGATGAATCAATCTTCTTTAAACAAAAAACTTATTTGTACGGTGCTCATGAGTAGTATGCTTTGCACGCATTTATATGCAAAGCCTGCCACTACGACAACTCAACAGGCCAATAATGCAATTTACAATGTACTGCCTTTTAATGATAAAAAAGACTTTGAAGACGCTCAAAGAGGATTATTACTAAAACCTGAACATCTTACAATTAAAGATGAAAAAACAGGTAAAGTTGTTTGGGATTTAGAATCATTTAAACAGTACATCAAACTAGAAAATCCTGCTCCCCCTTCTGTGAATCCAAGCTTATGGCGTAATGCACAGCTTAATTTACAATATGGTTTATTCGAAGTTAAACCGGGTATTTATCAGGTACGTGGTTATGATTTAGCAAATATTACATTTATTCGCGGTAAAACTGGCTGGATCGTTTTTGATGTTGGCAGTGTAAATGAAACCGCAAAAGCAGCTTATGATTTAGTTACTGAAAAATTTGGTAAATTACCAATAGTCGCGATTATGTATAGCCATCCACATGTGGATCATTATGGCGGTGTAAAAGGGCTTATCACAGATCAGGATGCACGAAGCGGTAAAGTTAAAGTCATCGCACCCGATGGTTTCATGGAACATGCAATTAGTGAAGGGGTTATTTCTGGAAATGTGATGAGCCGTCGTGCAATTTACATGTATGGTGCCTTACTTCCTCGAAGCCCTGAAGGAAGTGTGGGAGCTGGTTTGGGCCTAACAAATCCGGGAGGTACCACAACTATTATAGAGCCAAATACTTTAGTCAAAAAAACGGGTGAAAAATTAAACGTTGATGGCGTTGAAATGGTCTTCCAAATGACTCCAGGCACGGAAGCTCCCGCAGAAATGAACGTATATTTGCCACAGTTTAAAGCAATGTGGATGGCCGAAAATACAACTGCCACTATGCACAATATCTTAACGCTTCGCGGCGCTCAGGTTCGAGATGCTCTCAATTGGTCAAAATATATTAATGAAACAATTGAGCTATATGGCAATGATATTGATGTCAAATTTCAAAGTCATCATTGGCCAGTCTGGGGTAAAGATCAAGTCCATGATTATTTAGAAAAACAAAGAGACTTATATAAATTCATTCACGATCAATCTGTATATCTCATGAATAAAGGATATACAGGTGAAGAAATTGCTGAAATGATTAAACTACCACCAAGCCTTGAGAATTTTTGGGATGGTCGTAGTTATTATGGAACGCTCAAGCACAACTCTAGAGCAGTTTATCAACGTTATGTAGGTTGGTATGATGGAAATCCATCAAGTTTAGATGTATTACCTCCAGTAGATGCTGCGAAAAAATATGTGGAATATATGGGTGGAGAGCAGCAAGTCATTGAGCGAGCTAAAAAAGATTTTAGTAAGGGTGAATATCGTTGGTTAGCTATGGCGCTAAAGCATGTTGTTTTTGCAAATCCAAATAATGTAGAGGCTAAAAATTTACTCGCGGATACTTATGAGCAATTGGGCTATCAAGCTGAATCGGGACCTTGGCGTTCAGTATATTTACAGGGAGCCAATGAGCTAAGAAACGGTGTGCCAAATAGACAGCTAAGTGGTACAGTCAGCCCAGATACTATTCAAGCCATGCAACCAGATTTGTTATTTGATTTCTGGGGTGTCCGTTTAAATGCTGAAAAAGCACAAGGAAAACGTTTAGCAGTTAACTTCAATTTCCCAGATTTGAAAAAAGACTACACCGTTTCTGTTAGTAATTCTGTTTTGAACTATTCAACTGTACCGACTACTAAAGTTGATGCAACTGTAACATTGAATAAAACGACTTTAAACGCGATCCAACTTAAACAAGCAACATGGCAGGATAAAATCAAATCAGGGGATATAAAAATTACAGGTAATCAACAAGCCTTGACTGATTTAGTTGGACTAATTGATGAATATCCTTTCTGGTTCAATATCGTAACACCATAATAAGAGTTTAAATTTTTTGAAGATTTAAACTCTTATATCAAACAACGCCTGATGAATCTCATTGGGCGTTTTTATTGTACAGATAAATTTTTTTTGAAATTCTTTATAGAGCGTCAATTCGAAATTTTCACTTTACTAATGCATGGTCTTTGTTGTAGCAAAATGCAGAGCATGTAAAAACCAGTTGATCTGTACTCATCAGATGAATCATATATATTACTAATATGGCGGGATTGAAGATAGGCAGCAACAATTGTCACGTTTTAATGCTGTAAAGAATGCTTTTGAGTTATTAAAATAAGTGTACTTATATCAAACCACAATAAAGATAAATTTAGAAATACTGAGCTGCGCACGACGGATTCTGAAGTATTGTAAGTTTTGTCTTAAAATTTCTAATAGATAGATTCAGTTTTAAAAAAATTATCAATTACACAAAATAATTGAATATAAGCCATCCATGGAATTTCCAAATTAAGGCCTGTATCACCAAGACACAGACCTTAATTTCAAATGAATATGATTACACTTTTATATCAAATAAGTGCTTTTATCATTAAAACGTCTTTCTCAGACTCAACCAGTATTGATGATCGTCCCGATCTTGCATCTGCTTTGGCGTATTCCCGATTGGAAATGCAACCTCTGCATTCGCCTGTATGTTCCAGATATTAAACCAGCTCAAGCCCAAACCCGCACTACTTAGTCTGGCCGTATTATCGCCTGTCACCCCAATCCATTTATCTGCATTTAAGGTGACATCCGCACTATCAATAAATATCTTGGCGCCAAGCTGGTTTCGTTTATCCTGATACAGTCGTTGTCTTAGTTCTAGATTGGCCATGTAGCCACTGGAGCCTGAGAATTGGCTAGATTCATAACCTCTGACGCTAAACGGTCCACCGCCCATATATTGCTCTGCACTGTCCAGATTATAGGGACTGTATTGACCTGATAAGCCAATAAAAGCTTGTGTGCCATAACTACCCAAATTTTGTAGTCGTGACAAACTTAGGTTAACCGCATAGAAATCGTCGCCAGTTTTAGCTGATTGCGCATCAATAAATTCGGCTTCATCGTTCTTGAATTTGACCCGACCAAAGCGTGTTGCCGCACTGAGTTGGTTAAGCCCTCCTCCGGCCCATTGATCGTAGTGTGAGGCGTCCAATCTAGCCGTCAATAGATCAATATTACGGTGTTTGTAGTATTGGCTCAGTGGAATATCATCTTCGAGCTTTTTATGGTCATACTGTACGCTGAGTATTACTTCTGATGTATTGCTCAGTAATGCAGGCTGGCTAAGCCAGATACTGCTTTGTTCTGCTTTGCCTTCGGTGCCAAGTGCTTTGAGTTCTTTACCCAGTTCATAATCTAGTCGGGAATAGCTGGCTCCTGCACGGGTGCCCATGCCTGTAAAGGTAAATTCATAGCCCACTTTTCCGTAGTTGAGTGCTTTGCCTGTGGTCATGCCATCCAAACTCAGTACATCCCCCAGTCCGAGTAGGTTGTTTAGACTCAGTCCTGCGTTGTATCGGGCTTCTTTGGTATAACGGTTGCCGTAGTTATCTGCACCTATGTAACCTGAGAGCAAGTTGCTATTTTCTACATCGATATCCAGTTGACTGGTTCCTGTCTGTTCGCCTGGACTCAGGATGTTTCTGGTGGTGACGCCATTTAAGCGGTTGAGCAGTTTAAGTTGTTGTTCGAGTTGCTGGTTGTTAATCTGTTGCCCACTTTGCAGAGGAGCGACGGTTGCATTGAGTAACCATGCTTGTGTACGGCTATGGTTGTGTATCTCCGTTTGTTGGTATCTGGCTTCGAGTACTGCGATACGTACAGTACCATTGTTGAGGGTTTGTTGTGGTAGATAGGCACGGCTGTAGGCATAGCCCTGTTGTTTATAAGCATCGGTAATGCGTTGTGCCAGTTGCCACAGTTGTGCCAGTGTTTGCGGCTTGCCTTCGGCATCCGCGACGATGGCATGTAGTTTGGCTGTGGCAATTGCGGTATTACCTTCTATTACAATGCGATTAACTTGTATGTGTTGCTGGTCATCCGCTTGGGGTGTGGTTGCTTTTGTAGTTTCGATAGCAACTTTGTCCTGAGGTGTTGCCAGTTGGTTCAGCGGTTGTTGTTCTTGTAGCAGTTGTCCTGCATTGGGTGCAGGGGCTGCGAAACTAGCTGAAGTAGAAGCAAGGGTTAGTGTCACAATAGACAGGCTAAGTCGTTTCTTTTGGTATTTGATTTTCATAATTTTAGTACCCTCCTTTCATTACTTGTAGTCCGTTGATATTCACCCCGCCATTTTGTACATCGATCCGCGCTGAATTTTGTGGTTGTATTTGATGATCTGTAACAGGCTGGAATTGTATGGCTTGTAGATAGCCTGTTGGGGTCAAGAGTGTCATATTGGCAGTAGTTTGTGCAGTGTTCTTTATTAGTTGATAGTTGGCTGCATCTGCTCCTGCCAATTGTATATTGTTGATATTCACTGTTTTATCCTGTCCAATCCCAAGATCGCTAAATTGTCCCTGTGCTGAAGCCACGTACAGATCATCACCTGTTATTTTGCCTAGAAGCTGGCTGTTATTAAAATTAAGTGTGGCATTCGTTGTACCATCAAAGAAACGGCTGTTTGCAGTGATACCATCGACCTGTGTGATCAGGGCTTTATTGATTGTTCCTGTGGCATTTTGAGTTTGGACTATGTAGTTATTGCCATTATTTCCATCGTTAATCACAACACCTGTGACATTTAGGGTGCGGTTGCCTGCATTTCGACTATCAAAGACTTGTGTGGCACTTGCGCTGTCATTACCTTGTAAGCCTGTGATGCTGACGAGACCTGTTGAGGCGTTAGTACCATCATAGGTGCGGGTATCGCTTACAGCATTAAGATGAAGTTGTGCTTTGGCAATATCTAATGATCCATCGATAAAAGTGAGATTGTAATTGCTATCACTACCTGTTGCCTTGCTGCTATAACTGCCTGCATTTTTACCTGTGCCTGATGCAGTCACGCCTGTCAGTACGGATTCAGTTTCTCCATTGACTAAGCCTGTGGCGGTAAAACCTGTAACCGTTTGGTCTTTACCGTTATATATGGCACTGTGGTTGCTATTGGCTATGACCGTGGCATTGGCTTTGGCAATATCCAAGGATCCATCAATAAAAGTCAGGTTGTAGTTATTGTCAGAGCCTGTGGCTTTGCTGCTATAACTGCCTGCATTTTTACCTGTGCCTGATGCAGTCACACCTGTCAGCACGGATTCAGTTTCTCCATTCACTAAGCCTGTGGCGGTAAAGCCTGTAACACTTTGGTCTTTGCCGTTATACACCGCACTGTGGTTGCTATTGGCTGTCACAGTGATATCTTTTTTACCAACTACCCATGTCCCATCATTACGTTGTGTAATATTGTAGTTACCATTGGTCAATGTGCCATCAACAGTTAAGCTATAACTGCCTGCATTGGTCGTATTGTTAATGCCAAAGCTGTTGTTTAAACCCGTTAAGACTGCTGCGGTTTCACCATTGACTAAGCCTGATGCATTAAAGTTCGGATTAACTTGGTTTGTATCACCATAGATCGATGTGCCACCATTCGCTGTCACAGTGATGTCTTTTGGGATAACTTTTAAAATACCAGCATTTATTAAATTGAGGTTGTAACCTTGCTTATTATTAAAATTAGTTGGGAAAATTTCTATTTTATAAGGATTTGCGTTCACATCAGCTAAAACATTTGTTCCTGCTGAGTGAATATCTAATCCTACTTTTAAACTATTATTTAAAGCATCATCTAGACTATGACCTTTGTATGCCCCTTCAACACCGCTTAATAGCCCTTCTACTTTATAAGCATCTATCAAATCAATAGTTTCACCGTAATTTTTTATTTTATCCAAAGTTGTCAAATTAATATCTAAATTTTCAGAAAAAATATATCTGTTGCCAGACTCACCAATATTTGATGATCCATTTACACCCAATATAGCTTTATTATTACTATCAAGATTGTTATAAGAATGGCCTGATTCAATATTATTAAGATATATAAGCCATCTACCTTGACTGGAATTTAAAGCAGATGCTCCTTCATTATTAATAAATTTCCCATTAGATGATAAATTTATATCTTTATCTACATTGATTACACCATTTAAACTTAAATCCGAACCTGCCCTTACTGTTAAATAATCGGCAGAAATTGATTTTAAATTCAATAAATTTACATCAGAAATTAGAATATTTTTACCATAAGCACTGATTGTACCTACAAAATCGTTCATCGAATTGATAAGTGTTATGTTACCGCTTGCGCTAAATGAAGTATTACCATCAATTTTTAGCAGAGCGCTTTGAAAAATATCACCATTAATAGTCGTCGCAACTAAATCTCCAGTTGCATTAACAGTATCTAACTCTAAATTAGTAGTATTATTAAGAGTAATATCATGCCCAGTTAAAGCAACTTTTTTTCCAAATTGGTTATTGGTTGAAGCAAGTGTAATATTGTTATCCGATGTAATCTGGGCAGAACCACCCACTGTATAGCCAGAACTTTGGATCAAGCTTTCATGGGTATTAATATTTAAATCACCAAGACCATTAATACCTAAACCGCTAAAAATTTTAGCAAAAATGCTAATCTGATTAGCAGAAATATCACCATTAATATGAATAGCACCTGATGATGCAGATAAATTTAAATTGTTAGTGCTACTCTGAGTACTTATAGTAGCGGTATTAATATCTCCACTAATACTTCTCAATGTCGTATTACCTTGCAACTTTAATACTTTATTGAAAGTAATATCACCTATAGTCGTAATATCACCATTCGTCATACCCAACCCATTAACATTTAACGACTGCAAAGCTATAGAGTTACCAACATTGCCATCAAATATTACATCTGAGGTAGTATTAATTGTTAAAGCATACTTTCCGTTCAAGGTTCCACTGAGTTGAATCAGTCCCAAAGTACTAGTCAAATGAGTATCACCCATCAGTTCAATATTACCCTTTAAAACCTGCAGACCAACTGTATTAAGCAGAGTCGGCAATTTTATTGTTGGTGCATAAACGATTAGACTATCTACGTCAATCACACCGAGTGTCAAAGCACTACTGGCTGTCAATTGAGTGTTTCTAGCATTGATATTAACTAGACTACTAAAACTATTACCGACATTGGTTAAAGTTACATCTCTTGATGAAACTAAAGATAGATTTCCAGCGACTGTAAGGGCTTGGTAATTGGCTAAAGCTATTTGAGTAACCAAATTTAAGTTGCCTCCAACATTCCCACCAATGCTGTTGATCGAATTGCCAACAGAACTAAGAATTACATTACCGGATGTGTTAAAAATTAATCCGCCCCTTACTGCTCCAGCAGTTTGTATAACGTTTTTACCATTCAATAAAATAGAGCCTCCATCCATATTTGCTCCAATATTGATATTGTTGTAAGCCGTTAAGATCAGACTATTGGCACTCCCCCAAGTTACATCCGCATTAACATTGATGTCACCTGATTGACTCTTATTTGCTCCATCTGTATTCAGGGTCACAGTGCTCGTCTGAAGAAGGTTTTGTAAATAACTTGCACTAATTGAATTGGCAGTGGTATCGGGTCCTCCATTAGTGATGGTCATTTCAAATGGATCAATTAAATAATTACCAACTTTTCCACCATCAGATAAAGTCGAAACTTTGGCTGTATCTTGTATTTGAACTTGTGCAGCACTTGTTTCTATAAATCCACCATCTGCACCATTTTTACCTTCAGCCTTTAGGATTCCACTGACTGTGGTTATTCCATTTTGCATATCACCCAATAGGATGATTTCACCTTTCGCATTTTGGCTTAAGCGATTCGCTTCAATAATCCCTGTATGATTCACTACAGCTTTACTTAAACTGTCTTTGGCTTTGGCAGTTAAATAAACTGCGCCATTATTTGCTTGTATGGCGCCGCCATTATCCACCAAGCCTTGTAATGTGCCCAAGTCGATTTTGTATTCAGTTAAGCGACCATCCTGTAGTTGTAAACTCACCTGATCGGCTGCGGTCAAATGCACGACATTTGTGCCTGTACCATTGTTTTGAATGCTTCCCTGATTGTTCACCACGGGTGCAATGAGTGCGACTACACCACCATGGGCTATGATACTGCCGTAGTTTTCAATACTGCCTGCGCTGCCATTATTTTTTAAGGTAAATTTCCCCTGCGTCAGATCGCTATCTGCAAGGTTAAGGGTAGATGCAACGATACCACCCACATTGACTTGTGCCGTTTTGCTAAACACCACACCATTGGGGTTGAGTAAGAAGATTTGTCCATTGGCATTTAAGCGCCCCATGATCTGGCTGGCATTACTGTCTAGTACTCGGTTAATTGCTATGGAGGAACTGTTCGGTTGGTTGAAGTTTACTGTGGCATCCTGACCAATGTTAAAGCTGTTCCAGTTGGTACTCAGGTTTTGAGTGTTCTGGTTAATGTTAAGCGTGTTGTTATTTTGGTTAAATTGTGCCGAGCCCTGTGTGACCGTTGCACCTGTCGGTAAGCTGTTTGGGTTAATTTCAGCATAAATGGAGAGTGGCAGTAGTGCCAGTGCAAAACCAAGACCTGTCAGTGATAATAGATGAGAGCTTACTGCTTTATGCTGATCGAGATTAGCACCGTCTTTTATGACACTTTGAGATTGTGCAGTATTGTGTTTTCCAAGTTCTGAAACCACCTGCCAACACAATAGGCTTTTATTCCATATCACTTTATAGATCTTGTTCATTTCCCACCCCGCATCATAACCATGATTATTTTTTATGCATTAATTATGTATTAAATCAAGTTTTGATCATTTGGTATATCACTGAAATTGGGTATTCCGACCAAAATGAAAGCTTTAGTTCAAAAGTAAATGGGGGCATTAATAAGTAAGATATAAAAAGAAATTTGAAGAAAAATTTAGCCCATCAGACTTTTGATTATTTACACAAAATTAAAATATAATGTCGATTAATTCGCCATAATTTAATAAAGACCGACATTAAGAAAGCTAAAGAATTAGACTTTTTTTAGCTTTTTTTTGTTGAAAAATCATAAAAATTTCAAATAACTATATGAATAATAATAACGTATAGATTGCAATTTATAAAAAGCCGTGAATTTATTGCAACAGAATCAAAGACCAGAAGCAATAAACCTTAGATAAGTATCTTTTTTAATAGACCGCAGAAAATCACAATCGATCGTTTCTGGATGAACATATTAAGCGGAAAAGACCGCAAAATGACAATGTATGCTAAGAAATGGAGACTTTCATTTTTTAGCACGCTTCACTCTGACAAAAGTAACTATGATGTCATTTAAATAGACGTATTCTTTTGCAAGAAAGCTTGCAGACGAGTTTGTCCTTCATCCGAAGTTCGTCTTTTAGCAATCATTTTTTCTGTATAGATTTTTAAATCAAGAGTAAATTCAGAGGAATAAATTTTATTAAATAGCTCTTTACATGCTTGTTGAGCTTGAGGACCTTTTTTCAGAAAATTGAGAATAAACTTATCAACTGCTGCATCTGCTTCTTCACATGAAAATACTTTTTGTACCAAACCGATTTTTTCAGCCAATTCGGCATCAATCACATCAGCAGTCATAGAATAGTAAAGTGAATTTTTATAGCCTATCGCTTGCTGTACATAAGGTCCTATCGTGGCTGGTATTAGCCCTATATTAACCTCAGACAAACATATTTTAGAATCATCAATTGCAATCGCCATGTCACAGCATGCAATTAACCCCACCGCCCCACCATATGCTGCGCCATGTGTCACAACAAGGGTTGGTACCGCAATATGCTTTAAGTCCCACAGCATATCTGCTAAATATTTTGCATCTGTGAGATTGTCGTCATAACTTAAATTTGCGGAGGATTTCATCCACTCAATGTCAGCACCTGCACAAAAGTTTTTTCCACGTGATCTTAAGATAAATAAGCGAATGTTTTTCTTCTCATTAATGGCTTTAAATTGAGCCGACAACTCTGCAATAAACTCAGCATTTAAAGCATTGAACTTTTCTGGGCGGTTTAACCAAAGAGTTGCAACACCAACATCACTAATATCAAGTTCCGTGTATACAGAATGCGTCATATATAATTCCTTTATCCATTATTGAGCCCCCATCTCTTGAAGCTCTTCATTAATCATCTCAATGCATTTGGACAGCGCTTTAGGATGCGATGACCATAATTTTTTCATTCTATTTAGTGGTCCAACAATCGAAATACCATACCATTCTCCTGAGCAAGTTAATGGCATTGCAATTGCCGCCAGATCTTCTGCACTCTCTCCTAAATTTGAAGAAAATCCATTTTTTCTTACCTCCTCTAAAATATTGAGGAATTCACGCGGCGATGAAATCGTTTGTTCACTAAATTTTGTCATTTTAAGATTTAGTAATTTTTCCAAAACAGATTCATCGTCATATTGAGCCAGAATAGCCTTACTGATTGAATTAGCATGCAATGGTCGTAAGTCGCCTATTTGTGCTGCATAACGAATGACTTGGTTAGATTCAATCACATCTAGATAAATCACCTCATCCTCTTGGATCTTGCCAAAAACAATACTCTCACCCACTTCTTTTTGTAGCCGTACCAAATGCTCATGAATTATTTCAAGAATTTGATTACCATCATGGATTTTAATAGCCTGAGTTTCTAATTTACGTGTAGGATAGTACCCACCACGTCTTTTCACTTCGTATAAATAACCTTTATCAACCATTGTGCGCACCATCGACAAACAACTTGATGTTGGAATATCTAGGTAATTTGCCAATTCACTTAATACCAAAGGTCTTTGATAATGGGCAAATACCTCAAAAAGATCCAAAGCTCGCGCTACTAGTTTTACAGTCATATTCTTTTTCCATTCCCAATATTGAGTACGGTATAACATACTTTTTTCAAAAAGAATTTTCGATATTGAGGATATATTCCATTACTTTGTATTTGCCCGTGAAACTTTTGAATTAGTTTCTCGAACTAGAACACGATTAATAAAATTACCTGCCTCAATCAACTTTGATAAATTAACACCTGTTTCATAACCAGAATTTTGCAACATATAAACTAAATCCTCTGTCGCTAAATTTCCCGATGCCCCTTTGGCATAAGGACACCCACCCAAACCAGCCACAGAACTATCAAATGTTCGTATTCCTTCTTGCAAGCTTACAAATACATTGGCTAAAGCCTGACCATAAGTGTCGTGAAAATGCCCTGCTAACATTGAAACAGGTATCTTCTCTTTCATGGCTTTTAATAACTGTAGTGTTTTGAAGGGAGTCCCTACTCCTATCGTGTCACCTAAAGATACTTCATATGCACCGAACTCTATCAACTGCTTCGTTAAATCAACAACTGATTGAGTATTTACCTGACCTTCATAAGGACAACCAAGTACACATGAAAGATAAGCTCGAACTTTTATATTATTTTTTTGTGCCTCTTTAATAACTTCTCGAGCGACTGTAATCGATTCATCAATACTTTTATTAATATTTTTTTTGGAAAAAGATTCAGATGCTGCAATAAAAACAGCAATTTCCTTTACTCCATTATTAATTGCGCTTTCCAATCCTTTAATATTGGGAACCAAAGCAGCATAAGTTTTATCAGGGGTAGAATGTTTGTGTAAATATTCAAAAATTTCTGATGTAGCTTCCATTTGAGGCACCCACTTTGGAGAAACAAAGCTACCGCATTCTAGATAATTCAATCCTGCATGATCCAAACGCTGAATGAGTTCAATTTTATCCTCTAAACTAATGCAGAGCTTCTCATTTTGTAATCCATCACGTGGAGCAACTTCGACGATATTGACCCATTGACTATGATTCATAACTTACTCCTAAGATGCTTTACCGCATTTTTTATTAACTTTAGTTGAAACTGCATCTTGGTTTAAATTGGGCGGTAATCGATAAATCGTTCCTGGTGTTCTTGAAAACTTAGTCGGTATATCTGTAAGGCGGATAACCCCTTCCGTGGGATGTTGGAAAGTTTTAAAGAATCCTATTTGCTTTAAATGTTCATCATCCAACAAAGATTCAAGGGTATTCACTTTAGCCATTGGAATATCCGCATCTTTAAGCAAAGTGATCCATTCATCTGTAGTTTTAGTTTTCATTATTTCGGACAAAATACCGTACATCTCATCAATATTTTTTCCACGCAAGGCTGGGTTAATAAATCGCTCTTCTTTAGCATAATGTTTTAGGCCAGAAAGAATAAAAAAACGTTCCCATTGGGCAGATGTATAAGGAAGTATTCCTAAAAAACCATCTTTCGTCTGATGTGGTTTCCTAGATTTTGACAAAACCCGACCATAACCCATATTAGGTTTTGTATTTTCGATGAAAGTAGCCTCAGACATATGTTCCATGAGATTAAAAGAAACCATAGTTTCAAACATTGGAACATCTACAGCTTGCCCTATACCAGATCGCTCGCGTTCAAATAAAGCCATAGCGACGGCATATGCTGCTGTAATTCCAGTTACTTTATCTGCAATAACTGTATTTAAGTATTCTGGCTTATATTCAGCTTTATTGCGCCCTTGCAAATCCGCCAAACCCGACATCGCTTGAATTAAGTCATCATAAGCGGGTTTACCTGAATATGGCCCATCTTCTGAGAATCCATAGACACCACAATAAATAAGGCGCGGATTAATGCTCTGTAAACTGGCGTAATCCAAACCTAATTTCGCCATAGATTTTGGGCGAATGTTATACAGCAGAATATCAGCAGATTCGACCAACTCTAATAGCTGAACTTTTTCATTTGGATTTTTTAAATTTAAAGCAATACTGCGCTTGTTTCGATTCAATTGAATAAATGAAGCACTCATAGTTGAATGTTTAGAAGGAGCTGTATAACGAAATACATCACCCTCCAATGATTCAACCTTAATTACATCTGCTCCCATATCACCAAGAATTTGGGAGGTATAAGGTCCCATTACTACAGAAGATAAATCAATAACTTTTACCCCAACTAAAGGGCCTGAGGGTTGATATAAAGTATCCATACTTTCCGCACCTTGTATTAATATGACTTTGGTAAATCAAGCACTTTTTCAGAAATGAAATTCATAATCATCTGTGGACTGATTGGTGCCAAACGTGGGATCCAGCATTCACGCATATAGCGCTCCACATGATATTCCTTGGCAAAACCCATACCACCATGTGTTGCTACAGCAGCTTGACATGCTTGAAAACAAGCTTCTGCAGCTAAATATTTTGCAGTATTTGCTTCAGCACCACATGGCTTACCTGTGTCATATAATGTCGCAGCTTTGAATACCATTAAATTCGCTGCTTCTAAGGCCATCCAAGCTTGTGCCAATGGATGTTGAATACTTTGGTTTTGACCAATCGGACGACCAAAAACCTCTCGCTCTTTGGCATAAGTAACAGCACGTTTTAATGCCGCTTGCCCCATACCAATCGCTTCAGCAGCAATCAAAATACGTTCAGGATTCAAACCATGTAATAAATAGCTAAACCCCTTTCCTTCTTGGCCTATAAGGTCTTCATCTGGAACAAATAAATTATCAATAAATAGCATATTTGAATCGACACATTTACGACCCATTTTCTCAATACGCTGTACTTCAACATGCTCACGATCTAATTTTGTATAAAACAGACTTAAGCCATCTGTTGACTTTTTAACTTCATCCTTAGGCGTGGTACGTGCAATAATCAACATTCGATGAGCTTGCTGCGCTGTTGAAATCCAAATTTTTTGACCATTTAAAATATAGCCTCCTGCTACTTTTTTAGCAAAAGTTTTTAAGCTAGTCGTATCTAAGCCCGCATTGGGTTCTGTTACGGCAAAACATGCCTTTTCCTCCCCCGCAATCAATGGTGGTAAAAAGCGCTGTTTTTGCTGCTCATTGGCAAAAACTTGTACTGGATTCAAACCAAAAATATTCATATGAATAGCAGATGCGCCCGACATTCCTGCTCCAGAAGCACTGATAGCTTGCATCATAATTGCTGCCTCAGTAATTCCTAACCCCGCACCACCATAATTCTGCTCCATTGCAATTCCTAACCAACCGCCATCTGCCATTGCTTTATGCAATTCGTGTGGGAAATCACCACTAGAATCCTTCTTCAACCAATATTCTTCATCAAATTGTTTAGAAATTTCTTCGATAGATTCTTTGATTTGCGCTTGCTCATCAGTCATCAAAAAATTCATTTTTAAATCCATTTAATTCACATGTATGAATTAAATTATCCATACAAGAAATATAATTTCAATTAAAAAATTAAATTATATGTGATAAACATTTTAAATATTTGATTTTTAAATATTAAAAAAATAAGTATTGATTTTATGAATTATAAATTATATTCATATATAGGAATCATAAGATCCAATCAGAAAAGGACTACTATACAATGGATATTGTCAACAAGGAGATAGAGTCTCCTAAAAAAAAGATTCAAATACTGGTTTTTCTATTTGCGTTAATTGCACTTATTGTGGATGGAACGGACTTCATGATGCTGTCATACAGCATGGTCAGTTTAAAAAAAGAATTTGGCTTAAGTAGCTTTCAAGCAGGGACATTTGCAAGTTTCACTTTAATGGGAATGCTCGTCGGTGGAATTATTGGTGGCTGGACATGTGACCGTTTTGGCAGAGTGCGCACCATTACTGTTAGTGTAGCGCTTTTCTCAATAGGAACTTTCTTATTAGGCCATGCACAAAATTACTGGCAGTTCGGTATTATCAGATTTCTTGCTTCCATGCCACTAGGTGCAGTTTATCTAGCCTCAAATATTTTAGTATCAGAATATTTTTCCACCAAATATCGCTCTACAGTGATGAGTACCATGTTATCTGGCTATATTATCGGGTTTATTTTAGCAGCGTATTTAGCAGGTATCATTATTCCTGAGCATGGCTGGCGATGGTTATTTTATATTGCCTTAGTTCCTATTGTACTGGTACTTTTTGTGCAAAAATTTATACCTGAACCTCAAGCATGGCGTAAATTACAAGAGCTTAGGAGACAAGGCATCAGCGCCAATCCGATCACTAATTTAACAAATACACAACATCAATCAGGATTAAAACAAATCTTTAAAAACCCAGAATCCAGATTGATGTTCATTTGTTGGACATTAATTTCATTTTTCCTACTTTACGGCTATTACGGTGTTAACGTCTGGATGCCATCATATCTAGAAAAAGATTTAGGTATGAATTTTAAAGCTATGACCAATTATATGATTGGATCATATATCGCAACAATTTTAGGTAAAATTTCTGCTGGTGTATTGGCTGATAAATTAGGAAGACGCTTTGTTTTTTCCGCAGGCTGTATTTGTACTGCTGGTTTTCTACTAGTTTTAGTAAACTACAACAATGCAGAAAATATTTTAATGCTGCTAATCATATTTGGTTTTGTTTATGGCTTTTCGACAGGTATTCACACCACTTATTTAACAGAAAGTTTTAGTACTGCAAATCGAGGTTTAGCCGCGGGTATTTCTTATAATATTGGTCGAATAGGTGGTGCTATTGCCCCTCCCACCATCGGCTTAATCGCAACACATACATCTTTTGCAATCGGTTTCTTTGTCATCTGCACGGCATATGTAATCACAGCACTGATTCCAGCACTTTTTATTAAAGATCGAATGTACGATCCTCAAAGCACATAACTATTTGATAAGTTTAGCAAAGGCACCTACTGGTGCCTTTACTTCATGCTAAGTACTACCATTAAAAGTTATCAGAACAAAGTACTCACTGCTGCTGAAGTGATTGATGAACTCATCAAGCTTGCAAAGACTATTCAGGAATCCGACAAACTTGCTGCTGAACTCAATTTGACTGAATACGAGTAGCATTACTCTGCTGTTGCTAAAAATGACACTGCAAAAGAACTCATGCAAAAATATATATTTAGAGAGCTTGCACTGGTACTTAGCGAATTTATTCGCCAAAAGGTTATGTTGGATTGGACAATTAAAAAAGCTGCACGTGCAAAGTTAAAAGTAATTGTGAAAAGGCTACGCAATTGGCACATGAACTAGCAAAGTTGTCAGATTTAGAAGAAGCATAATAATGAATTGGTCCATCGGACTTTTGAACTGATGGACCATCAAATAGACCGTGGATCTAAAGTTTTTTTACGCCTATTTTCATTGAAAAACCCTCTAAACTCATGGCTTAGAGGGTTTGATATTTGGTGGGCCCACCGTGACTTGAACACGGGACCAACGGATTATGAGTCCGCTGCTCTAACCAACTGAGCTATAGGCCCAAATAACGTAAAATATTGAATAATCAATAATTTTAAAAGAACCAGATGTTAACTAACGTGATCAGTAATAACAAGTATTTTTTAACTTTTTAGCAAATACTAAAACGTCATGATTCTACTCGGGTGATTCTATCCGATATAGATCAGTCGAGTAAAGTTAAGATACTGATTTTTTGATCATTAAAGCTGCAATTAAAAACATAAAAGCAACTTAGCGAAGAATACAAAATATCAGTGCTTATCCATTACTCAATCAATAAACAAAATAATAATGATTTTCATATACTTGTGTTTCTAATTTTTACAAATATCATCCCCATCTCTCCTATTTATTTTAGGAATATTTAACAACAATAGTGATTAAGAAATGTGTAATGGCATATCTTATTTAGCTTTTATAAAAAGATTTAACCTCGTTTTCTGATATCACCAAGATATTAAAATTTATATATGTAATTCAAAAAGTTGAGGAACTTACCCATGTCGAATGCAGAATTTACAGATATTGCAACTTTACGTCAAAGAGCACGTCAGCATGTCGAAGAAGGCGCTGTGACTGAAGGATATTCAGCAGACCGTGAAGAAATTATTAAATTACTCAATGAAGCGTTGGCGACTGAATTAATTTGTGTTTTACGATATAAACGCCATTACTTTATGGCTCAAGGTGTTAAAGCATCGGTAGCTGCTGCTGAGTTTCAAGAACATGCAGCTCAAGAAGCGACTCACGCAGATAATCTTGCGGAACGCATTGTGCAATTGGGTGGTGAACCCAATTTTAACCCTAAAGGTTTAGAAGATCGTTCACATGCAGAATATGTTGAAGGTACAACCTTAAAAGAAATGGTAACTGAAGATCTGGTTGCTGAACGTATCGCAATCGATTCTTATCGTGAAATCATTCAATATATCGGCGACAAGGATCCAACAACTCGCAGAATTCTTGAAGATATTCTTGCTCAGGAAGAAGAACACGCCGATGACATGGCTGATATTCTAAGTGATCTTTAAAGCTTTCGGAAACATTAAATGATTTTAGTTGTTTTGGCTTAAACCAGATCAGGTAGTCACCAATATTTGATTGAGACTGCCCTTTTTAAATTTGAGCTAAATTCTTTGTGAAAGAGAAACACATTTGCATTTATCTCATGCAAATGTGTTTTAATTTTGATCTTTAAAAACATGCCTAGTCGTGATTATTTATAAAATCTATATGAAAATCATGATTCATTTAGTCTAGCTATACACTAAAAACCATAAATTAAAGAAATTTTATCTTATTGATTTAAGAGAACTTAATATTAAAATTTAATTTGAAATATCAACAAAATTATGAATAATCAATAACATATAGGCTTGAATATAGCTTTTAAATCAAGATAATAGCAATCATTCTTAAATCTTTTTCTTTGAGCATTTCAATGCGCAAACATGTACTTAGTTCTTCTATTTTATGCTTTGGATTTTCAACATCATTAATGGCAACTACAAACGACACAATTGTAGATGAAATGCACTCTGATGTACTTCCTGTGATTTCGCTAAAAGCAAATATAAACGATGCTCTAATGCCAGCGGTTCATGCCAACTCCACTTTAAAGTCAGATGCCCCCCTATTTAAAACAGCGCAATCTGTTAGTGTAATTACACGTAAACAATTAGATCAAAAACAGGCAAATACGCTTGCTGATGCGATCAATGGTGTAGCAGGCGTTAGCGCAGGTTATTTAGGTCGTCGCGGTTGGGATGATTTTTTTATACGGGGGCAAAACTCGTCCGATCAAATTTTTATTGACGGCTTAAAACAAAGCCAATCTACCTCTGAAGGCGTTGCTGTAGAACTTTCAGGCATGGATCAAGTGCAGATCATAAAAGGCCCAGCTTCTGTAAATTTTGGTTTGGTGCAACCTGGTGGCATGGTTAATTTGGTCACTAAGCGGCCACAGTCTCAAACTTTTGTAAATACTGCGCTCACCTATGGTAGTTATGATTTGAAACAGGCCACGTTTGATATGAACTACGCGCCAAATCAAACAGCAAAAGGCGCTTTTCGTTTCACAGGCCGTATTGCGGATCAAGATGACCCGACTGATTATGTTTATTTTAAAAATTTTTATGTTTCCCCTTCATACAATTTTGATTTAGGTGATAAAGCTGATTTATCAATCATCGCAAGTTATCAACATCGTGAATATCTGCGCCAACAGGGTTTGCCTGTGCTTGGAACGTTAAAAGCCAATCCCAATGGCGCTATTGATCGTGACTTGTATATCGGTGAGCCAGAATTCGGAGCTTATAAGGGTGATGTATATCGAACAGGTTGGACATATCAATACACTTTTGATAATGGCTGGAAATTCAATCAAAATGCAGCAATACAAAAGTTACAATCAACTGGGCACATTATTTTTACTCAAACAGGTTCCTCGTTTTGGGCTGCAAATGCTCCAGCCTACACAACATTAAATCGTAGTAATAATGGTCGTTATCAGACACATGACATTACAACCTATTCTATTGATAACAGTATTCAACGTGATTTTAATCTTCTAAATATGGTTCATAATCTGAATATTGGTGTAGATGCCATGCAAACCAAAGATGATTATGTCAATGATCGATACACTACGGGTAATTTGAATCTATATCAACCTGTGTATGATCAGACAGTTAGCTATGTCAAAAACAATAGCACTGAGGATATTAATCGCTTGCGTTATACTGGCTTCTATATACGAGATCGTATCAATATCACCGAAAAAATAATTTTAAGTCTGGCAGGTCGTCAGGATTGGGCACAAGCCTCAACCCAAAATGTATCGAAAAATGGTGTGTTCAACAAATTGGCTCAAATCCAGAACTCCGATCAAAAATTTACTGGAAATGCTGGTTTGCTCTACAACATAAATGACATGATTGCTCCGTATGCAAGTTATGCAACTTCATTTTTACCAAATACCCGCACAGATGTATCAGGTAATATTCTAGCGCCTGAAACAGGTAAACAAGTTGAAGTGGGTTTAAAGCTGCAAAGTCTGGATCAGCGTATTCAAAGCAGTATTGCCCTTTACGATTTACGCCGTCAAAATGTCGCAACCGTAGATCCCAATAATTCTGGCTCTTATGTTTTAAATGGCGAACAACAAACTCGAGGCATAGAAGCAGAAATTAATGCTTATCTGTTAGATCGTTTAAAACTCTCCGCAAGTTATAGTCATCTTTTCGATGCCAAAACAACAAAAGATACAGTACTTACCAATATTGGCTTACCGTTAAACAATATTCCGCAAAATACTTATAGCTTGTCTTCGCGTTATTATCTTGTTGAAAGTGATTTAGGCTGGTATCTCGGTGGGGCTATTCGTGGTGAAAGTTCAAAATCGTATAATGGTCTGGATACTCACATACCATCATATATACTTTACGATGCAGAGGCTGGATATGATGCAGCACACTGGGGAGCACAGCTATCTATCAAAAATTTATTCGATAAAGACTATTACGCTGGTCTGCTTAATAGCAATATGGTCACAATAGGTGATCCAAGACAAATCAATTTCACCGTAAAATTTAAATACTAAAAAATCTATTGAAAATCTTTTTAGGGCGTTGCTACGCCCTATTTATATTTCAGTCATCTTAGCCCGCTTTCGACGTTTTCGTGATTCGAAATAAACTTCCAACGCACTCCATATACAAATGATGATAAAAACGCAACTTGCAACAATCATCAACGTCATCCACATTAAAATGTCCTTATTTTAATTGGTAAAAATATTTATAAATCAAAGTTAGATAAGACTAAAGTCTATTCTGTTTTTTTATCATCGGAATGGCATTTTTGTTCTTTTTTAACACTTTATTTATATCAACTTATATTTTTTATGAATTAAAAATGGCGCAATATCTGCGCCATTTTTCCTTTAACACGAAGAATAATTCAGATTATATTCTAACGTTGTTGATTAGATTGTTTTTGCTGGTTTTTTTGCTGGTTTGGGTTTTGCTGTTCTTGCTGACGCTGTTGGTCAGACTGTTGGTTATGTTGAGGTTGCTTTGACGGATTCGATTGTTGATCTTGCGATTGACCTTGTTGGCGTTGATTAGACATAACAATGTTCCTCATTTTTGCTTTTTAAATCACCTTAGTCATTTAGAAGTTGAGTTAAAACCCTAAGATGTCCGTTCATGCTAGACCATAAGTTAGGTTTACAATAATTCGGTCTGTAAGATTGTTTAAAGTTATGTAAGACTAAAAAATAGAATATTTGTGTATTTTTTTTAAACAAGAATAGTTTAGCTTCTCTTCAATTATTTGATCGATAAAATAGCTCACCTAATGTCACCTATCCTTACTTAAACTTACGTCAGCATTGAACGTAAAATTTTATACGTTCGTATAAAAATAGCTTTTGCTTCTTGTTTTTTCAATAAAGCGCCCTACACTATGCCGATCTTTAAAGGATGTTCATCATGAAAAAGCAACTTGCCAAGTCTATTTTCAAGCTTTCTGGCTGGTCATATCACATCGAACCCAATACGTTGGAAAATAAACAGGTCATTATTGGCTTTGAACATACATCTAACATGGACGCTATACTTTCATTGGCGCTTTTTGAAATTTTAGAGATCAAAATTCATACACTCATTAAAAAAGAACTTTTTAAAGGCCCACTTAAACCACTTTTAGAAAAAATTGGAGGCATTCCAGTTGATCGTAAAGCCAGTAAGGATATTGTTTCGCAAATGGTTGAACTATTTGATGAACATGAAAGCTTCAATTTAGTGATCGCACCTGAAGCAACCCGCGCAAAAAATGGTGAAACACGTAAACCGATTCGTACAGGTTTTTGGCACATTGCAAAAGCAGCGAATGTTCCTATCGTACTGATGTATGCCAATGCTAAAACAAAAAAAGGTGGTATTTTAGGTAAAATTTATCCTTCTGATCTCAATCAAGATTTGATCAAGATCCAAAAGCTTTATAAAGAAAAAGTTGGCTTGGACATTTATATTCCTGAAACAAAAAATTAGTGTTTGTTGATTTTTCAAAAGCTAGCCTCTTTCTCCTAAAAATAGGCTTATGGTAGAATCTGCACAATTTGATCGGGTACTCATCCCCATCCTTAAGGAGCATATTGCAACATGGCAGGTCATTCCAAGTGGGCAAACACAAAGCATCGTAAAGCAAAACAAGATGCCAGCCGTGCTAAAGTTTTTACCAAATATATTCGTGAAATTGTCACCGCAGCTAAACTCGGTGGAGCTGAAGCCGCCAGTAATCCGCGTTTACGTGCTGTCGTTGAAAAAGCATTATCGGTGAACATGACCCGTGATGCGATTAACCGCGCAATTCAACGCGGTGCGGGTGGCGAAGATAACGATGATCTAAATGAAGTCACCTATGAAGGGTATGGCGTCGGTGGTGTTGCAGTTTTGGTTGAAACCATGACGGATAACTTGAACCGAACTGTGCCCGATGTTCGCCATTGCTTTAGCAAAACCAATGGAAATCTTGGAACTAACGGTTCAGTCTCTTATCTGTTTACCAAACGTGGTGAAATTAGCTTTGAAGACGTTTCGTTAGAAGACAAAATTATGGAAGTTGCACTTGAAGCTGGTGCAGACGATATTGAAATTGAAGAAGATGGCATTTTAGTCATTACCTCACCTGAAAGTTTTGGTGATGTCCAGGATGCACTGACAGCAGCAGGTTTAAAATCTGACAATGCTGAAGTGGTTATGAGCCCATCGACTAAAGCTGAAATTACAGACATTGAACAAGCAAAACAAATCCTAAAAATGATTGATATGCTTGAAGATCTGGATGATGTTCAAAACGTTTATACTAACGTTGAATTTTCGGAAGACGTATTGACTCAGCTCGATGCTTAATCTGAATCTGTTTTAAAAAACGCGCTCACTGCGCGTTTTTTATTATTAATTTTTATAGTTTATTTAACAACTTATAGCAGTTAAATACATTGTATTCCTTAATGACAAAGCTTGAATGTAATGCAACAACATTGTCAATTTTACCAATTCTTCGCAGCAAAATATCACTATAATCATCCATATTTCGTGCAACTAGTTCTAAAATAAAATCAGCACTCTGACCTGTAACCAAAAAGGCGTTGGTGACTTCAGGAATATCTTCAATCTCTGTCAGAAATTTATCAAAAGTCTCGGTATCATGTTTACTTAAAGAAACTTGCAGCAAAATATGTAAAGTAAAACCAAGCTTCGCAAAATTAATATCACGCTTCAGACTACTCATGATATTGGTTTCAATTAAATGTTTAATCCGCCGATGCACCGAACTGACTGAAAGACTAATGCGCTCAGAAAGCTCATTCAGATTGACATCTTCATGGGTTAAGATTTCAAGAATTTGTTTATCAAAACGATCCAGTTCCATCGATGCTCCACAATCTTAATTAGGATATTTGAGTTTATTGGAACTTTTTATAACCATTTAATTTTTACAGGGTTAAAATTTTACAGGGTCAAGGGAAAACATCAGTTTACTTGTGACGACGTATTCACCGATAAATGAAATCATCTTGCAATTAACTTGTGGTCAATTGTGTCAAAGCCGAGTTGAGACCTTTTGGGTCAGATCTGCGTATCTCCCAATCCGCTGATCACTCTTCTCAGTCCCCATCACACCCTGATATATAAAGTACCAATATCTGTATGGAATTATTTCCCTAAAATAAAAAGAAACCAAGCGAAATTTAAATTATTTTTCATTAAATGTTATTTTTATGTTATTTTTTACCAGATTATTATAAATAATCGATTATAAATGTCATTTTAACTCATATAATTAATAAAATTTACTTTAAAAAATAAAAGATCAAAAGCGAACTACTTCTAAAAAAATATTTAAATAATTGCAATAAATTGGAACATGAATGATTTATTTTAGGACTTTTTAATACTTATTATTCTGAATAAAAACTTTAGAGTTTTCAAAGATTACATATAGTTATCTTATTTTATTCTTTTTTTTCATATTGGCTAGTTTTTGGATATTTTTCAACCAAACACAAAAGACTCATTAGTCTGTCTTAATTATTGGCACTATTCTTGTTAGTAAAAACACGAAGCTTTTTTTGATTTGAGCTTTTACCATCATCATTGGAGTAATCGTGATCAAACTTAATAAATTAGTACTTTGCATGAGTACACTGGGGCTATCCGCAATCTCTCTACCAGCTTTTGCTGCTACTAGTGAGCAGCAAGAGATACAACAATTACGTGCAGAAGTCGCAGAACTTCGCGCATTGATTCAACAACAGGCAGTTACCCAAAAACAAATCGTGGCAGAGCAAAAGGCTCGACCAGTTATTGCTACTCCGCCACCAGCACCTGTTATAGCACAAGCTGCACCAGCGCCTGCCAATGCAAAACCAGGTTGGTTCACTTTGCCAGATGGGCAAACACAAGTGAAACTTTATGGTAGCGTCCGTGCAGATGCGACTTATGACTTTAAAGGCACAAATGCTGACACCACGAACATCAATAACCCAACCAACAAAGTTCCTCTGAACTCTGCAAATGCCACCGAAGATGCGCTTAACGTCACCGCAGCAACCACTCGCTTTGGCCTTGATTTCTCACGTCCTAGCGACATTGGCGAGATTACAGGTAAAATTGAAGCCGACTTTATGGGCTCATCTGGAACGAATGGTACGGGTTCATTACGAGTACGTCATGCCTATGTGAATGTTGGAAAATGGTTAGCAGGTCAAACCACTTCTCCGTTTGTAAACGTTGATACTGCACCAGAGACAGTCGATTTCAACGGCCCAATGGGGTATGGTTCAACACGAACTGTTCAGGTTCGTTATACACAGCCAATCAATGCCAATCAGAAATTATTATTGGCATTAGAAGGTGGAGATGTTGATAACATTACAACAGGTAATGCCGTTATCAATGCAAATGGTACAACATCAAGTGGTGGTAACCGTTTCCCTGCTTTAACTGCTCGTTATGATTTTAAAACAGCCGATAATAAATTCTTGGCTCAGGCCCATGCACTTTTACATGAAAACCGTATTTCAACCAATGACAGCAATGATGAAGAAAAACTCGGTTGGGGTGTCGGTTTAGGCGCAAAATATAAAATCACCGATGCAGATACCGTATTTGCCAATTACTACCATGTTAAAGGTGATAACCGTTACTTGCTTTACGGCAATTCAGCTTATGTCGCTTCAAGCAATGTCGATGGTAGTTTAAATATTTCAGAAAGCGAATTTAACTCAGGTTTGATTGGTTACTCACGCACTTGGAGTCCAAAACTGAGATCAACCATTGCTGCAGGTGGTATTTGGTACAAAGATGATAATGGTTATGCAGATTTTGCGTCCCGCGCTGCAACTTTGCCAGCAACACGCGATGGCTTAAATAAGACTTTATATAACATCATTGTCAACTCATTTTATAGCCCGACAAAAGCGATTGATTTAGGTGTTGAATATACTTATGGTCAACGTAAGATTTTTGAACAGCTTGATCCGAACAAATCAGACGATGGTGATTATTCACGTTTAAATTTAATGGCTAAATACAGCTTCTAAATTCTTTCATGATTTAAAAAACCACAGATCAATCCTGATCTGTGGTTTTTTATAAACAAATTTATTCGACTTAGAATAACAATCATAGTAATAAAAAAAGAGCCAAGACAATGACTCTTCTTTTCAATGATAAAACACTTAATGCATCATTTGAATCTTGTCTAAAAATAATTTGGCGCGATCATGACGAGCATGTAAATTGCCAAAAAATTCGCTGGTCGCGCAATCTTCCAGAATTTTACCTTCATCCATAAAAATCACGCGATTAGATACTCGTTTGGCAAAGCCCATCTCGTGCGTTACGCACATCATGGTCATGCCTTCGTTAGCAAGTTGCATCATGACTTCCAAAACTTCACCCACCATTTCAGGGTCAAGTGCAGATGTAGGCTCATCAAACAACATACAAATCGGATCCATGGACAATCCACGAGCAATAGCGACACGTTGCTGCTGACCACCTGAAAGCTGACCTGGAAACTTATCTTTATGAGCAAGTAAGCCGACTCGTTCAAGATATTTCACGCCCTTTTCGCGTGCTTCTGCCACAGAACGTTTCAGCACCTTGACCTGTGCTACTGTCAAATTTTCAAGTACAGTCATGTGGGGAAATAGTTCAAAATGCTGGAAGACCATTCCGACTTTAGAACGAAACTTGGCAAGATTGGTTTTAGGATCACATAGTGATACTCCATCTACCAAAATATTACCTTGCTGTATAGGTTCAAGGGCATTGACGGTTTTAATCAATGTTGATTTTCCAGACCCAGAAGGGCCACAAACGACGACCACTTCCCCTTTTTCGATACTGGTGGTGCAATCTGTTAAAACCTGAAAATCACCATACCATTTAGAGATATGTTGGATGTCTATCATTGGCATTTAAAATCTCCAATTAGCGAATGATGGCAATTTTCTGCTGTAATCGTTTTACAAGTTGCGAAAGCAAAAACGAACTACAGAAATAAACCAGAGCTACAATAAAATAAAAAGTGGCTTTTGTTTCAGGCCCATAGGTATTGGCCAATGTATCTGCACGACCTAAAAAGTCAGGCGCACTGATCACATATACCAAAGAAATATCCTGAAATAAAATAATGGTTTGCGTTAAAAGTACAGGCAACATATTACGAAAAGCCTGAGGCAAAACCACATATTTCATGGATTGACCATAAGTAAAACCTAATGCATAACCCGCGTTCACCTGACCTTTAGAAACAGATTGAATACCTGAGCGTACAATCTCAGAAAAAAATGCTGCTTCGAAAATAGCAAAAGTCACAACGCTGGAAAATAATGGCCCCCAGTACGTATCTGATTGAAAATCAAATACTTTAGGCAATAAGAAATAAAAGATAAAAATAACCTGAATCAGTGGAATACCACGAAAAACATCCACATAAAACTTGGCAAAATTACGCGCAACAAAATTGTTGGATAAACGCATCATTGCCAGAGGTGTACCGATGAGAATCCCACCGATCATAGACAAAACAGTTACCGTAAGGGTAAAAACAAAGCCTTCTCTTAATGCATGAATTACGTCAGGATGTTGTAATAAACTAAAGTCCATATTACTTCCCTCCCGAGCCTAAACCTGGCACTGCCATTCTTTTCTCAATCCAAGCCATCACAAATTTAATTCCATATGTGATAATTAAATACACTGGCGTAGATAAAATTAAAATAACAATATCTTGAGAAGTCTCTTCCCGCATGGTTTTAGTATAGGCAAAGAAATTCAGTACACTTAAGGCATATAGCACTGCTGAGTTTTTAAACACATTCATGGCTTCAGAAGTAATCGTTGGCCAGACAATTCGATAAGCGACTGGCAAAACTACATAGCGATAGCTTTGACCTGTGGTAAAACCCAGTGCAGAAGCAGCATATTTTTGACCGCGTGAAACTGTATTAATCCCCGCCCGAATATGTTCAGATACACGTGCTGCGGTATAAAGCCCTAAAGCAAAAACACCAATGACGGCAGGATGCGTATTTAAAATATTTTTCCACCATCCGCCTGCAACAATATCTCCACTCCCTGAACTCAAGCTATCAGGCAAAAACTCGGGAAACACAAAAGCCCAGAAAAAAAGTTGTACAATTAAAGGAATATTACGAAAAACCTCGACATAACAGTTACCTATAAAAGCTAGAGGCTTATTTGGTAAAGTACGAATAATACCTAACAAAGATCCTAGAAAAAAAGCAATTAAAAATGCAATTACAGCGGTCCAAATCATTGTAAATACACCAGAACCTAACATTTGAAGCCATGTAGGTGCATCGGCGTAGGGAGAATAACTTGCACTGCCTAATCCTTTACAGATCGATTCAGCCCAAGCAGCCTTATCCATTCCGTATTCATTGGATTCAGCACAAAACGCAGTCCAGTTTAATGAGCCAACTGACATAGCTGCCCCTTTTAATAAAGTTCAAAAAGTACAGCTCATGCAGTAAAAATCACTGCATGAGCCAACGATCTAGCGACTACTCATTAACCTAATAAGTTAAATACCTGCATCAGTAGGATTTGCTTTTAATTTTTTGAACGATTGACTTTGAGGCATATTTAAGTTGGTATTTTTTGGAGGAATGGCAGATTGAAACCATTTTTTATACAAAGTATCCATCTGACCTGACTTCCACATACCTTTAACTGTACGGTCTGCGATTGCCTTAAATTTAGGATCATCTTTTGCAATCATAATGCCGTATGGCTCAGAAGATAATACTGGCCCAACAATTGCAAATTCTTTTGGATTAGAAGATTTGGCAATTAGTCCTGCCAAAATATTATCATCCATTACAAATGCAGCTGCACGACCTGAAGCCATCATTGAAAATGAGTCTGCATGATCTTTACCATAAATGTTTTGCACATTAATCTGTTGACCACGTTCATTCATTTTAATGTATTTGTCTGAAGTTGTTCCCTGAGTAGTTACAACTGCTTTACCATTTAAGTCTGCAAGGCTTTTAATGCCTGAATTTGCTTTAACCGCCATACGAACTTCTGTCGCATAGTAATTGGTTGAGAAACCCACTTGCTCCTGACGCTGTTTCGAATTTGTCGTCGTACCACACTCCATATCAATATTTCCTGATAAAAGTTCTGGGATACGTGTCGAAGAAGTCACCGCCTTATATTCAACTTTAAGATTTGGCATCTTAAGGTCTTTTTTAATTTCATTGGCAAAGTTATTGCAGATATCAACTGCATAACCCACTGGTTTACCGCCTACGACATAAGAGATTGGATCAGAAGATTCACGATGCCCAATAATAATTTTTCCGCTCTTTTGAATTTTTGCCAATGTATCGGCAGCTTGAACCTGTGTTGCTCCTCCGACTGTAAAAACCATAAGTGCAGATACAAGTAGTGAGGTCGCTGAATGTTTCATAAAAACTCCTTGATTATAAGTTCTCTCCTTTTGGTATCTTAATCGTATTATTCAAAGATACTAAAGGATGAGCTTGTTTTTCCTAGTTGCAATTATCAAGCCAACTTCTAATTATTACTTAATTATCGATTGATAATAGCTCTGTTTATACGCTATTGAAAAAAAATGAAAAGATTAAAAAATTCCTTTTTTGTTATACTTTAGTTTTAGTTTTCCTATTTTACGCTCTAAGTGTCTTTTTTTTACACAATTTATTTAATTAATCTTTAAAGAATATCCTATTTGGTGCACACATTATTTATAAAATGCGACATAAATAAGCATTTCAACAAAAGAAGATATCTTTTAGCCAAATATCTATGACAAATATTTTTCTTGGGTAAATGATTGTGCTTTTATCAAGCATTCATTTTATAAATGATTATTGTTTAATTATTTTTACAAATCATAGTTCCAAGTTATTTAAGTAACAATGAAAAATACTTTTTTGAGATTTATCTTTATCCCCGAGTGTAAGCTCAGGTTTTAATCAACTTAGCATTTTTATAACTCACAATATAACGCTATTGAATCATCCATATTTACACCCATATACAAAACATCTATCAAGCCCAAAACGACCGTTACCTTTACACAGCCAGCCTTGCTAAATTTTGCTATACTGTAATCTGGGTATTTAATTTCTTAAGTTTCCAATAATTTTATGTAGAGACCCCCTAACCTTATGACTCAACACGTCTGCTGCGAACTACCCCAAACCAGAAGAGGACATGAACGCCGTATAGCGCTCTTGTTAAGCGGCACTGAGTTATTTTTAGAACGTGGCTACGATGCCGTTTCTCTGGATGATATTGTTAATCATGCAGGCGGTTCCAAAGCGTCTATTTACAAATATTTTGGTAGCAAAGAAGGCTTGTTTAAAGCCATTTGTGATTATAGACGTGAGCTTTTTTTTAAAAATATTTGTGTGGCATTTAATAGCCATATTGAAGATTTAAGAAGCTATCTCATTCAAACTTTGATCGGTTTTTATCAGAAAATTACCTGTGCTGAAAATGCAGCCTTTATGCGTTTAGTCATTGAACGTTCACAAAGTGATCCTGAACTAGCGCTTTATTTACATGAACGTGGCCCTGAGTTCGTGCAAAAAACCATTGCTTGTGCTTTGGAACAGGCCGCGCAACAAGGAAAAATCGATTGTCCTCAGCCGTTTAACTCCGCCATGATGTATTTTGGTATTTTGCGTAATATTGAGTGGAAAATTACGATGGGAGTTCCAATGACTGTAGATCATCACGAAATTCTTGATCATATTGAATATTGCGTGGATATTTTTTTGAAAGGCCATCAGTTAAGCTAATTTCTTTGCATTTTCAAACACATGTAGTATAGTATTTGATTCTTTTTTTCTTCATTTATCAGCAACTAATTGTTGTTTAACAACAATTATTGTGGAGTAACCATGGCTCTACGGCATTTCTTAACTTTACGCGACTTATCTTCTTTGGAATTAAACCGTATTTTAGATCGTGCAAGCGAACTAAAACGCTTACAGCATGAAAAACAGATATTTCAGCCTTTTGTGGGTAAAGTTCTAGGAATGATTTTTGAAAAATCGAGTACACGTACCCGTATTTCTTTTGAAGCAGGCATTAATCAATTTGGTGGTAGTGCTATTTTTCTTTCGCCACGCGATACTCAATTAGGTCGCGGTGAACCCATTGAAGATTCTGCTCGTGTTATTTCAAGCATGCTTGATATTGTCATGATCCGTACTTTTGGTCATGAAATCGTTGAGCAATTTGCTTCTTATTCCAAAGTTCCTGTGATCAATGGTTTAACTGATGATCATCATCCTTGCCAGCTTTTAGCCGATCTACAAACGTATCAGGAACACCGTGGCAGCATAAATGGTAAAACTGTAGCTTGGATTGGTGATGGCAACAATATGTGCAACTCTTACATTGAGGCAGCACATATGATGGGCTTTAAATTAAAAATTGCCTCTCCAAAAGGTTATGAGCCAAAACCCGAATTTCTAGCAGAATTTGCACACTGTGCAGAGGTTTTTGATAATGTTGAAGATGCAGCCGTCAACGCTGATCTGATCGTGACTGATGTCTGGGCGAGTATGGGGCAAGAAGAAGAACAAAAACTTCGTGAAAAAGCTTTTTCTGCATTTCAGGTCAATGAAAAACTGATGGATATTGCACATCCAGATTGTTTATTTATGCATTGCTTACCAGCGCATCGTGGTGAAGAAATTTCAGAACATATGCTAGATCATAAAAATTCTGTTGTTTGGGATGAAGCTGAAAATCGTTTACATGCGCAAAAGGCATTGATGGAATTCTTGCTAAACGAACAATCAAAATAATATGTTTGATATTAAAAAAACGCTGTTTTAAAACAGCGTTTTTTTACTTTTTGAACTTAGAAAAATAAAACTTATCGAATCAAACCTTGTGGTTGCAAAATAATTAAACTCGCACCAATTAAAACCACTAAACCACCCAATAAATCCCAACGAGTCAATGCAACCTGATCAACAAATCGAAGCCACATCAATGCTGTAAAAATATAGATTCCGCCATAAGCAGCATAAATGCGACCTGAAGCAGCTGGATGCAACGTTAAAAGCCATACAAATAATGCAAGGCTAACTATGGTAGGAATCCATAGCCATGTACTTTTCCCCTCTTTTAAAATTAAGTAAGGAAAATAACAGCCCAATATTTCAGCAATAGCTGTTAATAAAAATAACCCGAATACACTGAGTATCCGGGTTATTGAGAAATCTTCTAGCATCGATTAAGCAGGCTCAGCAGTTTGATCTTCAAAGACAGAAAGCTGTAGTCCAACATCTTTGCCATCTTCTTTTTTCACAGAAACAGCTACGTTGCCACCATGATCAGCCAACTCACCAAATAAAATCATCTCAGCAAGCGGCTTTTTCAAATGTTCCTGAATTAGACGCTGCATCGGACGTGCTCCCATTTGACGATCATAACCGTTCGCGGCTAACCAATCACGAGCAGATTGATCAACTTCAAGCACTACTTTTTTGTCATCGAGTTGTGCTTGTAGCTCGGTCAGGAACTTATCGACAACAGATTCAATAACTGATGTTGGCAATGCCTTAAATTGAATTACGCCATCTAAACGGTTACGGAATTCAGGCGCAAATGCACGTTTCATCGCCTCTTGGTTATCATTGCTATTGTCTTGCTCTGTGAAACCAATACTGGCTCTCGAAATGCTTTCTGCACCAATATTTGTTGTTAAAACAATAATCACATTTCTAAAATCAGACTTACGACCATTATTGTCTGTTAAAGCACCATGATCCATAACTTGTAGCAACAGATTAAACACATCAGGATGGGCTTTTTCAATTTCATCTAGCAATAATACGCAATGTGGATTTTTGTGAATTGCATCTGTCAGTAAGCCGCCCTGATCATATCCCACATAACCTGGAGGTGCACCAATCAAACGTGAAACCGCGTGACGTTCCATATATTCAGACATATCAAAACGTACCAGTTCCACACCTAACAATTTTGCCAATTGTTTGGTGACTTCTGTTTTACCCACCCCAGTTGGGCCTGCAAATACAAAACTACCAACAGGTTTGTCTGGTGCTTTTAATCCTGCACGAGATAATTTAATCGCAGATGCAAGTGCGCTAATCGCTTCATCTTGACCAAAAACCACGCGTTTAAGATCCCGCTCAAGGTATTCAAGAACGGCTTTATCATCTTTAGATACGGTTTTTGGCGGAATTCGTGCAATTTTCGAAACGATATCTTCTATATTTTCAATCGTAATCAAACTATCATCTGACTCTGCTTTTAAACGACGCTGCGCACCTGCTTCATCAATAACATCAATCGCTTTATCAGGTAAGAAACGATCGTTAATAAATTTAGAAGAGAGTTCAACCGCAGCAACTAGAGCTTTATCTTCATATTCGACATGATGAAAATCTTCAAACTTGGTTTTGAGTCCACGTAAGATATCAATCGTTTCAGAAATACTTGGTTCATTCACATCGACTTTTTGGAAACGGCGTGATAATGCATGATCTTTTTCAAAGACTTGACGATATTCCTGAAAAGTGGTCGAACCAATGCAGCGTAAACTTCCATTTGCCAACGCAGGTTTGATTAAATTCGAAGCATCCATTGTACTGCCCATACTTGAACCAGCACCAATGATCATGTGAATTTCATCAATAAATAAAATTGCATTGGGATTTTTCTTTAAAGCATTTAGAAGTTGTTTTAAACGCTTTTCAAAGTCACCCCGATATTTGGTTCCTGCAACCAAGGCACCAATATCCAGACTATAAACCTCAGCATTGGCAAGTGGTTTTGGAGCTTTGCCATTGACAATTAACCACGCTAAACCTTCCGCAATTGAAGTTTTACCAACACCTGGATCGCCCACCAACAACGGATTATTTTTCCGACGACGGCAAAGAATTTGCGCGGTACGTTCGATCTCTTTTTCGCGCCCGATCAAAGGATCAGTTTTACCTTTGAGTGCTTCGTTATTAAGATTAAGCGTAAATTGCTCTAAAGGGCCAGCATTGGAAGATGCCGATGCATCACCCTCGATATCTTCAACTTCTTCTTCGGGTTGGATATCTTCTTTACGTGTACCGTGAGACAAATACTGAGTTAATGTCAAACGATTAATTTGATGACGTTTTAGTAAATAGACCGCAAAGGAATCACGTTCAGAATACATCGCCACCAATACATCAGCACCTTCGACAGTACGATCACCGCCGCTAGATTGCACATGGAAAATAGCACGCTGTAAAATACGATCAAAACTTTCAGTCGGATGCGGAGCCTGATCGTTATTTTCACCAAGCTTCGGCGTATGTTGTTCTACGTATTCTTCTAGTTCTTTACGCAATGAAACTATATCGGCACCACACGCCTTAAGTGCATTTACAGCCGAATCATTATCGAGCAAAGCCAGCAATAAGTGTTCTACAGTGAGAAACTCATGCCTTTTTTGACGAGCCATGCTTACAGCCAAACGTAAGGATACTTCTAATTGACGACTGAGCATACGACCCCCTTTTAATCTTTGGGTTCGATCTGACAAAGTAATGGATGACCTTGAGATCGAGCGTAATTATTTACCTGGTTTGCTTTGGTCTCCGCAATGTCTCTCGGATAGACGCCAGCAACACCTTTACCTTCATAGTGTACTGTTAGCATTACTTGAGTGGCTTGGTCAAGATTCAATGCAAAGTATTGTTGTAAAATTTCAATTACAAAGTCCATTGGTGTGTAATCATCATTCAACAACACGACCGCATATAGAGGTGGACGTTTTAGCTGAGGTTCAGCAGTTTGTACTGCAATGTCACCTTCTGGCTCATTACTTTGCGAATCACTTAAGCGCGGGTTGATATGCCAATCGACATATCCAGACTGGTAAAAGGAAGCTTTCACGTCTTTTAAACTAATTTGTCGCTTATTCGTTCGCATATACTCTTTGATTCACTCTTAATTTGCATTTGCTTCTGCTTGGGGAATTTCTGCAACAAAGGCAGACTCCGCTTCAACAGGCTTGCCACGTTGCCAGCTAAAACGTTTGGTTACAGGCGTAGCACCTGTCAGACGTATCTCAATGTATTGCGGAGTAAAGCCTTTTGGCATGGTCCAGCGCCCTGTTAAACGCTCAAAATCATCAAAATTGAAACTACTATCTTCCAACGGCACAACCAAAATTTCATCGCCCTGAATTAAACGCATTTCAACAGAACCTGCAGCACGACGTTTGTTTGGGCTGACTTGAACTAAGTCAAGCTGATATTCAAATGCATTTTCAGGTAATGATTTAATCGCCAGATCTTGAATCGTCAAGCTTAAACCACCTCTCTGGCGTAGGATTTCACGATAAAGCGCACTCATGCTTTGCATTTGTGCCTTATCATTTTTTGCCTGTGTAATGCCTTGATATAAATCATTGGCATTACTCACAGCAATATCGCGCTCTTGTACCGTTGCATTTAAACTTTTATTCACTGCATCAAGTGCAGTTTTCTGTTTTTGAACAACCTCAACCAGTTGCTCTGCATCGGCATCGTAACCAACAACAGTTAAGCCCTGACGATGTCCAACGGTATAACCTAATAAAAAACTACCAGAAATCAGAACAACTGCTCCAACTACTAATGGTCTGTTCGTATGCCAAAATGACGGCTTAGGTGTTTGTAGATCATCGTTATTTATTTGTTCAGTATTCTGCATCGCCATCTCTATTTGAAGATAGAACCAAAGCACACATTTAAATCGATATTTAAATGTGTGTGAAGCTTAAAAGCGTTTTTTATGGTAATAAACCAATACCTGTTAAACCTGTATCTTCTGAAAACCCAAACATTAAGTTCATATTTTGTACAGCCTGACCTGCCGCCCCCTTAACCAAATTATCCTGTGCGGATAATACAATTAGTTTATGGGGTTGTGGTTTGTATAATGCAATACGTAATTCATTAGAACCGCGTACACTACGGGTTTCAGGTGAACTATTAGGCGGCATCACATCTACAAATTTTTCATGGGCATAAAATTGCTCATAAAGTGCTTGAAGATCAGTTTTTGCACCTTCTTCAGTCAAGTCAATATAAATAGTACTGAGCATACCGCGAATCATCGGCACCAAATGTGGCACAAATACAATATGATCGAATACACCTTTTTGACCAGATATATTTTCTAAAGCTTCAACAATTTCAGGATGATGACGATGACCACTTACCCCATAAGCTTTAAAATTGTCGGCATTTTCTGAATAGATCATTCCCATGCTTGCTTTACGACCAGCACCAGATACACCCGATTTTGCATCAATAATAATGCTTGAAGGGTTTACTAAGTTTTGTTCAGACTTTAATAACGGTGCTAAACCCAACTGTACTGTCGTTGGATAACAACCAGGATTACCAATCACACTTGCCTGTTTAATTTTCTCGCGATTTAGCTCGGTTAAACCATAAGCCGAGTCTTTTAAGACATCTGGGCAGCTATGCTGTAAACCGTACCACTTTTCAAACTGTTCTAGATTTTGTAAACGAAAATCAGCAGCAAGATCAATAACTTTAGTCTTGGCAGCAAGTAGTTCTTGTGCATGTTGCATCGCAACACCATGTGGCGTAGCAAAAAAGACCACATCACATTGTTTTAATTGATCCAGATTCAAATCTGAAAATTCAAGATCAGTATGACCACGAAGGCTTGGAAACATATCAGCAACACGTTTACCAGCTTCAGTACGCGAAGTAAGAATTTGAACAGTGACCTGCGGATGTCGTAATAAAAGACGCAATAATTCAACGCCAGTATATCCAGTTCCCCCAACAATTCCGACAGAGACCACGATCATTACCTCTAAATATCAACCGAATGGCAGATAGTATGGCAGTTTACTTGGATTTCTACAATCAACTCGACAGCTTCAAAAAGCTTTATTAAAGCTGATGCAATGAAGTGCTGTAATAAAGTATTTGTCACATACTCTACCACTGGTCAAAAATTACTTTAGTCGTTATATTGAGATGACATAAAATGAAATAAAGCCAATAGTTTAAACTGGATAAAACTTTATATAAGCCATGAAGGCTATACAAAAGTATTTTATGTCGTTGAATGACAAGGACTAAAGTCTCTAATTTAAATAATAGATTGTTAGTGAATATCAAACTGACTCCTTGGTTGGCACGGATGACTAAAATTTCAGGGGTGAAGGAATGCCTTTTTTCAAAAGAAGACAATATCAATATACTAATTTATGCAAATCAATTGGTATTGTCATACTCAGTACTTATCTTGCCAGTTGTGGAGGAAGCTCTAACACCCCTCCAACTACACAAGCAAATAACGAAAATTCAAGTAGTGAAGTTTTGCAACCCAATGAGGTTCTAATTAAACTTCCTCTAGAAATGCATAATGTGAATCTTAAACTTTATGACAACACCAGTAATCAAGTCGTCACAGAAGTCGCATCTTTTAGCGGAATTTCATCTGTTCTAAAGTTTCCTATTGAAAGAGCAAACCGAATTTATCGCCTTGAAATTACCACCAATCAAAACTCACAAATTTATGATTTTATTAATGATAAATATGTAACACTTGATGGAACTTATCATGCATTACTTTGGCCAACCTCGACTGAGTCACGCATATTTTATGTCAGTCCAGTCTCAGAAGCTGTTTACCAACGCACTTTAGTACGCGCAGGTCAGTTACCTGATGAAAATATAGAAACGTCCAAGATCAATGATACTCATTTCATTATGGCTATGCAGGATGTAAACACTGCTCTATTAAATGCCTTTAAAAATGAAAAGACGCCGACTTTAACCAATGCAAATGCGTTAACCAATCTAACCTATACTGCATTGCCACAAAATGTTTATCTGGATAGTTATTTAAGTTTTGGTTATTTCGTTTATTGGTACAATACACACAACCAAAGTAGCAACTATTATTCAGAATTTACTCAGAATATTGCGCTTGATTTAGCAGATGGCTATTTAGATGGTAAAAGTGTGAATGGCAATAAAACTGCTTTTACTCCCATGATCACCACAGTTCAAAATGCTGATGCACGTTTAAATACTGCCCCTGATATTGGAGCAAATCAAAAAGCGGCAAGAGATTTATTTGCAAGTCACTTAAAGAGCGCCGTATTAGATTTAGCCGTTCGTCAACTACAACCAAGTTTAAATGGCGCAGGTTACAAAGCATTAGCTGAACGTACTTATAGTGGAACGCCTGACGCTGCCTACAATTCTTTCAATATACGAACAAGCGGTGCAGGCGATTATCGACGTGCTGTTGGATTTAACAATTCAACCGTATGTGGAGATTCAATTTATCTATGTAAACAAGGCATTTCTGGGATTAATAACGACAATAATGATATCAATTTTCCCTCAATTGAATACCTAATTGGGCTTTATGAAAAAAATGGTTGTGTTTTAAAAGTCAGAGCGACAGGTGACATTGAGCTGACGCAAGGTAGCCAAAGCTATAAATCCAGTCTGAATGGTGGCAGCACGGATAATTTGCTCCAAATCAATGCATCGACACAGGAATATATTCTGAATAGTGGTTCTGCCGAACCAAGTAATAACTCACAACAATATCCATTTATTCAGCTCAAAATTAAAGCCAATAAAATTCTGTCTGCTAGCGCAGGTTTAGATCAACACACGTCCCCTACACAACTGGAAACGCCGCAACTAAATTGCACATTTGACTAGTTAGCTTTACTTCAATACCACCATGCAGGCAACTGATAACTTTTCAGTTGTTTGCGGTGTATAAGATAGTCTGGTTCGAATTTTTCTACTTCAGCCCAAAACTGAGCGCTGTGGTTAAAATAACGTGTATGCGCTAGTTCATGCACACAAACATAACGTACAATTTCTGGTTGCATCAAAACTAATCCCGCATGCAACATAATACTATGTTGTACACTGCAACTTCCCCACCGTGTTTTAGGTCGTCGAACACTGCAATCACGAAAATTTAGTCCAGTCTGCCGACTAATCTTGTCCAGATATAAAGGTAAATATTGTTTCGCATAGTCATAAATCATGCCCTTTAATACGCTCACTCCTTTATCCTCACGAATGAAGACACAGGCTTGTTCATGATCGATGACATAATTTTTGTGTTGTTTACGCAATACAATCTGATAAGGCTGATCTTGATTAAAAAATTGAATATGCTGAAAATTTGAACTTGCAATTTGTTGTTGAGTTTGTTTTTGCCACGTCTGCATTAACCAGTCCTGCGACTGATCTAAAAACTGCTGGATTTGTTTTTTTGTACAAAATAAAGGTACAGTTAATCGTATCTGATGAGGCTCGACACGTAAGCGCAAATGTCTTGCTCTTACATGTCGTACGATCTTAATTTCTGGTATTGTTTCCAAATGCATTAAATCGCAGTACGCTCTTCAATACCATTATTGGTCGCAACAATTGCAATAGATGCAGAGTTAAGTGCAAAAATACCGTTAGTGACCACACCTGGAATATCGTTCAAAGTTTTCTCAAGCTCAAGTGCATTTAAGATATTTAAATTATAAACATCTAAAATTACGTTACCGTTATCGGTCACTACACCTTCTCGATAAACAGGGTCACCACCTAATGTGACGATTTTACGCGCTACAGCTGAACGTGCCATTGGAATGACTTCGACAGGCAATGGAAACTCGCGTCCTAATTGTTCGACCCATTTTGAATCATCTACAATACATACGAATTTTTTAGCGATAGACGCCACAATCTTTTCACGTGTCAGCGCCGCACCACCACCTTTAATCATATGCATATGGCGATCAATTTCATCTGCACCATCAACATATGCATCTAAGCCACCAACATGATTCATATCGACAACTTCGATGCCAAGTTTTTGTAACCGCTCAGCAGTTGCTTGAGAACTCGCCACAGCAGCTTCAAGCTGTAACTCAGGTAATAAATCAATCAAAAAATTAACCGTACTGCCTGTTCCCACTCCTAATATGCCACCTCTTGGCAAATGTTTTAAAGCAGCTTGCGCAGCAGCTTGTTTTTTTTCATCTTGGGTTGCATACAGGCTCATGACATCACTCAACTATTTTTCACATTTGGGCGAATTAATCGGCGCAAATGCGTAGGGGTTTGTTACAATAATCGTTTATTTTAAACTGTTAGATGGAAGATTAACATGCTGTCTCGTTTGGTTCGACAAATTTTACAGGCAACGGTGTATGACGTTGCAATCGAAACCCCACTCGAAGCAGCGCCACGAATTAGTGAGAAGCTTAACAATAACATTCGTTTTAAACGCGAAGATTTACAACCTGTTTTTTCTTTTAAACTACGGGGTGCCTATAACCGTATTAGCCAACTCCCAAAATCCCAATTGGAACGTGGCGTCATCACCGCTTCAGCAGGTAACCATGCTCAAGGTGTTGCATTATCTGGTCAAAAGTTAGGGATACGCGCCATTATTGTTATGCCTAAAACCACACCAGATATTAAAGTGCAGGCTGTTAAACGTCTGGGCGGTGAAGTGGTTTTGCATGGCGATTCTTTTGATGTTGCCAATAAATATGCGATTCAACGTGCCAAAGAAGAAGGAATGACTTTTATTCCGCCATATGACGATGAATTGGTGATGGCAGGTCAAGGCACCATTGCCAATGAAATTTTACGTCAATGGCGTGATGTTGAATATGTCTTTGTTGCTGTCGGTGGTGGTGGCTTAATTGCAGGAGTTGCTGCTTATTTGGGTGATGTTGCTCCGCACGTTAAAATCATCCCTGTTGAATATGATGAGTCAGCTTGCTTAAAAGCTGCTTTTGAAACAAATGAACGGGTTATTTTACCACATGTAGGTTTATTTGCTGATGGCACTGCCGTTGCACAAATTGGCGAAAAACCATTTGAAGTCATTCAACTACAAAAATCGGATAACTCTGGGCCAATTGTTGAACGCGAAGTTGTATTAGTTAATACAGATGAGATTTGTGCCGCCATTAAAGATACTTTTGATGAATGCCGTAGCATTGTCGAACCTTCAGGGGCAATGGCACTTGCAGGTATTAAAAAATACGTCGAACAACATCAAATTCAAGATAAAAATATTGTCTCAATCGTCTGTGGCGCAAACATGAACTTTGACCGCTTACGGTATATTGCTGAACGTACTGAATTGGGTGAACATAAAGAAGCTATTTTTGCTGTAACGATTCCAGAGCAAAAAGGTGCATTTTTAAATTTTTGTCGTGCTCTACATGGTCGTAATATTACTGAATTTAACTACCGCGCTAGTGCCAGTGATGAAGCTCAGGTCTTTGTGGGGATCAGTTTAAAATCAGGTCAGGCTGAACGGATTGAAACGTTCAATTCACTTAAAGAATTGTATGAAGTAGATGACCTTTCTGATGATGAAGTGGCTAAGCTACATATTCGTTATTTGATTGGTGGTCATGCCAATATTACAAATGAACGCCTATTTCGGGTTGAATTCCCAGAACGACCAGGTGCATTACTGACTTTTCTTGAACGCTTAGGCCCAACTCATAATATTAGTTTATTTCATTATCGTAACCATGGCGCTGCTGAAGGTCGCGTATTGGTTGGGTTACAAGCAACAGATACACAAGAAAATCCTGATGTACTGATCGAAACACTAGAAAATATTACTTATCCTTATGAAGAGATTACTCAAAATATCGGATATCAACGTTTTTTAAAGTAATCTTTTGAATAAAAACCGATAAGGGTGATGTCGCATACCTTATCGGTTTTTTAACACTTCTTTGCATTAAAACCTGTTCAAAAATAATAAACTACTTCAATAATAGCTTATCCAAGATTTAAAGTCGGTTAAGAGCTATTTATCTTTAAAATTGAATGCGTTAAGAAATTTTATCCTTATTACTTATACAAAAATCATCAGGTTAAATATGGCCCAATTTGCTGTCATCGGTCTAGGAAGTTTTGGTGCAACTGTCGCGGTACAGCTTGCACAGTTAAAGCATGATGTCATTGGTATAGATACCATTAAACGCAATGTAGAAGACGTTAGTGATCAACTCACACATGCTGTTATCGCAGATGCAAGCGATGAACATGTTCTTGAAGAGCTGAATATCAAAAATTGTGCGGCTGTCGTAGTTGCCATTGGTGAAGATATTGAAGCCAGTATCTTATGTGTTTTACATTTAAAAAATCTCGGCGTCCCGAAAATTTGGGTCAAAGCAAAAACCAAAGCTCATCATATGATTTTATCTCATTTACACGTTGATAAAATCATCCATCCTGAAGAAGATATGGGTGTACGTGTCGCGCAGGCTTTAAACTACCCAATGGTCAGCCGCTATATGGCACTCAATGATGATCATTTTATTGTAAAAATTGAAATTCCCAAGCATTTAAATGGTGTACATTTACTTGGCTTACTTGATGCCACCCAGCATGTAAAAACTATCTTATTACAACGCGGCAAAGATATTATTTATGATCCAGATCCTGCGTATGCAGTCCAGTCAAAAGATATTTTGATTGTAGAAGGTCATCTCGAACCGTTAAAAAAACTCTCCAAGCGATTTCTAAGCTATGATGAAACCTAAACTTAAGAATAAAACGTTTAACTTAAGTCCTCCATCACTTTTAGCACTAGGGTTCTTGAGTTTTATCATCGTTGGAACGCTTTTACTTAAACTTCCTGTTGCGAATCATGGTGATTTAAGTTGGATGGATGCCCTGTTCACTGCAACCTCTGCGGTGACCATTACAGGGCTTTCAGTTGTGAATATTGGTCAATCACTTACCACGACTGGTCAGCTTATTTTGCTATTTCTGATTCAGTGTGGCGGCTTAGGTTTTATGACTTTTGCGATTTTAGCTGCCTTAAGTCTTGCCCCACAATTAGGGCTTAGACAACAAATGATGGCGCAGGATTCACTTGGACAAACCAGCCTGTCTAAAGTCACGACTATCGCGCAGTCGGTATTTTTTTATTCTCTGTTCTTTGAAATAACAGGAATAATTATTCTAACTACGATCTGGACATCGCAATTCGGTTTTTCACAGGCTTTGTATTATGCCTTTTTTTATAGTGTTTCAGCATTTAACAATGCAGGATTTTCCTTATTCCCTGATAGTTTAGTCGGTTTCCAAAATCATTATTTCGCGTGTCTTGCAATTAGTTTTCTTTATATATTAGGCGGTATTGGTTTTCTGGTGCTTATGGATATTAAGCAGAACAAACGCTGGAAAAAACTGAGTACAAATAGCAAAGTCGTTTTATCTACCATTGCAATTTTAAATTTGAGTGGTTTTTTATTAATCTGGTTAATGGAAGCCAATAACCCCCTTACTTTCAGCCAAATGACACTCGGGGAACAAGCAATTAATGCGTGGTTTCAAGCGACAGTTCCTCGTTCTTCAGGCTTTAATACCATCAATACTGCATCTTTGATGGATAGTTCCACCCTACTCACTATGTTTTTAATGTTTATTGGTGGCGGCTCCCTCAGTACAGCAGGTGGAATTAAGGTAGGCACTTTTTTTATTTTAGTATTGAGCGTCGTCTCATTTTTGCGCCGAAATGATGAAATTCGAGTGTTCAATCATTCCATTTCCTATGAAAGTACATTTAAAGCACTTGCAGTAGTTGTTATTACCTTAAGCTTAATCTTTATTGGGCTCATGACTATTCTAGTTTTAGAACCACATAAAAACTTTTTGGATCTATTTTTTGAAGTTGTGTCAGCAGCATGTACAGTAGGTTTATCGCGTGGCGTAACAGGAGAATTACATAATGGCAGTTTATTTGTACTAAGTTTACTCATGTTTGCAGGTCGTTTAGGCCCACTCACTCTTGCTTATTTGATTGCAACACCCAAGAAAAGTCGACTTAAGCATCCAAGTGCAGATATTCAAATTGGTTAATTTATTAAATTTTAAACACTTTAAACTATAAAACGCCCAATAAGCCAATTGGGCGTTTTATTAAAGATAGATAACGATATGATTTAATTGGTCGATCAATACCAATCCATAAGAGAAATACCCAAACCGAAATAGGTAGCTCTATGATTATAATCAATCAGACTTTCACCATAACCATCAAACACCTGAAAATGACCACGCAACTTTCCACTAATCGGGAATGTCCAGTCAAACTGTGCAGCGCCATGCGAGTCATCACCATCTTTTAAAGAATGTCGAAGCATGAGAGAAAAATCATGATCATTCCACTTATAGAATGCAGTCAAATCTCCTCGTCCAACATAATCTTCAATGTCTGGATTATTATCATTTTTCGCTTCTTCCTCAATACGAATCCACGGTCGTAGCATCAAAGCAAAATTATCTTTTTCAAATCCGACATTAAAAATCACACGATTCCAACTACGTGATAAAGGATCTGAACGACCATTGGACTGATGATTCAATGTCATGCCAAGCAAACGCCCATCCAAACCAAAAACTTTATAATTGGTACGAAACATTAATGTGGCTTCAGGCTCATAGTTTGTTTCTCGAAATGGTCGAGATTCATCACCATTATAAACTTGCCAACGTGAAGACTGGGTATACCCCAACCATAAATCACCATTATTACCGATAATATTTTCCCAAGCCTTTGTTTTCAGTGAAAGCTGAAATTTCGACTCAAGCGAATCTAAATTTTGATTCTGATCTACTGTGTTATTCGGGTTTGGACTAGAAGGAAATTCATTTTTCTTGGTTGTCCAGAATACGGGCATCAAATACACAGGTTTAAATGCACGAATATTCCATGTTCCGAGTTTAGCTTTTTCAGATAACTCCCAACGTTTATCTAACAAAGAAACATTTGGATCGAGCGGATCAGCTTCCAAGGCAAATAAACTGCCCACCTTTTCTTCAACTTTTTCTTTTAAAGATGTAGGTTGTGCTTTGGTCTGTACAGATTCAACAGGCGCGGCAGCTTGTGCTGCGATCGCGTTTGCAGTATCTACAGGTAGTTTAAAAATTGCATCGTAGCAAGCAAGACGATCTGCATTTGAATCCAGTGCAACACAAGCTTTGGCACTTGCGGGAGCAGCAGGTGACTCTGCATTTTTTACAATGGGTGCAGGTGTTTGAGCTTTCATCGATATTTCAGCATGTACAGCAGATACACCCATACAACTGAGCATGCTAAACATACTCAGTCGAATTGGTGTTCGTTCAAAAGATTTGAACGACATAAGGTTCTCCAGTTTTTTGTTTTAATTGACTTGTTTAATCTGAAAACCAAGCTGCTCAAGTTCCTGACGTTTTGCAAACGGTGCAACTACAGCTTTTGTCGGTTTCTGATTAATTAAATATTGTTTTGCCACACGTTCTAAATCATCCAAGGTGACATTTAACAAACGTGTCCGCAAAGTTTTTCGAAATGCAGGTGTACGTGCATGTAAAAGCGCATAACATGCTGTAATCGCTTCTCCAGCAGGAGAACCTGGTTTATCCATACTTGAGACTAAACCCAAAATTGCTTCTTCAAGTTGATGCGGCTGCTGTTCAGTATGCAAAAGCCATTCCACACTCGCGTCAAAATCTTTAAATGTTTCAGCCAGACGCGGATCACGATAACTGTAAAAACGGAATGAACACGCATTACCATCATAGCTTGCCCCACCGCCATAAGCCCCGCCTTTTTCGCGAATGGCACTATGTAAATAGCCATTACGCAAATAAGCTGCTAACACCATTAAAGGTGCTGCATCAGGATGTGAAACATCAACAGCTGAATATGCAGATGCACAGAATTGGACGTTAGCCTGAATCAGCCATGCTTCATCATGATCATTTTGTTGAGGATTAATTTGCTGAATATTAGCAATATTGCTATCGATTTCAACTGTATCCCAAACATTCTGAATTTCTTCAATTAATTGTTCAGAAAGCTGTTCCTCACATACCAACAAAAATTGCTTAGGTGCCTGAAGCAGCTTTAAATGAATGCTTTTTAGTTCATTGATGAATGCGTCATAAGCTGCATCATCTTGCTCAATACCATCAACCAGATCATTAAGCCAATTTAAAGCACCCAAACCTGTATTATGATAATCACGTTGTGCCAATGCACTCATATTGCGTGATGCAATTTGCATCGCATAGCTATGACCAGAACCAGATAAACGAGATTTCCAGCGCGTTTTACGTTGTTGTAATAACTCAATAATGCGTTCTTTTTCATCAAAACGAAGCTTTTCAAAGGCCAACTTTAATAGGCCAATCGCATCTAAACGTTCATTTAAAGATTTAGTGGTTAACGTCAACCATGCACTAATTTTGCCTTTATCATCGACTTTACTGCGTAATGAAGCGCCCATGCCCAAACCGCCACTTATCGCAGTTTGTAGTTGTTGCAAAGTTAAATAATCATATTCACCAGCACCAACTTCTCCCATCAAAATAGACAACAAACTAAAGTAAGGTGACTGAACAATTTCATTCGGGATTTCAATCAGAACTTGCTGATAATAAATACCATTTGTTCCAGCATGATATAAATTGAGCGGATAATCATGGCGATTTGAAATAATTTCTCTAAGTTGGCCCTGCACAATGTGCAAATCTGCTGGGACATCTTCAAGTCCGACTTTTGGCAATAAATCCAAATCATCAGGTGTATCCTGACGTTGTTTCAACGCTTCCGTATTTGCTTCAATTTCAGCACGATCAGCATCAGTTAAATGTTCACCAATTTTCGCCAAACGTGCTTTTTCATCCGCTTGCTCTTTCACAGATTTTTCAGCATCAGGAATAAGTGTCATCTGTACGCGGTGTGGATTATCCAAAAGATACGTCTGAATCAGATTTGAAAGCCACATCGGATCTTTGAGTTCTTCTTTAACCTGATCAATTGCGGTGTCCACATCCCAGACATGAACGGGATCATTATGGTGAATCGCACTACTTAAACCATTTAAAATCAAACTCAAACCATAAGGCATACCATCGCCATTGATTTCGCGCTGATGCAATTCAATCTGGTGCAAAATCGCATCAACCAACGCCTGATCAATCGGTTTTGATGCAACATCCTGTAAAACCTTGAGAACACCTTGTTTAAATTCTTCGGCATATTCGGCATTTGAACCCTGAACGCCGCAATAAAATGTCATCTCAAAATTAGAATCATCTACACCCATTAATGGACCTGTAGACTGCGCATAGCCACATGTTTCCAGATAATGACGCAATGGAGAAGCAGAGTTTTCCAGTAAGATTCCTTCTACCAAACGCATACCCAAACGCAATTTAATATCACTTGCTTGAGGTAACAACCACGCCAAAACATGATACGTTTTATCAGTTAAATCTTCGCTATCTACCGCATAATTTTCAGTGACTTCAATTGGAGCGGTCAAACGTTTTTCTGGCGTTGAATAAAGCGTAGTGCCTTTTTCAAATCTAGCCAACGCCAGTTTTTCAAATTGTTCTTGCAGTTCATAAGCACTTTGATTACCAAAGGTCATAAATACCGCATTACTTGGATGATAATGGGTCTTGTAAAAACGAACTAATTGTTGATAAGTCAGATCAGGAATATCTTTTGGATCACCACCAGAATTATAGTGATACGTTGTTTGTGGGAATAAATGATGAGCCAATTGATGATAAAGTTGGTCTGAAGGTGCGCTCATTGCCCCTTTCATTTCATTAAAAACCACACCCTTATAAACAGGCTCGCCATTTTCAAGCTCAATGCGAATCCCTTCCTGTGCAAAGTCTAAAGGGTTCAAATTGGCTGCAAAAGCTGCATCCAGATAAACAGACAATAAGTTTTGAAAATCTTTTTTATTTTGTGTTGCAAACGGATAAGCCGTCCAGTCTGCCGCAGTAAAAGCATTCATGAAAGTATTCAATGAACGGCGAATCATCAAGAAAAACGGATCACGTACAGGAAATTTCTCTGAGCCACACAATGCCGTATGTTCAAGAATATGCGCTGTGCCTTTCGAATCCATCGGCTGAGTACGAAATGCCACTAAAAAAACATTTTCATCATGCGAAGTGGCTAAGTGGTAGTGAATAGCGCCCGTCACTTTATGGGCGTATTCAGAAACTAGAATATCTAAAGCTTCAACATGGTGTTGACGTACCAACTGAAACGCAGGATGTACAGTTTGATTAATGGTTTCAGTGACATCTACCGTCATGTGATCTCCTAAAATTTCGCTTTATAAATTGGCTTCCATTATAGCCTTACTCTCTAACCAATTTGGTAGTTTTAATCTGACACAATTTCTTTGTTTTGCTATATTTTTGTGCATGTTTTAAAAAGATCATTAAAATTCAAACTATATTTTTACTCCTCATCAAATAACTGAGCAAATTTTTAAAAATTCAAAAGATTCTTTTGATAATTACTTTGCTCATCAACAAAAAAGCTATAGCCCATCTTTCTATAGAATTTAGCCGCATTTTCCGTATCTGTGTAAAGGTGTAAAACCTTAAAATAATTGTGGGCATAAGCTTCTACAGTCTCAAGCATCGCCTGACCAATACCTTGTTGGCGATATTCTGGATGTACATAAAAACGCCTTAAGCGACCAATCTGATCATCTTGCGAGAATGTATCTTGGTTTAAACCACATATTGCGACAAGTTGCTGATTCAAACGCGCTTCAAATAATGCTTCGCCAACACCTGAAAACTGATTTTTCCCCATTTCAAACTCATCATACAAACGCTTTAAGAAACGAAACTTCTCATGCACAGAATATTCAACTAATACATTGAAATCGCGGGGTAAATTTAAAATTTTATTGATAGTTAGCATATTTACCCCATCAATCTTAAATAAAAATTTAATGAAGTGGCTCAACTCAATCCATAACGGCTTATGTGCTGAACCAATGAAATTTATTCATCAAACTACAGCAAAACTGAACAATCGTGTAAACTGTGTGCTTTGATTTTTTATGTGAATACAATCATGGCAACTGTAGACCTTTTTGCAATTGGTAACGCGCTTATTGATCAAGAATTTAAAATCTCTGATGATTTTTTAGCCCAGCAAGGCTTGCAAAAAGGCACAATGCAGTTAACCGATGGTCCAACTCAAGCAGCATTATATCAAAATCTATTAGATTCTCAGGATTATAAAGGTCAAGCCAGTGGTGGATCTGCGGCAAACACCACGGTTGCTTTTAGTGCTTTAGGTAGTTCTGCATTTTATGCATGTCGTGTTGGCAATGATGAACTTGGGCAAATTTACCTTGATGGTTTAAATGATGCCGATATTCATACTTCAGAAAAATCAAAAACTGAAGGTGTTACAGGTACTTGTATGGTACTGATTAGTCCAGATACAGAACGCACCATGCATACGTATCTTGGGATTACCACTGAGCTATCTTCCGATCAAATCGATTATGAGCCATTAAAAAATGCGAAGTGGCTTTACATCGAAGGTTATTTATCAACCAGTCCTTCGGCTCGTTTAGCAGTAAAACAAGCACGTCAAATTGCACGCGAACATGGTGTAAAAATTGCATTATCACTTTCTGATCCTGCAATGGTTCAATATGCACGAGAAGGTCTGGAAGAATTAATTGATGACGGTGTCGATTTGCTTTTCTGTAATGAACAAGAAGCGCTCATGTATACAGAAACGCACACGCTTGATGACGCCTTTGCAAAATTGAAATTAAAAAATCATACCATTGTCATTACACAAAGTGCCCAAGGTGCTTCTGTATATTCTGCTAATACACATTTTCACTTGGGTGGACGTCGTGTCGAAGCAATTGATGCTAATGGTGCTGGCGACGCCTTTGCAGGTGCATTTTTATATGCGCTAAACCACAAAATGTCTCTTGAGGATGCAACGCAACTGGCAATTCTTATTTCCAGCGAAGTCGTAGCCCAATATGGCCCTCGTTTAGATATTGAAAAATATGCTAAACTTCTGAAAAATTTCCAAACTGAATGTGCATAATTATGGAAAAAATTTGCATGACCGAGGATATCCCTGAGCGTGAAGCGCGTTCTTATGAGACATCTCAGGGAGATACTATTTTTATTACACAACGCGATGGTGGATTTTTTGCCTACCAAAATATCTGCCCCCACCTACAAGTGGAGCTTGAATTTCTGGAAAATCAATTTCTCGATCAAGATCAGGAATTTATCCAATGTTCAACACATGGCGCATTGTTTAATGTAGAAACTGGTGAATGTATTTCTGGGCCTTGTTTGGGTGATTTTTTAACCAAAATTGAAATTCAGGTACACTCAGATGGCGGAATTTACTTAACAGAATAATATCTCGGGTTTTTGCCATGTCAGAATTTTTTTTCAACTATGACTTGATGCCTTTTCATTTAAGTGTGGTTGCCTTAATTCTGTTAAGCATGGCAGAAACGATTGGAATATATATCGGCATACGACCTAGTGCGATAATACGAAAAATTTCTCCAAACTGGTTAGTTTATTCGCCCTTGCTTAATGTCAAATTTTCAAAAGTTCTTATTTTAGTTTTTTTACTAATCAATTTTAGTTTTGCTGGTTATTTTTTACAGTTGGCTTTTTTTGCCAAGCAACATAGCTTTGTTTCTCCCTTTTATCTTATTCTGCCTGCTTTCATTATTGCTATATTTTTCACTGTGTTCATGATTCACTGTCTGGATCAAGTGATTAAACCACAGCTTGAACATCATAACACTAGCCTGCTTGGAAGGCTTGCAACAATTTCTAGCGGCAATGCTCGCCCTGGTTTTTCGGCTCAAGCACGCATTCGTGACGAATTTGGTCAAATTCACTATGTTCAAGTCGAACCAGAGTTTGGTGAATTAGAATTTCGTTCACAGGTGATTCTAATCCGATTTAAACAAACACACTACATCGCCAAAAAAATTGCGGTTTCAAATCACTTATTTACACCTCAACAATAATCATGTATATATTTTAATCAATTCAATAAAAAAACTCGCATAGGATAATTCAAACCCAAAGAGTAAATTATAAAATTAATATTATATTGTGAAAAATGAAAAATCATTATAATCCGACGATATTAGTTGGTTATTTAATTTCGTCAAAAAATTAATTATTAGCATTTTAGTCGGATTTAAAACTTTAAATACAACCAATTTAGTCAGGTTTATTAAACCTTAAATACAAGTGTTTTAATATACTTTAATTTATTTTATATATTGAAATAAATTTTCAACAAGACATTGATTTAAAACAATTTAATAATATATTTTTATTTTAAGTGTTTTTATTGTTTATTTTTTTATTTATGTCATTAATAATATACATTATCCAACCATATAGGCTTATATATATGAGCTTAATGAAAAAAGATTTTAATCAACGTCTAGTCAAAGAAATTACCATCATATTAATAATTAAGATTGTAATTTTACTGACGATTAAACATATCTGGTTTGATGCCCCAACCATCCCTAAAAATTTTGACAATCAAGTTGCCGAGCGTATCGCTGGCACAAATTCCCAAATCAAGGAGACACGTTGATGATTTCTGAAAGCGTGGTCGATCTTTCGCGGTTCCAGTTCGCTATGACCGCAATGTATCACTTCATTTTTGTTCCACTGACTTTAGGATTGGCTTTTCTTCTTGCCATTATGGAAACGACATATGTCATTTCTGGTAAGGAAATTTATAAAGACATGACCAAATTCTGGGGAAAACTGTTCGGTATCAACTTCGCTTTAGGTGTAACCACAGGACTGACCATGGAATTCCAGTTTGGTACAAACTGGGCTTACTATTCTCATTATGTAGGTGACATTTTTGGTGCGCCATTGGCAATTGAAGGCTTAATGGCTTTCTTCCTAGAATCGACTTTTATTGGTTTATTCTTCTTTGGTTGGGATCGTCTATCCAAAGTACAGCATCTCGGTGTCACATGGTTAGTTGCCATTGGCTCAAATATGTCAGCCCTTTGGATTTTGGTTGCAAATGGTTGGATGCAAAACCCTGTTGGTGCTGCATTTAATTATGAAACCATGCGTATGGAACTCACAGATTTTGGCGCATTAATTTTTAATCCTGTTGCTCAGGTAAAATTTGTACATACTGTTTCTGCAGGTTATGTGACTGGTGCAATTTTTGTGTTGGCTATTTCCAGTTATTATTTATTAAAAAAACGTGATCTACCCTTTGCGCGTCGCTCTTTTGCGATTGCAGCAGTTTTCGGTTTAGCTTCTACATTATCTGTTATTTTACTTGGTGATGAATCAGGCTATGAGTTAGGTGATGTTCAAAAAGCAAAACTTGCCGCCATTGAGTCTGAATGGGAAACTCAACCAGCTCCTGCGAGTTTTACACTATTTGGTATTCCAAATCAGCAAGAAATGCGAACTGACTATGCGATTAAAATCCCTTATGCACTGGGCTTAATTGCAACACGTTCAGTTGATAAGCAAGTAACTGGTATCACCGACTTGATGAAAGAGCATGAGCTACGTATTCGTAATGGTATGGTGGCTTATAGTGAACTTGAAAAACTTCGTGCTGGTGACAAATCTCCAGAACTGCTCAACTCATTTAAAGAAAACCAGAAAGATTTAGGCTACGGTTTATTATTGAAAAAATATACCGAAAATGTCACTGATGCGACTGAAGCAAATATTCAATCTGCTGTTAAAGACAGTATTCCTAATGTGACTGCGCTGTTCTTCACTTTCCGTATCATGGTCGCTTGTGGTTTCCTTATGTTGTTGCTATTTATCTTAGCAGCATGGTCAGTAGCCAAACGTAATGCCGAAGAAAAACCATGGTTACTTAAATTTGCATTATTTGCTTTACCCTTACCATGGATTGCAGCTCAAACTGGCTGGTATGTTGCCGAAGGTGGACGCCAACCGTGGACAATTGGTGAGGTTTTACCAACACACTTATCTGCTTCTAGCTTAAGTACAGGCGATGTCTGGGGTTCAATCATTGCACTTGCCGCGTTCTACACCGTACTGCTCATTATTGAAATGTACTTGATGATCAAGTTTGCACGTTTGGGGCCAAGCTCACTTCATACTGGTAAATACCATTTTGAAAAACAAGAAAACTCAAATATGGTCGCTGGGGAGACTCAATCATGATCGAATATGAACTCTTAAAAATTATCTGGTGGATCTTGGTCGGGGTTCTTCTGATTGGACTTGCCCTAACTGATGGTTTTGACATGGGTGCTATGATTCTCATGCCTTTCGTGGGTAAAACTGATAGCGAACGTCGTGTAGCAATCAATACCATCGCCCCCCACTGGGATGGTAACCAAGTCTGGTTAATTACTGCTGGTGGTGCCATTTTTGCCGCATGGCCAATGGTATATGCTGTTGCCTTCTCTGGTATGTATTGGGCCTTATTGCTCGTTCTATTTGGACTTTTTCTAAGACCTGTTGGTTTTGACTATCGATCTAAACTTGAAAATACCAAATGGCGTAATTCATGGGACTGGGGCTTATGTATTGGTAGCTTTGTTCCTGCTTTAGTGTTCGGTGTAGCATTTGGTAATATGCTTGTAGGTGTGCCTTTTAGTCTGGATGAAACTGTGCGCTCTCATTATGAAGGTAGTTTCTTTGCATTACTGAATCCATTCTCAGTTGTATGCGGATTAGTCAGCGTCACAATGCTTTGTGCGCATGGTGGAGCATGGCTAATGCTACGTACAGACGGAGATTTACATCGTCGTGCGGCTAAAGCAACTCAAATTATGGCGATTATATATCTGGTGTGCTTTATTGCAGCAGGTGCTTGGCTGTATTTTGGCAATATAGAAGGCTATTCGATTGTTCAACCATTCGATACTAACGGCGTTGCCAATCCTTTGGCAAAAGAGGTCGTTACTAACAATAATCATGGCTGGTTAAATAACTATAGCTTATACCCAATTACCATGATTGCACCTATTTTAGGTATTCTCGGTGGTTTGATTGCTGTATTTGCATCTAGCAAAAATAAAGCGGGTTTCAGCTTTATGGGTTCGGCTTTGGCTGTTGTAGGAACAATTCTAACCGCTGGTTTCGCATTATTTCCATTCTTAATGCCATCTAGCATCAATCCTGTTTCAAGCCTTACAATGTGGGATGCAGTTTCAAGCCATAAAACATTGGGGGTAATGACTGTGGCTGCATGCATTTTTGTTCCGATTGTATTAAGTTATACATGCTGGTGCTACTATAAAATGTGGGGTGTCATTACCAATAAAGACATTCAAGCTAATTCACATAGTTTGTACTAAGGTAACGAGGAGAAATATATGTGGTATTTCGCATGGATTCTTGGAATATTGATGGCTTGTTTTGCAGGTGTTCTGAGTGCACTTTATATTGAGCATCATCAAAATTTAGATGAGGAATAACATCATGGTAGAAGCAGTGACAACAGTAAAAAGAAGTAAAACGCAGACAATTGCGATGGTCATTTCATTTTTGTTGGCATTGCCACTTGCAGCCGTTTTATTAGTTCATCCTGCTATGATGCTAGATGCAAATGGACATTATAATCATAGTGTCCTTATGTTAGTTATGTTGGGGATTTCAGGCGGCTTTATTCATGGTGTTGGTTACATTCCCCAGTTCTGGTTATGGAAATGGTTATTTAGCCCTTATATCGCATGGCCACTGATGTTAATTGGCTATTATTTATGGTTTGTTAAATAGCTACCCTTATAAAAAACCTCCAAAATTTTGGAGGTTTTTTTATAATTATTTTTAAAGAATTAATTCGACTGTCCAGCTAACCAAGTCATAAATTTTTGGCGTTCTGTTTTTGAAGATTTTTGCCATAATTCAACCAATTGTTGATCATTAGTTTTCACTGTATTACTCGACGAAGCCACTACAACAGTAGCAGGAACACTTGCTGTTTCTTTAACTGTCACGGCTTGAGTTGTATATACTGGCGCAGGCTGATTTGCAGATGCGGATTTAGTTTGAGTTAAATCATATGCCTTACCAAAAAGCCCTCTGTTAAACCATGGTTTAGCTTCTGTATTTGCACCTGTTTGTTGAACGAGTAGTTGATGATTGGCATTATAAAGTGCAATTGTTGGTTGCTCTGCATATTTTTTTGCATCTTCAAAATTTGTGGGTGCGTTTACTACATCCAGTTTATAACTTGCACCGTCTTTTAAAGGCGGCGTTTTTAACGTTACTATTCCAGATTTTACAATATCGTGTTCACCATCTAAATGCTGAAAAAATTCTTGATAACGAACACTGATACTGATTTCACCTGCATCAACTTTATAATCATTTTCTTTTTGACGTAATAAACCTGAATTCACCTCTTGGTCATTGACCGCAAGTATCACGATTTCCTCTGGAGCAGTAATCGTGGCAGCAGCAAATACAGAGCTACTTAAACATAAACTTAATGCAGCTAGGGTGAATTTTAAAGTCATTGTCGGATTTCTCTATTCGTTTTTTAAATCATGAGCACTATGCAGTGCAGTTATGACAATTTTATGACAAATATTTCAAGAATTTTACTAAGTTATTCAATTTTTTAATGATATTTAAATCAAGAAAAGAGAAATTATTTCATTTAATTATTTATTTCTCTACAAATATTGGCACATAAAAAAAGAGCGCGTAAAACGCACTCTTGATTTTAAAGAAGATACTTCAAACTTAATTGAAAATCTTAAAGCGCTCATCATCGCTCATAAAATCTTTATCGCCCGCTTCTGCTTCAATTGATCCAAATACCAACTGGGCACGAAGTTTCCAATTATGCGGAATATCAAAAGTTTCTGCGACTTCATCATCAACAATTGGGTTGTAGTGCTGAAGTGATGCACCAACATTATGCTCTGCTAACGCAGTCCATGCCGCAAATTGCGCAATTGCAGTTGAATGTTCAGACCAAACTGGGAAGTTATCAGCATAAAGTGCGAATTGCTCTTGTAAACCTTTGATAACAGCTTCATCTTCATAAAATAACGCCGTACCAAAACCTGCAGAAAAGCTATCAAGCTTGCCACTCGTTGCAGCAAAAGCAGCTTCAGGAACAATCTTTCTTAATGTTTCACGAACAATTTCCCAAAATTTATGATGAGAATCACCGAACAGAATGACAACACGTGAAGACTGTGAGTTAAATGAAGATGGGCTGTGTTTTACTGCATCTTTAATGATCTTCTCAATCTCACTTTGTTCTAATGCAACATTTTTCCCGATTGCATAGATACTGCGACGATTTTTAATTTTATCTAAAAACGATGTCATTTGTTATGTCCTGTGTGCATTTGACCCTAGAGGTCGTGATCTGGAATGAGTACAAGTCTATGCAACTCTTATGGCGTATTCATTACTAATTTTATTACATACTGTTTTATTTTTAGAACAGTTAAATGATTTAATTCACAATCAGAACAAAAAACTCCACTTGATGTGGAGTTTGATAAACTTAAATTCAGTTATTTATCTGTTTCAAACAATGCAGCGACAAAAGATTTTGCAGAAAATGGACGCAAGTCATCAATTTTTTCACCAACACCAATAAAACGAATAGGCACATGAGTCCGGCTTGCGATATTAAATAGTACACCGCCTTTAGCAGTACCATCCAGTTTGGTAATGGTAATACCTGTTAAGCCAACCGCCTGATCAAACTCTTGAACCTGATTAATAGCATTTTGCCCAGTTCCAGCATCGACAACGAGCATAATTTCATGCGGTGCAGTGGCATCAATTTTCTGCATTACGCGCTTCACTTTCTTAAGTTCTTCCATTAGGTTACTTTTGTTATGCAAACGACCTGCGGTATCGGCAATCAGGACATCAATCCCTTTCGCGCGCGCACTTTCAAAAGCGTCAAAAATCACAGATGCACTGTCTGCGCCATGTCCTTGTGCCACTACTGAGATGTTATTGCGTTCGCCCCAGATTTGTAATTGTTCAGTTGCCGCCGCACGGAATGTATCTCCTGCTGCCAACATGACTTTCTTACCTTCGCCTTGTAAACGTTTTGCCAGTTTACCAATTGTGGTGGTTTTGCCCACACCATTTACGCCCACCATAAGGATCACATATGGTGTTTTATTAGGATCGATATGTAATGGTTTTACACGCGGTGCAAGCAAGGCAACCAGTTCTTCCTGTAGAGCCTTGTAAAGTGAATGTGAATAAATTAGATCGCCACGCGCTGTACGTTCAGTCAGATTGGTAATAATGGTTTTAGTCGCATCCACCCCAATATCAGACACCAATAATTGCTCTTCGACTTCTTCTAAAAGCTCATCATCAATCTCTTTCCCCCCAATCAGGATATTCACCATCCCATCTGCCAAATTACGGCGTGTCTTGGTTAATCCATCCTTCATACGGCTAAAGAAGCCACTTTGGGATTGGGATTCGCCAGAGTTTGGAGCAGTATCTTGAAGATCAGAAGTTTCAGATTCAACAGCAACAGGTAAAGCGGATTCTTGAGTCTTTACAGTTTCATCAATAATTGGAACATTGACGGCAGGTAAATTTGGTAATGTGACATCGTCGTCCCCAATGTCAGCATCAATCAAGAATTTATTTTGCATATTCGATTGCTGTTGCATACCGATTCCCTTGAAAAGCAGCGGGTTAAAAAGAGAGATTTTAGCACAGATTCGCTGTATTACCTGACCTTATTCAGTCTGCTTTTGTACCACGCTTAAGCTTCAAGCCTAAAGTCCGATTCATCTTCTTGATCATGATGTATTTCAAAAAGATATTTATATTGGATATTAATCATCTTCACTAAAACACAACAGGATATTCTTGAGTTTAAACGCTATTTTTTTAAGAATAGATTGAAATATGAGAATCACCTATGGACGGCTTGTGCTCAAATCGTTGCTTCAACATTTTAAATTCGTCTTTTTATCTTGCTCTTTTTCTTTTCTCACTTTTACTGTGAGCCATGCAGAAACACAAAGCCAACTTGCGCGCACAACTTTTGAAACCACGCTGACCAATGGTTTAAAAGTCATTATTCGTGAAGATCATCGTGCTCCCATTGCTCTTACTCAAATCTGGTATTCAGTCGGTAGTAGTGATGAATCAGGCAATATTTTAGGTGTGTCACATGCGCTTGAACATATGATGTTTAAAGGAACTACAAAAGTTCCTGATAATGAATTCACTCGCCTAAGCCGTATCTATGGAGGTCGAGTCAATGCCGCGACCTCTAGCAATTATACAAATTATTATCAGCTTTATCCGAATGCTTATTTACCAATGGCTCTTGAGCTTGAGGCAGATCGTATGACCAATTTGGTATTACGTCAAAACGATTTTTTGACTGAAATGAATGTTGTGATGGATGAACGGCGACAACGTACCGATGATAATCCACGTGCGCTTGCGTTTGAACGGTTTAAATGGCTGGCTTACCCCAGCAGTCATGCACGACAACCTGTAATTGGTTATATGAAAAATCTGCAAAACATTCAGCTAGACGATCTGAAAAATTGGTACAAAACATGGTATAGCCCAAATCATGCTACCTTGGTGATTATTGGTGATGTAGATGCAGAGACTACGCTAAAACACGTCCAAAAATATTTCGGACATATCCCCAAACAAATCTCAACAGAGCGTAATGACGTGCTTGAATTTGATCGTGTCGGTTATCGACACATGGAGGTTGAATTGCCTGTGCATGTGCCTAATTTGTATATGGCATGGAATGTTCGCTCAATTAAAACCGCTAAAAATCCACAAGATGCCTATGCTCTTACGATTATTCAAGCACTTTTGGATGGTCATATTTCTTCTCGTTTGCAACAGCGCCTAGTGCGTGACAAAAAAATTCTAAGTTCAATTAGTGTAAATTATGATCCATATAATCGTGGTGATAGTTTATTTACCATTACAGCTTTGCCTGCGGATGGTGTAAGCCTCGCTTCCGCTCAAGATACCATTCAAAAAGAAATCGACATACTTAAAACAGAACTGATTGAACCCGTCGAACTAGAACGTGTCACCAATAATTTTGTCTCTAACCTGATCTACAGCCAAGACGATATTATTGGTCAGGCACAGATGATCGGTTTACTTGAAGTGAATGGTCTAAGCTATCGACTAGTAGATGATTTACCCGAACATTATCAAACCGTTACACCACAGGATATACAACGTGTTGCCAATGCTTACTTTGTAAAAAGCAATCTAACCACTTTATATTTAGAACCAGAACAAACTCAGGGAAAATAAAGGAATCAGCATGAAAAAGTCGCTTTTAATGATACTGAGCAGTTCCCTCATCACTTTTCCAGTTTTTGCAGATATTGTGGATCAAAATATCCTTGAGCAAAATGATTCCTCACAATTAAAATCTGTTTCACAACTTAGCAGCTTAAAAAATATTTTAAAAAGACAGACCGAACAAGCTCCCTACGTGCATGACTTAAAAAATGCATATCAAGTAAGAACATTATTTGTAGAATCACAAGCCCTTCCTATTGTCGATATACAACTTACATTTAATGCAGGATCTGCGCGTGATGAAAGTATAGGAAAAGGTTTGTTTGGCATTGCCAATATGGCTGCCAACCTCATGACTGAAGGTACGGAAAACTATAGTACTGCACAAATTGCCAATCAGTTTGAACAACTCGGCGCACAGTTTAATGTCAAAGCGTATCGAGATATGTTCGTCGTTCGTCTACGAGTGATGTCAGATCCACAAAAACTTGAATCTGCAATCAATCTTATGCTTGAAGTACTCAACCACGCAACATTTACGCCTTCTAGTTTGAATCTTGTCTTTAGTAATACACAAGTGGGACAACGCCAGTTACAGGAAAATCCAAATCGTTTAATAGATATCAAACTTTACCGTACTTTATATGGAACACATCCATACGCGCAGCCCATTACTGGAACCAATGCCAGTATTCGCAAGATTACCCCAGCATTACTCAAACAGTTTCGTGAGCAATTCCTCGTTGCTCAAAACATGAATATCGCGATAACGGGGCAACTTAACACACAACAAGCGAGTGACCTGAGCATAAAAATTATGCAATCGCTTCCACAAGGTCATCCTGCTCCAGCCCTTCCTCTACCAGAGCCACAACGTGGCTTTAACATCCAGCATATTCCTTATCAATCTACCCAAGCCTATGTCACGATGGGGCATTTGGGAATAAGTCGAAATGATCCAGATCAGCTTGCACTTGAACTCGCCAATCAAATGCTAGGTGGTTCAGGGTTTAACTCACTACTCATGAAAGAACTTCGAGTCAAGCGTGGTTTTACTTATGGTGCATACAGCGCATTTAGCCTGACGCAAACTGATGGTATTTTCAGCTTGAATTACTCAACCAAACAAGATCAGCTTATGGAAAGTATTCAGGTTGCACATAAAACTTTAATTAATTTTGTAAAACAACCTATTGATAAAAAACAACTTGAAGAAACAAGAAGCGGTATGCTGCGTGCTTTTCCCATGAGTTTTAGCAGTAATGCCAATATTAATGCTCAACTCGGTTCCATTGGATTCTATGGATTACCTGCGGATTATTTGTCTAAATACCCAGAACAACTGAGAAAACTTACCGCTCTGGATGTACAACAAGCGATCAGAAAACATATATATCCTGAAAATTTAACGGTTATTGTTGCTAGTGAGAAATTAGAAAAAGAAAAATTATTGCAAAACCTTAAAGACAATCTGTCTCCTCCACAGCCTGTAGAGATTGATCCAGAAACTATTCATCCTCTAACGCCATAGCAGGATAATGACGTGCTTTAGAGTTTTCAAACTGATACGCCCGCATCAACTTAAAATATTCAGCTCGATTAACCGACTGGTTATTTAACAACTGATGCGCCATTTTCTGCGTTTCAGGATTGTTGGCCATGTGAGATAAATTTACAATAATTTGATATTGGGGTGTAGAAATAGGACGCTGTAATGCAATAAAAGCCAATACCAACATCGCGATAATAATGACCGCGACTATAATATTGTAAATGCGCTCTAATTTGATTTGATTTCCTAATTTTAGAAAATTTTGTTTTGATATGAGCATACCTTACCTCGAATGAACGTAGTGTATGGCTCATTTGCTTCGTACACAAGTCAAAGTGCCTAATTCTCCAGAAGAATAGAACATTAGGCACTCTAAAATCACCAAATTTGAAAAAAATTAACTCATTAAGGCGCGAACAAATGCGAAATATAAGATGAAAGCAATAATTGCCAAAACAATCAAAATGGCAAAATAACTTAAACCCGTTTCTGCATCTGCGGGATGCAAATCTTCCTCATCAGCAAGACGCAATAATTCGCCATCATACACTCGGTAAAACCACGCCTTTAATTGTGGATCGAGTTGTCTGGTAAAATCATAAACACGTTTACGCTGTGCCAGACAATAATCCCCCAAGTGGATCTCTTGATGAAAAATTGCTTCGTCCAATTGCTTACGGTGGTACTGCGCTAAAGCAATGATTTGAGATTCATCTGGCGGAACTTCAAAGTTGAAACCATCTATCGTTGTTAGCATGTTCTTCTCCTTGTCATGTCATATTTAATTGTTATATTGATTTTACTAAAAAATATTTTTGTTTAATGTTTAATCATGTAAGCTTGCAATTCGGGAGTTACACCCCATCTAATACTTGACTTATCACGCTTATTGTAATATTAGTTTAACAATCAACTGCTAAAATTAGTTTTGCAAGGCAAGTAAGCCGAGTTGATGTGATCATAATTACAACTATAAGGAGTTTTTAATATGATTCAACAAATTTCCCATCATGACTTAGAGCATGTGTACGCATCTGCGGTAAATACAATTCAATCACAGATGAACTTTCAAGATGCAGTGAAACAACTTGAAGATGCAGCACGTGCAGGACACGGTAAAGCAGCAATGTTTCTGGCTGAACTTTACTATCAAGGCTTTCGTGTAGAACGAGATTCATTGAAAGCACAATACTGGCAACGAATGGCCACCATGCAAGCATAATAAAACGTCACTTAGGTGGCGTTTTTTAATGCCCTTGAAAAACTTTATTACGATTTAAAGCAAAGTTGTAACTGAAATTTAGTATTCATTTTTTATAATCAATACGAGTTTAAATCGCAGCAAACCCATGAAAACTTATACACAGCTACATCCTGTATCTAAAGACTTGATAATTAAAATTTCTATTTTAAAAACTATGATGTATTGCGGCACACTTTGGGGTTTATATCATCAAGGATGGGCAATTAAATCTGATCAAGATGATTTTATTTTCCCTTTTTGGCTAAATGGTGTACAGGCACATCGTTATGCCAAAAAACACTGGCCAAATTATGTTCCAAAGAAAATTACGCCTAAAGATTTTCAAGAATCTCTATTACCTACGCTAACGCGTCTCAATGTTACACCTGCCCTATTTAATTCGAATCATCGCAAATTTAAACTTTCTACGCAGCAAATGCGCCATTTTTTCTTTGCGCCTGTATCGACTTTAAAAATTGCATAATTTTCTTTGTATTGGGTCTTGAACAATAAGACCCAATACATAAGCCAATCTCTTTGGCAAAATATTATCCATTTATACTTTCAAAGGCTTTGCATTTTCATAAAATCGCGCTAAGTTAAATTAAAACGATAAAACTAGCCAGAGGGACATAAAAGATGACAAACGTTGCTCAAGTTATACAAGATAAAGCTGAACAAGCTATTTATACTGTTTCACCAGACGCAACCGTACTTGAAGCAATTTCGATCATGGCAGACAAAGGGATTGGGGCATTGGTTGTCACACAAAATGAAGAAGTGGTCGGAATTTTGTCTGAACGCGATTACACGCGTAAAGTTGCACTGATGGAACGTTCTTCTTATGACACCATTGTTCATGAAATCATGACACCAAAGGTCTTAACCATCACGCGTTCAAACACCGTTGAAGAATGTTTACAGCTGATGACAGATCGACATTTACGTCATTTACCTGTGGTTGAAGATAATAAATTGGTCGGCCTCATTTCGATTGGCGACTTGGTAAAAGCAGCTATGCAAGATCAGAAGAATTTAATTGATCAATTACAGCAGTATATTTCAGGTTAAATAAAAAAAGGCATCTTGATCAGATGCCTTTTTTCAGTGTATTCGCAATACAGCTCTTAATTAATTAAACTGGTTTAACCAGTTAAGCATTAACGCGAAAGATACCGCGTTAAATCTTCTATACCTTTTAAAGTCATTGGATACATGTGGTTATCAAAAATTTGCTTAATTAAGCTTATCGTCTGCGTATAGTGCCAATATCCTTCTTCTTCAGGATTAAGCCACGCTGTTTTATCAAAATGCTGACGTAATCGGCGCAACCAAATTTCCCCCGCTTCATCATTCATATATTCTACTGAACCTCCAACTGAACGAAGTTCATAAGGTGCCATACTGGCATCTCCAACAATGATCACACGATAATCACGTCCATATTTATGAAATAAATCCCATGTTTCCAGACGGCTTGCTTGTCTACGGTGATTATCTTTCCAGACATAATCATATAAGCAATTGTGAAAGTAGAAATATTCAAGCGTTTTAAATTCAGTTTTGGCAGCACTAAATAGTTTTTCACACTGCGCGATATAAGAGTCCATCGATCCTCCCACATCAAACAGCATTAAAACTTTAATACGATTACGTCGTTCAGGAACTAACTGTACATCTAGTATGCCTTGTTTCGCTGTTTCACGAATCGTACCATCTACATCAAGTTCTTCTGCTGCACCCTGACGCGCGAACTTGCGTAAGCGACGTAAAGCCAATTGCATTTGTCGCGTTCCCAAAATCTGATCATCATCCAGATTTTGATATTTACGTTGTTCCCAGACTTTTACTGCTGAACGCTTGCGTTCTGGCCCGCCAATCCGAACCCCTTCAGGATGATCTCCAAATGCGCCAAAGGGTGATGTTCCACCCGTGCCAATCATTCGATTGCCACCCTGATGTTTTTTATGCTGTTCCCGTAAACGTTCTTCCAGCATTTTCATCAACTCTTCAAGAGAGCCTGCTTTTTGTAAAGCCTCTCTTTGTTCAGGAGTCAGATGTTTTTCAAGCAGTTCTAAATCTAGCCAATCTTTTGGAATCTTCTGAACTTGTTTAAGCAACTCATCCAGATCAAAGGTTTCTATACCTTCAAAATAGTCCTTGATGGCACGATCAAATTTATCAAAAAAACGCTCATCTTTAACCAAAATAGTTTTGGCAAGCTGATAAAACTCGTCCTGATCTGCAAACACCAACCCTTCGGCAACGGCTTGATTTAAATCAATCAATTCACGCGTGGTAACTGGAACGCCATATTTTCTTAAGGTATAAAATAGCCGCACAAACATAAGCGACCATCCTTAACGACGTGTCATAAAGGCAAGGCGTTCTAGTAATTGCACATCTTGTTCATTTTTAATCAGCGCTCCATACAACGGCGGAATGGCCTTCGATTTATCATGATTACGCAATACATCTTCTGGCATATCATCAGCCATAAGCAAACTTAACCAATCGATCAATTCAGAAGTCGATGGTGGTTTTTTTAGGTTTGGCACCTGACGTAACTTAAAGAAAACTTGTAATGCTTCACTGACCAATGTTGTTGAAATATTCGGAAAATGTACCGCAATAATTTCACGCATTGTGGCTTCATCAGGAAATTCAATATAGTGAAAGAAGCAACGACGCAAGAATGCATCAGGTAATTCTTTTTCATTATTTGAAGTAATAATGACAATCGGGCGCTGAATAGCTGTAATGGTTTCCCCTGTTTCATAAACATAGAATGACATTTTATCCAGTTCATGTAACAAGTCATTTGGAAACTCAATATCTGCTTTATCAATTTCATCAATCAATAAAACGCAACGTTCCTCACTGGTAAATGCTTCCCACAACTTTCCAGGTTTAATATAATTTTTGATGTCATAAACCCGATCATCACCAAGCTGACTGTCACGTAGGCGCGATACAGCATCGTATTCGTACAAACCCTGCTGTGCTTTAGTGGTCGATTTAATATGCCAAGTAATCAGCTTTAGCCCCAGACTTTCAGCGACTTGCTCTGCAAGTAATGTTTTGCCTGTACCTGGTTCGCCTTTTACCAATAATGGCTTTTGTAAAGCTCTTGCTGCTTTTACAGCAAGTTTCAAGCTATCCGTTGCGATATATTGGTCTGTACCTGAGAAATGTTGTGAATCAACCGCCATGTTTTAACCTTTATTTTTTTACTTAAATGGGTGCGCGACTTTCATTGGAAGTAAGCTTGTTCATGCGATATTTTGACCACAAATAACCAATCACCAGACCCACCCCAATCACCAAAAGAATAAGCGATGTATTCGCCCACACCAAAGGTTGCTCTTTAGTTAAAATACCAAATAGCACCCCGAAAATGGCAGGTGCGATTTCAGCATTTGCACCATCGGAAACAGTTGGTGTAGCTAAAATTGCAAATAGAACAATCCAACTTATCCCACCAAGGAGATGAGGAAGCCGTTTCGCCACTCCATACCAACACCATAAGACAATAATAGTTCCCACGACATACACAGTCACGGCAATACTATCTTCTGGAACTGAATCAAGTGAGGATAATAGACTGTTCCAAATTGCAGCTAGTTGCTCAAGCACCTCTTAACCCCTCTGGTTCATCAGTTGGATTGATAAATCCTTCTGGTGGCATTTGAATAAAGAAACCAGTGGTCTGTAGTGAATCCATCACATGTAACACATTTACACGCGCAAGTTTACGTGACTGAGAAAGTTCAAGATGCATGACAAATGTTGGTCGACCAAAGGCCTGACAAATACTTTCAGGAACATTTTCTAACGGATCTTTCCCTTCTGTATCATCATTTGGATAGTCTGGACGGGCAATATAAATGTACATTTCATCTTTTTTGCTCGATCTATAAATATCACAGTGCATATTTAACTTAACTCTCATCACTTATTAAAAAGCATACATCAAAAAATTGGTTGGAACATTAGCGAATCGTAACCCATCAGTCGTCATGAAAAGTCACTTTGCTATCAGAGTTTATCGCTCTACCTGCATTTGGGTCATCAAAAAACTTTCATCTTCACGCAAAATTTGAATCAAAGGCTGAGTTAATCGTTCATAACGCCATCCCAGTAAATACTTTGGTAAATCCTGTTCATCACCATGAAAAACAACATGTTGATAAAGTGCATTCATCCATTTTTTACGCAATAAGACTTCTTTGGGAATTTCAGTTGTATCAACAATATCTTGGATCAAATGTTGCATTTTTGCGCTGACATTTTCCGAACATTGTTTAATCGGTCGCGCCAAACGTAACGGCCACTCATTTTCTGGAGGAAGAAATTTCAATAAATCCAGAATAGTTTTGCCATGCTCACGGATCACATGAGGACGCATCTCTTTGATCTGAGAAAGCTGAAAATTATTTTTAGGATTTTTTTCAACCAGATCAATCATGGTTGAGTTCCTTAAAATAAAACTTCTTGGCTGATTGAGCGCTTTAATGAGTTGCTCACGCCAGACGCTTAATTGTTGTAGCTGCATTAGCTGTTTACGCGAATGACGATAATTTCCAATATCTGTATAAAGTAAATGTACAGGTGTTTCCTGCGCAATTTCTTTGGTCAAGCTTTGACAATCTTCAAGTACATAGTCGTACTGATTTTTCTGTTGTAATTGTTGCTTAAGCTGCTCTGAAAGCCTTAACAAATAAATGACATCATTGGCTGCATAATTCAGTTGCTCAGTCGTTAAAGGTCGAGCCAGCCAGTCTGAACGTGTCTGATCTTTGTCAATTTCAATATCTAAAATTAATTTCAGGGCATTTTGATAGCTGACTTGCAAACCATGTCCTAAAAAGGACAAAGCAACCTGTGTATCAAACACATTGTTTAACGTATCCTGCTGTGCATAGTGATAAATTAGATCAATATCCTCACCACAGGCATGGAAAATATTTTGCTTGGCAAGATACAGCTTTTTCCAAAAGGGAGCTAAATCTAACGCGGCCCCATCCAGCAAATAAATTTGCCCATTCACATTAATCTGAAATACACCCAACTTCGGCCAAAGCGTATCTACTTTAATAAATTCGGTGTCCAAAGCATAAACTGGATATTGATCCATTTGTTGGAGGACTTGAGCAAAATCATCTTGCTGCTGAATAAAATGAAACATGTTTTCTCGATTTAACAACTAGCGCAGTTAACTGCGTCTGTATATATAACACTACAATCTTGGAATTTTCTACCTAAAGCGCTATTAATGCTTTAATTTTTGAACAAAATCATCAGTATATTTTTTTATTGCGCTACACTTCATTTTACTTCCCAAATAAAAATTTATTTTTTTCATAGGATTATAAAAAACGATTATTTTCAAAGTAGACATTGCTTCAGGTTTAAGTTGTTAACGTATGAAACAAGGATGCCTCATTTCATACGCATACGATTATGCACAGCTTGACTCAAAGTATGACTATCGACATATTCCAACTCACCACCTTGCGGCACGCCTTGTGCAATACGCGTCATATTGAGCGGTAAATGTTTGGTGGCTTCTACCAGATAATGCGCCGTTGCCTGCCCTTCTACTGTCGCATTGGTCGCCAAAATTACTTCTTCAATCTGCCCTTCACTTAGACGCTGAATCAGATAAGGAATGCCAATTTCTTCAGGACCAATGCCATCAAGGGGAGATAAATGTCCACCCAATACATGGTATTTCCCACGAAAACTACCGCTTTGCTCAATTGCCATGACATCGGCAGGAGATTCAACCACACACAACAATTGTTGATCACGATCATTTGAAAGGCAAATATCGCAAATTTCATTTTCAGTCAGAGAATGACATATTTTACATTCATGAATATGTGAAGATGCCTCATGTAGTGCATGCGCTAGACCAAAAGCACCTTCACGATTTTTCATAAGTAAATGTAATGCCATACGTTGAGCCGATTTCGGCCCAACGCTTGGTAAAACTCGTAATGCTTGAACAAGTTGTTCAAATCGATCACTAAACACAGATATTCCTCTGATAAAATTGGCTTAGAACATACCTGCTAAGCCAGGTGGTAGCCCCATACCTGAGTTTGCACTTTTCATTTTCTCATCCGCAACCAATTCTGCCTGACGTACTGCATCATTCACTGCCGCAGCAATTAAGTCTTCAATCATATCTGGTTCGTCTTGAAGTAAATCGGGACTAATTTCAACGCGTTTAACCACAAAACGACCTGTCATGGTCACTTTAACCAAACCACCGCCTGCTTCTGCTTTAACCTCAGTATTAGCCAACTCTTCTTTTGCCTTTTTGGCATTGGCTTCCATGTCTTTTTGCATGCGTTGTGCTTGCTGCATGAGCATATTAATGTTCATAAATTTTTCTCCAAAAGATTTAAAACTAATAAGTTCAAATTAAAGCTAAACCACGTTCAATATCGCGAATAATATCTGAAATATCTTCAATTCCTACAGAAACTCGAATTAAGCCTTCCTGTATGCCTGCTGCCTGCTTTGCTTCAGGTGACAATTTACCATGAGTCGTCGTGGCAGGATGGGTTATCGTCGATTTTACATCACCAAGATTACCCGTAATCGAGATAAACTGAGTATTATCGATGACTTTCCACGCACCTTCACGACCGCCTTTTACTATGAAAGAGACAATACCACCAAAGCCATTTTGTTGTTTGGCTGCACGCTCATGACCAATATGTTCAGGCAAACCCGCATAATACACTTTTTCAACTTTGTCGTGCTGATTAAGCCATTCAGCAAGCTGTTGCGCATTTTCACAATGTGCTTTCATTCTTAAACGTAAAGTTTCCAGACCTTTTAAGAACACCCAAGCATTAAATGGACTCATCGATGGACCCAGTGTACGCACCACACCAAATACTTCTTCTAGTAACTTATGATTGCCTGTAACTGCACCACCTAAAGCTCGACCCTGTCCATCCAGATATTTAGTGGCCGAATATACAACTAAATCTGCACCGAGTTTTAGAGGTTGCTGTAAAACAGGCGTACAAAAACTGTTATCTACCACTAACATTGCATTTTGAGCATGTGCAATGTCGGCCAACACTGGAATGTCGGCAATTTCAGCCAAAGGGTTTGATGGTGATTCAATAAATAAAATTTTGGTTTCTGGGCGCATCGCATTTTTCCACGCATCCAGATCATTTAAATCGACAAAGGTGACATCAACACCAAACTTTGCGATATATTTTTCAAATAATGCAACGATTGAACCAAAAACAGCACGAGAACAAATGACATGATCACCTGCTTTTAAGAAAGCCATGCAAACAGACAAAATGGCCCCCATACCAGAACTCGTCGCAACTGCACGTTCAGCTCCATCCATTGCTGCAAGACGTTTTTCGAACATAGCAACAGTTGGATTGGTAAAACGAGAATAGATATTTCCCGCGACTTCGCCAGAAAACTTTGCAGCTGCTTCTGCTGCATTTTCATATACGAAAGACGAGGTCAGAAAAATTGGCTCGGCATGTTCGCCTTCAAAGCTGCGAGTATGTCCTGTACGGATCGCCAGCGTATCTAACTGGTATTCTAATTCATCGTTTTGGCTATGCATTGCTTTGTTCTCAGTCAAAAGACCGCTCAAGTGGAAAAACTGCCAACATTTTGAGCTTCTACGGTATTTAAGGTCAAGGTAAAAGATAAAATTATCGCTTAGACTTCATCCAAACTTTTTTGGATCTGAGAAATATGCAAAGAATGGAGTCGTTCAAATCACTTATCCATCATCAGCAAATCAAACTCAAACATCTTTCAGCACGTCTATTTAATGAAGAGTCTCTTGTTTTATCGCAAACTGCGCCTTATCAGGTTATTGCGGAATTTGATCAAACTCGGATTCGTTATTATGCAGCAGCCGATAAATCTTATAAAGAACCCTTAGTTTTTGTTGCACCTCTGGCAATTAATATGGCGATTTATGATCTTTATCCTTATCGCTCACTCATTCAATACTTTCAAAATCACGGTTTCGATGTCTATCTGATTGATTGGGGACGTTTAACTTATGAGGATCGACATCTCAACTTTTTATCTTTTGTGAGTAAAGCACTGCCTGAATATATTCAAGTGATTCGTAAACATTCTCAAAGTGATGAAATTTCTCTACATGGCTGGAGTATGGCTGGCATTTTTGTGTTGTTATACAGTGCGCTCAATCAGCCAAATTACGTTAAAAATTTGATTGTTTTAGGAAGTCCGATTGATAGTTACGCGTCTGGTCGCATTGGTAAACTTTATCAGTTTATGCATAAAACCATTAATCGAAACAAAAAACTACAGTCCCGAATTTATAATGGACTACCAAAACGACTGATTCATACCCCCGGTATTTTAAATGCATTGGGTTTTAAAATCCTTGATCCGAAAGGTTGGATTGATGGTCATATACAACTTTTAAAAAATCTTGAAAATAAAAAATTGGTGCAGGAACATGCCACACTTGGTAATTTCCTAAACAATATGATCGACTATCCGGGTGGAATTAATCAGGACATGCTCTTTAATGTCTGGTTACAGAACCCATTGAAAAAAGGGGCTATTCGCCTGAAGGATCAAATTATTGATCTAAAAAACATTCAATCTTCTTTATTGATTGGCGCAGGTCGTAGTGATCAATTAGTAACAGCAGATGCAGTAAAACCGCTGACCCAATTGACAAATAGTCCCGATGTCACGTTTACTCTAATTCCCGGCGGACACTTAGGGCTTATGTCCAGTCAGTCCAGTTCCGAAGAGTTTTGGCCAATGTTTAAAGATTGGCTCGCACAACGTTCAACACGGATAAAAAAAGAGTAGATTATGGTTCAATCAGTTGCATTTCTTGGTCTTGGCGCGATGGGTTATCGTATGGCATCGCATTTACCTAAACATTTCGATACCGTTTATGTCTGGAATCGAAATATGGATAAAGCCAAACAACATGCAGCTACATATGGAACTCAAGCGATTGATTTAGCTCAGGCTGTACAGGCAGATATCATTTTTTCATGTTTACCAACCAGTGCTGATGTCGAACATTTAATCAATAGTATCCAATTAAAATCAGGTAGCATTTGGGTAGATTGTACCAGTGGTGTGCCTGATTCAGCTCGTAAATTATCGACTGAGCTTAAACAGCAGAATGTGGACTTTCTCGATGCGCCTGTAAGTGGACAAACCATTGGCGCAGATAATGCAACATTGACGGTTATGGTGGGTGGAGATCAGGCTGCTTTTGAACGTGCTTATCCTGCTATTGAAGCTTTTGGTAAACTTATTAAACATGTTGGCTCATCAGGTGCAGGTTTTGCAGTCAAAGCAGTAAATAACATGCTACTTGCAGTCAATTTATGGTCTGTTGCTGAAGGATTTACCACCCTAAAAGCGCATGGCGTCAACCTAACAGAAGCATTAGACTGCATCAATGCTTCAAGTGGCAAAAGCGGCGTAACGGAAACTGTTTTACCACAACGTATTTTGAATCGTAGTTTTCCTGTGACTTTTGGATTGCCACTACTCGCTAAAGATACTGGTATTGCACTTGATCTGGTTCGTGATGCCAACTTACCAGCCCCTGTGATTGCTTTAGTCCAGAGTCTAATACAAGCTGCCAGCCTTACTGCTGAAGAAAACAGTGACTTTTCTGCTGCCATAAAAATGTATGAATCATGGAGTAAAATAACAATTGAGTAATGATTGATCATTGCTTTTTCCTGTAAAGCACCTATATTTAGACATAGGTCGTTACATTTACACCGATTATAAAGAGGACCCTCGCATGAATAAGTTTGCTGTTGCACTTTTTACTGGAATGATTACCCTTGCAGGTGTCTCAGTGCATGCTGCAACACCTGAACAAGAGTGCAAAAAACTTCAGGATGACTCTAACCTCATTTATGCATCAAAAGGTTTTTGCTTTAAAGATCCAGAAGCTAAAGCTAAATATGGAAATGAAAACTGTCATACCACTAAGCCAAAGTTTTCGGATAAAGAACAGCAACGTCTTGACCAGATTGAACAGCGTCAAAAAGAACTGAACTGTAAGTAATATCAATATATTCAGACGTTTGAAGGATACAAATATGGCTTACGATGAACAGAATATTTTTGCCAGAATCATTCGCGGTGAACTTCCAGCAATCAAGTTATATGAAGATGATCAAGTGATTGCGTTCATGGACATTATGCCTCAAGCAGATGGTCATGCCTTGGTCATTCCTAAAGTACCAGCGGTTACCCTGCTAGATTTACCACCTGAAGCAGCAGCTTATACCATTCAAATTGTACAAAAAGTAGCTCAAGCAATTGAAAAAGCGCTTGATGCTAAAGGTATTGTTCTCATGCAATTGTCGGGTGAAGCTGCGGGTCAAACTGTGCCACATGTACACTTTCATCTAATCCCAAGTTCAATTCACCAACTGGGTCGCCATGCTGCGCAAATGGGTGATCAGGAAAAAATTAAAACGCTTGCGGAAAAAATTAAAGCTCAACTTTAAATAAAAGTAACGTATATAAAAAATGGAGCTTATGCTCCTTTTTTTATATAAAAATAATAAAATCAACTATTAAAGTAAATTTAATTCCATCACATGTCATCAAACTGTCACGTATTTTTCACCCATTTGTAACAAAGTTTAAAGATACTGCTTAGCAAGTTGGTGAGCTTCTGTAATTTTTTGTACATAAGCAAACTTTAAAAAAATAGTGAACTTAGGCATACGCCACTGAACTTGTGTTTTGGAGAAATCTCAATGAAAAAATTGCTTATCGCTGCCGCAGTATCAACGCTTAGCATAACCGCAGCGCAAGCAGCGCCAACTTTGTACGGTAAATTAAACGTTACCCTTGACCAAGTTGACAACAGTGATTTCGCAGGGAACGATGTCACTGCACTTAATTCAAATGCTTCACGTATTGGGGTAAAAGGTGAAGAAAAATTAACAGACAAAGTATCTGTTGTATATTTGGCTGAATGGGCAATCTCTACAGATGGTTCAGGTTCAGATACTGATTTAAGTATGCGTAACCGCTTTTTAGGTTTAAAATTCAATAAAATAGGTACTTTGAAAGCTGGTCGTTACGATACTTATTTTAAAACGAATGCTGGTAACAATCAGGATATTTTCAACGACCACACGATTTTGGATATGACCTCTGTTCTTCATGGTGAAGAGCGCTCAAATAACGCGATTGGCTTTGAAACAGATAAAGAGTTAATTATCCCTGGTTTACAGTTCAATATCATGGCGCAGCAAGGCGAAGATACTAAAACTGATAATACTAGCCTTGGTAAAGAAGGTAAGCGTGATGGCTTTGGAGATGGTATCTCAACTTCTTTAACTTATGAAAATAAAGATTATGGCTTGGCTGCTGGTATTGCAGGTAATTTTGGATTAGCTGGTAAATATAACGCTTATAGCCTTTCTGGCATTTACTCAGATGCAATCCGCGTAACAGGTTCGATTGATTTAGCTAAAGCAGGTGTCGATGGGTTAGTATTCGGTGCTTTATGGCAAAATGCTCAACCTACTGACGATACCGTATCAACAACTAGTGGTACAACAATAACTTCTTATAAAGGCTTGGAAGAAGATGCATGGGGTTTGACCGCTGCTTATGCAATTGCCTCAACTCCTTGGAAAATCAAGGGTGAATATATTGAATCAAGTACCTCTGTAGATAATCGCTCTGACCGCAAAATTTCACAATATGGTTTAGGCGTAGATTACAACTTTAATAAACAAGCGCGTTTTTATGGTGTATTGGCGCAACAAAAACGTGACTGGTTATCAGATGATGACAAGAAAACTGTTGTTGGTGTAGGTATGGAATATAACTTCTAATACCTCATTACAAAAAATAAAAGGGTACAGTCCATAGATTGTGCCCTTTTATTTTTTTATTGATTTTTAAATGCTTTTTCTGTGCTTATACTACATTCGGATTTTTAAGCTCTGTCATTGGCCATCTTGGCGTTGTTGTCACTTCGAGTCCATCGTGTTGTCCAGCCTTTAAGCGCTGATATCCTGCAAATGCAATCATGGCACCATTATCAGTACATAAAGCAGGTTCTGCATAATAGACCTGAGCCTTGATCTTTTTCAGTGAAATTTCTAATTGTTCTCGCAAGCGAAGATTGGCACTCACCCCACCCGCAATAACCAAACGTTTTAAACCCGTTTGTTTTAAAGCTTTGACGGATTTTTTAACTAAAGTATCTACGATCGCTTCCTGAAAGGATGCAGCAATATCTGCATCACGATTTTCTTCGCCCAATTTTTTAAGTTGCACAGAAACTGCAGTTTTTAAACCGCTAAATGAGAAATCCAATCCCTGATGCAACATCGGCCTTGGGAATTCAAAAGCTCGAGCATCACCCATTAAGGCTAATTTCGCGATATTGGGGCCACCAGGGTATGCTAAATTCATCATTTTGGCGACTTTATCAAACGCTTCACCTGCCGCATCATCAATCGATTCACCTAGTAATTCATATTGACCAATGGCATAAGCCGCCATCAACTGAGTATGTCCACCTGAAACCAAAAGTGCCACAAATGGAAATTCAGGCGGCGTAATCGATAGCAATGGCGCAAGCATATGCCCTTCCATGTGGTGGATACCAATCGCTGGTTTATTCAATGCTAAAGCCAGCGTACGACCAAAGAGTGCTCCTGTCATAAGTGCGCCCATCAAACCTGGCCCACGCGTGTAGGCAACAGCATCGATATCTTTTTTATCGACTTGGCTTTGCAAAAGCAATTCGTTCAATAACGGAATAAGTTTACGTACATGATCACGTGAAGCAAGTTCTGGTACAACACCGCCATATTCCGCATGGAGTTTGATTTGACTGTAAAGTACCTGTCCACGCAGTCCTTGCTCGCTATCATAAATCGCCAAGCCAGTTTCGTCACAAGAGGTTTCCAAGCCTAAAACAATCATTAAAATGCCTATATTTTCGCGACTAAAATTCTGTCAGCGCTATTATAGACTTGTGATATCAGTTGTAAATGAGTAAAATACTGACCTTCACTTGTCATCGAGGCAATAATGCGCTCGGTGTTATCCATAATCTATGAGGATTTTACATGCCACAAGTTAAGTTGAAAGAAGGCGAACCAGTTGACGTAGCAATCCGTCGTTTCAAACGTTCATGCGAAAAAGCTGGTGTTTTAGCTGACGTTCGTAAGCGCGAGTTCTACGAAAAACCGACTCAAGAACGTAAGCGTAAAAAAGCTGCTGCTGTTAAGCGTTACCAAAAGAAATTGGCACGCGAATCTGTACGTACTACTCGCCTTTACTAATTAATTTGTGATTGACTGTCTGGAAAGCTAAATGACTACTTTGAAAAGCCAAATAACTGAAGTTTTAAAAGCAACTATGCGTGCCAAAGAAATGGGTAAGTTAACGGTGATTCGTAGTTTACAGGCAGCAATTAAGCAAATCGAAGTCGATGAGCGCGTAGAGCTTGACGATTCGCAGGTTCTTGCGGTCATTGAAAAGCAAATTAAACAGCGTAAAGAATCGGTCAAAGCCTTTGAAGGCGCGGGCCGTGATGATTTAGCTAGTAAAGAACAAGCCGAAATTGAGGTGTTATCCCAATTTCTACCAGAAGCTATGACTGAGGAAGAGCTTGATTCTCTCATTGAGCAAACGATTGCTGCTCAAGGTGCTACTAGCATGAAAGATATGGGTAAGGTGATGAACTCTCTACGTCCGATCATAGCCGGACGTGCCGATCCTGCACAAGTTTCTGCCAAAATTAAAGCAAAACTAGGCTAATAAGCTAATTGTCTTCGAGCTTCATTTGCCACTTCTCTAGTTCACATACAAGTTGTAAAATGGATTGATTAGATTCATATTAAATGAATCGTCTATAAATTTTCTTTCTGATTGTATTTATTTACTGCAAATGACATTGAATATTATATTTCTTTAATATTTGCATTTCTTTTGATGCCAAAACTTGATTAATAAAATCTTGTTTAGTCATTTTTGCATATGAAAGCGGTAAGTCTGATCGATATTGATCATTAACCTGATATAAATCTTGTACATACTGATTCACAATGCCACAAAACTGTGTTTGTTGAACTGGTGTAAATTGCGTTTGTTGTGGATTCAATGATCGTAAAAAATTACGCATATCGGTATTGTAAGTATTTGAAATTTTTTCAACTGAACGGACATAGCGCTCAGGCGGCGCAGCAAAAATTGATTGCCCCAAAATCACTAAACTTAACAATAATGTGATCTTTTTCATAAATATAATCAATATGATATCTCTATATGTAGCTTAATGTCTAAATTAATTTTTGCAAAGTAAATTTCATATACAAGCGATAATTTAAAAATAAATTAGCACAAGTTTAGATTAAATTTTTAATAGACGCTCCGATTGCATTTCCTTCAATCTTGTATCAATTGTTGCACTCATGGCATTATTTCCTTTTGCCAGACGTTGTGCGTGTAGCATTGATTTAATTGCATTTTCTTCATAACCTGACCAATATTCAACCTCTGCCCGATAACGCAATACATTCACTGTTCTTAATGGTGACTGGGTATCTACATTGGCTGACTGTTGCAAAAGTCGCCACCCCTCAATATCTTTATTATTGTTATTAATAAATCGTTGCACCAGTTTTTGCGCGTCACTACTTTTACCTTGCCGAATTAAAATTTCAGCCAATTTATAAGCCAAAGGACGATTTTCAGGCATTATTCGCTGTGTACTGATAATTGCTTGATAAGCATCGCTTAACTTATTTTGATTTAAAAAAATATCCGCCTGCAATATAGTTGTTAATGTATTGTCTGAAAATGTTGTTTTCACGCCATCAAGCATCCCCTGCGCTTTGGCGTAATCTCCCTGATTATTGTAAAAAGCACTCATCGCCAACTGAGCAGGTTTATTATTTTGATTAACTTGAGTTTGTAATAACTGTTCTGTGACCTGATTGGTTTCAACCAAGGTGTACCATTTTAAAATCTGAAAATCAGGATCGTACAATTTAGACTTTACTTTAGGGAACTGATTCGCACGCAAACGCGATTCACTCATGCGCTCGGATGTTAATGGATGCGTCATCCAAAAATCAGGCAAATAGCTTAATCGACTTGTGGAACGATTCATGGTTTCAAAAAAATCTGCCATACTTTGTGGATTATAGCCCGCTGCATACATATATTGCATGCCTATACGATCTGCCTCACGCTCCTGATTTCGACTGTAGGTCAATTGATTGTCCATCAAAGCGGCTTGTGTTCCCAACATTACCGCAGCACCTGCATCAGATTTGGTCTGTGCAGCAATTGCAGCACCAACCAGTATCCCTGCAAGCGCTAATAAGCCCTGCCCCTTAAATGCTTCTTGTGATCGACTATAATGACGTTGACTGACGTGCGCAATTTCATGCGCCATTACTCCTGCGACTTCATCAATATTGTGAGCAGACGCAATTAAACCCGAATTTAAAGCAAACAGCCCACCAGGCACAGCAAATGCATTAATTTGAGGATCATTCACCACCACCATTCCAATCGGCTGACCGAGTTGCGTCTGACTGAGTATTTGAGCGAACACTCGAAAAAATTGATCCTCAAGCCACGGATCATGCAAAACAGGTAATTGTCTTTGCACTTGGCGATAAACTTTCTCTCCAATCATTTTTTCTTTTTGTTGATCAATCAGCCCGATACCGCTTCCAATTTCAGGCACTTCAACCTGTGTAATTGCAGATTGGTAACGATAGTCTGCATGTGCCTGCGCTACTCCAGTCACCATACTTAAAGCCAATATAGTCGCCACATATTTCAAATCTTGATCTCTCATCAAAAAATAAGGGATAACCGATCAGAATAATTTGATCAGTGATCCCCAATATAGCATTGGAAACTCAAAGAATTTGCAATAAAGTGTTATAGAAAATTTAGCCATTTACCAGATATTGTGGCGTTTTCCCTTCCAGTGCATCGACTAAATTTTTATATGCGAGCTTTGCCATTTTTAAGCGTGTTTCTGCGGTTGCAGAACCGATATGCGGCAAAGTGACTACGTTAGATAAATTAAACAATTCAGAGGACTGCAATGGCTCTTTTTGATAAACATCAAGACCCGCTGCAAAGATTTGTTTTTGTTGCAAGGCATTCACCAATGCCTCTTCATCGACCACGGAACCACGTGCAATATTTACAAACACGGCATGAGGCTGCATTTTTTCAAATTGAGCCTGACCCATGAGTGCTTTGGATTCAGGATTTAAATCAACTGCAACCACGACAAAATCTGACTGGCTTAAAAGTTCATCCAAACCACAATAACGTGCATTTAAAGGCTGTGCCAATTCAAGTTTTTCACGACGATTGTGATAAAGAATATTCATATTAAAACCGTAAAAACCACGTCGTGCGACTGCTGCACCAATATTTCCAAGTCCAATAATACCCAGTGTTTTACCAAAAACATCCTGTCCAAATTGTGCAGGACCGACTGTACGCTTCCATTCACCTTGCTTAGTCCAGCGGTCAAGTTCAGGGACTTTACGTGCAGCACTGACCAATAAAGTAAAAGCCAGATCCGCAGTTGTTTCTGTTAGCACATGGGGAGTATTGGCTAGCCAAATATTATTTTTTGTGAGGTAATCCACATCATAATTATCATAGCCCACACTTACAGTTGAAATGATTTTTAATTTTTGTGCAGGCGCAAGGTTATTTTCATTGAGTAAACGACCCGCTCCAATCATGGCATCTGCATCTACCACTTCAGTGCGAATTTGCTCATTAATATCACCCTGTTTTGGGTTTAATACGACTACTTGATAATCTTGCTCTAGCTGAGCCAATACGGTTGAATCAATTTGACTAAAAACGACGACTTTCTTTTTCATTACACATCCTTATTCAATAAACTAAATATTTAGTATGAGAGAGATACTGACTAAAATATCAAGAAATGCAGTTTTAAGGAGATATCATGAGTTGCCATAAACGACGTTTGAGTAAAGGTTGATCAATCATTTCCTGCAAACTGGCAAGTTGCATGCTATGAATATGAGAAATAAAGTCGAGTTTACCCAAAATCAAAATCTGCTTATCAATTGCAAGCGCATCCAAAAAACCCTGTACATATGCTTGTACACCACGCCCATCACGAAAGTTTTCGAGAGGTAATGGCCATTTTAATTCATGATAAAGACCCGACAAAGCAGACTGGATATTCATCCAAAGTTGTCGTTGTTGATTAGATAATTGTGAAGTTTCGACTATTAAAATGACGCGATCAAGACAGTAAGCTTCCAATATAAATGCCTGTTGTATAACCGCAACTTGAGGCTGTTGCTTAGGCATAGAATTTGAAAGTGATAGATCTGAATTTGATTGTACAACCTCAACAAAGCTATCTTTTACTGAAGGTTCAATCTCGATGCTTTTGGCAACGTCTGGTTCTGATGGAATAGCATCCACTTGCTGGTTTAGAACTAAAACTGTAGCTTCAGTTACAATGGGAGTTTGGTCACGCCAAAAACTGACAGGCTGCTTTTTTTGGCATGACAATGCTCGTGGAATCCAGACATCCACCCCCATAGTCGCCAAAATATTCCGCTGCTGCCCTGTCATACTCACACTATTAAACTTATTTCTGAACCCTATTCTACTCTGCTTTCCAGCCTTTTTCAGTGATTTGATTCAAAGAGGTATTAAATGCAGTTTAAATAATCATAAGGGTATTTTTCTTTTGCATTTGGTCGACAATATCACCTGTTTCAAAGCCAAATCTCCAATATAGTAATTCCAGAACATCCAACTCATCTTGTGTAATGATACGATCACTCCACAAACACATTTCTGCAATACCCAATATACTCAGTCGATCACGCAATAATAATCCCGCACAATCATTCAAGATTTCAGCCAGATCGATGGGCTCATCTGAAATTTCTTCGTACAACACCATTTCTTCCAAAGTCAAAATATGACTCAGAATACGATCACGCACTTCAAGCTGATTGGGACTATTAATTTGCTGGACATGCAATAAAGCATCAATTAAACGAACCATTTGTGGTTTAACTTCTTCAATTGATGTTGGCATATGTATTGGCATCAGATTGAGCTCAAACTTCACCCGCTCTAATAGTAAGGCATCAAGCAAACCAACCTCACCATCTTCCTGAATAATTAAAGCCAAACGCGTTAAAAACTGCCGTGCAATACTGGCTGGAAGCGAACCAATATTACGGCATGCTTCATGAAAAATCTGTACGTGAACACGGCCATCCAGATACAGCAAGGCATCGACAATTGCTCGGCTTACTTGGGCATTTGGTGGAAGAAATTCACGATATTGACGAATCATTAAAATCGCAACCATGACTTCACGCGATCCCGTTGCTGTCTGTAAGGCTCTTTGAATTAGCTCTGGCCGCTTGATATTTTGGCGTATTTCAGCTTTTAGCGGTTTAATCGCATCATTTAAAGCAAAACTGATCGGAGACAATCTTAACAAAGGCAGCGGTTGTGGCGATACCCACGGCGTATAAACACTTCCATCCATTTCTTCAAGGGAACGAAATAAGCTAAATAATGGTCGATTTCTCAACTTTTTCAGGTTTTCAAGTTGTAATTCTTGCAAGATCGTAGGATTGAGTTCATATATACGATCTTCAATACTTGGATGGATATTTAACCAGCTTTGCGGACTTAATGAGTTAGCAAAACACATATGTGCAATCGATTCGGAAAATACGCTGTGAATTTGAGAACCCGCATGATGCACATAAATTCGAAGTAAAGTCTGAGTATTGGCATTATTCTGAATCAATTGCATGGTTTTATAATCGTTACGAAAAGTTCGCCCACTTAACGTTAAATATTTGATTAAACGAGTAATTAATACTCCCATGCTTCCGAGCAACCAAATAATTCCACCCACTGCGATAAAGAATGTTTCAAACTTACGCTGTTTATTTTTTTGATAAGGCTTAAAACCACGCTTGGCAATTCTGCTCCCCAATTGACTAAAAGTAATTAGACCGCTGTATAGAATTTTGAGTTTTGTGTTCTCTACTGCCTCACCTGATAATATCTGATTAAACTCATGACTGAGTAAACCATATAATTCAACATCATCCAGATTTTGCAAAGCTCCCCATGTCACGATGATCACCACATTTTGCTGATCAAATCCTGCTGTTAGAGCATTAACTCCGACTTCATCAGGCAGCACATATAAGACAGGAGCTTCGATTCTAAAGCGTTCCGCCAATTGTTGTGATATTTTAAGTGCGACACTTTCTTCAGGTGTACTTTCAAGTAGATCTAAACGACGACCTTTTAATTGCTTCGCTAAAGAATGACCGCCTTCACGAAAAATATAAAATTCGTAAATTGCGGAACTAATCACAATAAAAAATAATAAAACAAGGAGATAAGGGCTTAGACTGTGCCACAAAATAGACTGGCTATAATCAAAATAGTGAACCAAAAGTCCAAGTGTTGTATTTAAAATGAACATTGTCAGTAGCATTGCGACAACACACATGCTTGCTGACCACATCATATTTTTGTTTTCAACGAGATAATGACTAACTTCTTTCAATGTAAATATGTCCTGATTACATTGTTGCTCCATCATAAATGAAAAAAGCGGGAAAAACCCGCTTTTTCCTAGAGAATTTAGCTTATGATTCTTCTTTGATTCCTGTCAAATCAACAGAAGCAGCATCAATGTTGACATCAATATAACCATCTGTACCTTTAGCCATATCGTTACGCTTACGTTCAAGGTTTTCAAGGTAAGTTTGATCAATACCACCTGTCACATAAATTCCATCAAAAACTGAACTATCAAATTCTCTCAAATCTGGAACTTTGCTCGTACGCACTGCATTTTTCAAATCTTCCAAATCTTGAAAGATCAAGCGATCAGCACCAATAATGTCTTGAATTTCTTCAACACTACGCTGTGAAGCAATCAATTCAGTTTTCGCTGGCATATCAATACCATACACATTTGGATATTTAACCATTGGTGCAGCCGAAGCGAAATAAACCTTTTTTGCACCCGAATCACGCGCCATCTGAATGATTTCATTACAAGTGGTACCGCGAACGATCGAATCATCTACAAGCAATACATTTTTGCCTTTAAACTCAAGTTCAACTGGGTTGAGTTTTTGACGTACTGATTTTTTACGTTGCTGTTGGCCTGGCATAATAAAGGTACGACCGATATAACGGTTTTTCATGAAACCTTCACGAAATTTGACCCCAAGAATATTTGCCAGTTCAAGTGCAGAAGTACGACTCGTATCTGGAATTGGAATGACCACATCAATATCATGCTCCTCACCCCATTCGCGCAAAATTTTATGCGCCAGTTTTTCACCCATTTTTAAACGGGCTTTATAGACTGAGATTCCATCGATAATTGCATCTGGACGCGCAAAATACACATATTCAAAAATACATGGACGATGCTGCGGTTCAGCAGCACATTGCTGAGTGAAAAGTTCACCTTTATCATTGATAAAAATTGCTTCACCCGGCTGAATATCACGCTCGATCTTAAAGCCAAGCGCTGTAATTGCAACCGACTCAGAGGCAATAATGTATTCAAGACCTTGTTCAGTTTCACGCGAACCATAAATTAATGGACGAATACCATTCGGATCACGAAAACCCACCAAACCGTGTCCAGTAATCATGGCAACTACGCCATACGCTCCTTTGCAGCGCTCATGCACGCGCTTCACAGCATGAAAAACATCTTCAGCGGTTGGGTTTAAAGTTCCACTTTTTTGCAACTCATGCGCAAAAACATTTAAAAGAACTTCAGAATCAGAATCCGTATTCATATGCCGTAAATCTGTTTTAAACAGATCTTCGTGAATTTCTTCAGCATTGGTCAAATTACCATTATGCGCCAGTGTGATTCCATAAGGTGAGTTCACATAAAATGGTTGCGCTTCTGCACTACTTGCTGAACCCGCAGTTGGATAACGTACATGACCAATACCATAATTACCAATTAAGGCGCGCATATGACGGGTATGGAACACATCTCGCACCATTCCGTTGTCTTTACGCAGAAAAAGACGACCATTATGGCAAGTTACTATCCCGGCTGCATCCTGTCCACGATGTTGCAACATCGTTAATGCATCAAACAACATTTGGTTAACGGGTGCTTTACCAGCTATACCAACTACTCCACACATAGCAACCTCGCAGACAAGCTAGGATTAATAAAAAGGATTCTGGGTTGAATGACTGACCTGATCTTTGTCTAAATCAGACTCAGCCACTTCATGTGAAGGGCGATGAAATAAACTCCCCTCTGATGTCACATGCTGTAATGCTTCACTGGCCGCATCTTTCGATAACTCTGTTGCTAAAGGTGCATAAGGCAATAAAACCTGAACAAATTTAGACTGTTTCCAGTGCGGAGAGCTTTCGACCCATGGACCAAGACCTTGCATGGTCACCAGTACAATCAACAACCCTTTTAATGTACCAAAAGCACCACCAGCCAAACGATTTAACGGGCCAAGGCTCATACTTCTGAGTAGCAAATTGAGTAAACCCGTAACCAACCACGTAAGGACAATAATGATTAGGACAATAAAGGCAAATGCTGCAATCTTCTGAACAACTGGATCATGACTCAACACCACCATGCTTGGCGCCAAAAAGTTGGCATATTTCGCACCTACAATCAGTGCTAATATCCAACCAATCAAGTTCGCAAAGGCTTTTACGAATCCTTGTCGCAAACCGTTTAGCCCTCCAATGAGCAGAAGTATCAGAATAATGATATCCAGTGTATTCATCACTTAGTTGAAAGCACTCACGCAATCTTTAATTAGGCTCGGACCTGTATATATGAGGCCACTATAAATTTGTACAAGGCTAGCACCTGCATCTTTTTTTGCAAGCGCATGTTCACCTTGAGTGATTCCCCCAACACCAATCAGAGGAATTTGACCATTTAAGCATTTTGCAAACTGGCGCAAACATTCAGTACTTTTTTCAAATACAGGCGCACCAGATAAACCACCTGCTTCATTACCGTAAGGCAAGTCTTCTACGCCAACACGTGACAATGTGGTGTTGGTAACAATGAGACCATCAATTTTAAACTGCAACAACTGAGTTGAAATAAATTCAATATCTTCTTCAGTTAAATCAGGTGCTACTTTAAGAACTAAAGGAACATAATGATGGTACTGCTCCGCCAAGTCTAACTGGCGTTGTTTTAATGTTTCCAGTAATTCTGTCAAAGCATCACCACTTTGTAAACTACGCAGATTTTTAGTGTTTGGTGAAGAAATATTGACTGTAATATAAGATGCGTATTGATAAACTTTTTCTAAACAAATCAGATAATCATCTACTGCATTTTCAACGGGCGTGTCGGCATTCTTGCCAATATTGATCCCCAAAATGCCTTTAAATTTTGACGATTTTACATTTTCAATGAGCTGATCCACACCATCATTATTAAAACCCATACGGTTAATAATGGCTTTTGCTTGAGGAATACGAAATAGTCTTGGTTGTGGGTTCCCAGCTTGCGGACGCGGAGTAATTGTTCCGATTTCAATAAAACCAAAACCCAAACCCGCCAATGCATCAATATAAGCACCATTTTTATCCAGACCTGCTGCAAGACCTACAGGATTTGGGAATTGTATGCCCATACATGTGACGGGTTTAGGTGCAATATGCTGACGCAATAAGCCAATTTTATGGGCAGACTTCAGAGCTGATAAGGTAAGTTCATGTGCACGCTCGGGTGACAAGGCGAATAACATAGGGCGAGCAAGCGAATATAACATATCAATCAAAGTCTACTGCTTTTTCAGGTAGGCATATTATAGGCATAGCAAAACTAAAACGCCATGCTTGCAACCCTTTTATTTTGAGGACTTATTGTACTGTAGCCGTTAATTTAATCTGATTGTTACCCGAAACCATCTCCATTTTTTCAATCGACACGCCCATTTTCGCTAGTTGGGTTATAAAATTTGCCAAAACTGCATAATTTTGATGTTCAGCAACAATTTGCAACTGCTCTCCCATTTGCTGAGATGACACGGTTAACCCCTGCTGCTGAGAAACACGCTGGACTTTTTCAGCTATAGTTAACTGGCTTTCTGATGCAGGTTTCATTGTGGCTGCATTGCTTTGCATCCAGACCATTAAATCCTTGAGATCATTAACCCGCTTTTGTTGCTGATCAGCTAGACTATGCATTTTCCACAGTGAAAAACTTATAATTGATACCACAACTAAAACGCTCGCGAAAATCACCATGTAGCGTTCACGTACAGACATGCGCTGTAAGGCATCAACAATACGTTCAATTTTTTGATCCAAGCTGTGCTGAATTCGAGTCATTGTGTTCATTATTGTACTTTTACCATCCCAATCGCGCCTGCACCATCTGCTTGAACATTACCCAGTTCCGCTTTAAAACCTTGCTGATTGAGTTGTTGCGTTAAACTTTGCAAGTCATTTGCAGATTTAGCTTTTAACGACAAGCTCAAAGAAGAATCAGTATAACTTAGCTGTTGAGCGACAATTTGGCGTTGCATAAGAATTGGCCCTACTCTACTTAACAGATTTAGTGCCGTTGTATCGCCGCTTTGACTCATTCTAAGCTGACTTTCGAACATACTTTTTACATTCTGCTCGGTCACACGACTATTGGCACCAAACCAATATTTATATTGATCAACTGCTTGCATCGCTGTTTGGTTTGCAAGTTTTTTCAGTTTATACCAACGCAAAGCATCATAACTAAATTGAACAACCAATACCGCAATCAGAACAGCAATACATGCTTTCCAATAACCAGAAACTTGAGTTTCTTTTTTTGTTTTCGGCAAAACATTAAATGGATGCTGCTTCGGTTTTAATATTTTTTGAAACTGATAATCAAAAGGTTGCCGAGTTTCTACGGTAGATACGTTAGCCAGACTATCAAGTTGCTGTGTGGTCAAATTAGTATAATGGTAAAAGGTCTGCGAAGGCTGGAACTCAAGATACACAGCCAAATCATCTATTGACATACCTTTATACAAATTTTCACGAACTAAAGTCTGCCCATGCAAATGTGCGATATTCACTTGACCTTGTTCAGGTGCAGGTAATATCAGAAAATCAGGGAGTAAAGCGATCAATTTAATCGGCAATAAATTAAGTGCATGTTGCCACGTTTCAACCAGACTCTGTGCAACTCCCAATATCGTCAATTGATCTGGGGATTCAAAATGGTGAACCACCCGCATATGATCGATTGGTAAGGTTACATATTCTTCCATGAGATATTTAACACCATCTGCTCCCAGTTGCTTCACATGAGCTTTAGTCATGTGCTGTTGCAAAATCTGGATATGCCGACTGGAAAAGAAAACTACTGTCTCTTGTCCTTGATGGGATTGTAAATCATGAATAAGCTGTTCAAGGCTGGAAGCCTGCAACCAATTTTCACCTGTTGACCAAAACCAAGCCCCATTGGCTTCAGGCATCCATAAATACAGCATAAATTATAAGTACCGTGTTTTCGTTATAGCGTAGGTATAAAACTATGTCCTTGTGTTGACAATCCGTTGGCAATCACGCTTTGGCTATAAATACGCGCTTCAGCCAAAGCAAAAGGATTAAAGTTCTCATGCGTGAGCTGTTCAGCAATATGCCCAACAACATTCATATGACAAACCACAACAACAGACTCGAATGGAAGTTGAGACAGCCAATCTATCGCATCTTTTGCATCATCATCTGGTTTGATCTTATCACAAAGTAAAACAGGAACTTCAGGAAAATATGTCTGAATATGACCAAGTGTTTCTTGTGCACGCAATAAAGGGCTTACCACAAAAACCTCGGGCTTGACCATCTCCTTAAGGTATTGTGAGGTTTGTTCAGCCTGAGCATGACCCAAAGCAGTGAGTGGTCGCTTGATATCATTACCATCCACTGGAGGCGCTGCTTCCCCGTGACGAACTAAAGTCAGTTGCATAACCATTCCTTTTTTCAATCTTTCTTTATGATAACAAGTGTGTATGACAGTTTTTATTAAATGCCTTATTACACTTCATGATGCGGCAGTACAAATTCTACATCACTACGGTGACCATTTTTCATTAGGGAGAGCGCAATATTTAAAGGTGGTGCCCCCTCAAAAATCACCTCATACAAGGCATTAGTAATTGGCATATAGACATCAAGCTCTTGTGCGCGTTTGCGCACTTGCACAATCGTATTAATCCCTTCAGCCGTTTGCCCTAGCTCTTTAGTTGCCTGTTCTAGTGTCTTTCCTGAACCTAAAGCATATCCAATTTGATAATTTCGACTGAGTGGACTATTACAGGTCGCAAATAAATCCCCTACACCAGACAAACCAAGAAAAGTCAAAGGATTTGCGCCTAATTCAACCGCGAAACGACTCATTTCAGCCAAAGCACGAGTGATAATCATACTCTTGGTGTTTTCACCAATATTATAAGCAACCGCCATCCCCATCGCGACCGCATAAATATTTTTGAGTGCGCCTCCCAACTCTACACCATGCACATCATCGCTACCAAAAACACGAAATAAAGCACTATGTAAGGCATGCTGTACAGCATAACGCACCAATTCAGAATGACTGGCAATCACCGTTCCAGATGGCATCCCCGCCATAATTTCTTTCGCTAAATTTGGGCCAGAAAGTACACCATATGGCACTTCTGGTAATTCTTCACGAATAATATCGCTCATAAAGCTAAAAGTATCTGCTTCGATACCTTTGGTAAGCGATACAACAGCCTGTGAGCTAATAAAAGGAGCAATTTGTTTGAGCACCTTACGGAACGAATGGCTAGGTATTGCGACTAAAATAATATCCCGATCACAAACTGCTTCTTCTATATTACAGACTGCACGCAATCCAGTTTCTAAACTAAAATCAGGCAAATAACGCTTATTAACATGACTTTGATTGATATCATCCGCTGCATCCTGATCACGAATCCAGATCATGGTATCGCAACCATTTCGAACTGCTAGATTCGCCATTGCTGTACCAAAACTACCGCCACCCAATACTGTTATGCGAAGTGCTGTTTTCTTATCAACTTCAATGGGTTGTACTAGATCTGAAAAGTTTAGTTCCGTCATGCGCTGTTCATTCCTGCCAAAACAATACCAATATTTTTTTAAGACTGCCAATTTTTAATAAAGTCAGTCACTGTTATTTCTGTACGAGGTGCAATTGCTTTCGCAGCAGTGCCAATATAAATAATCCCCGAAATTAGATCACGTTCAGCCAAACCAAGATGTTGTTTTAACCACTTTGATTCAACAACTGCACCTGAGCGCCATATGCTTGCAAATCCCTGTACTTGTAAAGACAGAAGAAAATTTTGAATAGCAGCACCTGTACTTAATGTCTGCTCAAATAATGGAACTTTAGGATGATCTTGAAATTGCGTCACCGCAATCACCAATAACGGCGCACGAAAAGGATGCTGCTTAACACGATCGAGCTGAGTTGGATCAGTTTCACCAAGATCAGCCAAAGCCTGAGATAAACTTTCTCCAAAAGCTGCACGTTGCTCAGATTGAATCACAATAAAACGTGTTGGTTTTAATCGATGATGATCTGGCGCTGTCAGTGCAGCATCAAATGCTTTATTTAATTGTTCAGAAGATGGTGCAGGCTCAATGAGATGCCCAATTGATTGACGCTGATGAATATTTTGATGAACCGTATTTACGTCTAAATCCGTCATGAACATTGATCTAATTTAAAAAACCAAAAATAGATTAGCACATTCTTTTTTATTTCTGCCATGCTAATTCTTGGCATTTCTTTAGTTTTCCAAAATTTGACACGGTTACTGCATAAAACCATCAAAATCTATACAACATACTCAAAACAAATAGAAATTTTTATGTTCAACTTAAAAACTAATTTTTAATTTTCAAGGACTGGTTTATGAAAAAACAAATGACAGCCAGCATACTCACCGTATCTGCTATTTTACTCACAGCCTGTGCATCTAACCCCACTGCAACCACAGCAGTTCAAAAAGAAAATAATCAATTTGAAGTCACTGGTGTAGGTAAAACTAACCTTATTGCAAAAAACAATGCTGTCGATGCAGCCAATAAGACCTGTAAACGCAGCACAGCTGTGGTCGTGGATGAAAAAACCACTTATAACGGCGTACTTAAAGGTGTCGTAGACGAAGAAACTGGAAAAATGGTAGAGGCAGCGGCTGGAGTTATTGGCTCAATTACAGGTAAAAATGCCTCACTCGCCAAAGACGATGACTATCAAACTACGCTCACTTTTTATTGCAAAGCAGATTAAATCAAGTTTTAAGCCATAAAAAAATGCGCTCTAAGATGTTAAGAGCGCATTTTTTATTACCCAATATTGATTAGGTATCTTTTAACAATAGCCTTCCAAGCGAGTTAAAGGCAATTTCTTTCCAATCGCTTTTTCAATTTCAGGCAAATAAAAAGCATCGTCTTCAGATAAAAAGCTAATGCTGACCCCTTGTGAACCTGCACGCCCAGTACGACCGATACGATGTACATAATCATCAGACTGTTCAGGTAAGGTGAAGTTCACAACATGAGATACACCATCGACATGAATACCACGACCTGCAACATCTGTGGCAATCATAATATTATTTTTACCTTGCTTAAATTGGTCGAGCATTTTAAGACGTTTATCTTGTGCAATTTCACCCGACAACATCCCTACGCGATAACCATCTTTTTTAAGATGATCATATAAGCGACGAACCTGATCTCGACGGTTGGCAAAGATCATAACTTTATCAATCGGTTCATCACGTAAAATATCTTGTAGCAAACGATATTTATCTTTTTTCTCAACCACATAGACGCGTTGTTCTACATCATTATTGGTTTTTTGCTCAGGTTCAATTTCTACCGTAACAGGTTCAAACAACCATTGACGAGCCAGATTTAACACATCATAACTAAAGGTCGCCGAAAACATTAAAGTCTGACGTTCCTCTTTACGAGGAGAGTAACGGACGATCCGCTTTACCGAAGGAATAAACCCCATATCCAGTAAACGGTCAGCTTCGTCTATCACCAAAAACTCAATTTGATCGAGCCAAATTTCTTTCTGTTCAACAAAATCAATTAAACGGCCTGGTGTTGCCACCAAAATATCAAGAAAATTGGCATTTAACGGTTTCTTTTGCTTATCGAAATCCACACCACCGACCAATGTCAGTAATTTTAAATCTGTAAATTTGGTCAGTTCTTTAGCATCACTTTCGATCTGTAAGGCTAGTTCGCGAGTTGGCGCAAGAATCAAAGCGCGAGGTTCCCCCCGATAGCGTTGTTCCTGAATAGGATTATTTAGCAAGTCGTTGATAATGCTAATTAGAAACGCGGCTGTTTTACCTGTTCCTGTTTGCGCACGACCAATTGCATCATGTCCTGCCAGTGTATATTTTAAAACCTTTTGCTGAATTGGGGTCATTTGCTTAAACCCTAATGCATCAATCGCTTTTTGCAGTTGCGGATGTAGATTCAAGGTTTCAAAACCAGATACCATAAACTCGTGCTCTAACTGTTAATCACTCTGATAAGAGGGATAGTATAAAACAAAAGCGCCCCAATTTAAAAATTGAGGCGCTATTCAACATAAAATGTTGATTAGTCTAAAGGCTGTACATTCTCAGCCTGAAAACCTTTTTGTCCTTGCACAACGCTGAATTCAACACGCTGGCCGTCACGTAACGAACGATGTCCGTCACCCATAATTGCACGGAAATGTACAAATACGTCGTCGCCGCCATTACGTTGAATAAAGCCAAAACCCTTAGTGTCGTTAAACCATTTAACAACGCCTTGTTCGCGAGCTGTCATAAGTCAATCCTCAGAAGTGAAAATAAAGGACCTTCCGGTGTTGCAAACAGCAGAGCAAACAAGTTTAAAATTCTTTATTATTTCAAAGCTTGTAATCATTCTGTAAAACTATCAACAATTTCCGGTTACATCCATTTGTCATAGGCCTAACTAAAACAAGGTTTTTGTTCGTAGTAGCCACCCCTAAAACGCTTCGAGCTTAACACGGGTTTATCACAATTAATAGAAATTTTTTAGATAATTCTATATAAAATGTTGCTTAATTTTTAGACTCATCAATTTTTTTTACCATCAATAAAATATATACTTCTTAAAGCATTCGACTTTTTTCACAAATACGCATTTTTTTGATAAAATAAATTTAAACCAACATCTTTGAATATTTTTACGGATGAATGACTTAAACCCCGTTATTCCTACTGAAATAAATGCAATCGGTCAACCATGTCCTATGCCTCTTTTAATGTTAAAGCGCGGTTTAAAAAAAGCGACTATTGATCAAGCTTTTTTACTTAAATCTTCCGATCCTCATAGTGAAATAGATGTGCTACGTTATTGTCAGCTTCATAAACTGGATTGTCATTTGACAAAAATATCTGAACACGAATTTCATTATTTGATCCAACCTTAGACATACAGCTTTGATATTCCAATCAACTCATGTATAAAATTTTACATTTCTCTACCCAATTTTCCTTAATTATGAACTTGCTTCGCATTAAGATGAAACTATTGGTTATACCACCATCCTATAAGGAGAACTCATGAGTGACAGCAGCAATCAATTGATGCCCCTGTCCTTATCTGCGCCCGGTGTAAATCTCGGTGCTTATATCAGCACTGTTAATCAAATTCCAATTTTGACGGCTGAGCAAGAGAAAGAACTGGCTGAGCGTTATTATTATGATCAGGATCTGGATGCGGCAAAAATGCTCGTCATGTCGCATTTACGTTTTGTTGTGCATATTGCAAGAAGTTATGCTGGCTATGGCTTGCCACAAGGTGACCTGATTCAAGAAGGTAATCTTGGTCTAATGAAAGCAGTGAAACGGTTTGATCCAAATATGGGTGTGCGGTTAGTTTCCTTTGCCGTCCACTGGATCAAAGCCGAAATTCACGAATATGTAATTCGTAACTGGCGTATCGTCAAAATTGCCACGACTAAAGCACAACGCAAACTGTTTTTTAATTTGCGTAGTCTAAAAAAGTCGAGCAAAAAATTAACACTTGATGAAGCCAAAGCCATTGCAAGTGATTTAAATGTTACGCCAGAACAAGTGCTGGAAATGGAAGGTCGTTTGACTGCCTATGATGCTGCGTTTGAAGCTCAAGGTGATGATGACGATGATTCTACCCATGTTGCACCTGCATTATATCTGGAAGATAACCGTTATGATCCTGCTCGATTGGTAGAAAATGAAGACTATGAAGAACAAAGTAGCTCTGCATTATATCAAGCGATGAACCAGCTTGATGATCGTTCACGGAATATTTTACAGCGTCGTTGGTTGGACGATGATAAATCGACCTTGCATGAACTTGCTGCTGAATACAATGTTTCGGCTGAACGTATTCGCCAGCTTGAAAAAAATGCAATGGAAAAAATTAAAGTTGCCATGTCGGCAAGTTAGTATTTCCCATGTTTTAAAAAGAGGCGTTTGCCTCTTTTTTATGAGCCTTAAGTATTTTTAGCTCACTGGATTTATGCTAAGGTGCTTGGGTCTTTTTTTAAGTGTTTTGGCTTATGTGGATCGCAATTGCAGCTGTTAATCTTGCTTTGGCTGTTATATTGGGGGCCTTTGGTGCTCATGGCCTAAAAGCTTTTGCTACACCAGAACAAATTGGCTGGTGGGGAACAGCAACACAATATTTCTTCTACCACGCACTAGGTCTACTTGCACTAGGTATTTTGTCTAAAGTAAGCCACCATTTTCCCATCAAAACATCTTTTATTCTGATTCAGATCGGTATTTTATTATTCTGTGGTTCTTTATATATCATGGCCTTGGGTTTACCACGTGGTCTTGGTGCGATTACCCCAATAGGAGGGGTATTTATGATTTTAGGTTGGTTCGTTCTAGCTTGGAATGCCATAAAATACGGAAAGTAACTGGAAACAATATGCAGATTTATTTGAATGGCGAGCTTAAACAAACTGCTTGTCAGAATTTATTAGAACTTGTTCAGGAATTAGCACTTGAAGGTAAACGATTTGCCGTTGAACAAAATGAGCAAATCATTCCTAAAAGCAAACTCGAACAATCTCCCCTTTCAGACCATGATCGTATTGAAATTATTCACGCTGTTGGCGGCGGCTAAAATGGAGTAAACCATGCAAGATTCACCTTTAATTATCGGTTCACGTACATTTCAATCACGCCTTTTAGTCGGCACAGGCAAATACAAAGATCTCAATGAAACAGACTTAGCTATTCGGGCAAGTGGGGCAGAAATTGTGACGGTTGCGATTCGCCGTGTAAATATTGGACAGCATCCTGATCAACCAAATTTACTATCGGTCATTCCACCTGAAAAATATACCATTTTACCAAATACCGCAGGCTGTTTTGACGCCGATAGTGCGGTTCGTACTTGTATGTTGGCACGTGAGCTTCTAGATGGCCACAATCTGGTTAAACTTGAAGTTTTAGGTGATGAAAAAACACTTTATCCCAATATTACTGCCACGCTTAAAGCTGCCCGCACCTTAATTGATGATGGTTTCGAGATCATGGTATATACCTCGGACGATCCTATTGTCGCTCAAGAACTTGAAAGTATGGGCTGTGTTGCGATTATGCCTTTAGGAAGTTTGATTGGTTCAGGTCTGGGAATTTTAAATCCGCATACCATTTCGATTATTAAAGAAAATGCCAAAGTACCTGTTTTGGTCGATGCAGGTGTAGGAACTGCAAGTGATGCAGCAATTGCAATGGAATTGGGCTGTGACGGCGTACTTATGAATACGGCAATTGCAGCGGCACAAAATCCAGTACTTATGGCATCTGCCATGAAAAAAGCAGTAGAATCTGGTCGAGAAGCTTATCTGGCTGGACGTATGCCACGTAAACGCATGGCAAATGCCAGTTCTCCAGAAACAGGTTATTTCTTTAAATAATTCCATGTTTTAATGAAGAAAATTTTTAAAGGATTCTTTGGGATCCTTTTCTTTTAAAGAATAAATAATAAGAGTAAATTTACATGTTCAACGCAATAATGAGATTTTTTTGTTTAGGCTGTTTGGGTTTCACAACTACTGTATTTGCAGATCCTGATCCATCACAATATCAACAATTTATCCCTAAACATTGGAAAATAATTGAAACAGTCCGAGGTGATTTAAACCGCGATGGTAAAGAAGATATCGTTTTTGTGATTGAAAAAAATGACCCAAAAAATATTCTTTCCAATGATGGACTAGGAAGCCCTGAACTTAATACCAATCCCAGAACTTTACTGGTTTTATTTAAAACAACTCATGGTTATCAATTGATCAGCACAAACCCATATTTGCCAAGTGAAAATGATGCAGAATCCACTTGCCTTGCAGATCCATTAGAAGAAGGCAATATCAAAATTTCAAAAGGTATTTTAAAAATAAATCTAAATTATTGGCTAAGCTGTGGTTCATGGTATATCACCAACAATACTTTTAGCTTTCGTTACCAAGATCTGGGTTTTAAATTAATTGGTTTTGATCAAATGAGTTTTCATCGTGCTTCTGGTGAAGAAAGCACATTGAGCATTAACTTTTCGACAGGAAAGTTAAAAAAAATAACAGGTGAAAATGAATTTGAGAAGACTGAGCAACCCATAAAAACTCAGTGGCAAACGTTAAAACACCATTATAATTTAAAATTAGAGCAAATTAATTTTAAAGAACCGCCAGAGTTTAAATAAAAAAAGCCTCAATTTTTTGAGGCATTTTTTTATGCATGTGAGATTTAAGGAATTAATCCTTCATCACGCATTGCGATATTCACAGATTGACGTTCAGCAACCTTATTACGAAGAGCAACAATATTTGTGTATGGCGTCAAATCATGTTCAATGCCATTTGACCAATTTGTAAGCACAAATAAATAAGCATCAGCAGGGCCAAAACCATCATCTACAAGATATTCATGATCTGACTCACCAATGGCTTTATCGATATAAGCCAACAATCGATCAATTTCAGCATAGGCTTTTTCTTTTGCTTCAGCATCCAAAGCACCACCAAAGAATACCGCATAGGCATCATGCAATTCTGAGTTTAGGTACCCTAACCATTCCAAAACTTTGGCACGACCTAAACCCGATGGTGGAATCAAGTTCTGAGCTGGATCATGCTGCGCAATAAAAGGAAGCACTGCAACGTTTTCAGTGAGAACCAATCCTGGTGTAATTTCAAGTGCAGGGACATAACCCTTAGGATTAATTTCATAATAATCCGCACCTTTTTCAGTTTTATGTGTTTTTAGATCAACCCGTTCAAGATCAAAATCGACATTAATTTCGTTCAAAAGAATATGTGCAGCCAATGAACATGCACCAGGTGAATAATACAACTTCATAGATAATCCTTGTTATAGCTCTCTTCACTGTTTTAGAACGCTTTACTCGAACTTTCAAGCTCTACCCGCTTTAAAATTTTTAAAAAACGTAACGATCTGAAAATACTTACCATTAGACTATTGAGTAAAATGGCAACTTTTTCAAGTGAAAAACGTTGTCTTTTATAATTACCAATGTGTATGACGAAAAAATGAACTTTAGATAATTTATTTGAACAAAAAAAGGAAAACCAGTCATATTGCTGTAATAGACTGGTCTAAAATAACGCTGTTATTAGAATTTTATCATTATTATAAAGTGACATTTCTCCCTTTAAACTTAAAGTGATAAGTTCTAATTAAAAACTAAAACTTAGATTCAATTTAAAGTGTTTTATATATGACGAACATCCCTGAAATTGGTGATTTTTACGAGATTTGAATTTTTTTTTGATCTTGTGATAAAAAACCAGTCAATGTAGACTGGTTTTTTTCATATTTAAAAATTTGTATTACCAACTAAAACCTACACCGACACCACCCGAACTTTCCTCTTTACTTAGTGCTCCGCTGATACTCAAACTGGTATTTTCATTAATCATACGTTGATAGCCTACAGCAACAGCTTGTTCCGCACCTTGCAGACCAGCCCCAACCCCAATGCGGTTCTGCCCACGCAATCCAGCCGTACTGGTCGCCATATTCATCATGGCTGCACTCATCGCGCCCTGACGGTCAAAACGTTTGTCAACCTCTTGAAAACGGCGTTCTGTTTGCAGACTATAGTCCTTAAATGTACTCTCCAAACCCGCAAAACGAGTATCTGTATAGCTGTTTGCGCTTGAAAGGGTTTCTGAACTTGATGTATTCATTTGCGCAACATTAACGGCATCTGTGTCTGCCGTACCTGCTGCCACATGAGTAATTTGACGTTGATTGGTCGCAGAGCCTACAGATACCGTATTGTCTCGATCTGAACTTGAATTATTGCCCAACACTACAGCATTTTTAGCATCTGTATTGACGTTATTACCTAACACAAAGGTATTATCACCTTTCACTGTATTGTCATTGCCTACAACATAACTGCCGTTGCCACTGATCGTATTTGGATCTCCAAAGGCTCCTGATCCATTGCCAGAAACAGTATTACCAACACCCACAGCGGTTGAGTTATTCCCTGTAACCACAGTGTTTGGTCCTATTGCTGTTGAGTTTTTACCAGTTGCATTTGAACTTGTACTTGCACCAGCGCCATTTCCCCCAATACTGATATATTGTCCTGCATCTGCTACTTTTTGATCAGTATAGGATTTAGCCGTATTTAAGGTCGATGCGGTTTGTTGGTCGGTATAAGTTTTGGCATCATTCAATGCAGTTGTGGTTTGTTGATCGGTGTAGCTTTTTGAGTCATTTAAAGATTGTGAGGTTTGTTGATCTGTATAAGATTTTGCATCATTGAGATTTTTGGCATCTTGTTGGTCAATATAAGATTTTGCATTTGCCAGTGTGCCTGAGCTTTGTGTATCCGTGTAGGTATTTGCATCGGATAAAGTTTTAGCATCTTGCTGATCAACATAATTTTTTAGGTTGCTCACAGAACCTTTTAATGCGGTTAATTCATTATTCACAGCACCAAAGGTGGCACCAATATTAGAATAACTTGTGCCCTGAATCGTAAAGGTCGGTAATGTAAATACGCCATTATTGAATCCCGCTCCGCCACCTAATACAGAAGCTAATTGATTTGCGCTACTACTAAACTGCGTTGATAATGTGCTGATATTTTGATTGGTCGTATAAAGCTGCCCACCCGTAACTGCATCTTTAGAATTGCTTGAACTGATATCACCCGCTTGTAGATTGGTGAGTTTTGTTCCGCTCTGGCCCGTCAAAGTAATTGTTTCTTTTGATGAATTGTCATAAACAACAGCATTAGCCGAAATATTACCCAAACCTGTTTGTAAGGCTGAAATATTATTGGTATTTGTGGTGATTTTGCCATCTAAAACCAAATCCTTTTGATCTGCATAACTTTTTGCATCATTTAATGTATTAGACAAACCTGTCGTTAATGCACTTGTCGATGCCTTCGTATCCAAACCTGTCGTTGCATCATTAACTTTGCTATTTAATGCATCAAATGTAGTTTTATCAGTTTTTAAAGCTAGACCATCAGTTAAATCAGACTGTGACGCTTTTGTAGCCAAACCAGTATCTACATAGCCTTTATTAGCAGCATCTGTTGCTTGAGTTGGTGTTGCAACATTGGTAATGCGTTTTTCAGCACCACTACGACCAACGGAAATAGTATTCGCTTCATTGGCTACGGAATCATGACCTATCGCAGTTGAACCATAAGCTGTAGCCTGACTACTACTACCGAAAACACTACTATAAATAGCGGATGCCGTATTATTTGAACCTACGGCAGTGGAAACACCACCTATTGACTTGTTTGAAACACCTAGACTTGTGCTATTTACGCCTAGCGCCTGATTGTCATAGCCCACCGCACTACTTTGAACACCTAATGCAATATTATGTGAACCAACCGCAGCACTACGATCACCAAATGCCACGGAACCACCATTGCGAAGCGTGGTTTCAAAATCTGCTACTTGTTGTGAATTTACAGATGTATCACCAATTTTGGTAATAGATGCGGTCGTTAAATTTGTTGCCTCGACTTTAATGCCATTAATAGCAGTGAGCTTTGTCCCATCATCTTCTGCATTATAGTTTTGTCCACTGGCTGCCCCCACAACGGTTGAACCACTACCTTTTGCCAAGTTTTGTGAACCTGCGGCGAAGCTCCCTGTGCCATTTGCTTTATTATAAGTACCAACCGCATTACTTCCTTTTCCAGAAACAGTATTGCTAATCCCTAAGCCAGCACTTTCATCTTGAGTAACATTGTTATTAAAACCGATACCAGTACTAAACACACCATTTACAGTATTTTGACTACCAATTGCGTTGGAGAACATACCGTTTGCAGTATTACTTGATCCTATTGCATTGCTTGAGCTACCTAATGCAGTGTTTGAATTACCAAATGCGCTACTAGAATCCCCTGACGCTGTGTTACTTCTACCTACCGCACTACTAGAATCAGCCAATGCAATATTATTAGAACCAATGGCGCTACTTAAACTAGCCATTGCCCGATTATAATCACCAATAGCACTGCTCGCCTCACCATTTGTAGTATTATCAGAGCCGAATGCGCTACTTTGCTTTCCTTGCGCTCTGTTGGAATCACCTACAGCGCTAGCAGACTCGCCTGATGCAATGTTTGAATTACCCACAGCATTACTCGATTCACCAGATGCAGTATTCCAATACCCTAAAGCACTACTTCCATTAGCTTCGGTTAAATTAAATCGTCCGATTGCATTACTTGCCTCACCTATTGCCGTATTTCCGTCGCCCATAGCACTGCTATATTTTCCTGAAGCTTTGTTAGACGACCCTATGGCATTACTTAATAAACCAGAAGCGATATTAGAGGATCCCATGGAGGAGCTATAAGCACCAATTGCAATATTAGCGCCTTTTTTGGCAGCATTTTTAAAAGCAGCTACTTGAGTTGGATTTGTTATAAAATTGCCATCAGGTAATGTAATTGACGTGATATCATCGATATTGTTTGTTGTTGCGGTAACTGTAATACCCGCGACACTTGTCAGTTGCGTCCCATTACTTTCTGAATTATAAGCTGTACCGGATGCAGCACCTAAAGCAGTATCCGTTGAACTACGGGCATAGTTATCACTTGCCACTGCTGTTGGAATGGCTGCAATTGCAGTATCAACATAGCCTTTATTAGCTGCATCTGTTGCTTGAGTTGGGGTTGCAACATTAATAATTTGACGTTGCGTAGTCGTACTTCCAACCGAAAAACTGTTATTTCTATCCGCGATAGAATTTGCGCCAATGGCGACACTATTAATTCCACTCGCTTTTGCTTGATTACCAATAGCAACATTACCAATTCTTTTTGCAACAGCATCTGTTCCGATCGCCACTCCGCTTACCGCCGCCGCCGCACCACCAATTGCCACAGCATGATCTAATGCCAGAGTGAGATTTGTACAATCCCCCCCAATTGCTATAGCACCATCAACAGGGTTTGAAAATCCAACAATTGCAGACATAGAGCCTGCAGAAGTTAACCCTAACTGACCATCTATATCTTCTATAAAGTCAGCAGCAGTAACAGAAGTAGGACAACTCACACCTTGAACAATATTCCCTGCCCAAACATTAGCACCGATAATGGTTGCAATACTTAAAACCAGAGTTTGCAAACCAAATATCCGACGTTTACTTATATCTATAGTTAAAACCTCAGAACTAGCCATTGCCCCAGTGATATGATCGGTTTTCCCTGCACTTTTAGCATTTTCCGAAACCACCACCATCTGCCCCAGTGATTTATTCCAGATCAGTTTAAAAATCTTGTTCATATGTCCATCCCCGCCGATTATTTTGTGATTTAAATTTATGCACTTATTATTTGAACATGATCACAAGTTTTCCAATATCCCTGAAATTAGTGATATTTTTGTTGTCTATTGGAAAATACCCAATCTCAGGGATATAAAAAGTAAAAAAATATTGGCAAATTAGGGGAAGAAATGAATCTTTTGAGTAATGTAATGCTGGATCCAGACTTGGTTTTACCTGTACCCGTCATTGTGGTTGAGGATGAACCACTCATTCAAAAAAGGCTAAAAGAAATATTATTAGGTATTGGCTATTTACCAGAAAATCTTATTTTTGCACAAACTTTAGCTCAAGCTCATGAACAACTGAAACAACATTCTGCATCTTTGGCGTTGGTTGATTTAGGCTTACCTGATGGCAACGGTATAGATTTTATCAAACAACTAAAAATATATGACCCAACCATCGCGATTTTAGTCATCTCGGCATGGAGTACGGAGGATGCGATTTTAAATGCACTGATAGCAGGTGCAACGGGCTATGTACTTAAAGAACGTGATGATATTGAAGTCGCCCTATCTATCCGTAGTATTTTACGTGGTGGCGCGCCTATCGACCCTTTTATCGCTCGTCAAATCTTAAAACAACTTCCTTCATCTAATGAACACATTGAGAAAAAAAATATTGAAAATGAGATAGATGACGCTTTACTTTCCAAACGTGAACATGAAATATTATTACTGGTTGCGCAAGGTTTAAGTAATAAAGAAATTGCCAGCCAGATCAATTTGTCACGTTATACGGTTGAGTCTCATATCAAGCACATTTATCGGAAACTTGCAGTATGTACACGCATCAAGGCAGTCGATACTGCAAGATCACTTGGTTTGCTCGATTAAAATCTTTTTTTTCTTGCTGCTTATTTATGTTAGTTGGCAGTATTGCTCAAATTCATGCCTCATCATTGAATGAATTGGTATTGCTCCCCAAAGACCATAACTGCCATGTCAATATCATCAATATTCAATCTATTCAAACCTCTCCAGACACCCAGATTAGCGATATAAATAAACTTACTAATTGGCAAACGGTAAAATTACCTGATTTTTGGGAAAATCGTTGGAAAAATTATTCTGGTATAGTTTGGTATCGCATTTTATGGTCAAAAGCCTGTCAAACTTCTCAGACTGAACCACTTGCCTTAAATATTGACAGTATCAATATGGCAGGAGAAGTTTATTTAAATAAACAATTGATTTGGCGCGATAAAAATCTGACCGAACCTTTAAGTCGTAGTTGGAATATGCCGCGCTATTGGGTTTTACCCAATTCAGAGCTTAAACAAGGTGAAAACGAATTTTTGATTCGGGTTGTAGGCATCTCTACACAAAGTCCTGGTTTAGGCAAAGTTTATATTGGTACTCCACATGCGATTATTGAACAAAATTCAAAATATGTATTTGAACATCGCACGCTGTATTTTATTAATTTAGTTATTTCCCTAACGCTTGGTGCTATTGCTTTTCTAGTGTGGCTGCTGCGTAGAAAAGACTCAACCTTTGGTTGGTTTGCTTTGGCTTCTTTGCTATGGGGACTTTTTATTAGCAATATTTTAGCCACCGAAACTTATCCATTTTTATATACGCTGCAACTTGCTAAGATTAATATGTTGTTTCTAGTGGGTTATGTGATTTCTTTTACAATTTACACGTGGCGTTTTGCAGGGAAAAAATATAAAAAGATCGAAAATTTGCTTTGGCTAACTGGCTTCATCGGTGGTGTAGGACTATTTATAGCACCGTCTTCGTACATAGGGCTTATTCTTTTTCTTCTCTTTTTGTTTGTAACCATTGTATTTTTAGCCTGCTGTATTTTTTATCAATGGATTGCTTATAAAACACCTAAAGCAGATATCCGTTTCCTTGCCCTAATTTTACTTGGTTTTATTGGGATCAATATCCATGACGTTTATCTGATTTTGACTCAAAATACTGAACATACTTATATTACCCCTTTTGCAGCACCATTAACTGCATTAGCTATTTCTATGATATTGGCTTGGCGGATTGCACAAAACGTTAATCATATTGAAGAATTTAATCAAACATTGACACAAAGCGTAGAGCGAGTTAGCGCCGATTTAAAAAATTCTTTAGATAAAAAGCATCAACTTGAAATCGAAAATATGCGTTTGCAGGAACGGCTCAGCCTTTCTCATGAACTACATGATGGCTTAGGCGGCTCTTTGGTACGTTCCATGATTTTAGTCGATAAAAGTGATGATATTGATAAACAACATTTTTTATCAATTTTAAAACTTTTACGTAATGATTTACGCCAAGTCATCGACAGTGGCTCTACAATTGGCGCAAAAGTTCCAGAATCACCCATTGTTTGGGCATCCTCAATTCGTAGGAGGTTTGTACAGCTTTTTGAAGAACTTGAAATTGAATCAAAATGGCAATTGCCCAATCATTGGCTCACACAACCAACAGCCTTGCAATGCCTAACGCTTGCACGTGTCGCCGAAGAAGCATTGACCAATATTATTAAACACAGTCATGCAACATTGGTTAAAGTCAGTTTATCTCAGGAAGATCAACAATTAATCCTTGAAATTGAAGATAATGGCATTGGTTTTGATCCACTTACTGTTCAAGAAGGCTTACATGTTGGCTTGCAAAGTATGCAGATCAGGGTTCATCGTATTGGGGGAAATTTTGAAATTTATTCTAAAACAGGACAAACCCTGATTCGAGTCAAATTATAAAAGTTTTAATATGATAGGCACAATTGCCAGATTAGGTTTGACTTCATTTATTAAGCCTTTAAAATACGGCATTCAGATTTTTGAGTCATACCAAAATTATGTCGACTGATCAGTTAGAAACGCAAATTACTGAACTGGATAATTTGCCAGAACATCGTGAAATTGTGACATTTATGCGCCGCTCCGCGCCTTTAAATACGTCACAACGTACTGCTCTGGAACAATATCAGCATTTAATTTTGGAATACCCTGTCGGTGATTTACGTCAGCATTTTGAACATCCAGAGCGTCCTTTAACTGTTGAAATCGGTTTTGGAATGGGACGGTCTTTAGTGCTTATGGCAAAGGCCAATCCTGAACGCAACTTTATCGGAATTGAAGTTCATGTGCCTGGTATTGCACAATGTGTCTATGAAGCTGGAATGGCAGAACTGACTAACCTTCGTGTATTGGATGCAGATGCTATTCAAGTACTTCGTGAAATGCCCGATAACAGTATTAATTGTGTTCAGCTTTATTTTCCAGATCCATGGCAAAAAAAACGTCACTTCAAGCGCCGTTTTGTCATCCACGAACGTATGCAATTGGTTGAGCAAAAACTTGAACTTGGTGGAACTTTCCATGCCGCAACCGACTGGGAACCTTATGCCGAGTGGATGCTGGATATATTGGATCAACGAGAAAATCTTGAAAATCTGGCAGGTAAAGGCAATAGCTACCCGCGTCCAGATTGGCGACCTCAAACTAAGTTTGAACGTCGCGGTTTAGAATCAGGTCATAAAATTAATGACTTTATTTTCAAAAAAATAAATTAAAATACCGTTATATCAAGCACTTTTGCTGTTCTGAAAAGTGCTTGATATACAAAGAATAAAAACAAATTCTACCTCAAGCGTATCTTTATATTTCTGTTTTGGTGCAGTGATTGCTTGTACTAGATCTATGATCTGTTGAATCTCGATTCAAAAAAAAGTGTTTCTCATATTAAATTGACCACTTAATTTTCAATAAATTTAAATCTTATATTAAAAGAAACTGGGCACAATGATTTGCCTGAACATAAGATATACATGCCAAATTGAGTTGAACATTGATCAAAATCTATATTTGATTTTGAAAAATAGCGTTTTAAATTATTTCAATAACCTTTTGTGACAAATCAATAACCTAACTGTTATGCGAAAAGTTGAAAAAATACACTATTTATAAGAAGAACAAAAAATAACTTTTTAGCTTGATCAGTAAAATAGGGAAATTAAGCTATTCATTTTATAAAGATTTCTCTTATAAAGACTTTGATACGTCATTGATTTAAGTAAAAAGTTACATCTTTTTCCATTATTTTTAACGCATTGATTTGATTTAAAATGCAACTACCCAAGGAGTAAGTATGACTTTTTTCCTGTTTATCGTTGCTATTTTGGTACAGCTATTTACCGTTTGGGCTGTTTTCTATTTTAGCCTGTCCAGAACTGTGGGCAGTATTGTGACCATTGTTGTGGCAATTGTTTCAGCCTTTATTTTTACAGCTTGGTCATTATTATTAGGGCTTCCGCTTATTATTGTGAGCCTCATTCTGTTAATAGATCCATTACGTTTTAATTTAATTACCAAACCCGCATTTAATAGTTTGGGTAATTCGATGCCAAGTATTAGTACTACAGAACAGGAAGCTCTTGAAGCTGGTACAAGTTGGTGGGAGAAAGAGCTATTTATGGGAGCCCCAAACTGGGAAACCTTTAATGCCTATCCATTTCCACAGTTATCCGAAGAAGAACAGGCTTTTATTGACAATGAAGCCGAACAGTTATGTAGCATGTTAGATGAATGGGAAATTCACCATCAAACTAAAGACTTACCTGAACACGTCTGGCAATTTATTAAAGATAAAGGGTTTTTAAGCTTAATTATTCCAAAATCATACGGCGGTAAAGAGTTTAGTTCTTTTGCACAAAGCCGCATCATGAGTAAAATTGCCTCGCGCTCACTGACCACAGCCGTGAGTTGTATGGTTCCCAATTCTTTGGGGCCGGGTGAATTACTCATGCATTATGGAACAGATGAACAGAAGCAACGTTATTTACCAGGTCTGGCAGCGGGTACAGAAATCCCTTGTTTTGGTCTTACTAGCCCAGAAGCAGGTTCTGATGCAGGTGCAATTCCAGATACTGGTGTAGTTTGCTACGGTGAGTTTGAAGGGCAAGAAGTTCTTGGTTTACGTATGAACTTTTCAAAACGTTGGATTACCCTTGCACCGATTGCCACTGTGGTAGGTTTAGCTTTTAAATTATATGATCCCGATGGATTGCTTGGTGATAAATCCAAAACAGAATATGGTATTACCTGTGCTTTAATTCCTGCCAGTCATGATGGTGTAGAAGTCGGACCGCGACACTATCCAGGTTCACCGTTTATGAATGGTACGGTTGAAGGACGCGATGTATTCATTCCTATTGATTATATTATTGGCGGCCCTAAAAATGCGGGTAAAGGCTGGCGTATGTTGATGGAGTGTCTGGGTGTGGGGCGTGGTATTTCCTTACCAGCACTTTCTACCGCAGCAGGTGAAATGTCTTATTTAACTGTCGGCGCCTTTGCTAAAGTTCGCGAGCAGTTCAAACTTTCTGTAGGTAAGTTTGAAGGTGTGCAGGAGGCTACTAGTGACATCGCAAGTGATGCCTACATGTTGGAATCCTTTCGCTATATGGTCACTTGTGGATTGAATCAAGGCGGCACCCCTGCTGTCATGACCGCTATGGCCAAATATTATGCCACTGAAACCATGCGCAAAGTGGTCAATCATGGTATGGATGTTGTTGGAGGACGGGCCATTCAGCTTGGACCTCGTAATTTTTTAGCACTTTCTTATCAAGCGATTCCTGTCGCGATCACGGTTGAAGGTGCAAATATTCTGACTCGATCATTAATGATTTTTGGTCAGGGTTCTATGCGCTGTCATCCATATTTATTTGAAGAATTGCAATTATTGCAGTCTGATGATAAACCAAGCGCACTAAAACAGTTTCATGAAATTTTATTTAAACACTTAGGTTATACCTTTAATCGTGGAGCACGTTCATTTGCCTTCGGTTTTACGGGTGGTTCAAATGACTCCCCTGTGATTTCAGATGATTTTACTCAGCCTTACTATAAAATTATCAATCGTTTAAGCGCTAATTTAGCGTTAACCGCAGATATGTCTTTAGGTCTACTTGCAGGTGATATCAAACGTAAAGAGATGTTATCTGGGCGTTTAGCTGATATTCATGCCTATCTATTTATTGCGACGTCTATCTTAAAATTTTATGCCAATGGCACAAAATCTGAAGCAGAACAGTTACATGCTAAACTCGCCCTTGAAAAATCACTTTATAATGTGCAAGAAGCATTCTACGGCTTGTTTGAAAATTTCCCGATCAAACTTGGTGCGGCACTGGTTAAATTTGTTTGTTTCCCTCTCGGACGACCAATCAATAAACCTAGTGACGAACTTAAACAGCAAGTCGCAGAATTAATCATGCAAGAAAACCCGTTCCGTGCTCAACTGAAAAAGCATGTGTACTATTCACAAGACGCAAATGATGTGACTGGTCGGATGGAATCAGCCTTTCAAATGCTATTACAAATTGAACCTCTGTGGCATAAATTCAAAAAAGCAGAATCTAAAGATCAGTTTAAAGGTCTAACTTTTGAAGAACATATCACGGATGCCGTTGCGACAGGCTTTATTACAGAAGCAGAAGCGCAAAGTCTGATTCTTTATAATGCTAAACGCTTTGATAGCATGTTAACCGATATCTTTGATATGGAACTCAATCATGATCTTGAACTCGAAAATCCACATATGCCTATTACAGGTGAAGCAACTTTGGACTAAATGAGGCTTTTAAGCGTCCCCCATAATGTGATAAAAGCGTCTACAGACGCTTTTATTTTTTTAATTTTCAGGAAAGATGATGTCACAACAAGATTATGAAAATGGCTTAAAGGTTCGCACAGAAGTGATGGGTGAGTCTTTTGTCAAACGTGCGCAGGACAACACTGTACCATTTACAGAGCCACTTCAAAGCTGGATTAATGAACATGCATGGGGATCGACGTGGCAACGTGAAGGTATATTACCACGTAAATACCGCTCACTTATTACGCTTGCTATGTTAACAGCATTAAAAGCCCCTACAGAACTTAAAGGTCATGTGCGCGGCGCCTTAAATAATGGCTGCACGGTTGAAGAAATACAGGAAACTTTGCTACATAGCTTGCCTTATTGCGGCGCACCTGCCGCGCAAGAAGCTTTTCGGGCAGCACTGGAAGTAATTGAGGAATATCAAAATAATCAGGCGTAAATGAAAGTTATTTGAGATTAGATTTATTTATTACTAATAGATCCTAATTCCGTTTCGACCATTACGTTTGACATAATAAAGTGCTTTATCAGCCAAACCAAACCATTCAGAGACTGTTTTTGCAGTCTCTACGGAGGCAATCCCGATACTAATACTAGCAAAAAACTGGTCGTCACTTTGCAGTCTAATTTTCTTGATAGATTCTGAAATATTCGTGGCTAGTTTTAAGATCTGTTCGTTAGTTTGATCTACTACAATGATCGCCAACTCATCGCCGCCAAATCGAGCAGGTGTATCTTTAGGTCCGATGATATGTCTTAGGATACTCGACATTTCTGCCAAAAAATAATCACCAGCTTCATGTCCATAGGTATCATTAATGTACTTAAAATTATCAACATCCAATAACATCAAATGTGCATGTGTTCCATTTCTTTGAGTTTGCACAAAAATTGAAGATAAGCGTTGTTCAAATAAACGTCTATTAGGAATATGCAAACGCGGATCCATCAAGGCAATTCTTTCAAACTCACGATTTTTATTGATTAATTGAACTGCTAGATTACGGGTTAACATACTTAAAGACATGATATAAACAGTCGCTAAGGGTAAAGAACACCAGACTATACTTGCACTAAAACTTAGGTTTAAAGGGAAACCCAAAACTGCCCAAACAATCACAAAAGTGACAAACATTGCAATTAAAGAGGGTTTAAGTACATTCCACCCACCTGCGGCATAACGATCCGAGATCAAAATCGCAATCATAATTAACGCTGGGAAAGGACTAACTGCCATCATTGCGACCCAAAAACCACCTAGAGCCGCATCAATCACCAAACTTAAATTTGTTGTTTTAACAGCATCCATTGTTTTTTTTGCATAAAAAAATGCAATTGTTGGCCAACAAAATGCGTTAAACCCTAGCAAAACATACACAAAAGGAGAATAATTTAAGTAATGAAGTACAGAAGCAATGGACAAAAAGCACAGTACTGTTCCTGTTTGTCGCATCAAAAAAATACGATAAACATACCGCTTGCTTCGCTGTAATAGTATTTTTTCATCTGTTTTTATATATGACATAACGACCAGCAGCTTTCTGAACAATGATAAACCAATAGCTTATGACTAAGCTGCCCAATCCATAATACGTTATCTTTAATCCAAAATTTTACCGATATTTTATTCGAAATATAATGTACTTATATACCAATTTTTTAAAATATAATCGATATAAATTGTCTATATTTACAACTATATTTTTAATTGTCTTCGATGATTTTGATTCGGTTCTTTATATCATGTAAAAAAGAGAGAGCTATATAACTTAGCCAACCATAAATATGGATATCGACTAAACTCCAGACATGTATTACATAAACACATCATAGTCACTACATTTTCTTCATGATCATGCAACACATAAAAAAGCAGTATCGTTCTAAAATTATAATCAACTGATATTTATCATTTTAAACAGATCATCTATTCATTGATATCCATTATTAGATGATCTAGACCCGTTAATTACAAAGATTAACTTCATTATTTTTTAAACTAAACTTGTTTTTGTGTTGATTGCTAGTGCCTTAAACTTAATCTTTACTTGGGAAATAAGCCTCTTATGTCCAAAAGAAAAATGAAACCACTTGAAATAGATGATGTTGAAATTGTTGATTATGACAAAACCAAAAAAGCGATTAAAGCGGCTGCTTTAGGCAATGCAATCGAATGGTTTGATTTTGGTGTTTACGGATATGTTGCATATGTATTGGGGAAGGTATTTTTTCCCAATTCATCTCCTAGCGTACAAATGATTGCTGCTCTTGCAACATTTTCAATTCCCTTTATTTTTAGACCGTTAGGCGGCTTATTTTTTGGTCGTTTAGGCGATAAATATGGGCGGCAAAAGGTACTTGCTATTACAATTATCATCATGTCGGTCAGTACATTTGGGATTGGTTTAATCCCCTCTTATGACAGTATTGGTATTTGGGCTCCAATTTTATTATTAATCGTCAAAATTGCACAGGGCTTTTCTGTCGGAGGTGAATATGCGGGTGCAGCCATTTTTGTCGCTGAGTATTCGCCTGATCGTAAGCGCGGTTTTATGGGAAGCTGGCTCGACTTTGGTTCAATTCTAGGTTTTGTTGTAGGTGCAGGTTTTGTATCTTTAATCAGTTTTTCTGTGGGTGAAACAGCCTTTATGGAATGGGGATGGAGAATTCCTTTTTATCTCGCATTACCTTTGGGTTTAATTGGGCTTTACTTACGTCATTCACTTGATGAAACGCCCACTTTTCAAGCGCATACCGAAAACCAATCTCAAACCAAAAAACCCAAAAAGATTGGCTTCAAGCAAATTTTGAGTGAACATAAACGCAGCTTGTTGGTCTGTGTTGGTCTGGTGATTTGTACCAATGTTACTTATTACATGTTACTCACCTACTTACCCAGTTACTTTTCACATAACTTAGGCTATTCGGAAGATCACGGTGTATTGATCATTATTGCTGTCATGGTTGGAATGCTTTTTGTTCAGCCTTTTGTTGGGATGTTTAGCGACAAAATTGGTCGTCGACCTTTTATCTTTGCAGGCAGTATTGCTTTAGTTCTGCTGTCGTATCCCGCATTTCTTTTCTGGATTCCAATAATGTATATTTGATTTTTCTGGGTCTTTTAATTCTGGCACTTTCACTCAATATGTTGATTGGTGTGATGGCATCGACTTTGCCTGCCTTGTTTCCAACCGAGATTCGTTACAGTGCACTTGCGATTGCATTTAATATTTCGGTGGTGATTGCAGGTTTAACACCAACCGTTACCGCCGCGTTGGTTGAAACCACCCAAAACATTATGATCCCTGCCTATTATTTAATGCTATGTGGTGTATTTGGAGTAATTACCGCAATTTATCTGAAAGAAACTGCTAACTTACCGCTTAAAGGTGCAACCCCCATGGCAGTAGATTCCGAAGAAGCGGAAGAATTGTTGGAACAATATCACGGTAATATTGAACAAAAGATCGAACAGATTGATCAAAAAATTGAAGAACTTCAGGAAAAAAGAGATCATTTAGCCAAACAGCATCCTGATATTGATTAATTTTATACAACACAAAAAAAAGCCCCTTCAATTGAATTGGGGCTTTTTTTTGTTCAATGATTATTTCACTTTATCTTTTATAGAACTTATCCAGTCTTTAAAATGCCCAAACTGTTCTGAGAGAAATGACTCTGTTTCAGGCTGTTCGGTATCTTTTGGAAGAATATGTTCGTAATAAGTACCTTTCAAAACGTGTCTAAGCAAACGTTCACCAGGGAAAGGTCCGCCATCATTGAGCGTTTTAGCACCTTTAATTAAATGGCGAATATCATATTGCAGAGGTGAAAGATCAGGTGCTTGTTTATCGATATTAAGAAGTTTGTAAACTGCTAAACGACCTGTTCGAGCTGAACTTTCAATGGTAAAAACCACATCATTATTAGTTTCAACAAATTGGCCCACAACCGCCAAATTTTTATAACCCTCAGGAACCACACGAGGACGATCACCTTTAGCGCGTGGCATAAACATTGAAGTAATATATGGCATAAAGGCAATACGGGTAATTGTATTCTCAATGACGTTATCTATTTGATCTACAATACCTAAGTGATAACACAACTCAGTCAATATTTCATTGCCTGTACATTCTGGCATATTTTTTTTGACATAATTTCCCTGCTGATCCATAAATAATGCATAGACCCAGAGAACAAGTACATCATCAGGCTGTTCAGGGAAATGTGGTTGACGGTTACAGGTAAAACTCATTAACCAATTTGAATCTGTAATGGTAACAATCCCCCCTGTCACCGTTTTACCAGAGTAAGGATCATTCACCGCATATTCTTTAAGTTTTTCGACAAATGCTGAAGGTTTACAAGTCAAAGTCACCGACAGCCATGATGATTTTTCAATGTTACTACAAAATTTTTCAGGCTTTCCAAAAGCTGGTGATTTTTTTGCCAGATTTTTCCAGAGCACCCACCCTGCACTTTGTCCACTAGTGCTGTTATCAACTTTACTCACCGCCGCAGTGGTATTATTACCATACGCTGTATCTTCGGTCATTGAACCTGTCGTAATAACAACAAAGTCATTGTCAGTGAGACTGATCTTGTCTTCTTTTCCATCTTTTTCAATCAGTAACGATTTAACAATTTTCTCCTGACCTTTCTCTTCAAATTCAACATCTTTAACCAAAGTTTTTAATTGAATCTTGACTCCTTTCTTATGTAGATAACGACCTAAAGGTTTTACGAAAGTATCATGCTGATTATATTTTGGGAAAACCAGAGCCGTCATATCTTTAAAGCCATCAAGCTGATGTAAAAAGCGGTGCATATATAATTTACACTCAAGCAGACTATGCCAGTTTTCAAAAGCAAACATGGTACGCCAAAGTGTCCAGAAGTTTGACGCTAAAAATTCCGCGCTAAAATATTCTTCAATTGTAATATTATCCAGATCTTCTTTTTTTGCCAGAAGCAATTTTACAATAGCAAGCTGATCTTTTTTAGATAAACCAAACTTACTAAAATCCTGAACTTTGCCTTGTTGATGAATCAGACGTGCTTTGGAAAAATTTGGATCATTATCATTTAATAGTCGATATTCATCCAATACGCTAAACGGCTCTGGCAATTCCACTGCTGGAATATCCTGAAAAATATTCCAGATATTTTCGTAAGCAAATTCCATTTCACGACCACCGCGAATAATGAAACCATCTTGTGCGTTGCCAGCACCATCCAACGAGCCACCTTCCACGCTCAACTGATCTAGAAATACAATATTTGATGCAGGAATTTGCGCATCGCGGATAAAATAATAGGCTGCGGAGAGTCCCGCGATTCCACTTCCAACGATATAAATTTTGCTGTTTTTATATGTTTCTGAACCAATCCCTCGATTTCTTTGATAATTACCTATGTAATCAGCAGGTGGCGTGGTGATATCGGCTGAGTTTTGATATGTTTCTGTACTCGAATCTGGTTCGTGAATCATATTGCCATAAAGTTTTGATGTATTGAGAACCTTGTCGAATTTTGAAGTAATTTTACTCATGAGTTCCTCTTCGGATTTATTATCAAAAAATATTTTTTTATGAGCCTATTAGTATGATCATATCCACTACTAATTTTAGCCAAATTGTGTATTAACTTTGTATTGGAGATGGGAACAGAAATAATATATTTTCTAAAAATTAAGATTTATTAGATTTATGAGGTCATATTTGATACAAGTTTACTTTTAATCACCAACAGACTGTTTATTTGCATATGTATATTATGGATTTTAAATATACTCTCTCCCGTTGCAATATATCCCATCGACTTATGGGAATGTAAAATGGATAAAAACAAGAATATTGATTCAAACAATCTTCTGCATATTTAAATATGATAATGACCTTTGTCATTTATTTTAAATACTGTCTGATTACTTTATTTTTACCCATAATAATTCAACATTTTCTTGTCAAATTTTATACCTTATTAACTGAATCTTGAAGATTGCATGGGTTGCATATCACGATCGCTAATTAAAATAACTTGTCTGCAAATTCCCTCTGCATCACGTTGCTGTTCAAATACAGATGCTAGCATTGGGTCAAAACTATCAAAAAAACAGATTTCCTGTTCATCAATTGAATAGATTAATGACTGATTGCCTACACCATCTAAAGTGTCATAAGAAACAATCGCCATCTGTCCACTTTCAATTGCATGCTGGATCTCTGAATACGCCAATGCCGCGCCCATTGGAATATTACAAGCTTGAGCTTGTTGATAAATTAGATGCTCGCTTTCATCTATATCTGGGTCTGGATCTGTATAAAAAGACACATCAAAACCAAATTTTTTTAATGCAACGGCTAATGCGATGGTAAAAGTCCCATGTTCCTCATCGTGTTGGGTCGCTTCTATCAGTTCTGAAACATCCATTTCAATCCCATGATGTTGAAACAACATCCATAACGCAAAAATGCCACAATTGGCTTCAAGGTTTAATAAGGACTCTGGAATTTCTAGCGCCATCATGTTGAACTCGCATTACATTTATGCGAATCATACACAAAACAGCGTTGGCACTGTAACAATTTATCAGTACAATAGCGCCACCAGTCGAGGGATGCTGCGACTTTTTCACAGGCTGATTTTTTTAAAATAGCAATGTGGAATCGCTAGGCTCGACATACGAAGCCGTTTAAAAACAATGCTTCACAAAACAACGGCATCCGCGAACTGAATGATCAATATTTGTTTTTTTAAAAGGAGATCGTGATGAACGCGGTTAATGCTTCATTTACAGATTATAAAGTTGCTGATATTTCTCTTGCTGACTATGGTCGTAAAGAGATCAAACTTGCTGAAGCAGAAATGCCAGCTTTAATCGGTTTGCGTAAACGTTATTCAGCAGCTAAACCACTTGCAGGCGCAAAAATTCTGGGTTGTATCCACATGACAATTCAGACAGCCGTTTTAATTGAAACTTTGGTTGAACTTGGCGCTGAAGTTCGTTGGACATCTTGCAATATCTTCTCTACTCAAGATCACGCTGCTGCTGCAATCGCTGCAAGTGGTGTTCCTGTATTTGCATGGAAAGGTGAAACTGAAGAAGAATATGTCTGGTGTTTAGAACAACAGATCAATGTAAATGGCAAACCATGGGATGCCAACATGATTCTGGATGATGGCGGTGACTTAACCGCTCTCGTTCACGATAAATATCCAGCGCTTTTGGAAAAGATTCACGGGATTACCGAAGAAACTACCACAGGCGTACAACGTCTACTTGAAATGTGGAAAGATGGTTCTCTTAAAGTTCCTGCAATCAATGTCAATGATTCAATCACGAAATCGAAAAATGACAACAAATACGGTTGCCGTCATTCTTTAAATGACGCGATTAAACGTGCAACTGATATGTTACTTTCTGGTCGTCGTGCACTTGTAATTGGTTACGGTGACGTAGGTAAGGGTTCTGCACAATCTTTACGTCAAGAAGGCATGATTGTTCGCGTCACTGAAGTTGATCCAATCTGTGCAATGCAAGCGTGTATGGACGGTTACGAAGTCGTTTCTCCATACAAAAATGGCGTACAAACAGGTAAGAAAGAAGACATCAATCACGACCTCTTAGGCAATACTGACCTTGTTGTCACTACAACTGGTAACTACCATGTGTGTGACTCTGCAATGCTAGATAGCTTAAAAGCAGGTTCAGTGGTGTGTAACATTGGTCACTTTGATACAGAAATCGACACAGCTTATTTACGTGGTTACAAGTGGGTTGAAGTTAAACCTCAAGTACATCAAGTTTATCGTTCAGAAGATGAAAGTAACTACTTAATCCTGCTTTCTGAAGGTCGTTTAGTTAACCTTGGAAATGCAACAGGTCATCCATCACGTATCATGGATGGTTCTTTTGCTAACCAAGTTTTAGGGCAAATGCATTTATTTGCTGAGAAATTTGCTGACTTACCAGCCGATCAAAAACAAGCGGCTATTCGTGTTGAAGTACTTCCTAAAAAATTAGATGAAGAAGTTGCTGCTGCGATGGTTGTTGGTTTTGGTGGCGTATTGACACAGTTAACTCAAGTACAAGCAGATTACTTGGGCGTTGCTGTTGAAGGCCCATTCAAATCTGACGCTTATAAATACTAAGTTTTTATTAGAATCCCCCTAAGTCCTCCTTTAAAAAAAGGGGGACTTTCCACAGATCATTACATCGGTGTGATTCCCCTCTTTGAAAAGAGGGTCAGGGGAGATTTAAAAAAGGATTTGAAATGACGAAACGTGTGCCTATTTCTTTTGAATTTTTCCCACCAAAAACAGATGCTGGTGCAGAAAAGTTAAAAACTGTTCATCAAGAATTACAACTGCTTAATCCAGAATTTTTTTCAATTACCTATGGTGCTGGTGGTTCTACGCGTGAACGTACATTAGCTGCGATTCATGACTTTAATGGTAAAGGCACAGCTGTTGCTCCCCATTTGTCTTGTATCGGTGATGACAAAATACGTATTGCCGAATTGCTAGATTTGTATAAATCGCAGGGCATTAATCGCATCGTGGCTTTACGTGGTGATTTGCCATCAGGTCAAGTCGGACTTGGCGAGTTACCATATGCACAAGATTTGGTACGTTTTATTCGTGAGCATTCAGGCGATCACTTCCATATTGAAGTCGCTGCTTACCCTGAAATGCATCCCCAAGCTGAAACATTTGATGCAGATATCAAACGCTTTGTGGAAAAAGTAAATGCAGGTGCGAATGCAGGCATTACTCAATTTTTCTTCAATCCAGATGCGTATTTCTACTTCATTGAACGATTAGAAAAAGAAGGGATTAATATTCCAATTGCACCAGGGATTATGCCAATTACCAATGCCAGTAATTTAATTCGTTTTGCTGATGGTACAGGTGCAGAAATTCCTCGCTGGATTCGTAAGCAACTTGCTGCTTACGGTGATGACAGTGCAAGCATTAAAGCTTTTGGTCATGAAGTCATTGTCAAACTTTGCGAACGTTTAATCGCTGGTGGCGCACCAACTTTACACTTTTACTCAATGAACCAGACTGAACCGACTCGGCAGCTTGTTGTTGATCTTGGTTTAAACTAAATTTGTATGAGCCTTACCCAAATATGAATCGCTTTTATATTGAAACCGAACTAAATACAGGACATACCATTGAATTAACTGAGTCGGTATTTCATCATTGGGTTCGTGTGCTTCGTGCAAAAGAGCAGGAACAAGCCATCTTTTTCAATGGGAAAGGTGGTGAATATAGAGTAACACTCACTGAAATTAATAAGAAAAATGCATGTGTATCAGTTGATCATTTTAATCCAATGGATCGAACGCCACCTTTTCAAGTGCTTTTAGGTCAAGTAATGAGTAAAGGTGATCGCATGGATTATGCGATTCAAAAGGCAACTGAGTTAGGGGTAAGCACCATCCAACTTTTGACCAGTGAACGTTGCGAGATGCGCCTCAAATATGAGCGCGACCAAAAGAAAATTGAACATTGGCAATCTGTAGCAATTGCAGCCTGTGAACAATGCGGCATGAATCGGATTCCAGAGATTCTTGCTCCTATTTCTTTGAATGACTGGTTTGCCTCTGAATTACCAACCTCGCGTTTTGTTTTAGCACCAGATAAAAATCAAGAAAATGTTTTACAAGATAGTGATGAACATTTGGCGCTATTGATTGGTCCAGAAGGCGGCTTAAGTGAAGCTGAAATTCAGGCTGCAAATGCAAATGATTTTCAGAACTGGTGCATTGGAGAACGGGTCTTGCGCACTGAAACAGCACCTGTGGTTGCTCTTTCAATTTTGAATTATCACTTTTTGTCAAAAGCTGACTAATTTAGTCCAAACAAATATTGATTTTCCATGTCAGTTATGACAACGTAAAATGACATTAACAAACATGCTAATTAAACATTAAAAAAGCATTCTGATTTTTATTTTTTTGCATTTACTTATTGTTATGTAAATATTAACCGGATCATATTTATATGTCTGAAATACAAGAAACTGAATTGTACGATCATGTCGATACGGCCCATATCAAAAGCTCAATCCGACATAGCAAAGCTTTATTACTCAATTTATTTTTATTATGTATTTTTGACTATTTGTTATACCGTTTATTTTATAGTCCAGTTTCTTCTTTTTGGTTCACCACATGGATTACAGTTGCTAGTTTATTTTTTTTAGGCTGCTGGTACATCACCCAATTTTATTTTAAAGAGAATACCTATAGCCTCAAAAAAGCTAACATCTGGATGCAATGCATTTGTTTAGGCAGTGGTTGCATCATTGGGACAGGTATCATCCTGATTAATTATAATTTGATTTACCTAAGCCCTGCATTTTCTGCACCACATGTTTTAACGTTAAGTTCCGTGCTGTATATAATTACGGGGATCATCTGTCTAACCTACCTCACCCAATCCTTACGACATTTTTTTCTTGTCTTTTTCCCCACTGTATTACCTTTATTTATTTCACAATTTAGCCACCCACAGAATAACTACACTCTTTTTTATGTGGCATATAATTTTATTCTGATTATTTTTGTTTTTAGTGCATTTGCCTCACACCGCAATAAGCATCGGATGTCTATTTTATTTTTTAAAAATAAAGAGCTCAAACAAAATGCTGAAGAACAAGTCAAATGGACTGACGAACTTTATCAGCAATTACAAGTCGAAATGGATAAGTCCAAAGAAATTGAGCTACAACTTCAATTGCACAATCAACTTTTAGAACAGAAAGTTAAAGAACGCACATATGATGTTGAAAAAATGAATGAAAGATTAGAAAACAATGCACAAAACCTAAGGTTAGCACACGAAATTGCTGGAATTCGACCATGGCACTGGGATATTGAACATCGAAAAATAGAACTGACGACTCCAGAACAGGATCGAATTACCAAAGACTGGAAATCACATCAGCACTATCTTGAAAAAATTGTACATCCTGATGATTTATTCCTTGTAAAAAGAGCACTCTATCGACATTTACGTGGTTATACACCTCGTTTTGATGTCACTATGCGTATTCAACATGATGACAATTGGTATTGGGTACAAGAAGTTGGACAAGTCGTTTTGCGCCATGCTCAAAGTAATATCCCCTTAAGAATGTTAGGAATTCGTAGGGATATTAGTCAGGAAAAAAAAGATCAGGACCGCTTAAAACTTGCTGCAAGTGTAGTTCAACAGGCTGCTGAAGGTATCTTTGTTCTGGATGAAAATCTTTGTTATGTTGATGCTAATCCTTGTTATGAGCAACTGACTGGTTTTCATAAGCAGGAAATGTTGGGAAAACATTTATTTGATATTACTCAAAATGATAAATTTCATCAAAAAAACATGCACTTAAATATCACCAAGCAACTCTTACAAAAAGGTGAGTTTGATGGTGAGTTAAACGAAAATTTTTTATCGGGCAAAGAGCTGTCTATCTGGACACATATTAATGCTGTAAAAAATGACAATGATCAGATTATTAACTATATCGGAATCGTATCCGATCAAACTGAGCGTAAACGCCAAGAGCAGCGTTTATCTTATCTGGAAAACTACGATACCCTAACCGATCTGCCAAATCGTTTTTATTATAATTATCAGCTTCATCAATATTTAGTGAGTCAAAAAGATCCAATAAAACAATTTGCTGTAATTCGTTTCAATATTGATCGTTTTAGAACACTGAATGAATTTTTGACGAACAACGGTGGTGATGAGTTATTAAAAAAAGTAGCTCAACGTCTACGCCTGACTACACCTGATGCCCTTTTGGTCGCGCATCTAAACGGTGATGACTTTGCTATTCTTTATGAAATTTCACATATCAGACCCTCAATAGAACAGCATTGCTCACGTATTTTTGAAAGTTTTCTCGAACCCTTTCACGTTCAAAATCAAGATTTCATCATTACAGTTTCAATAGGTGTCGCCTATTATCCTGAACATGGCCGCCAAATTGACAGCTTAAACAATCATGCAGAACAAGCTTTAAATGATGCAAAACGATTGGGCGGCAACACTGTTTGTTATTATTCACCAGAAAAATCTGCCTTGTTGACTCAAGGGGTTAATATTGAACGTGAACTACGCAATGCCATTAAAAATAATGAATTGATGGTGTATTACCAACCCAAAGTTTGCGCCATAACTCACGACGTATATGGATTTGAAGCATTAGCTCGCTGGAATCACCCTACTCGCGGATTAATAGGACCCGATCTGTTTATTCCAATTGCACAGGAAACTAGCCTTATTTCTGATATTGGCCGATTTGTCATTATGGAAACTGCTAAACAAATGCGCATCTGGGAAGATCTGGGTTTTAAAAATATTTGCGTTTCAGTGAATGTTGTTGCCCAACAAATTCATCGGGGACAATTGCTTAACGATCTAGATGATGCGATGCAGTATTATCAAATTAGCGGTAAGAAATTAGAGCTTGAAATTACAGAATCTTCGCTCATGGAAAGCTCTGAAATCGTTCAGGAAATGTTACAGGAAATTAAACATAGAGAAATTCTTATCTCACTGGATGATTTTGGAACAGGTTATTCTTCTCTAGCGTATCTAACCGAATACCCAATTGACATTCTAAAAATTGATCGTACTTTTATTTCTAAAATTGGCATTCTAAAACAAGAAGCCATTGTGAGTGCCATGATTGCAATGGGCAAAGCCATGAATTTGACTTTGGTTGCAGAAGGTGTTGAAACGAAAGAGCAAGCGGACTTTTTAAGTCAACAAAAATGCGATATTTTACAAGGCTTTTTATTTTCTAAGCCTCTTAATCCCGTCGATAGTACCAAGTTTTTAAAAACACATAAATGTGTAGATGAATAATCAATAGTGCTTTGAAAAACCATGAGTTCAAAGCAAATTGATAGTTTTTGACTGGGCGTAAAGCCCAACTAATGTTATATTCACAAGGATTTACCCTTACACCCAAGCATTCAATAGTTAACTCTTGTAAGAATCGAGATTCAGATGGACGATCAATCATTAAAACAGGCTGCTTTGTATTATCATGAACATCCTACTCCAGGGAAAATCAGCGTTACGCCAAGCAAGCAACTTGTCAATCAGCATGACTTGGCCCTTGCTTATTCTCCAGGCGTTGCAGCTCCATGTTTAGAGATTGAACGCGATCCTTCTACAGCGGCAAAATATACTGCTCGCGGAAATCTGGTCGCAGTGGTCAGTAATGGTACGGCGGTTTTAGGTCTAGGCAATATTGGACCTTTGGCATCTAAGCCTGTTATGGAAGGTAAAGGCGTTCTCTTTAAAAAATTTGCGGGCGTAGACGTTTTTGATATTGAAATTGCAGAAAATGATCCAGATAAAATTGTGGACATTGTTGCTGCTTTAGAACCTACTTTTGGCGGTATTAACCTCGAAGATATCAAAGCCCCAGAATGCTTTTATATCGAGAAAAAACTTCGTGAACGCATGAATATTCCTGTGTTCCATGATGACCAACACGGAACCAGTATTATTGTGGGTTCAGCATTATTAAATGCACTGCAACTGGTCAACAAAAAAATCGAAGACATTAAAATTGTAGCATCTGGTGCAGGTGCCGCAGCATTATCTTGTCTTGATTTATTATGCGCACTTGGTGTGAGTAAAGAAAACATTACCGTCGCTGACTCTCGTGGTCTTTTAACTACTTCTCGCGAAGGTCTTGATGACTCTAAAAAACGTTATGTTCAAGATATTCCACAAACCAAACTTCATGAAGTAATGGCAGGTGCGGATATGTTCCTTGGTCTTTCTGCGGCAGGTATTCTGACCAAAGAAATGGTGAAGGAAATGGCAACTAATCCAATCATTTTTGCATTGGCAAATCCAGATCCTGAAATTTTGCCAGAACATGCGCACGAAGTTCGCCCTGATGTCATTATGGCGACTGGTCGTTCAGACTATCCAAACCAAGTTAATAATGCACTTTGCTTCCCATATATCTTCCGTGGTGCATTGGATGTTGGTGCAACGACAATTAATGAAGAAATGAAAATTGCTTGTGTGCATGCCATTGCACGTATGGCACATGTAGAAGCAGATGCAGCGACCTATGGTGAAAAATCTGCTTCATTTGGTCGTGATTACCTAATTCCGCGTCCATTGGATCAACGTTTGATTCTTGAAATTGCACCTGCTGTTGCAAAAGCAGCCATGGATTCAGGTGTTGCAACTCGTCCAATCGAAGACTTTGCAGCATATCGTCAAAAACTGTCTGAGTTTGTTTATAACTCGGCGTTTATGATGAAACCGATTTTCTCACAAGCCAAAACTGATCCTAAACGTATTGTATATGCCGAAGGTGAAGATCAGCGTGTACTTCGTACTGCACAGATTGCAGTAGATGAAGGCATTGCTTTTCCAATTTTAGTTGGTCGTACAGCAGTAATCGAAGCCAATATCAAAAAATTGGGGCTACGTTTAGAACATGGCAACAATATTGAGATTGTTGACCAAGAGAAAAATCCGCTCTACGAAGAGTTCTGGAAAGATTATCACCAAATTATGCAGCGTAAAGGCGTAACCGAAGAATATGCTCAACGTGAAGCGCGTCGTCGTTCGACATTAATTGCAGCGTTGCTTGTTAAATTTGGTAAAGCAGATGGTATGCTTTGTGGTACATATAGTAGTTATGACATTCACCTAGATTTTGTAAGCAATGTGATTGGACTTAAAGAAGGTGTAAATAACTTCTTTACGTTGAATGCGCTAATGCTTGAAGATCGTAATTTGTTTATTGCTGATACATATGTCAACACCAATCCAACCGCAGAACAATTGGTTGATATGACCATTATGGCTGCCGAAGAAGTTCGACGTTTTGGTATTACGCCACGAATCGCCCTGCTTTCTCACTCAAGTTTTGGTAGCGACCAGAATGATCCTAGTGCGAAAAAAATGCGTGAAGTTTATCGTTTACTTTCTGAACGCGCGCCTGAGCTTGAAGTTGAAGGTGAAATGCATGGTGATGCTGCACTTGACGAAAGCATTCGCCATTTTGCATTCCCAAATTCGCGTTTCAAAGGATCAGCCAACTTGTTGATTATGCCGAATCTAGATGCTGCGAATATCTCATTCAACCTACTTAAAGCAACTTCAGGAAATAATGTCACGATTGGCCCTATTTTACTGGGTGCTGCTAAACCTGTTCATATCCTTACACCGACAGCAACGACACGTCGAGTTCTGAATATGACGGCACTTACAGTTGCTGAAATTCAACAAAGTGGCGGCTAATCTTTAAACTCAAGAGATTAGAAAAGCATAACTTTGTGACTTGAGAAAACCTCTGTTCTGTAGCATGATGAGCTTAAGAACAGAGGTTTTTTCATGCATGTTTATTTAGTAGGCGGTGCTGTACGAGATTATTTACTTGGGCATCCCTATCACGAAAAAGATTATGTCGTGGTTGGAGCGACGCCACAACTGCTGCTTGATCAGGGTTATCAACCCGTTGGTAAAGATTTTCCTGTATTTTTACATCCTGAAACCAAAGATGAGTACGCACTTGCACGTACCGAACGTAAATCTGGTGTGGGTTATCACGGTTTTCAATTTTATACAGCCCCAGACGTCACCCTTGAAGATGATTTAATTCGACGTGATCTCACGATTAATGCGATTGCGATGGATGAAGATTCTGGCGAAATTTATGATCCTTATGGTGGACGTAAAGATCTGGAAATGAAAACTCTACGCCATGTGTCAGATGCCTTTTTAGAAGATCCTCTTCGAGTTCTACGCGTAGCAAGATTTGCAGCACGTTATTTCCAATATGGTTTCACCATCGCACCAGAAACATTAAACTTAATGCAAAAATTAAGTGAATCGGGAGAGTTAGATGCGCTCACACCCGAGCGCGTTTGGAAAGAAACATCTAGAGCCTTGATGGAAACTCATGCAAATGTTTATTTTGAAGTTTTGCATCAATGTGGCGCGCTAAAAGTTTTGTTTCCAGAAATTGATGCTTTATTTGGTGTGCCACAGCGCCCTGAATATCATCCCGAAATTGACTGCGGAATACATACTCTAATGGCTTTACAACAGGCTTGTAATGCCAATTATTCACTTGATGTACGTTACGCTGTATTGGTACATGATTTGGGCAAAGCACTTACACCGCCAGAAGAACTTCCACGTCATATCATGCATGAAGAACGCGGGGTTGTACCTGTACAAAACTTATCAGACCGCTTGAAAGTTCCAACGCTGCTTAAACAATTAGCCGTTTCTGTATGTAAAGAACATTTAAAATGTCATCAAGCTATGACTTTAAAGCCTGGAACTTTATGGCGTTTATTACAACGTCTAGATGTTTTAAGGCGACCAGAACGTGTTGAAGCTTTTATTCAAGCGTGCGAATGTGACGCGCGTGGACGATTAGGCCTAGAAAACAGAGAATACCCTCAAGCAGAATATATGCGTAAAGCGATACATATCGTACGTTCAATCAAAGCATCAGATTTACCAGAAAATATCCAAGGTGCTGAAATTGGTGAAATGCTAATTCAATATCGTATTGATGCATTGGCTCATTTAAAGCAGCTTTATGAAAGCAAAGCCTGATTAAACACTTTTGAATCCCCAAAAAAAACCTGAGAAAAATCTCAGGTTTTTTTATTAATCACTTCAATTAAGCTTCTGGCGCAGGGCTATATTGCTCAACTAAAGGTTTTAATTCACCATTTTGGAACATTTCCAACATAATATCGCTACCGCCGACTAGTTCACCATTTACCCAAAGCTGAGGGAAAGTTGGCCAGTTGGCAATTTGTGGAAGTGTTGCACGAATATCTGGATTTTCCAGAATATTCACATAGGCAAATGGACGACCGATTTGACTGAGTGCTTCAACTGCACGCGCAGAGAAACCACATTGTGGAAACTGTGGCGTGCCTTTCATATAAAGTAAAACCGAGTGTTTGGCAATTTGATCACGAATCAGTGCTTCGGTGTCACGTGCTTGTTCAGTCATAGATAAATCCTCAACTATTCTGTCTGTATTATACCTAAAACCGCCCTGTTGTTGTTATCGATCATCATAATTCTATTTTAATTTCGTTTAGCTCTTTCATTCTGTGGTCGTTTTTGCTTATATAAACACTCTCATTTAATTCAACAGATAAGAGTTCGTTATGAATCACATTACTCTCGCTCCTGTACAATCTGATCAACCTTCTCATTTGATGGCAACTTATGGCCGTCAAGCGATCAGTTTTGTACGAGGACGAGGTTCTTATCTTTATACAGAAGATGGTACTGAATATCTGGATGCTTTAACGGGTATTGCTGTGTGTGGTCTAGGTCATGCACATCCTGTGATTGCACAAGCAATTGCAGAACAAGCAGCAACCTTAATTCATACCAGTAATTTGTTTGAAATACCTTGGCAAACTGCTGCTGCACAAAAATTGGCTGAAGTTTCAGGCATGCAAGAAATTTTCTTTTCTAATAGCGGAGCTGAGGCCAATGAAGGCGCAATTAAAATTGCACGTAAATACGCCAGCCAACAAGGTATTCAAAATCCAAAAATTGTCGTTGCTGAAAAATCTTTTCATGGTCGAACGCTAGCGACTTTGTCTGCGACAGGTAACAGTAAAGTTCAGGAAGGTTTTTTTCCTTTAGTTGAAGGTTTCATTCGTGTGCCTTTTGGGGACTTGGAAGCATTACAAGAAGTAGCCTTACAACACCCTGATATTGTCGCTATTTTGATTGAGCCGATTCAAGGTGAAGGTGGGATTAACACTGCCCCACAAGGCTTTAGTTATCTCGAAGATGTTCGTGCTTTATGCAATCAGCATAACTGGCTCATGATGCTAGATGAAATCCAGACGGGAAATGGTCGTACAGGCAAATATTTTGCCTACCAACATACCAATATTATTCCAGATGTTTTAACCACTGCTAAAGGTTTGGGGAACGGTTTTCCTGTTGGTGCTGTCATGACCCAAGCAAAAGCCGTTGGTATACTCGGTCAAGGTAGTCATGGTTCTACTTATGGCGGTACGGTGCTTGGTTCACGCGTGGTCTATACGGTGATTGACACCCTTCAAAAAGAAAATGCCGTTGAAAATGCTGCAAAAATTGGCAGTTATATTGTTGCGCAATTGCGTGAACAGTTATCTGGTTTAAATATCGAAGTTCGTGGTTTCGGAATGATGATTGGTATTGAATTACCAAAGCCATGTGCTGAAATCGTTGCAATTGCACGCGATGAATATAAACTGATTGTCAATGTCACAGCTGGTTCTGTGGTACGTTTACTTCCACCATTAAATATGACTCAGGAACAAGCAGATGATTTATTATCGCGTTTAGTTCCTGCGATTAAGCAATTTTTAGCTTAAGTTTTAAGTTAAAAGCGTCTGTTTGAAAGCCACAATCATGTTGTGGCTTTTTTATTTACTTTAAAAAATAAAAAATCGAGCTATTGGCATAACTCGATTTTTATATCAGATATTGCATTCAATCTAAAACAGCCTCAAGCTTTAAGAGGCTTCTTGAAAAGTTCGACCGCCTGGTAACTGACTAAAATACTGCTTTAAAGCATCCAGACAACGATGGATCTTCATCGGCTGCTGTTCGCGTTTAGATGTAATCGCATAAAGTGTAAAAGCGGGTAAATTCCATTCTGGTAACACTTCCACCAAAGAGCCATTGACTAACTCTTTTTGTGCATCCAAGTATAAAATTCTGGTTAAACCGTGCCCTTGCTGACATAAAGATTTGGCGACAAAAACATTATTCGTTTGTAAGCGAGTTTTCATCTCAATATTTGCAGACTCACCATTTGTTGCATGCTGAAATGAAAAATGTTGGTAATTATTCATTAGATTCACTGGAATCAGATCATGATTCTTTAAATCTTCAGGACGCGAAATGGGGGCTGATTGATTCAAATAGCTCGGCGAAGCAACCAATACCTGATCGACTCTTGCCATCGGAATAATTGTCAAATTTTGATCTTCGATTTTTGGACTCATACGAATAGCAATATCAATACGCCCTTCGATAAGATCAATATATCGATGATCAGCTTCAAAATTTACAGATAATCCACGATGCGCAGACATCCAGTGTGATAAAGCAGGAACGATATGTAAAGCGCCTAATTCGGGAGTTGTTGCAATACGCAGCTCTCCAACCAAATCATCTCGCAATTCGTTAATACGAATTTTACCACGTTCCGCAGCAGCAAGCATTTCCTGGCAACTGTGGAAAAAAGCCTGTCCAGCTTCAGTTAAGCTTAGTTTACGGGTAGAACGGTGTAGAAGTGTAACCTCCATGTCCTGTTCTAGAGACCGAATCTGTTGACTCACTGCACTGGTGGTAATACCCAGATCACGGGCAGCACCACTAAACGAACTTTTCTCTACAACACAAGCAAACACTCCCATTGCTCGAAGTTGATCTAACATAAATTTCCCTCTAAACTTATGAGATGCAATTATCACTATTTGATAAAAGCAACTCTTTGTATTATACGGAGAAATCTATGTTTTGCATTATTTAATTTAAATTTCCAATCAGTTCACAGGAATTATATTTGCAGGGTTAATTGGTTTACCATCTAAACGAATTTGAAACTCAAGCATCACACTATTTGCGCCAGATGAGCCCATTTCCGCAATTTTTTGCCCTGCCGTGACATTATCGCCACTTTTTACGAACATTTTGCTGTTATGGGCATAGGCTGTAATGTAGCCGTTTATGTGCTTAATCAGCACCAAATTACCATATTCCTTAAGCCCATCAGCGGCATAGACCACCTGTCCATTTGCAGCAGCATAGATAGGATCACCTACATTTCCACCATAGCGTAAGCCTTTTACATTGCCTGCCAAATTAAACTGCTGGATAATTGGGCCTGACGATGGTTTAACCCATCGCAAACTTGTTGCTGTAGGTGCTGTCGTAATAACAGGTGCTGATGTTACTGGTGCAACAGGTTGAGCAGCTGGACGCGGTGCGGTCTGAGTTGTTGTGGTGGTTGGTGTTGTCGGTAATGCAATCGTTTGACGTTGTATTGGAGCCGTTTGTGTAATCGCTTGTGTCGTCGTTGTGCGTTTAGTTGCAGAACCTTTTAGACGTAAAGATTGGTTTACATAAATGCGATACGGTGGGGCAATATCATTTAATTCAGCCACATTCATATAGTTCAATCCATACCGAGCAGCAATTCCACTCAAAGTATCTCCCGAACGTACCGTATAATAATCTGGCGAATTCAAGACACGTGTAGAATTGGAAACTTGTGGTCTTGAAGCACAACCCGTTATTGCAAGTGCGGAAACCACCGCCACAGATATCATTATTGTTTTTAGAAATTTATGGCCTGAAATAAACGCGATTTCACTTTCATGTCGAAGCAATGGCATCGATCACCCTCTCTCATCAATATAAAACAACAGACATTTGCGCTAAGAGTACCAAAAAAGGACGAACACGCACGTTCATCGTCCTTTTTTTCACAAAGTTATAACATTAGACCTAGCCTAACGATATATTTTGTCAAATACGTGAAGAAAGCACCTCTTGTAAATCTTCTAGCACATCATAATTGGTTGCATCCATCTGAATGGGAGTGATGCTGACGTAACCATTGGCGACTGCAAAAAAATCGGACTGGGCGTGACTCGGCGTCCTTTTTGGATCTGTCACGGCTTCACCAGCAAGTCCAATCCAATATACTTGACGGCCACGCGGATCGACATGACTGGTTATCGGTTTGGATTGTGCACGAAGTCCCTGATATGTCACTTTTTCGCCTTGAAGCTCTGCAACATCTGGAATATTAATATTCAAAATATGACGCGGTGGCAAACTCGGCAAACCTCGTGCAATAAAATCATGTACCCATTTAGCAGCTGTTGCATAGTCATCTGCATGTTCATAAGAACGTACATTACTTCCTGCCAATGACACTGCAATCGCGGGCTGCTTCATTAAGCGACCTTCGAATGCTGCACCCACTGTACCTGAATACAACACATCATCCCCCAAATTTGCGCCACTATTGATGCCACTTACCACTAGATCAAATTCAAAATCAAATAATCCATTCATGGACAGATAAACACAATCCGCAGGTGTACCATTAACTGCCCAAACATCTGGTGCAATAGGAATTGGGCGTAAAGGGCGATCTAACGTCAACGCACTGGAAAATCCACTTCGTTCACTTTCTGGAGCAACCACAACAACACGACCTAAAGGTTTTAAAGCTTGAGCAAGCGCCTGAATGCCTGGTGCAAATACACCATCATCGTTGGCTATAAGAATATTCACAAAACACGATCTCGATAAATGACTGATGAGGTTATTCAATTGAAATATTCATTGAATTATATATATTTAGCCACTTAATTCATCAATAATTTTGTGAAATCATGAGAACGTTATTTATATCTCGCTTTTGTTTATTTACGGTAATGGCAATCACATTTAATCATGTGACTTTTGCAAATGAGAGCTTAACTCAGGCAGAACGCAACACTTTAGTGAAAGAGGATATCGCTGGAACACAAGTTTTAAGCGAAGTTTGTCCTGCGCTTATGGGGCAGAAAGCCAACTTTGAACAAAATATTCAAAAATTGATTCAAATGAACTTAAAGCAATATTCTGGTCAGAGCATGACTTTTGCAGCACTACAAAATGATGCTGAATATAAAGCATTACTTGCTGAAGCGCATAAGACCCTCAAAGAAACCCCTACAGATGAACAAAAAACTGTCTGTGAAGATGTATTAGATTTTCAAGAATAAATGCTGTTTGATCGCTTTCTTTGGTTCTAAATTGTGCATATTTAGAACCTCATAACTGCATAAGCCCTACAGCAAAGATACAATTTTAAAATATTTCTATGCTATAAGTAGTTCAAATTCTTTAAGTCTTATTTTGAGTTTGAGTTTTTATGAAGAAAAATGTGTTTAAAATAGTGGGATTATCATTTCTACTTGCAACGACCACTTTTGCCACAACCGCATTTGCAAAAGACAACAAAGCTGAATCAGAAAAAATCGAAGTGACTCCAACTTCCGAAAATGTTACGCCTCAAGAACTGGCTGCAATTTATGTGCTTTCTGAGGTATGTCCAAGCCTGATTGGTAAAGATTTAAAATTTAATAAAGCTTACGAAAATTTGGTAAAAGCGTATCTAAACAATGAACCAAATGCAGTTGAAGCGCTAAACAAACGCGCTAAATCCAAAGATTTTCAACCTGCTTTAAAAGAAGCTCGTGCGGATGCAAAAAAAGCATCTGATGACGATAATCGTCAAATTTGCGATGATGTCCGTAATTATTATTCGAAATAACTGATTATTTACAATATGTATGAAATAAGCCGACTTTTGACGTAGAAGTCGGCTTAGCTTTATCCTAAAATGCTAGGCTCGTCTGCTTCACACAAGTTATCGGAACGCCTAGAATGATTCAAAAAAGCACCCTTGCTGCACTCATACTTTTACCCTCATTTTCTTATGCAGCAACTGTTTTATCTTCACCCCCAGAATTAAATAATAAATCTTATGTATTAATGGATTATGAGACTGGGCAAATTCTCGCATCGAAGAATGAAAATGAACATCTTGCACCCGCCTCAATGACAAAAATGATGACCAGTTACATCATTGAGCAGAAACTTTTAAAGGGTGACCTGACTGAAAATGAAAGCGTTCGTATGAACGAGTCAGCATGGTGTCGTGGCAGTAGTGCGGAATCATGCATGTATGTTCCTTTAAATGGCACAGCAACCGCGCTTGAAATGTTACGTGGCATTATTGTGCAATCTGGTAACGATGCTTCTGTTGCAATGGCTGAACATATTGCAGGCAATGAAGGCACATTTGCCCATATGATGAATCAGGAAGCCAAACGTATTGGCATGACCAACACTCATTTCGTCAATTCAACAGGCATGCCTGCTGAAGGTCATTATTCTTCTGCAAAAGATATGGCACTTCTTGCACAGCATATTATCAAAGATAGCTCAAAATATTACCCAATTTATTCTGAAAAAGAATTTACTTTTAATGGGATCAAACAAGGCAACCGTAATGCCCTGCTCTATACAGATCCAAGTGTAGATGGTTTAAAAACAGGTCATACCAATGAAGCTGGCTACTGTATGACCACATCAAGCAAACGCGGCCCTATGCGTTTGATCTCGGTGATTTTTGGTACACCAAGCATGAATGAACGTGCCTCTCAAACACGTACTTTATTGGCTTGGGGTTTTGCTAACTTTGAAACAGTCAATGTTCAACCTGCAAATCAAGTTTTAGCTAAAGCTAAAGTCTGGTTTGGTAAGGAAGACGAAGTCCAAATTGGTTTGGCAGAGAACTTCAGTGTTACTATGCCTAAAGGTCAAGCGGATAACATCAAAACTCAACTGGTGATTCAACCTAAACTTAATGCACCTTTAGCGAAAGGTCAGGTCGTAGGTAAATTGGTCGCAAGCCTTGATGGTAAAGTAATTTCAGAAAAACCACTTGTTGCTTTGAAACCTGTAGAAGAAGCTGGCTTTTTCGCTCGTATGATCGATCATATCAAGATGTTTTTTAGTAACTTATTTTAATTTTTAAAACAGTAAATTGAGCATTCAGGCGATTTAGTTTGAATGCTTTTTTATTTTATAATTTCATCATATTTAATTTTGAAGCCAGTCATGACCAAAAACATCCGCCCTTATTTAGATCATTATCCGCAAATTGATGACAGTTGTTATATTGATGAAATGTCAGTGGTGATTGGTGATGTTCAGTTGGCCGAGAATGTTTCGATTTGGCCTTTTGCCGTGATTCGTGGTGATGTTAATCATATTCGCATTGGTAAAAACAGCAATGTACAAGATCATTCCATGTTGCATGTAACCCATAAGCAGACTGCAAAACCTGAAGGCTTTCCTTTAATTATTGGTGAAGATGTCACCATTGGTCATCATGTTACATTGCATGGCTGCACCATTGGCAATCGTGTTTTGATTGGTATCAATACCGTGATTTTAGACGATGTCATTGTTGAAGATGATGTGATGATTGGTGCGGGTAGTTTGGTTCCACCGCGTAAGGTTTTAGAAAGCGGATACTTATATGTCGGAAGTCCTGTTCAGAAAGTGCGCCCTTTAACGGATAAGGAAAAAGCCTTTTTACCTTATTCAGCACAGAATTATGTGAAGGTGAAGGATAATTATTTAAATGAATGATAATTGCTTGAAACCAAGCAAGATCAATCTACATTTTTATTGATCTCGAAGATACCATCAATAACTCATGCAGCCTAGCCACCACGCTTCAAATTTTGTATCATACTGCTTTTAAATCAGGGTGCTTTTTATGACCGCTTGGACACCGCACGTTACCGTTGCCACAGTTGTTGAAAAAGATGGTCGTTTTCTATTTGTTGAAGAACATACCGAAGGCGTGACCCATACCGTATTCAACCAGCCAGCAGGTCATGTCGAATGTGGTGAAACCCTGATACAAGCTGCGATTCGTGAAACACTGGAAGAAACGGGTCATACGGTCGAAATTGATGCCTTAATTGGTATTTATACCTATACCCCACCGATGTTTCCAGATCGCACCTATTACCGTTTTTGCTTTTTAGCGCATAGTGTCAATGTTGACCTAAATGCAACATTAGATACAGGTATTGTCCGCGCTGTCTGGATGAATCTGGATGAATTGCAGGAAACAGCTCGCGCACGTAGTCCTTTAGTCACCAAAGCCATTCAAGATGCTTTAAGCGGTCAGCGTTATCCTTTATCGCTTATTTATGAGCACCACTCTCCCTCTTTCACTTCAAATCTGGATGCTTAATCCTATGTCACAACGCGTCATCGTCGGGATGTCTGGTGGAGTCGATTCATCGGTTTCCGCTGCACTTTTACTTCAACAAGGATATCAAGTTGAAGGTCTTTTCATGAAAAACTGGGAAGAAGATGATGGAACGGAATACTGTACAGCACTAGAAGATTTAGCTGATGCCCAAGCAGTTGCCGATAAAATTGGTATTAAGCTACATACTGCCAATTTTGCAATGGAATATTGGGATCGTGTATTTGAGCATTTCTTAGCTGAATATGCGGCGGGTCGTACTCCTAACCCAGATATTTTATGTAATAAGGAAATTAAATTCCGAGCATTTTTAGATCATGCGATGACCTTAGGCGCAGACTTTATTGCCACTGGTCACTATGCACGTCGTGGTGCAAGTGCGGAAAATTCACGTGGTGAAAGCTACGCGCCATTGTTACGTGGTGTCGACAACAATAAAGATCAGACCTATTTTCTGCATGCGGTTCATGGTCGTGAAATTAATAAAACCTTATTTCCTGTAGGCGAAATTGAAAAACCAGAAGTCCGTAAAATCGCGGAACAACTCCATTTAGCTACAGCCAAGAAAAAAGACTCGACTGGTATTTGTTTTATTGGTGAACGTCGCTTTAATGATTTTCTCAAACAATATTTACCTGCACAACCTGGACAAATTGTTTTGGATAATGGTCAAGAGGTTGGTGAACATCACGGCTTAATGTACTATACGCTGGGTCAACGTGGCGGTATCGGTTTAGGCGGTCTTAAAAATGCGCCTGAAGGTGCTTGGTTTGTACTGCATAAAGATATTGCCAATAATCGACTGGTGATTGGTCAAGGGCATGAACACCCCCTTATGCAAAGCACACAATTGTGGAGTGAGTCGATTGACTGGGTTGCAGGCGAACAAAAAATCCCAGATACGGGTTTCCGATGCACAGCAAAAACCCGTTATCGTCAACCTGATCAAGCGTGTACAATTTACCGTGATGAAAGCGTTGAAAATGGTATCCGTGTTGAGTTTGATCAACAACAACGTGCAGTAACACCGGGACAAAGCGTTGTATTTTACGACGATGAAATTTGTCTAGGTGGTGGTGTAATTTTAAGCACCAATGCACCAAAACCCGATTTTATTTAAAGTATATTTAAAGGAATCTTAGGCATGGTTGACACCCCTTTTCAACAGCCTCAAGCACTCAATGTACGTCAAAACCGTGCATTAGCGCTTGCGGGTGTCTTTCAGGCCGCGCAGCTGACACACATGACTGCGATGACAGGTCAACAAAGTATTGGTGAAAGTGGGAACTTTTATTTTGAACAACTGATTAAAGCCTGTCTAAATATACGCCCTGCTATGAATTCCAGTACCCAAACCTTGGATTTTTTTCATCAGCTTGCCGATATTTCACTGGGTTTAAAAACGCTCGAAAGTAGTATTACTCAACCTTTTACAAGCTCCCCCAAATCTCGTTTACCTAAACTTTCAAATGCCAAGCTTCCTATGACTTATGCCATGGCACTGCTGCAACTTGAAAAAAAAGTATATAAAAATCCAGAATATGTTGAAATTATTGAAAAATCACAGCAAAAAATTTTAAAGCAATTGTCATTTTTCGATAACAACTATTTGCATCCGAGTATTATTGCCAACCTTGCTCAAACTTATGTCGAAACAGCGGGTCAGATTAATCCGCGCATCATGGTTCGCGGCAATGCTGAGGCTTTCAAAGATAGCAATCACACCAACCGTATCCGAGCCTGTTTATTTACTGGATTACAAATGGCGCATCTTTGGCGGCAGTTAGGTGGTAGCTCATGGAATATGATTTTTAGCAAACGTAAATTGCTACAAGACATTCAAACTCTCGCTCGTTTACAGTATCAAATGGTAGAACTCTGATGCTGCAACGAATTTCATTTTATATTTAAACCCCACCTGAGGAGCACTGCTCCGCAAGGTCCCCTGTGGAAAAACTCAAACGTCTTCAAGGGGAAATTTAATTTTAAGGAACCTGTATGAACGCGCTCACCGCACTCTCGCCACTTGACGGACGTTATGCAAGCAAATGTGATGCTCTACGTCCCTATCTTTCTGAGTTTGGTTTAATTCATGCTCGTGTGACTGTTGAAGTGCGTTGGTTACAAGCGCTTGCGAACCATCCTGAAATCATTGAAGTTGCACCTTTCTCAAATGAAACCAATGCTGCTTTAGATGCTATTGTAAGTCATTTCTCTGAAGATGATGCTAACCGTATTAAAGAGATCGAACGTACCACTAATCACGATGTCAAAGCGGTTGAATATTTTCTGAAAGAAAAAATTGCCAATATTGATGAACTAAAAGATGCAGGTGAATTTATTCACTTTGCCTGTACATCTGAAGACATCAATAACTTGTCTCATGCTTTAATGCTTAAAAATGGTCGTGAAGTTTTAGTGGCGAGTATGAAGCAAATTTTAAATGCGATTGCTTCGCTAGCAACAACTCATGCTGAACAACCTATGTTATCTCGTACACATGGTCAAACTGCAAGCCCAACCACGTTGGGTAAAGAAATGGCAAACGTAGCCTATCGTTTGGCTCGTCAAATCAAACAGTTCGAAAATGTTGAGTTACTTGGCAAGATCAATGGTGCCGTAGGTAACTACAACGCACATCTTTCTGCTTATCCAGAGATTGACTGGGCGGCACATTCTCAAGCATTTGTTGAGTCTTTAGGTTTGGCATTTAACCCATACACTACGCAAATTGAGCCACATGACTATATGGCTGAATTGTTTGATGCACTACGTCGTTATAATACGATTTTGATCGATTTTAACCGCGATGTCTGGGGCTATATTTCGCTTGGCTATTTCAAGCAAAAATTAAAAGATGGTGAAGTGGGTTCTTCAACCATGCCACATAAAGTCAATCCGATTGATTTTGAAAACTCTGAAGGTAACTTAGGTATTGCCAATGCAGTACTCGGTCATTTAGGTGAGAAACTCCCTGTTTCGCGTTGGCAGCGTGATTTAACCGACTCTACTGTTCTTCGTAACATGGGTGTTGGTTTTGCACAAAGCTTGATTGCCTTTGATGCTTGCTTAAAAGGGATTGGTAAACTTGAGTTAAATGCAAATCGTTTAAATGAAGATTTAAACCAAGCTCAAGAAGTTCTGGCTGAACCAATTCAAACTGTGATGCGCCGCTACAATGTTGAAAAACCATACGAAAAACTAAAAGCATTAACTCGTGGTCAAGCGATGACACGTGACATGATGGTCAACTTCGTCAATGGTAACGAACTTGCGCAAGTTCCAGCCGATGAACGCGCTCGTCTTGCTGAGCTAACTCCTGCAACTTATACAGGTAATGCAGCAGAACAAGCGAAACAAATTAACGATTTGATTAATAAGCTTTAATCAATATCGGTTAAAGAACGGAACCATTTAAACTGGTTCCGTTTTTATTTCTCAACGTTTAAATACGGAACTTAATTTCTGGTCACGATAGGAAATGTCCCATTTGCCTTATCAAATAAAGAAAAAAACTTCCTTAGCGTTAAGCGATTACCCTGAATTTGAGTATCTTTAGAAAACATCAAATCAAGTGCACCACTTTGCCCTGTCATCATTTTTAAAAAGAAAGGCTTTGTAAGCGTTAAATTGACATCTGCATTAGCTACTGGTTGCTTTACTTCCTTAAAATTCATAACTGCATGATTGACTTTAATTTCATAGACCTGATTTAAATCTGAAAAGATTAAATTCATGGTTAAATTGACATCTTGCGCACGCTCAGCATTCAAACTCGCCGCCATCGATTCGAGAAAACGCTCAACTGGGGTATGCTGTAACATATCCAATAAAACGAGCGAAGTGACTCCTTTCTTTGGCGTACCAGTTTGTAATTCTTGCGCACCTGTTAAGTAAAAATTTCGCCATGTTGAAGCTTCTGACATATAGCCCAATTGAGTAAAAACTTTCGTCTGTAAATCTTTTGCTTGTTTATTGTTGGCATTTACATAAAGCACATGTTTGAGCAATTCTGCCGCCCAACGATAATTTCCTTGATCATACGCTTTTTGTGCAGATGCAATTACTTTATCTTGCCCCCCTGCTAATTCAACATATCCTTGAGCTGCTTGTTGCACAGGAAGGTTATCTAAATTGGCAGGATTAGCATCAAACCATCCCATATAATACTGATAAACTGCTCTTGCATTATGTTTAACGGTTCCATAATAGCCATGCACATTTAAATATTGATCCAACTGCGGAGGCAATTTAAGATTTTCTGCAATTTCACTTCCAGTCAGACCTGCATTAATCATGCGCACCGTTTGATCATGAATATATTTATAGCTGTCGCGTTGTACTGTTATAAACTGTTTAATGTTTTCATTACCCCAGACTGGCCAATGATGCTGAGCAAAGAAAACGTCGGCATCTTTCGCTTGTTCAAGCGATTGATCCAAATAACTCACCCATTTTAAAGTATCCCTGACTTTCGCACCTCTCAAGGTATATAAATTATGCAAAGTATGAGTCAAAATTTCTGCACCACCATACGCTTTTTGCTTTGGTAAATAAAAGGTCAGTTCTGCTGGAGCCTCTGAATTAGGTACGTTATAAAAAATAAAATCCACACCATCCACTGTCATGGGTTGAACAGGCTGAGTGATCAATTTATTGGGTTCTAAAATCCCAATATGCCCTGTAGAAACCGCTTTACCCAAGCCATTATCAACTAAACCCGTTTCATTTCTAGGTAAAGATCGACCATACATATAATTTGCTCGTCGTCCCATTGCTGGACCAACCATTAAATTTTCACTGGTCGCTTCTTCCATAAATCCAATGGGTGCAATCACAGGAATATGCTGTTTTTTTACATCTTCTTCTGACAAGACTCCCAAAGCACCGCCAAAATGGTCAATATGACTATGGGTAAAGATAATCGCAGAAACAGGTTTATTGCCTAAATGCTGACGTGCAAATTTCATAGCAGCTTCAGCAGTTTCTTTTGAAGTCAGTGTATCAACAACAATCCAGCCTGTTTTCCCTTCAATAAGTGTAATATTGGCAAGATCAAAACCACGAATTTGCCAAATCCCATCGCTTACTTTAAACAGTCCGATTTGATTATTTAAAATAGCCTGACGCCATAAACTTGGGTTGACAGTATCTGGGGCATTACCCTGCACAAAATTAAAACTCTCAAAATCCCAAACAATATTTCCTTGTTCATCTTTAATCTGACCTATAGGTTTTGCAATAAAACCTCTAGTCGCATTATTTAATTCTTGAGTATTGGTTAAATCATACTTTTCAGAAGTTTGCTTTTGCATATTCAAAGTTGTTTTTTCAACTTTAAAATTTTCAGCCAATGTGAGTGGAGAGATAATCGACATTATCATCGATATAATTAAAATTCTTTTTTGATAAAAATTGCTTTTTTTTTGCATTTAATATTTCCCTTTCTTAATAAAACCCTGTTCCGTCATTAAAAAATCTTAGTTTTCTCATCTAAACAAAAATATTTAAGTTTCACATTTATTCTAACTTGATGAAAATTTTAGATATAAATTTATCCAAAATTCATCGTTTAAATACTTTTGTATTAGATATGTTGACAACATTAATCTAGTTGGATTAATGTTGTCAACAACTTTACATCCACGTTGTACTTCACAATGAAATACAGTGAAACACAATTGAAACTTATAGAAGCAGCTATCCTTTTGTTTTCACAAAATGATGCGGCTCGCCTTTCTGTTCAACACATCAATGACTTGGCGGGCGTTTCAAATAAATCTGCACTGTATTACCACTTTAAATCGAAATGGGGCTTATTAGAGGCCGCTCTTAGTTACGTTTTAAAGCCCTATGCTGAGGAGAGCTTGAAAGAACTGAATAAAATTCCCAAAAACTGTATTGATCCAAAAGACATCGTCCAAGCAATGTACAAACCTATGGTTAATATTTTGCTGCTTGAAAATGGCCTTCAATATCTTAAGTTTTTTTCGCGAATGATTAGTACAGGTGAAGAAGGTCGAAAGATGGTTGCAAAAGAATTAGCACCTATTGCTGAAATTGCAACTGAACTATTGAGTTATGCGTTTCCTGATGCAAATAAAGATGCAATAGATCTCAAAGTGCTTTTCACATTTAACATTATTTTAAACGTGATTAGTGATGTTGGACTTGAACAATATTGGGCCACAGATATTAAAGATCGTAAATTAATCTCCAAGTATCTTATTGATTATATTGAGGGAGGTATAACATTTAAGATTGATTCAAAATATTAAATAAATGAAATATATTTTATTCATTTTTACCCAACATATTTTTGTAGGATTTATAAAAGTATTTAGGCAATAACTTGCTACATCGAATGGATTCAAATTATGAAAATTTTAAATAATACCTTAGCAGTCGCTCTTACGAGTATGTGCTTCTTAACAGCCTGTCATGATAATGATGATAATGACACCACACAAATTACACCGCCAACTCCATTAACAGACTGTATGTGGCATGATGGTGTAACCAGTAAATCTCATACTGGTGAAGATGCGATGAATTTTGCGTATCCTGATACCAATGTAAATTATTATACCAGTCAGTTTAATATTCCAGAGGGTGCTCGAGTATTTGTAGACGGTGACTTCCCTTACTCTCGCCACATGTCATTGGTAAGTTATGAAGCAAATGGGACACGTGTAAATTCACTACTTGATGCTGAAATTCAACCAAATGCGGGAGTAACCAATCCTTTTGTGGTAGGTAATAAACGTTTAGAAAAAGAACGTGGTTATTCAACAGAAATTAAAATTGGAAATTTACCTGCAAAACCAGAGAAAAACACCTTGTATGCACCTCCTACAACGGATAACTCATTGGTGATCTGGTATCGGGTGTATGTACCAAATGAAGGCTATAATAGCAAAGGTGGTGTTGAGTTTCCGCATTTTAAAGTTGTCACTAAAGAAGGAAAAGAAATTAAAGGTCAAGAGGTTTGTCAGTTCTTAAACGTTAAAGATAAACCTGTCCAAAATTATAATGCTTTTTCGGGTGACATTGTTCAAAAAGCATTCTCTAGACAGCTATACTCTGGCTTCCCTGCGCAACTGACTCCAACATGGTATGCAGCTCGTAATGGAACAGCCAATGCCCAATGTGCTTATAAAATTGGTATAGAAAAATGTGAAGGTTTAACACCTGAGCGTAAACTCAATTTCTGGGCAACGCCTGACAATGAATATGTATTTGCCACTACAAGCCGAAGAATAGGCAAAGTGTTGCTATTAAACGGTAAATTGCCAAAAATTGCTTCAACTCAAAATAACGAAGCCGTTTTAGGCTCTGGCGATCTTCGTTATATGTCGATCTGTACCAATGAAATTACATCTACAGCGACCAATTATTGCTTATATGATGGCGATTTAAGTAAAAATCTTGATGCTGAAGGTAAATATAAAATTATTGTTTCTTTACCAGAAGATCGACCAAAAAATGCTACAGAAGAATGTGGCTATAAGTTCTTGGCATTATCGCCACGCGGCAGTGGCCTTAAGAGTCCTGAGGGTGAGGATTATGGTCATGAAGACTTTGGTTTGTTAATTATGAGAAACTTATTGCCGTACCCTGGTTTTAACCAAGCTGTTCAAAATACGGTTACTTGGGGTGATGAAAAATCTGTGATGGGTGATTATCTACCGACAATTCAATATTTAGATCAAAATGCTATCGATAATCTAGAATGTAAACGCTAATTTTATCGTAATAAGAAAAACCTATCCCCATTGATTGAGATAGGTTTTTCTTTGCATTTTGTAAATGTAATTTAATAACTAGTGACTCAAAACCAGAATCATTAAAGCTTTGGATCACGTACCTGAACTAAATTACTATTCGCTTTACTCAAACTTTCCATTACTTTATTCATAACGGTTGGAATTAAATGATCAGCTAGTTGTGCTGCTTGCAGTCCAAGCTTTTCGCCTAAAGTAGGACGTTTGCGAGTAGTAATTACATAGACATCATGTTGAGGTAATAAACCCAAAATGTATTCATCAGACGTTTGTAATTTATCAACCAGATTTAAATCCAAAGCATCTTGACCGTACCAATGCTCTCCTGTTGCTACTTTTTCAACATTCAACTGTGGACGATACTTTTCTACAAAATGCTTAAATAGCGCATGTGTTTGTTGTAATTCTTCCTCAAATTTGGCTTTTCCCTCTGGCGTGTTTTCACCAAACATGGTCACGGTACGTTTATATTCCCCTGCCGTGTAAAGCTCAAAATCTACATTATATTGCTTCAGTAATCGATTAAAATTTGGAACCTGAGCCACAACACCAATAGAGCCTAAAATTGCAAAAGGTGCTGAAACAATTTCACTGCCAATACATGCCATCATATAACCGCCGCTAGCCGCGACTTTATCTACAATAATCGTGACATGAAAACCTGCATCACGTAAGCGAACCAGTTGTGCAGCGGCTAGACCATAACCATGTACCATACCGCCTGGACTTTCTAGACGTAAAACAACACGGTCTTTTCCAGCTTTCGCAGTTGCCAAAATCAACGTAATTTCTTCACGAAGTTGCTCAACAGCAGATGCCTGAATATCACCTTTGAAATCTAACACATAGACTTTTTGGTTATTTTTTTTACGGATGCGAGCTTCCTTTGCTAACTGTTGCGTCAGTTGCAATAACTCAAATTTAGATGCCGTAGTTTGTGCAATTTTTTTGCGCTGCTCATTCACCCTCGCATTTAAATGACTAACACGAAGTTCAGCAGGTAATTTTGGTAAATGAAATAGCATAAGCTGTATTTTCTCTAAAGTTCCTATTTATGCTTAAAAGATGAGGGCTAAATATTAAAAATTCAATATGACTTTTGAAAACAAGGCGATATATAATTTATTTATGCAATAAAAAAGCGCCCGAAGGCGCTTTAACTTGCAAATACTTAACCAAAACGACCTGTAATATACGCTTCTGTAAGTTGATGATCAGGTTGAGTAAATACTTTTTCAGTCGAGTTCACTTCAATCAAATCACCTAAATGGAAGTATGCAGTACGGTCAGATACACGTGCTGCCTGTTGCATTGAGTGAGTTACAATTGCAATGGTGTACTGTGTAGATAACTCAGAAATCAGTTCCTCTACTTTTGCCGTTGCGATTGGGTCAAGTGCAGAACAGGGCTCATCCATCAAGATTACTTCTGGGCTGACTGCAATGGTACGTGCAATACATAAACGCTGCTGTTGACCGCCTGACAGTCCAGTACCCGGTTGATTTAAACGGTCTTTCACTTCTTCCCAAAGACCCGCTTTGCGCAAACTATTTTCAACAATCTCTTCTAAATCATACTTATCACGTGCCAAGCCATGTAACTTAGGGCCATAAGCGACATTGTCAAAAATAGATTTTGGAAATGGGTTTGGTTTTTGGAATACCATACCAACTTGAGCACGCAACAACACTACATCCAGATTAGGATCATAGATGTCATGATTGTCTAAAAGTACCTTCCCTGTCACACGGCAACTATCAATCGTATCATTCATACGGTTCAGGGTACGTAAGAACGTCGATTTACCACAACCAGATGGTCCAATAAAAGCAATAACTTCATTTTCATAAATGCTGATATCAATGCCTTTAATCGCTTCGCTATCACCATAATAAACATGCACATCATTGGCACTTAACTTTACTTTATGCTTTGTTTCTTTTTTAGGATTCGTTTGAGTATCAAACTGCGAAACAAATGATGTCTGACGTTTTTGCTCAGTGTCTGCACCTGTAAATTGCATTTGATCAGAAGTCACAGTTTTATCCTTTTCTAAGGCGTTTGTTGTATCAATAGTATTCATCATCTCACCCTCTATTACCAACGCACTTCGAATTTTTTACGTAACCAAATTGCGAGGCTGTTTAAACCAATCATCATTGCCAGTAGCACAATAATGGCTGCTGCGGTACGCCCTTCAAAGAAATTGCGTAGTTCATTGCCCTGCCACAAGAAAATTTGTACAGGTAGGGCTGTTGATTGATCCAGTGGACTGGTAGGAATACTTGCGACGAAAGCACTCATACCAATTAAAAGTAGTGGTGCAGTTTCACCTAATGCCTGAGCCACACCAATAATCGCACCTGTTAAAATACCCGGCAATGCCAGTGGCAACACATGATGAAATACCACCTGCACCCGTGAAGCGCCTAAACCAAGAGCAGCTTGACGAATCGATGGTGGAACAGCTTTCAGTGCAGCACGAGTCGTAATAATCACTGTTGGAAGCGTCATCAAACTGAGTACCAGACCACCAACTAATGGGGCAGATAAAGGTAAATGCATCCAGTTAATAAAGATCGCAGCACCCAATAAACCAAAGACAATCGATGGGACAGCAGCCAGATTATTAATATTGACTTCAATCACATCGGTAATCACGTTTTGTTTTGCGAACTCTTCCAGATATACAGCACTGGCAACACCAATTGGGATCGAGATAAAAATCACGATCATCATCATAAACAGCGACCCCATAAATGCACCTGCTAAACCACTGGTTGCGGGTGAACTACGAGAGTCTGGATTGGTGAAAATATTGGTATTAAATGAATGTGTAAGTACGCCATTTTTATCTAGTTGATCTGCCAACTGACGCACTTCTGGACTAAGTTGTTGTTGATCATCTGGCAAACTGCGGTCAATTTTACCTGTTAACCAGACATCGACATTGGCATCTGCAAGAAACTTAATATCTTCACGCTTACCAATCAATGATGGATCTTTAAATACCATATCACGTAAGCGATAAGCCTCAGAACTGGTATAAAGACTGCTTAAATCGTCACGCTTTGAAGCTAAAGATGGATCTTTGGCAATCAAACCATTTACGATTAATGCATCCCAATCTACCATACCCATTTTGGTTTGCCATTCAATATAGCGTTCCTGAAAATGGGCTGGTGTTTCCCCTGACGCTTGAACAGGTTTAGGGCCTGCATCAATGAGCGTCGGATCGAAATAAACTGGAACTGTCATACTGGTTTGCCAAAAAGCAGGTAAGCCTTTTGCCAAGATGCTACCAAATAATAATGCGACAAATAACAGACCAATGACGACCGCAGAAAACCCAAATATCCGAAACGTTGTTTCTTTACGATGACGTTTTGCCAAGGACTTTTGAATGGTATTTTTACGTTTTTCGCGTAATTCCGCGGCAACTCGTGGATCAAAACCATTTTGATCCAAAGGTGTAGAAGTATTTGATGTACTCATTCGTATTGCTCGCGATATTTACGCACAATATAAAGTGCAACAATGTTAAGACCTAAAGTAATTACAAACAGCGTCAAACCTAGAGCAAATGCAACCAATGCCTGAGGACTTGCGAAATCTGTATCACCTGTTAATTGGTTGACAATCGTGACTGTCACGGTAGAAACAGCTTCTAATGGATTGACATGAAGCAAAGGACTATTACCAGCAGCCAAGACCACAATCATGGTTTCGCCAATTGCGCGCGATGCAGCCAATAAGAATGCGCCAATAATGCCGGGCAATGCTGCTGGAATCACCACCTGACGAATCGTTTCAGATTTGGTCGCTCCAAGTCCAAGTGAACCATCGCGTAGTGCACGTGGCACCTGAGTAATGATGTCATCTGAAAGTGAAGATACAAATGGGATAATCATGATACCCATTACAAAACCTGCGGTCAGTGCACTGGTTGCATTAATATTAATGCCAACCAATTCACCCGCCATTTTGAAAAATGGACCAATAATCATCAAGGCAAATACACCATAAACAATGGTTGGAATCCCTGCCAGAATTTCAATGGCTGGTTTCGCCCAAGAACGAAGCATTGGTGAGGCGTATTCGGCCAGATAAATTGCGATCATCAAACCAATGGGCACTGAAACGAGGAGAGCGATTCCACTTACCATCAGTGTGCCCCAGAGCAATGGCAGCAAACCATAGCTTCCTTCTGCACTACCCGATGTACTAAAACCAGGATTCCATTCAGTTCCAAAGAAAAAGTCTAGTGGACTCACGAAAGAGAAGAATCTCAATGCTTCACTAAACATTGACATGACAATACCAAGCGTAGTCAGAATCGCAACGCCAGAGCATAGTGCAAGACTAATATTAATAATGCGTTCAACTTTATTACGAGCACGAAAATTTTGCGCGACACGTTTTTTCGCTAAAACTAAGCCCACAATTGCGACACAAAGCACAACTGCAAGTTTGGCATATGAGCCAATCATCTGGACTTTAGCAAGCTGTGCTGCCGCTGCAAGCTCATAAGCTGCTGGCTGATCCGTCACGCCAAAACCAGAAGCAATCGCTTTTACACGATTCATTAATACTTCAATACTGGCCTGATCCATTCCTGCCAAAGTTGCGGCTGGAACCTGATCTAGAATGACATGTTTTAAAATATTTGGCTCAACCAAATTCCAAACAATCAAAATTAAAAAAGCAGGGATACCACACCATAACGCGACCAAAGCACCATAATAGCCTGGTCGTGAATGTAATAATGCAGAGTTATTTCCCTTACCTGCTAGGCTGCGGCTTTTGCTCAACCCAATTTGATAAGCTATGGCGATGAGTGCCAATAGCACGCCAATCAATAGCAGATTCATGTAATCTCCACCGTTTTCTCAATTTTCATTCTTTGAAAAAACCCAGTTAAACATCTTGCTAGACAAAAAGCTGATGAAGGTATCACACCCACATCAGCTCTCATTTTCAATCTATTATTTAACAGATTTACCTGCTTTAAAGTCTGCCAGTACTTTTGCGCGTTCTGAATCAGACATTGAAATCAAGCCCGCTTTCTCAAGTTTAGAACCTTTACCTGAAGTCTTTTTATTCAGGAAGAATTCTACATATTGAGGTAAGCCTTTAATTGATTTTACGTGTTCGCCTTTCACATAAAAGAATAAAGGACGAGATACAGGATAGCTACCGTTCAAAATCGTTTTTTCAGAAGGTGCTACGTTGTTTACAGTTGCAACACGAAGCTTGTCACGGTTTTGGTCATAGAAACCTAAACCAAATACACCAACTGCACTCGGAGAGGTTTTTAAACGTGCCAAAGTTTCCGTATAATCACCCGCGATTTCGATTACGCGACCATCCTTACGAAAAGCTGAACAGGCTTTTTTCTGTTCTTCTTTGTCCATTTTTTTGAAGTAATCGTAAGCTTCACAACCTGCTTCTACCATTTTTTCTTGGAATACTTCACGAGTACCGTGGTTAGAAGCTGGAATAACTAAAGTAATTGGCTCATTCGGAAGTGACTTATCAATCTGGTTCCAACGCGTATATGGGTTTGCGACCAATTGACCATTTGATGGTAATTTCTCAGCAAGCGCAGCAAAAACAAATGCTGGTTTTAATTTATATGCTGCTTTTGTTGAGTTTGATGCGAATACAATACCGTCATAACCAATCTTGATTTCTTGTACTTGATTCACACCAGCTTTTTTACAAGCAGCTAATTCTGTATCTTTAACTTTACGTGAAGCGTTTGCAATATCAATCGTATTATCGCCAACACCCTGACAGAACTGTTTTAGACCACCAGATGTACCACCAGAACCAACCACTGGAGTTTTAAACTGTGGGAAAGTATTACCAAACTCTTCTGCAACAATACTTGCATATGGTAAAACAGTTGATGAACCAGCGATCTGAATCGTGTCACGGGCTGCATTCGCAGTCGTCGCTACAGCGGCCCCAGAAACTGCAAGTACAATGGCAAGTTGACGTGGATTTAAGCGCATGCTTTTCTCTCTTTATTTAGCGTAATGTGCGTACATCACTTTATGAATGAGTGTTTGTACTTTGGATAACAGCATTTTGATTTTAAAATGTGACAATTAGGTGACAAGTTAATGACGCTTTTATGATAATTCACCCCTAAACTTTGATTTTTATAAAATTCTTTTAATTTCAAGATGTAACTTCAATTTTCAATATGAGTTTTTTATTTTTATTTACGGTTTAAAATGTAATATTTCATTTTTTTGTCATAAAAAAGGCCACCGAAGTGACCTTTTCATGATCATAAGACTTAATCAATTGCAGGTGTATAAGTTCCTGCAACGATGTCATCTTTAATACGATCACTTTCAGCAAGCACCAGTGCCAATAAGCTTTTCACATTATCCAGTGTCGCAACTGGGCTAAGTGTCGTCATTTTTAAAGACTGAACTTGCCCTACTTTCGTCACACCAATATTGGCATCGCCGCGCGCAAATAATTCATCTGCAACGTTTTGATTCAGACTATCGATAAATTCAGCAGGATAATCTTGAGGCACAACACGGAACAATACTGAAGCAAATTGTGGATCAACCAATAATTCAAGCCCATCTGTTGCTTTAATATAGTCAGCCACTTCACGGGTTAATTTCACACCATGATCGATCATTGAACCATACAGTTCTTCACCCAATGCTTCCACAGTCATCCAAAGCTTTAAGGCATCAAAACGACGCGTCGTTTGTAATGATTTAGAAACCAGATTTGGTACACCATGTTCTTCATCGTAAGCAGAGTTCAAATATTCTGCTTCATAATGCATAAAGCGATAATTGGCTTCGTCTTTCAATAAGAAAGCACCACAGCTAATGCTTTGGAAATAATGCTTATGGAAGTCTAAAGTGATCGAATCGGAGAGTTCAATACCATCTAGCATATCACGGTGTGCATTAGATAAAATCAATGCACCACCCCAAGCAGCATCAATATGCATCCATGCACCATATTTATTGGTGATTTCACGGATTTTCTTGAGTGGATCAATCGCACCTGCATCGGTTGTACCCGCAGTTGCAACCACGCACGCAACGATTTTGCCTTCAGCTTGTAAATGCGCCATGGTTTTTTCAAGCGCATCCACATCCATTTGTGCATTTTCGTTTACAGGAACAGTCACAACAGACTGAAAGCCCATGCCCATCATCGCCATGTTCTTTTGCACAGAGAAATGTGCATTTTCAGAACAAATGACTTTGACATTTTTCATGGCTTCCGCAGGAATACCATCCTGCTGTACAGACCACGGTTGACCGTTTTCATTTTTCCAATTTTTGGAAATGCACCAGTCACGTGCCAACAGAACGCCCATCAAATTTGACTGCGTACCACCTGAGGTAAACACGCCTGCTTGACCAGACCCGTAACCAACCTTTTGACGTAACCAGTCAATCAATTGCACTTCCATTAATGAACCCGCAGGGCTTTGATCCCACGAATCCATCGATTGGTTAGTCGCATTGATCAGCACTTCCGCAATTTGGCTAGTCACCATCGTTGGACAATGCAAATGTGCAAGAGAATATGGATGGTGTACCTTTAAGCTTTTGTTGAGAAATAACTCAACCATACGACTTAAAGACTGGTGTAGCCCTATCCCTTCTTTTGAAGGATTAAAAGAAATCGCCGAGCGCAATTCCTTGATGCTACCACCCGTGTACATTTTGTCATTTTGCAACCATGCAGCAACGGCTTTCACCGCTTCATCCATTGCTGACTGATAGTCAGCAATAGAACCAGCATCATTGCAGAGTAACGCTTTACGATGTTCTGCAAAATCAACCATGCGATTAGCCTCGAACTGCTTTAAGTGCTTCACCCATTGCTTTTTTGAAACGCGCAAGCACTTCAACACATTCATCCTGAGAGATGATAAGTGGGCAAAGTAAACGAATCACTGTACCGTTACGACCACCTTTTTCAAGCAATAGTTTATTGTTGAAACAAGCCGTTTGAATTGCAGCAGCCAATTGTGCATCAGCAGGACGTGAACCAATACGATCTACTGGTTTACGTTCATCTACGATTTCAACACCAATCATCAGACCGCGACCACGCACGTTACCAATACATGGAAATTCCTGAGCCAATTTTTTCAATTCAGCTTGCAGATAATCACCACGCTCTTGTGCATTTTTGGCTAGGTTTTGTTCTTTAATGGTATTTAAGACCACTAAACCTGTACCCATTGCCAATTGGTTCCCACGGAAAGTACCCGTATGACCCGCAGGTTGCCATGCATCAAACTTACGTTTAATACCTAATACAGCAAGTGGTAAACCACCACCCACAGCTTTTGACATCACCACAACATCAGGTTCAATACCCGCATGTTCAAAAGCAAACATTTTGCCTGAACGTGCAAAACCAGCTTGAACTTCGTCAAGAATTAAAACGATATTGTGCTTTTCAGTCACTTCACGGATTTTTTGCAACCATTTCACTGGCGCAGTCACTACACCACCTTCACCTTGAATCGCTTCAAGAATCACAGCAGCAGGTTTAGTTACACCGCTTTCAACATCTTCAATTAAATTTTCAAAATAATAAGTTAAGGCATCAACACCCGCTTCACCGCCAAGTCCTAATGGACAACGGTATTCATGCGGATATGGCATAAACTGTACGCCCGGCATTAAATTATTCACAGCATTTTTAGCGCTTAGGTTACCTGTCATTGCAAGAGAACCATGCGTCATACCATGATAACCGCCAGAGAAACTAATCACTGAGCTACGCCCAGTATAAGTTTTGGCAAGTTTAATCGCTGCCTCGGTCGCATCTGCACCAGATGGACCACAGAACTGTAAGCAATATTCTTCCTGACCGCCAGGCAAGTAAGAGAGTAATGCTTCAGTAAATGCATCTTTCAAAGGAGTTGTTAAATCTAAAGTATGTAAAGGCAGACCGCTTGCTAAAGTGTCTTGAATACTTTGAATCACCGCAGGATGATTGTGGCCTAAAGCCAGTGTCCCCGCCCCCGCTAGACAGTCAAGGTATTGTGTACCTTCAACGTCTGTAACCCAACAGCCTTGCGCTTTTGCAATGGCTAACGGTAATTTACGCGGATAACTACGAACATTCGATTCCATCTGACTTTGGCGAGTCAAGTAGTATTCGTTAGTTGAATGGGTGGCAGGATTTACAGAATTAACGCTCATATCGAATTACCATCTCTGATATGGGTTGAAAGAAATAAGTCTGGTGACTTGCGGTCCTTTGACTCGGTGCTTGTAGGATCTAGTTAGGCAACATTTGCTTTCTTATCACTAGGAGGGCGATGATACCCTTTTTTGTATAAAAATAAAGACCTTTTGGTCTATAATTTCATGCAGATAGATCAAAAAAAATAAATGCCTAACTCCTTGAACAATTTATAATCATACTATGTGACAAGCGAAAGAAAATACGCTTTTTTTATTCAGTTTTTTGTTTTTGCTACATTTCTGCATTGGTTTAAAGCTAAAAATTACTAACCATCTGATTTTAAATGTTTTACCTGTCAATATATAGATTCTAATTGCATCTAAACTATTACAAACTCTCCACAAAAGATTTTTAAGTTCTACATCACTGATCATTAAGATAGATTGAGATAAAAAAGAAGTTTTTATTTTATTTTTAGGAAAATTTTATGCGTCATTTTATTTTAAGTAGTGTATTGCTCACCGCAACTTTCAGCCCCGTGGCTTTTGCAGCAGAAAATGAGTCACTTAACTATAATGTGGTAAATGTTCAAGCAGAAGCATCTCGTCAGGTGTCCAATGATGAAATGCATGCCACACTTTATATTGAAAAAAGTAATAAGCAACCAGCTGCTTTGGCGACACAGATCAATCAGCTTATGAACGAGGCGATGTCCGTATCTCGTAAATATCCACAAGTTAAAGTTGAAACAGGCGCGCAAAGCACTTATCCAGTTTATGACAATGACAGCAGTAAGTTTAAAGAATGGCGTGGACGCGCTGAAATCCGTGTAGAAAGTAAAGACTTTAAGGCTGCAAGCCAATTGATTAGTGAATTACAACAAAACTTCCAAACCCAATCGATTAATTTTACTGTTTCCGATGAACAACGTAAAAAAGTTGAAAACGAATTAATGGTTGAAGCATCCAAGAACTTCCAGCAACGTGCGCAAGTGATTACACAAGCTTGGAATAAAGGCAGTTATAATTTGGTTAATCTCAATTTAAATACCAATAATTATTTCCCACAACCCATTATGATGCGCGCCAGTATGGCAAAATTTGCTACGGCTGAAGCTGCCCCTGCACAGGATGTTGCAGCAGGTGAATCTAAAATTACAGTCAGTGCGAATGGTACGATTCAGTTTAAATAATTACCTAGTTACGAAAAAATAGAGAGTATTAGACTCTCTATTTTTTATTCATGATTTAAACACTATTTCTTAAACGGAAATGCATATTTCACAATACGACCAATGACTTGCCCATACTGCTTAACCAAACTAGCATTGTTATAGTTAATGCCATATTTTTTGCAAACTGCCTCAACTTTGGGTGCCATTTTTCGATAACGACGTGCAGGTACATCTGGAAATAAATGATGTTCAATTTGGTGACTCAAGTGTCCTGTCAAAATATGAAAAACTTCTGAACCTGTCAGGTTTGAGGAACCGCGAATTTGACGCATATACCAATGACCACGACTTTCATTTTGTAAAACTGTTTTTGGGAAAACCTCAACGTCTTTAGTAAAGTGTCCACAGAAAATAATACTAAATGTCCAGATATTGCGAATCCCATTTGCGACAAGATTACCTGTAAATACAGGCAAAGCCGCAGGCCCTGCAATCAATGGAAAAAAGACATAGTCCTTAAATAACAACTTGCCCATTTTTTTCTGTGCAGGTTTCCAATCCGCCATAAACTGTTTCCATGTTCTGCGCTTATAGATCAGTTTTCCAATTTCCAGATTTTGAATCGCAACCCCCCATTGGAATAGCAAACAAAATGGAATGCTATAAATAGGTTGCAACAAGAATCCTGGTTTCCAACGTTGTTCTGGGAATAATCGTAATAGACCATAACCAATATCATCATCCATACCTTTAATATTGGTATAGGTATGATGTTTAAAATTATGCGTTTGACGCCAGTTGTCGGCAGTTCCTACTGTATCCCATTCATAGGTTTGTCCATTGAATTTGGGATCATTCATCCAGTCGTATTGCCCATGCATGACATTGTGACCCATTTCCATATTTTCCAGAATTTTGGAAACACCTAATAGACCTGTCCCCAAAACCCATGCTGGTGGAAACCAACCTGCAAATAAACATGCTCGTCCCAAGAAGTTTGTATAACGAATGGCACTATAAACACGGCGAATATACGCAGCATCTTTTTCGCCAATATCATCCAACACTTCCTGTTTGATGTAATCTAGCTCTTTGGCAAATTGATCTAACTCAGCTTGGGTCAACTCTCTATTTTTAGGATTTTTAAAATATTCAACTTTGACAGGCATATTCATGGGAGTTCTCTCTTTAAAGGTCGATCACGAGATCAGACTTGGCTGAACTAACACAGATTTTGATGAGGTTTTTCGGTTCGCTATTTTCACTGGCATTCAGCAAATCTTTGGTGGTGCCTTGTGTTTTCTGGCAGACGCACTTATGACAAACCCCCATACGGCAACCGTAAGTGGGTTTTACATTGGCCTGTTCCAATCCAGCCAAAATGGACTGCCCTTTTGGAATAGCAACTGTTTTGTTAGAACGGCTTAAAGTGACATTGATAAAACCTGTGTCATCATCATTGATCTGAGTCAAACTAAATGCTTCACTCATAAAGACTTGAGCATGACCAAATAACTCTTTTGCGGTTTGCACAAAACCTGAAGGTCCACAAGCATAGACGGTCGTATTTTCCAGATTTTCGATTGCAGCCAAATGAGTCACATTTAAACGATCATCATGTTGTGTATCTTGCGTACTAAAAACTTGGTACTCAAATGGTGGATATTGAGATGCAATTTGTTCAAATTCAGAGACAAAAGCAGCTTCATCACGATGTTTGACCCAATATAAAAGTTTGACCTGCGCCTGAGTAAATTGTTGATTGCGCTTGAGTTGTTCAATCAGGCTATACATTGGGGTAATACCACTCCCCGCAGCCAGCAAAATAATATTCTGTTGATTGCTCAGTTGCATATCACCAAATGGCTGTCCAATTTCAACAATGTCACCCACTCGAATCTGTTCATGCAGCCAAGTACTGACTTTGCCATCTGCAATTTTTTTTACTGTTAAAACGAGATGGCCATCACGTTCAGTTAAGCTATAACTGCGTTCATATAAACGACCCTCGATTTTTACTTTAACAGGGTGGTGCTGCCCTGCCTGTCCTAATTTCACATGACGATTGGTGTGCAAAGTTAAACTGATTGTGTCTTTTGCAATTTGTTTTTTTTCTATAATTTGTGCCAAAGCGCGTGATGTTGACCACACTGGATTAATTTTTTGTAGCCAAAAATCAGCTGCATGCGGATCGAACACTGATTGTGTCAATGTACGAAAGAGTGATGGGCTCTTTTGGACTGCTTGCATAGTAATGCCACTCTAAGTTGCTTTCTAATTATTATACACATGTATATAAATTTGTATATACACTTGTACTTTTGTTTACATTTCACAACTGCCTAGACTGTGGTTATAATGACTGATACTTACAATGTATTGAAAAATATGACTGCTTCCTCTCTTTCTTCAACGCTTGCTTCTCATTCTGATTTGTCTGAATTTAATCGGAAAACACCAAGCCGTACTGTAGGTCGTAAAGCAACGATTACTAAAGAGGAATTATTTGAGGCAGCCTTAAACCTGATTGGACCAGAAAAAAGTATTGCATCTTTAAGTTTACGTGAAGTTGCACGCGAAGCTGGCATTGCTCCTAATAGTTTTTATCGGCATTTTAAAGACATTGATGAACTTGCAATTGCACTGATTGATCGTTCAGGGATTGTATTGCGTCAAATTATTCGCGAATCTCGATTACAAGCGTCTAAACAAAACAGCATTATTCGCAGTTCAGTCGAAGTATTTATTCAGCAACTCGATACCGATGAAGGCAATTTAAGCTTATTACTGCGTGAAGGTTTTACAGGTTCCAAATCGTATAAAGAAGCCGTAGAACGCCAACTCATTTTCTTTCAACAAGAATTGCAAGAAGATTTAATTCGTTTAGAACGCTTAAACCGAAGCAAACTTTTTCATCCCGATTTAGTAGCCAAAGCCATTACTCAACTTGTCTTTAATATGGGGGCAAAAGTTATTGATTTGCCAAATGAAGAACGTGAAGAAGTGGCTGAACAAACCATGATTATGATTCGTATGATCTTAGAAGGCGCACGCCATCTGGATGAATCCAAAATACGCTAATTCTTTGACTTTACATATAAAAGACATTTAAAAGAAAAACAAAAAACTTCTCATACAAAACTTGAAAAATAAAAACAATTCTCAATTACATATTGTGATAGCTTAAAAACACAACATTAAGTCAGACCAGTTTTAATTGGTTTATATCATCTCAATACGGGGTTATCATGAGTAAAGCGACTTCAAAAGTATTAAAAGTATATACACGAAATAATTTAGATGCATCTGTGAAAGAAGCAACAGTTCAAATCTTAAATCAGATTTTGGCAAATCTGATTGATTTATCACTTCTTACTAAACAAGCACATTGGAACATGCGCGGCAGTAATTTTATTGCAGTACATGAAATGTTAGATACCTTCAGAACTTCATTGATCACTCATTTAGATAATGTTGCTGAGCGTGCTGTTCAAATTGGTGGTACTGCGTTAGGTACTACTCAAGCGGTAAGCAACACTTCACATTTAAAAGCTTATCCAGTTGAAATTCATGATGTGCAGGATCATTTAAAAGAACTCGCAGATCGTTACGCGATCGTGGCAAATCATCTACGTGATACGATTGAAAAAATTGAAGATCCTATCTCGGAAGATATTATTCATGCGGCTTTAGAAGATCTGGATCAATATTTATGGTTCCTTGAAGCCAATATCGATCAGGATAAAACGGCTTAATTGCAGTTTTGAGTGAATAAATTCTTATCAAACAAAAAGGAGGAATATAATTCCTCCTTTTTTTAATAAAATAAAAGATTTATGGTTTAACCACAACCATCACCTGAATCGCTTCAGGGCTGACAGACAAACCATCTAGTAAAGTTAAACCTTCTTTTTGCAATTTTTGCAGACGCTCAATTTCATCTGGACGAATACTTGGATTGAACTGTTTTAAATAACTTAAACGTTCAATTTCATATTGCCACTTTTGACCATAATGCTGTTTAGCTTGTTCAATCAATGTCGGTAAAGATGTTTTAGCGATATCAAGTGCCTGAGTATAACGTTGCTCAATGACTTCGCGACGTGCCTTAACTACTTGACGGCAACTGTTACCATCCAAATGATGTAAATATGGTTTTAAAATAGATGGATCGATCTTTTCTGATAAATCCTGACCATTTTCACTCAGCAATACACGAATCAATTGCTTAGGCAAGCTTGATGGTAAATTCAATGCTTTAGGTGCAATGACATCCACCTTAAACCAGATTTCCAATAATACCGAACCTTGTTTAAGTGCATTAGATTTTAATACCGCGACATTGGTGCTACCAAAAGCTTGGGTATTAATCATTTCCATCACGCTTTCAACAAAAGGATGTTCCAATGTCAGGTATTGTGCATCTTCACGAATTTGCGCCTGATCACGATAAAAAGTCGCAGTCATGCCCTCTTCATCTAACGTTAAACCTTGCACCTGCATTTGATCGGTTGGTTTGATAATGACCGTACCATTACTTTGTTCATCAAAGTCGATATTGGTCGATGACATAAATCGCTTCATAAACATCGGTAGCGTGGTATTGTCATCATAATCTTCAAGCGCTTCTACAATCTGTTGTGCAACTACAGGGCGACAAGAGTTGTATTCAAGTAAACGATCACGACCCGCTTGTAATTCGGCTTCCAATGCCTGACGCTGAACATTCACTTCTTCGAGTAAATCTTCAAAACGCTGTCCAAGATCAGCCAGTAAGCATTCTTTTAGATCGACAATAAAGTTTTCCTGTAACGTTTGCGCAGTTGGCGAAATGCTACCAAAAATGTTCAATGCTTCGTTGTACCAACGGAACATACGTTCTTGTGCAGTTCCAATTAAATAAGGCACATGAATCTGAATACGATTTTCCTGACCAATTCGATCGAGACGTCCAATACGTTGCTCTAACACATCGGGATTTGCGGGTAGATCGAATAAAATCAAATCACTGGCGAACTGGAAATTGCGACCTTCAGAACCAATTTCAGAACACAATAAAATTTGTGCCCCATAACTATCTTCCGCAAAGTATGCGGCAGCCTGATCACGCTCCAACAAACTCATACCTTCGTGGAACATCGCTGTACGAATACCCGCGTGTAAACGCAATGCATTTTCCAGTGCTTCTACCACTGGCCCACTACGCGCAATCAGTAATACTTTTTTGTGTTTTAAATCTTTACGCAAAATTTCCATGAGCCACGCGACACGTGGATCTGTTTCCATCCACGAACCATCAAGCTGACCTTCTTCGGGCCACATTTGCTCACGCAGTTTACCATCCATTGACCAATCGGCTGGCGCAGCTAAAGCTGCGGGCTGACAATCACGCCCTGGGAAACCCTGAATCGCTTCACGGGTATTACGGAACAAGATACGACCAGTTCCATGACGATCCAATAATTCTTGAATGGCTTGATAACGTTGTTCAGGTTGATCATCAATACGATGACCCAATAAACCCTCTAAAGCATCAATATGTTCATCGGTTAATGCTTCATCTGACATGAGTACTTCAGCAACTTTCGCAGTTTGCTGATATTGTTGTTCTTCGTCCAAAAAACGATCCAGACTACTAAAGCGTTGCGGATCGAGTAAACGTAAACGGGCAAAATGACTTTCTACACCAAGTTGTTCTGGAGTTGCAGTGAGTAGCAGCACACCCGCAGTTTGCTGAGCAAATTCTTCAACCAGATCGTAACGGTCATTACCACCTTCTTCTTCGCTCCACATCAAATGATGTGCTTCATCGACCACAAGCAAGTCAAAACCTGCTTCAAGCGCCTGCTCACGCAAATCTTCATGGTCAATCATCAAGTCAACGCTAGCAATAATACATTGTTCAGTCGAAAATGGATTTAGGTCTGGATCATGTTCTTTCATCGACGCAGTCCGCGTCAAATCAAATAAAGAAAAATGCAGATTGAAACGGCGACGCATTTCAATCATCCATTGATACTGTAAAGAATCAGGAACTAAAATCAGAATGCGTTCTGAACGACCCGTTTTAAGTTGCTGATGAATGATCAAGCCTGCTTCGATGGTTTTACCCAGACCGACCTCATCTGCAAGCAGCACACGCGGTGCAAAACGTTGGCCGACTTCATGAGCGATATAAAGCTGATGCGGAATTAAGCCAACACGCGCACCAATTAAACCACGCAAAGGACTGGTTTGCATTTGTGCCTGCATGATCAACGCTTCTATGCGTAAATCGTACCATTCCTTATAATCGACTTGACTCGCAAGCAAGCGATCTACAGGTTTAGATAACTGAATTTGAGCGCCAATACGGGTTTCATTCAGTGCTTTGCGCTCTTGTTCACCACTTTCTAGGGTACGTACGACATTGTAACGCAACACCCCATGACGATCTTCGATGGATTCAACCAGCCACTTGCTGCCTTCTTGATCCTGCACTTCATCATTGATATTAAAAATAATACGCGATAAAGGTGCATTGTTGCGTGCATAGACACGAGTTTCATCACTTTTTGGGAATAAAATGCTGATTGAACGTTCATCAACATCAATTAAAACACCCAAGCCGAGTTCAGTTTCCGTATCTGATAACCAACGTTGACCAATAGCAAACTGCTGCAATTTTTCCACCTTTATCTCAAATTTGCACCACACATTTTACGCTGTTCATTTGATTAAATGTCAGTCATTTTGTGTAGTCTTTAAGCACATATTTTGACACAAAGCTCATTAAAAAAAATGAGCTTTTCACGATTGTTAAAAAAGTTTTGACACTAAAACGGAACAGGACAATGAAATGTCAGTAGCTCTCCCGTTTTAGGATGATGAAAACTCAAGCTCATCGCATGTAAGCACAAGCGAGGCATAAGTTGCTGATATTTTTCATCTGCATATAAAGTATCACCAACAATCGGATGACCTAAATATTGCATATGTACACGCAATTGATGCGAACGACCTGTCACAGGTGTCAGTTGTACTCGCGTTACAACTTGCCCTTGCCATTCGAGGTTTTCAATTACTTTCCAGTGCGTTAATGCAGGTTTATGATGTGCTGGATCCACAATATGTAAAGGTGGTCGAGCAGGATCGTAAATTACTGGAATATCAACCGAACCTTCACCTGTCAAATTGCCCGCGACCACTGCCTGATAGATTTTATCAGTTTCACGCGCCTGAAACTGCTTTGAAATATGAGTTTGAGCGGCTTTAGATAAAGCAAATACCAAAATGCCAGAAGTATCACGATCCAAACGATGAATCAGTAAGGTACGTGGCTCCTCGGCGACTAATCGCGTTAAGACACTATCATGTAAATCGCCTTTTCCTGGAACACTAAGTATGCCTGCTGGTTTATGAACGACTATAAAATCGTCATCACGATGAATCAGGTGATCGCTTAGAAAATTACTCAAAATCTATTCCGGAAGTGATTTTTAAATCAGCGGGCAATAATAAAAATCTTAAGGCAGAAATACAATGCAAAAACAGCATTTTTCCTAAAGTTTTTATTCGAGCTTAGTGTCAGCATTGAGTTTTCATACAATAAAGACAGTTATATTCAGTATTTATGAAATTTGCTGAAAGAAATCATTGATTGCTGTCTGTGCGATTTCAGCATCTTCAAAAGATTTAGCACCAGAAACACCAATTGCCCCGATCAATTGCCCTTCATAAATAATCGGCTCCCCCCCTTCAAGCATACCCGTTACACTTTCAAGCGTTAAAAAGCCCATTTGACCATTACGAATAATGTCTTCATAAAATTTGGATGGACGGCGACTCATGGCTGAACATTTCGCTTTTTCCAAACTTAAATTCGCAGTTAATGGTGTTGCGCCATCCATGCGTTTCATGATCAACAAAGCACCTGCTTCATCAACAATCGAAATGCTCATATTAAAACTGCGCTCAATCGATAACTCAACAGCACGATTCATTAAAATTTCAGCATCAGCCAGTGTAAGATAGTGTTTGGTTTTCATGGTTATGCTCCATTAAAAAAGCCCGTCAAACGGGCTTTAGTGTCTTTATTTCATCGATTGAAATGTGTCTTTTGCAGCTTGAATCGTAAATTCTATATCTTCATCACTATGCGCAGCCGAAATAAATCCTGCTTCAAAAGCTGAAGGTGCAAAATTTACTCCACGATCTAACATACCATGAAAAAACTTTTTGAAAGCTTCGGTGTCACACGCAAGCATAGAATCGAAACTGGTAATGTCTTCTTGATTGGTAAAATACAAACCAAACATTGCACCCGCCTGTTGGGTCTTAAATGGAATCCCTGCTTCGTCCGCAGCTGCCTGAAAACCTGCAAGCAGTTTTTCAAGTTTCATATTCAGGTTCGTATAGAAATCTGGCTGGCGTAAATGTTTGAACATTTCAATACCTGCGCGCATCGCCAAAGGATTTCCTGACAAAGTTCCTGCCTGATACACGCCACCTAAGGGTGCGATGCACTCCATAATTTCACGTTTACCGCCAAATGCACCGACAGGAAGACCTGCACCAATAATTTTACCTAAAGTGGTCAAATCTGGTTTGACGTTATAATGCGCCTGCGCGCCGCCTAAAGCCACACGAAAACCTGTCATCACTTCATCAATAATAAATACAGCGCCGTATTCGTCACAGACATCACGAATCGCTTGAAGAAAACCATCTATTGGTTTTACCAGATTCATATTACCTGCCACTGGTTCTACAATCACACCAGCAATTTCATGTCCAAATTTGGCAAAACATTCTTTTAATGCAGCAATATCGTTATATGGAAGAGTTAACGTATGTTTAGCAAAATCGGCAGGCACACCTTTAGAGGTTGGCTCACCCTCACCTTTAGTGAGTAGCCCTGAACCCGCTTTAACCAGTAATGAGTCCGAATGTCCGTGATAACAGCCTTCAAACTTGACAATTTTATCTCGTCCCGTATAGCCACGTGCCAAACGGATTGCGGTCATAGTCGCTTCTGTCCCTGAATTGGTCATACGTACCAATTCAATAGAAGGCATGATTTCACAAATAATATCGGCCAAAGTGGTTTCATGCACAGTTGGCGCACCAAAGCTTAGACCATCTTCAGCTGCTTTTTGAACGGCCTGAATAATATCTGGATGCGCATGACCCAAAATCATTGGTCCCCAAGAACCAACATAATCGACATAACGCTGATCATCTTCATCCCAAAGATAAGCACCTTTGGCTTTTTTAATAAATACCGGAGTTCCACCAACACCATTAAAGGCGCGAACAGGAGAATTGACACCGCCAGGAATATGTTTACTGGCTTGCTCAAATAATTGCACTTGTTTTGGAGATAAACTCATGAATACTCTCGATATTTGTAAGTCTGTATAAAAAAATCAGAATGCAGAAAACAGTTCCTTAAATCAGGGCGTTATCTAAGCTCTTTAGATAAAGTGTCTGCAAATAAAGCAGCCCACGCATGAACACGCGCAGGAATGTCTTGAACCGAACGACCTAATATATCACTAATCACCGCACACAGGTCAGCACCGCTTTCAATCACTTCTCTGGAATTTTCAACGGTTAACCCGCCAATCGCACAGATGGGAACATTGATGTTTGAACGCGCCTGTTTTAATGTTTCAAGCCCAATATTGCCCGCTTCTGGCTTAGTGTCAGTCGCGTAGATTGCACCAAAAGCCACATAAGTTGCGCCATCAATAATCGCTTGTTCAGCCAGCTCTACAGAGTTGGCACAAGTTCGACCAATAATTGCGTTTGGGGCTAATCTGGCTTTGGCATCGGTAATCTCACCATCTGATTGACCTAAATGCACACCCAATTTAAATTGAGCCGCTAAAATCAAATCATCATTAATAATAAAAGGCACCTGATATTTTTCACAGAGCCATTTAATTGCATCGACTTCAGCAGGTTGATTCAGTGGAGGAGTTTTTTTACGACGATATTGTAAAATCGCCACTTGACCCGTTGCTAAAGCAGCGTTCAGTTTTTCTAATAACTGTTCAATTGGATCGTCATTGGTAATTAAATATAAACCGCGCATTGAATATAAATCTCTTTTATTCATTTTGAGGCCAAAGTAGCAAGGCTGTATAAGAACTAAATCTAATATCTGATACAGCCTATAATTTACTTAAGCCACGAATCCAGCTTAGACTGGTCTTCAATCTTAAATTCAATTGTCTGTAATGGAATTTCTCCACCCGTTACAGTGAACTGAATGAACTCATCACGTCGGAATGCAAATACGGTGAACTGACCTTTTTGTTTTGCATATTGAGCCAATAATTTTTCAGACGCCTTGAGTCCATCAATGGCAATAATCACATCATTGGCAGACAAACCTGATTTTGCACCCTCACCTGCACGATTAGCTTGCTGAACGAATACGCCTTCTGGTTTATCGATTAGCTTTAACCCAAATGGCAAAGCCTTATCATGTTTAAATTGATAGCTTAAACCAAAAGATGGTAATAACTCATTGAGCGGTAACTCATCTGTAGTATTGATCAAGAAACTTAAACGCTCTGTCCAGTCTTGCCCTGTTAATTCCTTGCAAAGATCAAAAATGGTTCGCTCATTGACCTGAATGCCCTTTTGCGTATTTTCATATAAGCGACGCAATAATGCATCTAGACTAGAGTCATAAGTGCGTAATCCAAGATCCAGACATAAAGCCACTAAAGCACCTTTATTGTAATAACTGGTTCCTGCATTATTTGAGTTTTCATCCTGACGATAAAACTTAATCCATGCATCAAAACTCGACTCAGATACAGATTGAATAAATCGTCCTGGATTTTGCAGATAACGATCCATCTGTGCTTTCAATAATTTGAGATAAGAGGTTTGTGAAATCACGCCACTGCGTAGCAAAATCAGGTCATCGTAATACGAAGTAAAACCTTCAAAAATCCACAGTAAAGAGGTATAAGATTCTTGATGTAAATTGTATTGAGCAAAATTTTCAGGACGTATAAATTTCACCAACCATGAATGAAAATACTCATGACTACATAGACCCAAGAAACGCTGATAATCTTCAGATGGTTCTTCAGGTTCATTGGTTTTTGGTAAATCATGACGAGGTGTAATTAAACTGGTGCTATTACAGTGTTCTAATCCACCATAACTATTGCCCGTTGCCATCGTCATAAAAGTATAATTTTTAAATGGCGCAGAACCAAAAATTGCAATTTCGGTTTCACAAATTTTAGTTAAATCAGACTTTAAACGTTCAACATTGGTCTGATGCTGACCAGACACCACAAATTCATGCGCAATTGCATTTGCCTCAAAACTAAATCGGGTTTGCTCTGCCAACTCAAACGGACTATCAATCAGTTGATCATAATTTTCTGCTTTTAAGGTAAAACGCCCTTTCACTAAACTTTTTGATGTTAAACCTGTTGCAAGCTGGAAGTGCTTCAGTTCTTCTGGCAAGAACAATTCGACTTCACAAGCTGATTGTTCCTGATCTTTTAATCCAAGACAGACACATGCAGGATTGACGTATAAACGGGTCTGGTCGACGTAAGCACCACGTACAGATAAATCATAAGCATAAACATCATACTCAACTGTAATCAGTTCATGATCTGTATTGAATAATTGCCATCTATTTTTCTGATCTTTTCGGATAGACAATAATCGACCAGCTTCATCGTAGGCTTTGACCGATTCAATATGTTTTGCAAATTCACGAATCAAATAGCTTCCAGGAATCCACGTCGGTAGCCAGAGTTCCTGATTTGGATTGGCTAAAAAACGCATGGTGACATGGATCAGGTGTTGGCGATAATCATCAAATTCAATTTGGTAATGCAACATATTCTCAGGATATCAACGCAGTCAATTTCAATTAGCTTAACATTTTTTACGACCGCATGAGTAGTTGTCGCATTTGTCTACAAAAGTCACTAGCCACCAAGAAAAAAAAGGCATAGCATGCAACTATTTTTAGCATTTCACACCACAGGATGGTCATGCAGGTGAACACGTGAGATTTTTCCTTTCACTTTTTACGCTTTTTAGTTTGTTTTGTACCACGCTTGCCAATGCACAACTCCTGAATATTGCACCTGAAAGTGTCGAAGCGCAGGCTTGGAGTATCGTTGATGCACAATCAGGCCAAACCATTGCTGAATATAATAGCAATGCACAACGCGCTCCTGCCTCTTTAACCAAGATGATGGTGGCTTATATTGCCCTTAAAGAAATTAAGGCAGGCAAACTACGTAAAGATGAAATTTTGACTGCAACTCCTGTGGTTAAAATGGTTCAGTGGGATGAATCCCAAATGTATTTAAAGGAAGGTGAACAAATTTCTGTTGACCAACTTTTGGCAGGTTTGATTGTGATGTCTGCCAATGATGCTGCCGTTACCTTAGCCGAACGGATTTCAGGAAACGTTCCTGCTTTTTTAAAGCGCATGAATCAGGAAGCCCAAGCATTAGGCATGCAGAATACACACTTCTCCAACCCTGCTGGTGTGACCATGCCAGATCATTATTCAACTTCACATGATCTAGGCTTACTTGCTAAAGCATTGGTTAATGAAGTTCCAGACTATTTAAACTATTCAAAGCTTCCTAGTTTTAGTTATAACCATCGTTTTCATCATGCGACAAATCTAGTACTCAAAAATGATCCAACTGTGGATGGTTTAAAAACAGGATTCACCAAAGCCGCTGGCTACAATCTCGCACTTACAGCCAAACGTCCAACCATGAATCCAGATTTGCCTGAACGTCGGTTAATTGTGGTGGTATTAGGTACTAAAAGTGCCATGAAACGTGCTGAAGTCGCGCATAAGCTCTTAAATTTGGCTTATACCTATACACGTGATGAAGAAGTGATTAAAGATAAACAATTGATTGCAGAATTACCTGTCATTAAATCAACTCTCAAAATGTTTAAGGTTGAAACTCAACAACCTACTATTGTCACGACGTCTTTGTATGACTTGGCTCAACCTATTGATCTCAATCAATTTGATATGCAAACTCAACGTTTACATGTCACCTATGACAATGGGATCATGACCTCGATTGAACCCCTTGAAACCACAAAAACTCATGTCAATGTTGAATTGAATGAAAAGCAGCTTACAGCTCCATTAATGAAAGCTGTTAACCTTGCAACTGTTCAGGTTTATCAAAATAACCAGTTGATTCAGAGCATTCAGATTAATGACAATGTTCATATACAAGAAGCCAATATTTTTGAACGTTTCTTTATGTGGTTCAAAAGTCTTTTCTCACTTTTTGGTCATGATGATCGAAGTGTTAAGCTCTACCCACTGAACTAATTAAAGCTTATTGATTGATTAAAAAGTAGCTTCTTGGGAGGCTACTTTTTCTTTTTTTGAACTAGATGACGACATTTAGAGCATAAAAACTCAATTTCGCATTGAAATTGAGAAAAATGCCCGTATTTATGAAAAAATGAATGTCTAAATGTGAAAACTTGTGGTTTTTTACGATTTTTAATCTACAAAACGAATTTTTCACTTTATGATATGTACTTAAATTGATTGAATGGATCAAATAACATGACTGCTATTGCAAATAACCACGTGGTTTCATTCCACTACACGCTGACTAATGCAGAGGGTGAAACTCTTGACCAATCACAAGGTGAACCACTTGCCTATTTGCACGGTGCAGGTAATATCATCCCTGGTTTAGAAAATGCATTGACTGGTAAAACTGTAGGTGAAAAATTTACGGTAAATGTTCCTGCTGCTGAAGGTTATGGCGAATATAACCCTGATCTTGTACAAGAAGTACCAGCACAAATGTTCCAAGGTGTTGAAAACATTCAACCAGGTATGCAATTTCAAGCTCAAACTGATGACGGCGTTCAAATCGTTACTGTAAAAGCTGTTGAAGGCGATAATGTTGTTGTTGATGCAAACTTCCCACTTGCTGGTCAAGATTTAACATTTGAAGTAGAAATCGTTGAAATTCGTGATGCTTCTCAAGAAGAACTCGATCACGGTCACGTACATGGTGCGGGTGGTCATCACCACTAATCGGTAAGTTTTCCGATTCTTATAAAGCAAAGTTTCGACTTTGCTTTATTTTTATAAAAATAAAATCATCTTCTAAATTCATCTACCTCATCATTTTGAAAACATCTTTTAAAAGCGCTTTGTTCGTTCTATTCATGATCTATATTTTTCATCATAAAAATATATAGAATTTACAACAACACGATCTGCAGATCGTGCCGATGCATTGACTGTAAATTTAATGATCAATATTTAGTCCATAAACATCAAAAACATTATTTGCGATTTGTAACTCTCCTTGTAGTGGTTTTCATTTATTTTTATGATGGAGATCAAGGCTTATTGAAATTTAGTCTGTGCAATGAAAAATGAGAGCGATTGGCTTAATCGTAATTTATTCATCATTAAAATTGAATATCTGATTAACGCTCAATAAGCCTATAAGCGGGATATTCAACTTCTACTTATCATAGAAATTGCATTTTAGATTTATAAGAACGATTGATTTATATAGGAATAATACATCATGAAATATCAACACATTTTAGTTCCAGTTGATGGCTCCGACATCTCTCTTGCTGCACTTAAACAAGCAGTTTCTATTGCAAAAGCATTTGATAGCAAAATCACAGCTATTAGTTTATTGGCTGTAGACCCGTTCAGTGGTGTCGATTTTTATTATGTTTCACCCATTATGAAAGACTATTTTGTCGAAGCTAGCGCACAAGCAGAAGAAACTTTAGCCAAAGCTAAAACAATAGGTACTGAATTAGGCGTAAATGTTGAAACTCAAGTCATCAAAGGTGAAGTTTCATCGGAAGGAATTTTACAAGCAGCAGAAGACTTAAAAGTTGACTTGATTGTAATGGGTTCACATGGTCGCAAAGGTTTTCAAAAATTTTTCTTAGGAAGCTTTGCCCAAGATGTATTGGGAAATACCGAACTTCCTGTTTTAATTGTTAAAAAATAGTTAAGAAATCAATCACTAAAAAGCCCGTTTATACGGGCTTTTCTAGAACTTAAACAATTTGAGTAGATATCCTCAAGTATTGTTTGTTGTTAGCTAATCACAAATCAAGGTTACCATATCTGATGTATCTTGGCCGAGACTTAACTCTTATAGACCAAGCAGTATATGAATACCTTATTTTTAGATTACTCCTTAATAGCAATACGGTCAAGTTTTGCTCACTTATTTATTTACTGTTTCTGATTTGACAGATCGTCAGATTAAACTCTTTATATGCCAACCATGCAGCACTCATACTTAATACTGCAATGACCACAAACATCATATCCATTTCCACAATTCCCAAAATTAAAAAAAGTACAGAAAAAACAATTAACAGCGCGAAACACAAAATACCAAGATGATACTGACGCATAGGAGATACCATAAATTTAATCGGCAATCATACTTTACAGAACATGATAAAAGAAAACAATTATCACTTTCATTTATAGAAATACCATACAGTTTTTACGTAAACGTCAGAACGTTAATGTGTTGTTTGTAAACAAAAGAAATTAACTGATGTGCTTTTGCATCAATTCTTATTAATTATTCTAAAATTGTATTTAATCGGTAAAATAATGAATTAAAAGCATATTTTTATCTTAGAATGCTTGAGTTGATTTGATCCATGTTAACTATCAAAAATAAACATTCATCTATTCTATTAAGTGAATAAAACCGAATCGGAGAAGAATATGTTAAAAAAAATCATCATTACGACTGGTATTGTTTCTGCCCTAACTATGACTGGCTGTGCCACAATGACCAATCCATCTACCGACCGAAATCTCGCCATGCTACAAAATAAACTGTGGCTAGTGACTGAAATCAATGGCGTAGAATACAAAGTTAATCCAGCTCAGACGACTAATGTTGCTGCCCTAATGTTTGATAATAGTGCCTTGAGTGGTTCTGATGGTTGTAATCGTCTAATGGGCGGATACACTGTCAAAGGTACCCAGATTGCTTTCACTCAGTTAGCAAAAACTCAAATGGCTTGTTTATCTGCAACAGATGTTCCAGAAAAATTCTCTAATGCTTTAGAGCAAACTACAAGCTATAAAGTTTCTGAGAAAAAATTAGAACTTTTAAATAAAGATGGCAAAGTTGTGGTTGAATTGAAAAATAAATAAGCGAAGCAAGTCCCCTAATTTTGATTAGGGGACTTTTTTTATTTTGATCTGGGTAGTGTAATTTTTATCAGTATCTTCAATAAGCATAAAATTCAATGACGATTAAAATATATTTTTTCCTCTTATAATCTTAGTTTTTAAATTATTTTTATATATTATTTTTTCTACGTACTCTTTCATTGCTTAAAATTCCTATTTTAAATTTAAACAATTCAATTGTTATTTGCTTTTAATAGCAACTCTATTTCAATTTTCTTTTTTCATATTAAATATATAGAAATCCAATTTATTTATTTTTAAGAATAAACAATCAAGCGTAGCATTCAAATGTATCCATTGATCTGGATAGTTTTATATTAAGGATCCAAACATGAATGCCAAACTTAACAATTTATCCACTCGCGAAGCTTTAAAAGATCATTCAATAGAAGAAATTTTTCAAAAGGCTCAGCAATATGCCCATGAACATCAACTTGATTTTACAGGGAGCGTTAGTCCAGACGAAGCATGGTATTTAGTTCAGCAAGGACAGGCTGTACTTGTGGATGTTCGTACCAATGAAGAACGTAAATTTGTGGGTTATGTTCCAGAAAGTGTACATGTTGCATGGGCAACAGGAACATCATTTAACCGTAATCCGCGCTTCATAAAAGAATTAGAAAATAAAGTGGCTAAAGATCAAAATATTTTATTGCTTTGCCGTAGTGGGAAACGTTCGGCTTTAGCTGCCGAAGCTGCGTTTAAAGCTGGTTTTGAGCATATTTATAATGTACTTGAGGGCTTTGAAGGTGATTTGGACGAGCAACAACAACGTAATCAAAACAACGGCTGGCGTATCCATAAATTGCCATGGCTTCAAGATTAAAACCAGATTAAAAATAGTTTTCTAAACTCCAACTTCTGATTTATTTACTTCCCTTTTTATAAGGAATTCACCACGTGAGTCAATGGAAAATACAGCCTGTTGTTGAAGGCTTACAACAAGCACGACATGAGTGGAGAGAGCGTCAACATCGAATCAAAGAATTTGGTGGGCGTGAACTTCCTTCTAAACAAGCGCTCAAATCTATTCTTGAAGATTTGTGTGGCATCTTATTTCCAATGCGACTGGGGCCAAGTGATTTACGTCAAGAAACAGAAGATTATTATATTGCCTATACGCTTGATCGGGTTTTGAATGAACTATTTTCACAAGTTAAATTGGCACTGAACTACCAAGCAAAAAGTCGGGTAAAACCCATTCCTGTTTCCAGTAATGAACATTTGCTATACGAACAACAGCTGACATTAGCAAAAACGATTGTACAAGATTTTGCCAATACCTTACCTGCTATACGTCGTTTATTAGATGCTGATGTATGTGCCGCGTATGAAGGTGATCCGGCAGCGCATAGTGTCGATGAAGTATTGCTATGCTATCCCGGCATTTTGGCAATTATTCATCATCGTGTAGCACATCAATTATATGAAAGTGTTCCGTTACTCTCACGGATCATTTCTGAACTGGCTCATTCAGCAACAGGCATTGATATCCATCCAGGTGCACAAATTGGCAAGGGCTTTTTTATTGACCATGGCACAGGTGTGGTGATTGGTGAAACTTGTGTGATTGGTGAACATGTCAAAATATACCAAGCAGTCACCTTGGGAGCTAAAAGGTTTGAAATTAATCAGGATGGTGCACTCAAAAAAGACTACGCGCGCCACCCTATCGTTGAAGACGATGTTGTTATATATGCAGGTGCAACAATTTTAGGGCGAATTACGATTGGTAAAGGTTCTATTATTGGAGGGAATGTCTGGTTAACGCATAGCATTCCAGCTGCTAGCCAAATATTACAGTCACCTTCTGAAGCTCAAAAGAAAAATACCACCTAACTTATATCAAAATGAATATATTAAAACCAACATTCGCTAAAACTATATATGGAGTTATTTAGTATTTTAAATAATAGAGTCTTATTTCATTTTATAATTATTTTGAATAAATATAGATTTATGAAGAATAAGCAAAATAATAAATAGTATTAGCTTTATTTATTATTTTTAAAAATTTAGATACTCCCCTAGTCTATTTATCAAAATTAAATAAACAAAGATTAATCAGAGTTTTATAAGCAACTAAACAACGCCTCAATAAACAGGAAAATATATCTATGGCAAAGAACACTGATAAAGTTCAACTTGCACTTGGCGATCATGCAGCAAGACAACTTGCAAATGCAACCAAGACTGTTCCACAACTTTCGACCATCACGCCACGCTGGCTGACACACTTGCTGCAATGGCTTCCTGTTGAAGCGGGCATTTACCGTGTCAACCGTGTTAGTAATACCGATGACATTCAGGTGGCTTGTACACAACGTGATGAAGCAACTTTGCCACAAACTTTTGTCGATTACGATGCTCAGCCACGCGAATATTTTCTAAATGGTGTTTCTACCGTGTTAGATATTCATACACGTGTAGCCGACCTTTACAGCAGTCCACATGATCAAATTAAAGAACAATTACGTTTAACGATTGAAACCATTAAAGAACGTCAGGAAAGTGAGCTAATCAATAACCCTGAATATGGTTTACTCGCAAGTGTAGCCGATGAACAACGTCTTTCAACACTTAATGGCCCACCAACACCTGATGATTTTGATGATTTACTGCGTAAAGTCTGGAAAGAACCAGGATTTTTTCTCGCACATCCTGATGCAATTGCTGCATTTGGTCGTGAATGTACGCGTCGTGGTGTTCCACCTCCAACGGTGAGTCTATTTGGTTCTCAATTCATTACTTGGCGTGGAGTTCCATTAATTCCATCTAATAAAATTCCTGTGGAAGATGGTAAGACTAAAATTTTGCTATTACGTGTCGGTGAAAAACGCCAAGGTGTAGTCGGTTTATTTCAACCTGGCTTGGCGGGTGAACAATCGCCAGGACTTTCGGTACGCTTTATGGGCATTAACCGCAACGCGATAGCCTCTTATCTTATCTCGTTATATTGCTCATTAGCCGTGTTAACTGAAGATGCTTTAGCTGTACTCGACGATGTGGAGGTGGACAAATATCATGACTACCCAGTTAACTACAAGTAATCTATCATCTACGGGCAATGTTCACGGTAGTCCAACGGGTTCAGAAGCGGTTGGCGTTAGCCCACCGCCGAATTTTCCAGACGAAGCAACACTTTCACGAATTGCCTCTGAATTTTTTGCAGCACTACCTAGCTCAGGTAGTCACCATCCCTCTGGTTTGAATCTGGACTTACCTAATGTTGGTACGCCGCCACATCAGCCACAACCTGCCGAACCCTTGTCAGCTTTAAGTGGTCGTGTGCCGAATATTGCTTATGAAAAAAGTTTAAATCCTGAATATCCTGAGCATATTCCTAATTATCCAGATTATCCCGAACGTCGTGCAATTGCCTCCGCACCCGTGATTGGCGGGGCAAATTTGCCCCGTCCACCGTTTGAGCCTCATTTCCCTCAAGCGATTCATAGTGCACCAAATGTACCGTTGGCTGAATCTGCTCGTCCTTTATCAAGTGATACCTCACCCTTTTACTTTTTAAACGATTTTGCAGCACCACAAACTTCCAGTTCTGAATTTGACGCTGCAAGTTTCGCTACAGCGCAATCATTTCAGTTGCCGCAAGGTGATGCACTAACACACTTGTTGCGTGATGAATCTAAGCCAGTACCTACCCAAAGCCATGCATCATCAGGGTTTTACTTTTTAGATCTACCACAAAACAATCCCAATTACTCAAACTATCAAGCATCACAACCGCAATTTGTTGCCAATGCATCGCAACCTTTGGATGTACATTCAATTCGACGTGACTTTCCTATTTTGCAAGAACGTGTCAATGGTCGTCCTTTAATATGGTTTGATAATGCTGCGACCACGCAAAAACCGCAAAGTGTAATTGATCGAATTGCTTATTTTTATCAGCACGAAAATTCAAATATTCATCGTGCTGCACATGAACTGGCAGCCCGAGCAACAGATGCTTACGAACATGCGCGCAATGTAGTGGCACGTTTTATTGGTGCGTCATCATCTAAAGAAATTGTTTTTGTTCGTGGTACAACCGAAGGCATTAACTTAATTGCCAAAACGTGGGGCGAGCAAAATATTGGTGAAGGCGATGAAATTATTGTGTCTCATCTGGAACATCACGCCAATATTGTGCCGTGGTTTCAACTGACCAAGAAAGTTGGGGCAAAATTACGGGTGATTCCTGTTGATGATACAGGGCAAATCATTTTGTCAGAATTACCCAAATTGATAAATGATCGCACCAAATTGATTTCGATTACTCAGGTATCTAATGCTTTGGGAACTGTGACACCTATTCCAGAAGTGATTAAAATTGCCCACGCCAAAGGTGTCCGAGTGTTGGTCGATGGCGCTCAATCTGTTTCACATATGCCAACCGATGTTCAAGCGATAGATGCTGACTTCTTTGTATTTTCTGGTCATAAAGTCTTTGGCCCAACAGGTATTGGCGCGGTTTATGCCAAACCTGAAATTTTGGAGACAATGCCAGTATGGGAAGGCGGCGGTAATATGATTCAAGATGTAACTTTTGAACAGATCATTTACCAACCTGCCCCAAATAAGTTTGAGGCAGGCACTGGTAATATCGCCGATGCAGTGGGATTAGGTGCAGCACTGGAATATGTTGAGCGTCTTGGGATTCACAATATTGCTCGTTATGAACATGATTTGCTCGAATATGGGCAACATGCCTTGAGCAGTGTCAAGGGTTTAAGAGCGATTGGCACCGCGAAAAACAAAGCCAGTGTAATGTCTTTCGTGCTAGAGGGATATTCAACTGAACAAGTGGGTAAAGCGCTGAATCAACATGGAATTGCAGTTCGTTCAGGTCATCATTGCGCTCAACCGATTTTACGCCGTTTTGGTGTGGAACAGACGGTACGCCCTTCTTTAGCATTTTATAATACGACTGAGGAAATTGATTTATTGGTGTCAGTATTGCATCAATTGAGTAGAGAAAAACATCGACATTAAGAATTTCACCCGTCGCTATAATCACTTGTCATTTATTTAAATTTTATTGATCACTGGGCTAAAACATTAGTCCAGTTTTCTTTACTTTTCCAATTAAAAAGAAAGCCTACAACTGAAGCTTAATGTTTTGAGAGATTTCTTTTATCTTGATATACAGACGTTATTTTTGAGTCAGTCAAACTCACAACAGAATTAACCATAGCTTTACTGTATGTTTTCAATTCCATTCAGACATAGCATTAAAATGAGGAAACTCTAAAAACTATATTGGACGTAATTGTATAAAAAAGAATAAATACAATATTTTTTATGTTTTAGAATTTAATAAGGCGAGATAGAACAGAGAAATGGTGCGCTCAGCGGGACTCGAACCCACGCCACAGGCTTCGGAAACCTGTACTCTATCCAGTTGAGCTATGAGCGCATGCGAGGCACATCATAGGCAAAAAAACTCATGGGGTAAAGTAGATAAACACGTCAAATTGCATTTATGCTTAATTAAACATCACTTTAAAATAAATCTAAGCACAAAAACCTATCTTTTGCACAAAGCCTGCCTATTCATATCGTTGCAAATTTAGTTCGATTAAATCCTATTAATACACTTGGCTTATGTTTTCAGATCGATCAAAATACCGCTATTATTTCGTATTGTGAGATTTTCATGGCTGATGCATTGAAGTTACACGATTTGTCCAAAACTTATCGTAATGGATTTCAGGCACTTAAAGGAATCGATTTAACCGTTCCCGAAGGCGAGTTCTATGCACTTTTAGGACCAAATGGTGCAGGAAAATCGACCACGATCAGTATTATCAGTTCACTCACCAAAAAAACCTCAGGTACGGTAGAGATTTTTGGTCATAATCTGGATACTCATCCCTCTCATGCCAAACAATGCCTCGGTGTCGTTCCCCAAGAATTTAACTTTGGTCAATTTGAGAAAACCTTTGATATTCTGGTGACTCAAGCAGGTTACTATGGTATCCCGCAAAAACTGGCCGAACAACGGGCAGAACTTTATCTAGAAAAACTAGGACTTTGGGAAAAGCGTAATATTCAGTCACGTATGCTTTCAGGCGGAATGAAACGCCGTTTGATGATTGCCCGTGCCATGATGCATGAACCCAAATTATTGATTCTGGATGAACCTACTGCGGGGGTTGATATTGAACTTCGACGTTCCATGTGGGATTTTCTGGTCGAAATGAATAGCAATGGTACCTCCATCATTTTGACTACACATTATCTTGAAGAAGCAGAGATGCTATGCCGTCGGATCGCTATTATTGACCGTGGTACAATTAAAGAAGATACCTCGATGAAGAACTTCCTGAATCAACTCAGCGAAGAATCTTTTATTTTTGATCTCGCTTATCCAATTGAACCTTTAGATAACATTAATATTATTGGTGTTCGATTTAACCAGATTGATCCCATGACTTTAGAAGTCACCATGGATAAAGCTCATTCGCTCAATGATCTTTTCCAGCTTTTAGAGGCTCAAGGAATCACTGTTCGTAGTATGCGTAACAAATCTAATCGCCTTGAAGAACTATTTGTCAAAATGGTCGAAAAAAATCTTCAAGGAGCAGCATCATGAATTTCACCCAATTACAAACTGCACTTTGGACATTAGTTCGTAAAGAAATTCGTCGTTTCATGCGGATTTGGCCTCAAACCTTATTACCGCCTGCGATTACCATGAGTTTGTACTTCATTATTTTTGGTAATCTCGTCGGTTCACGTGTGGGACAAATGGCTGGCTTCAGCTATATGCAATTTATCGTCCCTGGGTTGATTATGATGGCAATTATTACTAATAGTTATGCCAACGTCTCCTCCAGTTTTTTTAGTGCTAAATTTCAAAAAAGCATTGAAGAATTGATCATGAGTCCAGTGCCATTGCATCTTATTTTATGGGGCTATGTGATTGGCGGCGTCTGTCGGGGTGTGCTCGTTGGAATTATTGTCACCATCATGAGCCTATTTTTTACAGACCTTTATATCCATAATTGGTTCGTGACGATATATACCGTTTTAGTGACTTCTTTTTTATTTTCACTAGGTGGTTTTATTAATGCAGTTTATGCCAAATCATTTGATGATATTTCAATTATTCCGACCTTTGTGTTGACACCACTGACTTATTTAGGCGGTGTGTTTTATGCAATTAGTGCTTTGGGAGAATTTTGGCAACATTTATCCCTTATTAATCCAATTGTTTATATGGTCAATGCCTTCCGTTATGGAATTTTAGGGCAAAGTGATGTCAATGTGACGCTTTCCCTTGTCATCGTAACAATTTGCTGTGCCGTTTTATACGCGGTCGCCTACTATTTATTAGCTCGTGGTTCAGGAATGCGTGAATGAGTGTTGAACAATCTTTATTAGGTAAAGAAACTGAATATCCAACTGAATATCAGCCAAGTGTTTTATTTCCGATCGCTCGCGCGCTTTCGCGTGAGAACTATTCAGATTTAGCAGGTATTCAACAAGGTAAAGACTGGTGGCATGTTTTTGAAGTGTCTTGGTTAAACTCAATGGGCATTCCTCAGGTGTCCATTGGGCGTATTACCTTACCTGCGACATCACCAAATCTAATCGAATCAAAATCACTTAAGCTTTATTTTAACAGCCTAAATTTTCATCAGTTCAATTCAAAACAGGATCTTATTGACCTTGTAGAACAAGATTTAAGTCAAGCTGCCAATGCAAAAGTTACATTCGAATTGTTTGATGTAGATGCGTTAGAAATTACCAAACCTCAAGGAATCTGTATCGATGATTTAATTCCTGAGCATCTGGAAAATCATCCAAATGCTGGACTTTTAAGTCGAGATACTGAACAACAAGATCATGTGGATGTCACACTATATTCACATTTATTGCGTAGTAATTGTCCTGTCACAGGACAACCTGACTGGGGTACGGTATTTATACGTTATCAAGGAGTTAAGCCTTGTTATCGTAGTATTCTTGCGTATATTATCTCGTACCGTCAGCATAATGGCTTTCATGAGCAATGCGTAGAACAGATGTTTGCCGATATCTGGACTCGCCTTCAACCCGAAAAGCTGATGGTTTACGCAACATATACACGTCGTGGAGGACTGGATATCAATCCATGCCGTGTATCGGATTTGTCATGGATGCCAAACCCTATCCGATTGGCTCGACAATAAAATGAATAACTGAGGAACTACTATGCCATTTTTTGGTTTTATCCCGTCTGAATCATTGCTTAACAATATTCAAACTGGTATTCAGAAAAAAAACTCAAGTGAACCACTCTACCCTTTACGTGATGAAGTGGCTTTACAGATTAATGACGAAATTCTGGATGCTATTTTGCTTGAGCTCGTCCGTCGTTTCCCTCAAAGCGACAAACGTGAAACAGCCGAAAAACTGGCAGGTTATGTCAAATCTACAGTTGCAGTGTTGCTTAAACAACTATTAAGCAAAGCACCCAATGATATCGTTAAACAATCTATTGAATTTTCTGAACGCAGCCTGCACAAAGATCCTGAAGGCCGTTATCGTGTCGGAGAAGATCTGGATGCCACACTGGTGACAAATCTAAAAAATAGTTTTGCTGAAATCAAAGCAGGCAATGATGTCGATCGTCGTGTATTGTCTGAACAATATAAACAATTTGCAGATGCAACCATTCGACATTTCATGATTGATTTTAACAAAACTCTTGATTTGGGTATGATCAAACGTAAAGGTGCTGATATTGGCGCAGCTGCGGTGACCAAGGCAGTACATATTGCCATCGACAAGTTAATTCCTCATTTACATAAAGAGGAAATTAATGCTTTGGCAGAGTATCACGATACATTATTTTTCAATTGATGCTTTGTCATCATATAAGCTTCATCGAAAACTCGACAAAAGTCGGGTTTTTTTATTGCAAAATATTGATATACATTGCCTAAAACAGTAGTTATGTTAGCATGCGCCAAGCATTGATTGACCCTGTATAAAATCGCATGTCTCCAAGTTCTCAATACAAATTTTTACGTCAAGCTCCCCGTGATGGTCTAAGCACAGCGATGCAACCTTCACGCTTTCAAAAATTACATATTGACCCTTGGTTATGTACTTTTTTAATTCTTAATGCCTGTTTAGGGTTGACTGTTTTATATAGCGCCTCAGCACAAGATGTTGGTTTAGTAACAAAACAAGCCATGAGTTTCGGTATCGGGTTTGCCGTAATGATCACATTGGCTCAGATTCCACCCAAAGTCTACCAAGCATTTTCTCCTTATTTTTACGCTTTTGGCGTACTCTCCCTAGTCTCAGTCATGGTATTTGGTGAAATCCGTATGGGCGCCAAACGCTGGATTGATATTCCAGGTTTTGGAAGTGTACAGCCCAGTGAATTTATGAAAATTGGCATGCCAATGATGATCGCCTGGTTTTTATCACGCAAGCCACTTCCACCAAGCTTTATCAATGTCATCATTTCTTTGGTTTTAATCGGCATTCCTTTCTTACTAATTGCGGAACAACCCGATTTAGGTACTTCTGTATTGATTTTAGCGAGTGGCGTCTTTGTTCTTTTTCTCAGTGGATTATCATGGAAAATGATCGGGGCTGCATTTATAGGAGCAGGTATTGTTATTCCAATTGCGTGGGAATTTTTATTACATGATTACCAACGCCAAAGGGTGCTCACCTTACTCAATCCCGAAGCAGATGCACTAGGCACAGGCTGGAACATTATCCAATCCAAGACAGCGATTGGCTCTGGTGGCTTTTCAGGAAAAGGTTTCCTAGAAGGTACTCAATCACATCTACATTTTTTACCAGAAGGTCATACTGACTTTATTATTGCGGCATTTTCAGAAGAATTTGGCTTAATTGGGGTCACTATTTTAATCCTACTTTATTTTGCCATTATTTTTAGAACATTTCAGATCGGTATGAACTGCTTTCATAACTATGGACGCCTAGTTGCAGGTGCATTAGGTTTGTCCTTTTTTGTTTATGTATTTGTAAATGCAGGCATGGTCAGTGGTATTTTACCTGTAGTCGGTGTGCCTTTACCTTTTATGAGCTATGGCGGAACGGCAATTATTACCTTAATGGCAACTTTTGGACTGGTTATGTCCATTCACACTCATCGTTGATGGGTACATTTATAATTAGGAAAACTTTAAATCATGTTGAAACTGGTATTGCAAAAACCACTGAAACAACTTTGTCTTTTTAGCGGTCTCATTGCCGCAGCGACTTGCATTCAAGCCAACGAATTTATCAATGATTCAAATTACGCAGCATTTAAACAAAAAACCATGTCCAAATATGGTTTAAGTGCTGAACAAATTGATAGTGCAATGAATGGCGCGCGCAACTTACCTAATATTTTAACCATTATGACCCGCCCTGGTGAAAGCAAACCGTGGTATGACTATAAAGCAATGTTTCTAAGCGAAGGAACTATCCAGCGCGGAGTACGTTTTAAAAACCAATATGCAGATGTCCTCAATCGCGCTGAACAACAATTTGGTGTACCGCAATCTGTTATTTTGGGTATTTTAGGCGTCGAGACAGGCTATGGTGCCAATAAAGGCTCATTTATTACTCGTGATGCATTAGCGACGCTTGCGTTTGGTTACCCACGTCGTGCGGATTACTTTAGCGACGAACTAAGTTCGCTCATTGCATGGACATATAAAGAAGGCTATCCAACAAATAGTATTGTAGGTTCCTATGCTGGCGCTATTGGCTATCCACAATTTATGCCGAGTAATATTACCAAGTACGGTGTCGATTACGATGGTAGTGGACACATCGATTTAAGAAACTCAGCAGAAGATGCCATCGCGTCTATTGCAAATTATCTGGCTCAAAATGGCTGGCAACGTAACCGACCAATCGGATTTGCTGCTCGATATACGGGATCGAATCCCGACAGTGTGATCGCGAAGGATCTCACCCAACCTGTTCCTTATGGCACTTTAAAAAGTCAGGGGATTACACCGCTTAATCCGATTATTAAAATCGATAATCTCGATCTAGTAAACGTCATACAACTTCAAGAAAATTATGGGCCTATGTATTATATTACCTACCCTAATTTTCAAGTCATTACCACCTATAATAGAAGTAGAATGTATGCGACTGCGGTATGGTTATTGGGGACAGAAGTTGCAAGTCGTTAACACTAAATTTTAAATAAAACACAAAAGTCAATAAAAAAATATGAGCAATTGCTCACAAAAACAGCTTTTTAAATAATTTGTTACAATATTGATTATTTATTAATCTATTTTTGTGAGTTTTTGTCCTTTTTGTAACTTTTTCCTCACAAAGACTAGACACTATGATCAGGGCCTGAATATTATCCTCCACCATAAAGCAATTGCAAAAGTGAATAATTTAGACACTTTTCGCTTTAATTTTTAGGAATCCGCCTGAATTAAAAAGCGTTTTCGTGTCTGTAGGAGTTTAAGTAATGCAGTTTTCGCTAAAATACGTCTTAGCGCTCACAGTCGGACTGGCAGTTACGCAGTCACAGGCTGAAATGATGCCAGCAAGCTCACTTTCAAATGATACTGAAAGTTCTAGTCTTGCAGCACGTGTGCTAAACAAACAGTCTCAAAGTTTTAATTCACATTTTTCAAATTTGAATAGTCTTTCAATCACCGAAAGTTCTGGTGACAAAATCCGTCGTCAAACTATTGCTGCAAAAATTGAAGTTCCTGAAGATGAGCCTTCAGTGATTGAAAAATTAAATACTGTTGCATCAAACACTGTTCGTAAATTTACACAAACAGGTGTTGCATCTTGGTATGGTCGTCAGTTTCATGGCCGTAAAACAGCCAGTGGCGATACATTCGATATGAATGAGTTAACTGCTGCTCATCGTAGCTTGCCGTTGAACTGTTATATTCGAGTGACCAATAAAGACAACGGTAAAAGTGTCGTGGTTAAAGTTAACGATCGCGGTCCTTTCCACGGTAATCGTGTTCTTGATTTGTCTTATGGCGCAGCAAAACGTATTGGTATCACCAATGCGGGTACTGCGAAAGTAAGCATTGAGCGTGTTGATGGTCCAAATTCTTAATCTTTAGAACTCCTATTCACTGCTTTATTAGGGCTACGTCATGTAGCTCTTTTTTATTTTTCTATAGCGTTTTTTCACTCTAAAAAATTTGATTTTAGTCTCTCCACAATCCTAAATTCTGGTTTTTTTTAGACGTATTTTTTTGATATTAGCTTCAATTCTGCTATTTCTTCACCATTTGCGATTAGAGCGATTTAGTTTCAAAAAAGCTACCCTAGTATTATTTTTGTCAAAAACCATGCTTATATGCGTTTTAAAGCAGTAAAAACGCTAAATATTTTTAGTTATTTTACATAAATTAAAATTTACCTAAAATTTGCAGTTTTTTACTACTCCACATCGCAAGATGACTGGTTCATTCAATTTGGGTTTTGACGCACTTAAAATTCTGGTCTATAGTCAAAATCAGGACGGTTTTTAACATGCATGGAGTGCATTATGAAAACAATAAAAGAATGGTTTGATGAATATAGCGATAGTCATCAAAATAAAACCAATAAAGCTATTCATTGGGTTTGTGTTCCCACCATACTTTTTTCGATTATTGGCATTATTGCTCATTTTAGTGCCTTGCTGACTGCACTATTACTGATTCTCACACTTGTTTTCTATGCTCGACTCGATTTGGTACTTGCTGTTGCAATGACGGCACTCATTGCAATCATGGCATGGTTAATTTATATACTACCCGTAGGCGTTGGTTTTTATATTGGTGTATTTATAGTTGCTTGGATTGGACAATTTTATGGTCACAAAGTCGAAGGTAAAAAACCCTCATTCTTTAAAGACCTCCAATTTTTATTAATTGGCCCAGTGTGGTGTATGGATGCCTATCTGGCAAAAGTATTTCCAAGCTGGAAAAGCCGTCAGTTACAGTTATCTACTCCATAAATTTAACCCAAAGCTTTAGGCTATTTTAGCCTAAAGCCCACAAACTATTTAACACAAAGTTTATACTGTAAAAGAATAACAAGCTGATCACGACGTTATAGATAATTTTGACATGAAAATATGCCAAAATGACACATAGTATCGCCGCATAAAGATATGCATTTGTGGGAAGAAACCTGATTTGATCTCCATCAAAAAATACAATAGGGAGACAAATCGCAGTTAACAAACATGGTGCAGAATATTTCAACATCCGCTCAATAAAAGCAGGTAATCGAATATTGACATTTGGCGATAAAAAAACGTAACGATTAAAAAATACAATCGCCGCTAAGGCACAGATCATCAGCCACGTCATGCATCGCCCTCCTGAGCAAAACGCTCCAAATAAACAGCAGTCACCATCCCAAGTAGGCCAGAAATTAATATTGCACCCTCAACATGATAAAACCGTAAAATAAAGCCGCTTATACAAGTCACCAATACAGCCAAAACAACCCGAAAGTTTTTAATTAAAGGAACAACCATTGCAATAAAAATTGCAACAATTGAAAAATCTAGATGATAGTTCATTAAATTTGGAACCATATGTGCCAATAAAATTCCAACAACACTAAACACCACCCAAAATAGATAAAAGCACAATCCCGCACCTAGCATATAATCTGGATGACGTTTTTCAGGGGATAAACTGACTGCAAATAGTTCATCGGTTAGTAAAAAACCAAGAGGAAGTCGCTGTCTAATGGGTAACACCGAAATATTATTTCTAAAGGTCAAAGCATAAATAAAATGCTGTGAAGTTAGAAAAAATATCGTAATTAAAATTGTCAGTGTAGATGCACCTTCCATAACTAAACTTAAACTGACTAACTGCGCTGCACCAGCAAACACCAACGAAGACATCGCAAAAGCTTTAGCAAAAGATAAACCCGCATTGACAGCCATTGAACCCGCTAAAATTCCCCACGGGATTACAGCAATCGACAAAGGCATAATTGCCATAACACCCTGAAAAAAAGGGCGCTTTCTAAAAGATGAAGAATCGGAAAAAGACATCAAGCGCTCATCCAAATTGATATTCCAATGTGAATAAACAGAAATTATTCACTATTTTTAAATCTTTGCCTTGCACAAAATTGCTGTATTTATGGCAGTCTAGGACTTAGCCAGATTGGAAATATATTGTGCAGGCGTTACCCCCATTGCTTTTTTAAAATGTCGATTAAAATGACTCTGATCAGAAAAGCCACACATTAAAGCAACTGTAGCAATCGAATGCTCATTTTTAAGCATCTGGCGGGCTTTATGCAAACGTACCTGTACCAGCCAACCATGTGGCGGAAGTCCTACATATTTTTTAAATTGACGCAAAAAATGCCATGCGCTCAAACCTGCCAGATTTGCTAACTCAGTTAAACTATAATTATTTTCAGGAGAGCTTGCCAATAACTCTTTAATCATTAAAACTTTTTTCTGAGCTTCTGGTAATTGAACCAAGTCACACTGAGATTGCCCGTGACGTGACATGAGATAAGTTAATGTGGATAAATACATACTTTCTTTAAGTAAAAAATTATCTTTTTGCTCAAGCAAATCGAACAATAAGCATAATTGCTGTGCAAGCCCTTCATCACGCACAACCGCTTTGGGAAACCATGGCGCTCCATGTCGATTTACAAAGCTCCCCTTTCCTAATTCAGACAACATTTCTGGTGTTGGATAAATCGCACGATAACGCCAACCCGATTCTACAGCAGAGGAACCCGTATGAATTTCATCGGCATTGACTAAAATAATATCGCCTTTAGGTGCAATATGAAGCTCACCCGTCCTAAAAAAAGACTGTGCGCCATCTTCAATCACACCAATACAATAGCCTTCATGCACATGTTTTGAAAATTGCGTCTGGTGATACTGTGCTTTTAATAACTCTAAGCCACCCAATTCACGTAAATGTAAATAGTTGGCTTGCTCTTGGTACATATCCTGCCTCATCCATATCTACATGAAACCTTATCATGTAAATGATGGCTGTCTAGAATAAAATTGCTGTTCATCAAATGAATATCGAGTAGCTAAAATATTTAGGCTCAACGTCGTCTTATTATTTTTATTGATAAATTTGACCATTATGTTTTAACCAACCATTTTCATGAAAACCTTTAGGATCACGATGTGTCCAATGTATTACGCCACCTTTCGGGCTATATTCATATTCGCCATTAAACTCGACCGTATCGCCTTTTTTTAAATGCTCAATGCGAGGTGCTAAATCAATATTATGAGCGACTAAAACAGTTAAGCCATTTCCCAGAGCCAGAATAAACTTTTGATGACGAGAGCCGTCATTATCATCAGGCAGCACCACTTTAACTTTTCCGCTCGTCTGTACCTGAATATTACTTTGATGTTGCGCATATGCATTTGTAATCGCTTGCAAACCATTTTGTGCTTGAGTTAAATCCGTATGACTTTCACCTAGTGCAATCTGATTTTGCATTTCATGACCAACACGGTCAGTTTTTAACTGTGAATTTGGATTTTGAGTTGAATACGTATAATAACCTGCCACAAATGCAATTAAAGCGATCATGAAATAACCTAGTTTTTTATTCATTTTTATTTCCAGCATTTTGAGATAGACATAAAAAAAGCCCCGAACGGGGCTTTTCTTCGCAAAATAAATTATTTTGCAGCGGCTTGAGCAGCAGCAACTTCTTCAGCGAAGCTCATTTCTGCTTTTTTCTCAATCCCTTCACCCACTTCGAAACGTACAAACTCAACAACATTTGTACCAGTTGCTTTTAATACATCAGCAACTTTCTTGTCATTGTCGATGACGTACATTTGACGGTCAAGTGCAACTTCGTTCAGGAATTTTTCAACTGAACCAGATACCATTTTTTCAACGATATTTGCAGGCTTACCAGATTCAATTGCTTTTGCTTCAGCAATTTCTTTCTCTTTTGCGATAAGATCAGCAGAAACTGCTTCAGCATTAACAGCAACTGGATTGAACGCAGCAACGTGCATTGCAATACCTTTACCAGTTTCAGCATCACCCGCATAAGATACAACAACACCAATACGAAGACCGTGTTTGTAAACAGCAAGTGCTTGACCATCAACGATTTTCGCACGGCGTACTTGAATGTTTTCACCAATTTTTTGAACAAGCGCAATACGAGCTTCTTCAACAGTTTGGCCATCAGCTAATTTTAATTCTGCAATTTTAGCTGGATCAATTTCACCTGAAGCCAAAACCGCTTGAGCAACGGCATTAGAGAAATTTGCGAAGTTTTCGTCTTTTGCAACGAAGTCGGTTTGGCAGTTTACTTCAAGCAATACTGCTTTGTTACCGTCTTGAACGATTGTGATCGCGCCATCAGCCGCAATGTTACCTGCTTTTTTAGCAGCTTTTGCTTGACCAGATTTACGAAGGTTGTCGATCGCAAGCTCAATATCACCGTTCGCTTCTGTTAATGCTTTTTTGCATTCCATCATCGCCAAACCAGTACGGTCACGTAATTCTTTTACCATGCTTGCAGTAATTGCAGTCATGTTGTTCTCCTAAATCGGTAGAAAATAAATCTGTTCAACAAAAACGGCCCAAAGTAAAACCCGGGCCGTTTGCTTTTCGACGCTTTAATTTGCCACCATTACATGTCGCAAAAATGACAAGCCTGCGTCAAAACGCATTAAGCCTCAGGAGCCGATTCTTTAGCAGCTTCTTCGCCTTTTGCTTGTGCATTCGCTTGAGTTTGAGCGTATTCTTTACCAGCAAGAATTGCATTTGCCATAGCAGAAGCATACAAAGTAACTGCACGGATCGCATCGTCGTTACCAGGAATGATGTAATCAACATTGTCTGGGTTTGAGTTTGTATCAACGATACCGATAACAGGAATACCTAAGTTTTTAGCTTCTTTAATCGCAATTGCTTCGTGGTCAACGTCAATTACAAATAATGCGTCAGGTAAACCACCCATGTTCTTAACACCGCCTAAAGAACGCTCAAGTTTATCCATCTCACGAGTACGCTCTAACGCTTCACGCTTAGTCAGCTTAGCGAAAGTACCGTCTTGAGATTGAGTTTGAAGGTCTTTTAAACGATTGATAGATTGGCGAAGTGTTTTCCAGTTCGTCAACATACCACCTAACCAACGGTGATCTACATATGGTTGACCAGCGCGTTGAGCTTGTTCACGGATGATGTTTGAAGCAGCACGTTTTGTACCAACGAACAAAACTTTGTTCTTTTTGCTTGCTAACTGGTTAGCGAAGTTCAAAGCATCATTTAACGCAGGAACAGTGTGCTCAAGGTTGATGATGTGAATTTTGTTACGCGCGCCAAAAATGTATTGACGCATTTTTGGGTTCCAGAAACGAGTTTGGTGACCAAAGTGCGCGCCTGCTTGTAGAAGGTCACGCATGCTTACGTTGTAATCTGCCATTTTTCTTTACCTTAAGTTGGGTTAGGCCTCCATATGTCCAGCATTCTCCACCTTATAAAAGGCACCCAGAGTAACGTGACGACATATGTGCGGATTTTTCCATTACATCAAATTTGTTCGTAAAGGATATTCACGAAAAGCATTTGATAAAATGGGCGGCTATTTATACCATAGACACCTACAAATTACCAAAAGTTTTTAGAGATCATGAATAGTACTTATACAGCCCCTCGCCGATTAATTAAAACTCCTGATGAACTTGAAAAAATGCGCATTGCAGGCAAACTGGCGGCTGAAGTGTTGGACATGATTAAGCCGCATATTGTGCCAGGTGTAACCACGCTTGAACTGGACACCATTTGTCATGATTATATCATCCATGTTCAACAGGCAATTCCAGCATGTTTGGGTTATGGGGCAGCACCAGGGCGCCCTGCCTTTCAGCATGTCATTTGCACCTCGGTCAACCATGTGGTTTGTCACGGTATTCCCTCCGAAAACAAAGTGTTAAAACATGGCGATATTTTAAATATTGATGTAACTGTAATTAAAGATGGTTATCACGGCGATACCAATATGATGTATGTCGTGGGTGGTGAAACCACTATTTTGGCAAATCGCCTATGTAAAGTCGCTCAAGAAGCCATGTATCGCGGTATGGAAACTGTAAAAGCAGGCTCTTATATTGGTGATATTGGCTATGCCATCCAAAAATATGTGGAATCAGAACGTTTTAGCGTCGTACGTGAATATTGTGGACATGGCATTGGAACTGTGTTTCATGATGAACCACAAGTCTTGCACTATGGTCAAAAAGGTACAGGGATGCAACTTGAAGCAGGTATGACCTTTACCATTGAGCCTATGGTCAATGCTGGTGTATGGCAAACGAAACTTTTAGGCGATAAATGGACAGTTGTCACTAAAGATCATAAATTATCTGCACAATACGAACATACGATTTTGGTGACTGAAACTGGTCTTGAAGTGCTGACTGCACGTCCAGAAGAAGACTTATCACGTTTTCAAAAATAGTTAAATCCTCATCTTTTCTTCATAAAGGCTACATTTTTGTGGCCTTTTTTGTGTATTTTTACAGTATTTATTATCCATATTTTCAAAAAACATACCTAGTATTTCATTTTCATTACATTTATTAATTTTTTTTGAACATTGTAAAAAATAAAAAAACGTTATGGTGGGCGCATAAAAATTATCTACAAACGTAAATTGGACATGGAGTCCCCTCATGAAAAAGTCTTTGCTAGGAATAGCGACGAGTCTTATTGTACTGCCCACTTTATCTTATGCCGATTCACCTTATTTTAGTTTTAAGGATGGCGATGGCTTTAAGCGTTTTTCTGCCTCAATTGGTTGGTTACATGCTATGCCGCAAGGAAAAGCCAACAATGTGAATGTTAATACCAGTGCCAAAAGTGGAACCTATGCTGTAGGTGATGTGCAACTTGATACTGTAACTGGCGCAATCGCAGATACTGAAGCTGGTAATAAAGCCAAAGATAAATTACTGGGTGTCGCAAAACTTGGAGAAACACTTGGTCTTATCAAAAATGGTACTTTAACCGCAGATATGAGCGGTAAGGCACAAATTAATAGCCTTGAGAGTTGGGACAATCCAAATACTGGTTTGGAAGCAGATGATGTTGATACTGTTGGTATGATGTTTAATTACAACTTTACCGATAATGTATCACTTGAAATCAAAGCTGGCATTCCACCCAAAGTTGATATAAAAGGCAAAGGACAAATCAGCGCGCCAGTTGTTGGAGTTGCAACACCTGAAGGTAAACTGGATGGTCCGCCAATTCTTGGTGATCTTGCCAATGTTCTGATTAATGGAATTGGTGATATTCCACTCGATACTAAAATTCCAATTACGGATTTAACTCAAGGAAGTAAAGCTGCATCAGCAAGAGCATGGCTACCTGCTGCTGAAATTCATTATCAATTTGGAAAATCAGGCGTGAATAAATTTCGTCCTTATGTCGGTGTTGGTGTGATGTATGCTTATTTTAACGATGTAAAACTCAACTCGGGAATTGAATCAGATTTAATTAAAGCAGGACATATGGTACAAAATGTATTAGATGGCAAAGCTGGTGCAGCATTGGATGGTAAAACCTCTTCGGCTGATCCTCGAGTAAAAGTGAAAGCAACCGATACCTTTGCCCCGATTGCTACAGTTGGAGCAACTTATGACTTTAATGAAAACTGGTTTGCTGTCGGTTCTGTGTCTTATTCGAAAATGAATAATGAAGCTAAAATCACAGTAACAGACAATAATACAGGTAAAGAATTAGTGAATGCCAAAACCAAGATTGATATCGACCCTGTGATTACTTATCTGGGTGTCGGTTATCGTTTTTAATCAATCTTCCCTTATTCAAAGCAGCTTCGGCTGCTTTTTTTATCAGTCCACTTTTCAAATAACGCACTCCTCATATCGATTTTTTTCGATCCATGATCTACAATAACGCCAACCCTTTATTTTTATTAGATAAGTATGTCTAACGCTAGCAATGCATTTTCTAAAACTATGATTTATATGCTCATCGGAAGTGCATGTATTTTGGCGCTCTCGCTAGGAACAAAACATGCTTTTGGTTTGTATTTAGTTCCCATGAGTCATGAATTTGGCTGGAGTCATCAAGTCTTTAGCCTTGCGATTGCTATGCAAAATTTAATTTGGGGTGCAGTTCAGCCTTTTACAGGTGCACTGGCAGATAAATACGGTAGCAAAAAAGTAGTCGCTTGTGGCGGGGTTCTTTATACGCTGGGCTTATTATTGATGGCTTTTAGTTCGACTGGATTATTACTTAATCTCAGCTTAGGACTGATTTTAGGAATGGCGCTCTCCGCAACCTCTTTTTCTGTTCTTCTTTCTGCCGTTGGACGAGCGGCCGCTCCAGAAAAACGCAGTATGGCGATGGGAATCGCAAGTGCCGCAGGTTCTTTCGGTCAATTCATTATGCTTCCAACCACCCTATTGTTATTACAACATTTTGGCTGGTCGGCAACTTTAATTATTAGCGCCATTCTAATTGCATTGATTATACCGCTCGCATTGACACTTAATGCCCCTGCTTATCGAGCACCTAGCTTAAATGCTGTTCAACCGAATAAAACATTTAAAGAAATTTTAACGCTTGCCAGAAACCATAAACCTTTTTGGTGGTTAGCGTTGGGATTTTTAGTCTGTGGCTTTCAAGTCGTATTTTTAGGTGTACATTTACCGGGTTATTTGATTGATCATGGTTTCGATGCAACAACAGGAACTATCTTTTTGGCTTTGGTTGGGCTTTTTAATATTTTTGGGACTTATGGCGCTGGCTGGCTCGGCGATCGTTATTCAAAACCTAAATTATTAATGCTTCTGTATGGCTTACGCGGCATCGCTATTATCTCTTTTCTGTTAATCCCACTTTCCAATATCACCGTTTATGCTTTTGGTATTGTAATGGGCCTACTCTGGTTATCCACCGTACCTTTAACCAACGGTATTGTTGCCAATATGTTTGGTGTTCAATACTTGTCGATGCTCAGTGGTATTGTATTTTTCACTCATCAGGTCGGTTCATTTTTTGGTGGCTATCTGGGCGGACTCAATCACGATATGACAGGAAACTACAATGCAATCTGGATGATTTCAATTGCATTGAGTATAGTAGGCGTATGCGTACACTTCTTTGTCACTGAGGAGAGTGTGATCGATGATTAGTCTAAATTCACTTAAATATCTGGTTGCTTTCTTTGTACTGACTGCTCTGGTGATGGCAATTTATATATGGTCAAAAACACCTGAACTTTTTCGTTATTTCAATCAGGCATTTTGTCCTCATTAAAATCGGATATTTGTTTATCATAAACATTTAAAAATATATAAAACAAATGGATAGATCAAAAAAACAATCCATCATAAGCTTTTCATTTTTTCTCATTTTAATATGTTGCGCGTCTTTTCTATGCTTGGATGATTCCCAAATGATTAGAGCGATATTAGATGAGCAGCTTAACGCAACTCTCGCAAGCCATTCATGATGCACCACGTTGGCATCAGCCAGAATATTTTCAGCATACACATGAAATTCAAATTGTGGCTCAGAAAGACCAAGCGCTTGGCGCAGTAGTGACAGGGCTTGATGCAAGCAAGGCTCAATCTGGTGAGACTATTTTTAAACTTAAACGTGCATTGGCAGAACATTTGATTCTTATTTTTAAGGATCAAAGCCTAGATGATTTACAATTTTTGGCTTTTGCAAGCTATTTCGGTTCAATTTTCCGCCCGAGTAAAGATAACCCAGTGCTAGGCTATGACTTAGAAACAGGTGTTCCACCCGATGTTGTTCCAGTTTCCAATGCAGTTGGTCAGGGTGATTATACTGGTCACGGCGAACTTGCCCCACATGCCGATCATCAGTGGACACCACTTCCCTCGTTTGGCTCTTTACTTTATGCGATTGAACTACCTCAAGATGGTGGAAAAACTTCATGGTTCAATACCATTGCTGCTTATGATGCTTTGGATAAAGTAACCCAAGCTCATATCGATCAATTACAACTGATTACTTATAATCCTTTTGTTCGTGCGCAAAGCAATAAAGGCTCAGGCAATTATAGCAATAGTCCTTTGTATCGTTTCAAGGATCAACCCATTTTAGGACATGCCTATCCTCACCCATTGGTACGCACCCATCCAGAGACTGGACGTAAAGCACTATGGCTGAATAGCAAAAGTGAAGTTGAATTGGTCAATTATGATGATCAGGCAGGTGCAAAATTAATTGCAGAATTACGTCAACATCTGGAAAAACCTGAGTTTCGCTATCAACATCAATGGGAAACTGGCGATATTGTCTTTTGGGACAATCAAGTAACTTTGCATGCCAGAGAACCCTTTCCATCCGATCAAAGACGTTTGTTAAAAAGAATTAGCTTGGCAGGCAGTCGCCCCTTTTAATAAAAAATCTAAATTGTCATAAAACGATCAAATTTGTCTGCTTTAATAAAAAGAAAAACAAAACAAAAAGAATCAGAGGTCATCGCAAAAAAGCCCGTCAAGTGACGGGCTTAATTTTATTCATACTAATATTTTCTAAATATTCGATCTTAGAACAGACGATTTAAACCATTTAACGCAGCCACACGATATGCTTCTGCCATCGTTGGATAGTTAAATGTAGTTTCCATAAAATACTTCATCGAATTATTTGGACTTTGCATGACGGCCTGCCCAATGTGAATAATTTCAGAAGCATTATTGCCAAAACAGTGAATACCCAAAATTTCCAAAGTATCGCGATGGAATAAAATTTTAAGCTCACCTACCGTATCACCCGTGATTTGCGCACGTGCCAAATGACGGAACGATGATTGACCGACTTCATAAGGAATTTTTTCTTCAGTCAACTGTTGCTCAGTTTTACCAAAACATGAAATTTCTGGAATGGTGTAAATCCCTGTCGGAATATCGGTTACAGGTTTTACGTTTTCCTCGCCACTCATATTGGCACCCGCACAACGACCTTGGTCATACGCCGCAGAAGCTAGCGAAGGCCAACCTACAACATCACCCGCTGCATAAATATTTTCAGCTTCGGTCTGATATTTTTCATTTACTGCAAGCTGACCGCGACTGTTCGGGGTCACACCCACGTTTTCAAGCCCCAAACCATCTGTGTTGCCAGAACGACCATTACACCAGAGAATTGCATCGGCTTTGATTTTCTTGCCACTTTGTAGATGCAGAACAACATAATCATCGTGTGTTTCCAAATGATCAATTTGTTCATTATGACGAATTAATACCCCTTGTTCGCGCAAGTGATAAGACAATGCATCTGCAATTTCATCATCCAAATAACTGAGTAGTTTGTGCTGTGTATTAATTAAATCGACTTTGTGATTTAAACCAATAAAAATAGAAGCGTATTCACAGCCAATCACCCCTGCACCATAAATAATAATTTTATGAATAGTGAAATCCAGATCGAGAATTTTATCCGAATCAAAAACACGTGGATGCTTAAAATCTAAGCCCTGTGGCTGATACGGACGACTCCCTGTTGCAATGACTAATTGTTCAAATACAATCGTTTCCTTGACCCCTTCAGGGTTAAAAACGATGACCGTGTTACTATCTTGAATGTACGCACGACCGTGAAACACATCGATATTATTGCGATCGTAGAATCGTGTATGTGTTGCAACTTGTTGTTGTATCACTCGGTGCGCATTACTTAACACCTGTTTCATGGTGAATTTTTTCCATTCACCGACTTTTTGAAACATTGGATCACGTTGATAACGGATGATACTTGAAACAGTTTGACGAAGTGCCTTACTTGGAATCGTTCCAACGTGAGTACAGTTGCCGCCAAGTTGCTCACGAATATCCACAATTGCAACGCGCTTACCCGCTTTTGCAAGCTTCATTGCCGCGCCTTCACCCGCAGGTCCTGAACCGAGAACTACCGCATCATATCTAACGAAATTCCCACTAATGACCTCTTTCTTACGTGGCATTTAAAGCTCCTGTCCAATCCAACAATGCTGCTATTTTATAACAAAGTACAGCTAATATGCTGGTGAATAATGTATTTCTCAAGCCAATATCTTTGAATGACGACATTTTTTAAATGAATAGTGAATTTGCCCAATTTACAGCTAAGTCCGTTATAATAGTCAAATGAAATCCTCTCGAATAACAGTGGAACAGTTGACTATGTCTGAAAACCGTAAACCAGAACAGGGCGTAAAGCTGCGTGGCGCAGAAAAAGTTGCTCGAATTCCTGTAAAAGTTATTCCTACGGTTGAAGTCCCGCGTAAGCCTGACTGGATCCGCGTAAAAATGACCGCGCCTGAAGAAGTGCAACGTATTAAAACCACGCTTCGTGCGCAAAAACTACATACGGTCTGCGAAGAAGCCGCCTGCCCAAACTTACCAGAATGTTTTGGTGGCGGTACAGCAACTTTTATGATTATGGGCGATATCTGTACTCGTCGTTGTCCATTTTGTGATGTTGCACATGGTCGTCCAAATGCATTAGATGCTGATGAACCGCGCCATATGGCAGAAACAATTTCGAACTTAAAATTGAAATATGCGGTCATTACCTCTGTTGACCGTGATGATCTACGCGATGGTGGCGCACAACATTTTGTAGATTGCATTAAAGAAGCACGTGCTTTAAGTCCAAATACATTATTAGAAATTTTAGTCCCTGATTTTCGTGGACGTATGGACATTGCGCTACGCATTATGACCGAATGCCCACCAGATGTGTTTAACCATAATATTGAAACTGTACCGCGTCTTTATAAAGCCATGCGTCCTGGTTCAGATTATCAGCATTCTTTAAACCTGCTTAAAATGTTTAAGGAATATTGTCCTGACATTCCAACTAAATGTGGCTTGATGGTGGGTATTGGTGAAACTGAAGAAGAAGTGATTTCTTTATTGAATGATCTACGCGAACATGATGTTGACTATGTCACCATTGGTCAATATTTACAGCCTTCTAAACAACATGCGCCAATTGACCGTTTTGTGAGTCCTGAAGAATTTGAACGCTATGCAGAGCATGGTCGCAAACTCGGCTTTAGAAATATCTGGTCTGCACCAATGGTACGTTCAAGTTACTTTGCAGATCGTCAATATCATGGTGAACCTGTACCAGCAGTTCGTCGTAAAGTGGATCCTGCTAAAAAAATTACAGTTCAGACAATCGAAGCGTAATAAATCGATCTCTCTATTAAAACCTCTCTCCACTGAGAGGTTTTTTTATTTCTGATCTTTTCCAATACTCAAAAATAAAATCGTTCTCTAAAAGGTCAAAACTATTGATCTGTCATCATCTTTTAAGCAAATAACCAATATATTTTTTATATTTAACTCTCATGCTTTACAGTAGTTTACTGCTCTTGCTGTTTAAATATTTCTCTGAAATGCTATAGTGAAATTACGGCAAAAGAGTCAATTAAAAATGTGGTTTAACTCTATATCTCAAGCTCTAACGTCATGACATCTATTCTTTATTTTTGTCTGATTCCATTACTTGTCCTCATTTTTATCGCGCAATTACCATATATGCCCTTCACTTTGCTCAGTGTATGGGGCATCATGCTCATCGTCATCATTTGGCGTTATTCAAAAGGTAAAATTACGCCAATCTCTAAAAGCTTATTAGTGGTATTTGTCTTAAGCTGTCTTGCTGCCATTTATATAAAGTTTAAAAGTTTTTGGGGTGTAGAAGCGGGTGTTGGATTGCTCAGCACTTGCTTATTTGCAAAGTGTTTGGAAAGTAAAAATATTAGAGATTTATTAATTTCTTTTAACTTTGGATTGTTTGTTAGCGCGAGTTTATTTTTACATAGTCAGTCTTTTGTAATGACATGTGCAGTACTTTTTTGCTTAATTTTTTGTTTTATAGGCTTATATCGGATTCAGACCACAAAATTTTTATCGCAACACAATAAAAAAGTATCAATAAAAAGTGATTTAAAACATGTGACAAAATTTTTAACCATCGCAATTCCTTTTTGTATTGTGCTCTTTATTTTCTTCCCACGCCTCCCCCCACTTTGGCGAGTTCCTATAGCATCTGGTCAAGCTGTAACAGGAATGAGTGATCGTATGTCGCCAGGTGATATCGCTCAATTATCACAATCTTCTGCTTTAGCTTTCCGAGTGATTGGTGATGTCAAGCAACTTCCACAACGACAAAATATGTATTGGCGAGCGATGGTGCTCGATGACTACGACGGCGCAATTTGGACGAGTAATCTTATTAATCAAAAGCCTGTTCATTATGATATCGAACACTTAAAAGCAGTAAATTATCAATATTTGTCAGCTGATCCTCAACAGACATGGATCATGTCACTGGAACATTCCATTCCTACTGAATCAAACTATCAAATTTATGCAGATGGTAGTGTGAAAGCAAAACGAATGGTTCAACGCAATCAGCCTATTTCTTTAAGCTGGGTTGGCTCAGCATATGCAGAGCATCCACATGATCAGCAACAAATAAAACAAGCTCAACGAATCGATTTTCGACTTCAACCCAAAACTCAAATATTGGCAAAACAGCTATGGCAACAAAGTGATGGAAAGCCTGAACGATATATCAAAAATATTTTGCAGTGGTATCAACAACAAGATTTTGTGTATACCTTATCTCCTGGCATTTTGAATGGAAATCGTACAGATCAATTTTTATTTGAAACTAAGAAAGGCTTTTGTGAACATTATGCCTCCAGTTTTGTGCTTCTGATGCGTTACGTAGACATTCCTGCTCGTGTTGTCATTGGCTACCAAGGTGGTCAACTTGCGCCTGATGCTCAAAGTTGGGAAGTTCGACAGCTTGATGCTCATGCATGGGCAGAAGTTTACGTGCATGGTAACTGGAAAAGGATCGATCCAACTGCTGCAATTGCTCCCCGACGGGTCAATGAAGGCATGCAACAGTATTTACAACAAGATAATTATATTTGGGGTGAGCAAGCAGGTACTTTCTGGACACAACAGAATTTTAATTTGATTAGAAATATACGAGTTTGGGGAGATTATTTAGGGTATCAATGGCAAAGCAAAGTCGTTGGCTATGATGTTGATCGGCAGAAGAATTTTTTATCAAAATTAGGCCTTTCTTCTACCTATACTTATGTACTGATCATGGCAGTAGCAATCATTTTTCTGATCATGCTATATGCTTTTTGGCTTTGGATTCAAAATAGACAAAAGATTTCTTCGATAGAACGCAAAATTACGAACTTCCAGAAAAAATTACCACTGGCTTTAAAAAAGCAAAGCAGTGAAACATTTAAAAGCTGGATGTTTAGATTAGCGAAACATGTTCAACAACGAGAATCTTTTGATGAAATTATAAAAATATATGAAAAAATGATGTTTTCTGAACAATCTACACATGAAGACCATATAAAATTCAATCAATTGCTTAAAGACTGCTCATCTAAAATAAAGCATGCAGAAAAAACTTGTCATCCTACTGAAAACTGAATATGATTGCTCACACTTAGGCGTATAGCTCAGTTGGTTAGAGCGCTACGTTGACATCGTAGAGGTCTCCAGTTCGAGTCTGGATATGCCTACCAAGATATACTGATTTATCAGTACATTAAAGCCCACTTATAAAGTGGGCTTTTTTTATTGGTGGTATTTGGGAAAATAATAAATCATACTTCAATGAGTTTAAACTTGATAAATAAAACCATATCAATATCAATTTTTTGTCCATATGCCTTGAACTTGTTCTATGTCCGCATAGCGCCACATATCATCAACATATTCAGTAATCATTTCTATCAAATCATCTTCAAATGTAAAGTACTCAGATTTAACCATTTGCATAGTTTTATTTAGAGATTATGCGCTCAGTTACATCCATTTTGACTAAGCACATAAGCAACTTAACTGGACGTCAAATACTTAAATTTCCTTTCTCAAAGACTGCATATCAATTACAAAGCGGTACTTAACATCACTTTTCAGCATTCTTTCATAAGCGTCATTGATATTTTGCATATCAATCATCTCAACTTCAGACACAATATTGTGTACTCCACAAAAATCGAGCAATTCTTGGGTTTCTTTAATTCCACCAATTACGGAACCTGCAATAGATCGACGTCCCATAATCATTGGAACTGAATTTGCACTGATTTCTCCTAAATATCCCACCAATACAATTGTTCCACTTAAAGCTAAAGTTGGAATATAAGGTTTCAAATCATGATTATAAGGTACAGTATCGATAATTAAATCGAATTGATTTCCCACTGATTTCATTTGTAATTCATCAGTAGATAAAACCACATGATGTGCACCTAGCAGTTTTGCATCCTGTTCTTTTTTGGCTGAACGGGTAAATAATGTCACTTCTGCCCCTAAAGCATTTGCAAGTTTAATTGCCATATGCCCTAAACCACCCAAGCCAACCACGGCGACTTTACTGCCTTTGCCTATATTCCAGTGCCGAAGTGGCGACCAAGTAGTAATTCCTGCACAAAGTATCGGTGGAATCGCTTTTGTATCTAAGTTTTCAGGAACTTTAACAACAAAGTCTTCGCTACAAATGATCGTTTTGGAATAACCACCATAAGTTGTTCTCTGGTCATGCCGATCTACACTGCCATATGTTTGAGTATTGCCCTCTTCACAATACTGTTCCAAACCCGCATGACAAGCGGAACAAGCGCGGCACGAGTCCACCATACATCCGATACCAACCAAATCACCAATTTGGTATTTTTTGACTTTGTTTCCAATTTCGGTCACGCGTCCAACGATCTCATGTCCTGGCACAACAGGATATCGAGTAAAACCCCAGTCATTACGAGCCATATGTAAATCTGAATGACAAACGCCGCAATATTCAACTTGAATAACGACATCATCTTCGCGGGCATTACGACGTTCAAATTTATATGGCACTAGAGCACTGGTCTCATTGTGCGCAGCATAACCTAACACCTGTATCGTCATAGTTTTCTCCAAAAATCAGCTTGTGTTGATCCATATGATTACATTTGATGTTTTATTCCAAGCCATGAATAAATATGGGTTGGAATGTTCCATCCGAATTAAGTGTTGAAACGAAGCTTGGCAATTCGTTCAATACGCTCTGGGTCACGGTGATCTACGATTAAATGTGTTGCGGTATCCAAGCTCTGAATCTGTTGCATTTCCAGTTCTGTCAACTCGAAATTAAACACATCAAAATTTTCTTTAATACGTTCGGTGTTTACCGATTTGGGAATCACAACAATGTCCCGCTGGATTAACCATCGTAAAATCACTTGTGCGACACTTTTAGCATGTACTTTTGCAATGGTTTTTAAAATTTCATTTTGGAAAATTTCATTTTTCCCTTCTGCAAAGGGTGCCCAAGATTCATGTTGAACACCGTGCATTTTCAAAAATGATTGTGTAGCAACTTGCTGCGTAAAAGGATGCGTTTCAATTTGATTAACTGCAGGAACAATGCGATTAAATGCAATTAAATCAGCAATCCGATCCACTGAAAAATTACTCACACCGATTGCTCTTATTTTTCCCGCCTCATAGCATTCTTGTAATGCATGCCAAGAACCATATACATCAGAATAGGGCTGATGAATTAAATACAAATCGAGATAATCTAAATCTAAACGCTCTAGTGATCTTTCAAAGGCTTTTTTGGCAGAGGTATAACCTGCATCTTGTACCCAAAGTTTGCTAGTAATAAACAAATCCTTACGTGCAATGCCACTGTGTTTAATCGCACGGCCTACTGCTTGTTCATTTTCATAAGCTGCGGCGGTATCTATATGGCGATAACCTGTTAGTAATGCGTCATACACGGCATCCTCACACTGTTGCATATCGGTCATTTGAAATACGCCGAAGCCTAATATTGGCATTTTCACGCCATTATTTAGTGTTGTATAAAGCATACTTCACTCCACATTAAGAATTTATCAATAAAAGAATGATTACCGTTTTAGTCTTGCTCCACCTTTTTATACTGTTGCTCAGATACTCGCTCGAACTAATCTAGGTTATGTCATTTTGATTTATGCCTATAAGGACGAAATAAAATTATCAAGACCCTACAATTCATGCCCATCTTATTTAGGCTCAAATTGTTACTCAATTGCATGTTAGGTCGAGATTGCTAATCGCCTCTCTTCTGATAATTAGTATAGAAACCCAAGCTATACTTTGCTGTACTATTTCTCTTGCATATTTGCCTAATCCTCCAAATCTTTGGTCTTTGCTCTATTCAAATTTTTGAAAACTTCTACAATAAAATAAGTAAGGTTTTGAGATGATCTGAATGACAATCACAACGAAAAATAAGCATGAGCAGTTGATTCAATTGGTCGATCAATACACTGTTGCGAAAAATCGTTTTGAAACACCAATTTCAGGATTAATTTTGAATCGTTGGGAAGCCCCAACCCAAGCCCACAGTAATATATTAGATGCAAGTTTATGTCTGATTGCACAAGGTAAAAAGCAAGTGATTTTGGGCGAAGAAAGCTATATTTATGATGCAGAACATTTTTTATTTACTGCGATTGATTTACCCGTAATTTCTCAGATTATTACTGCTACGCCAGAAAAGCCTTATTTGGGCATCATCTTAAAACTAGATCCTTACGTATTAGCCAAGCTTATGCTTGAAGCGCATATCCCTTTTAAACACAGTACAGAAGATAAAAAAGGATTGGCCGTAGGTGAACTGCCTCACGAATTAACTGATGCTTTTGTACGTTTACTACAACTCATCCAAACACCAGATGATATCCCAATCTTGTCACCTTTAATTATTAAGGAGATTTTGTATCGCCTATTAATGAGCCCACAAGGAGATCGGCTTAAAAGAATCGCAGCGACAGGAACAAATGGACATCGGATTATCAAAGCAATTGAATGGCTCAAACAAAATTTTTTCAAACCTATGAGCATTGATGAATTAGCAAATTCTGTGGGCATGAGCTTATCCAGTTTTCATCAACATTTCCGCGATATTACATCGATGAGTCCGTTGCAGTATCAAAAAAGAATGCGTTTAACTGAAGCACGGCGTTTATTAATGACTGAAGATTTAGATGTGTCATCGGCCAGTGTTCAAGTAGGATATGAAAGTCTGTCGCAGTTTTCTCGTGAATATAAACGCTTCTTTGGCATGCCTCCGTCAGAAGATTTAAAAAGCTTTTGAATGTTGCTATTTAAGTGACATTAGACATCATCAAAAATCTTTAAAGTTTGCTCATGTGCGCTTTAACTACAATGCCATGTAGAGGTCACAACTTAGATCATGCTGTTCTGCAAAGCTTTGTTGGAAACTTAAAATTTCTAAATGTTTTGCGGGGAGCACTTTAAATCTATTGATGCTTGAGAACAAACCATTCAGGAATGTATTTATTATTACAACCATAATCAAACTAAGGTTAAATTAAAAAAGGACTGAGCTCTGTAGAATACAGAAATCAGTCCTTAACAGCTAGTCGATCCAACTGATTGGAGTCAGATCAATAAGCGCGCTTTTTCGCAAGCAATTTACTTAGTTAGCATATACAGGGAATTTTGCACACACTGCTTCAACTTTTGCTTTTACATCAGCGATGACGTTCTCATCACCTTTGCTATCCAATACATCAGCAATCCAGCCAGCCAAGTCACGTACTTCAGCTTCACCGAAACCGCGAGTTGTTACTGCTGGTGTACCAATACGAATACCAGAAGTCACAAATGGCGAACGTGGATCGTTTGGAACCGCATTTTTGTTTACAGTAATGTTAGCATTGCCTAACCATGCATCCGCATCTTTACCCGTGATGTCTTGTTTAATTAAAGACAATAGGAATAGATGGTTATCTGTGCCACCTGAAACGATATCATAGCCACGACCAATCAATACTTCAGCCATTGCCTGAGCATTTTTTACCACTTGTTGTTGGTAAGTTTTATATTCAGGTGCCATTGCTTCTTTAAAGCATATTGCTTTAGCTGCAATTGCATGTACCAATGGACCACCCTGATTACCAGGGAATACAGCAGATTGAAGTTTTTTCTCGATTTCTTCGTTTGCTTTAGCAAGAATCAAACCTGAACGTGGGCCACGAAGTGTTTTATGAGTTGTAGTCGTTGTTACATCCGCGATTTGAACTGGGCTCGGATATACACCCGCAGCAACCAAACCAGCCACGTGAGCCATATCAACAAACAGATACGCGCCAACTTTATCCGCGATATCACGGAAACGTTGCCAATCAACCACACGGCTATACGCAGAGAAACCAGCCACGATCATGCGTGGTTTATGTTCTAAAGCTAAACGCTCAACTTCTTCATAATCAATTTCACCAGTCTCAGGGTTTAAACCGTACTGAATGGCATTATAGGTTTTACCAGAGAAGTTAACTTTAGCGCCATGAGTTAAATGACCACCATGTGCAAGACTCATACCTAATACAGTATCGCCAGCATTTAATAAAGCTAAATACACAGCAGAGTTCGCTTGTGAACCCGCATGCGGCTGCACATTAGCATAATCAGCGCCAAAAAGTTCTTTAGCACGGTCGATTGCAAGTTGCTCAATCACGTCTACATATTCGCAACCGCCATAATAGCGTTTGCCAGGATAACCTTCTGCATATTTATTGGTTAGTTTTGATCCTTGCGCTTCCATCACCGCAGGAGAGCAATAGTTTTCAGATGCAATAAGCTCAATATGCGCTTCTTGACGCGCATCTTCAGCGTCAATTGCTTTGGCCAATTCAGGATCAAATTCAGAAAGAGAAATGTTGGCAAACATTAGCGAGGGTCCTATGAATTAGGGCTTTTAAGCCGTGCTAAGATTGGGCGCTATTGTAGCATGAACTTTGAGATTAAGCAGAATGAACTTTGTTCAGTTTTAAATAAAAATGGCTCATGCTATTTTCATGAGCCACATTTACTAAAAATAATGATTATTTGGAAAGCATCGTACCGACATCTTGCACTATGTTCGGAATATTCAACACGTAAGCAGTACCATGATCCCACTTCACTGCATTACCATCGTCGGTAATATATTGAATAGTTGTACCCTTTTTCTCGGCTGAATCGACCAGTATATTGGTCGCGATTCGTGGTACGGTGGTATCATTACTACCCTGATAAATTTTCAATGGTGTAGTCACCTTAACAGTCAAAGGCTGACCATCTTTAGAGGTAAAGTTTTTCACCACTGGAACATTCAGGAAATTATCTTGTGTACGACCATAACCATTCAGGCTTCCAATAGATTGAGCATATAACCCCATACTGCCAGCAAAGGCATTGCCAATATCACCTGCACATTCTGTTTCTGCATATTTTTCAGCGATCTGAGCAGTTGGATCTTTAAACACCTGAGTATATTTAAAATCTGGGTTTGGATTGCGCAATCCTGCGGTAATCAATGCAGTAAAAGTATCCAAACTTGCATATACAGGAATCTGTGTAGTTACAGGTTGATTAGCTACAGAGGCTTCACCCAAAGTTAAAATAACATCTAAATTAGATGCGGGTGCAACAGCAACAGTACCTTTATAATCGAGCTTGGCACGTGAAGCATATTCAGCAGCGCCCAATGCGGCCTGTCCACCTTGTGAATGTCCCACTGTCACCCATTTATTATTTACCTTACTACCCAAATAATTTCGTGTAGCAACGACCGCATCGGTTATAGAAAAAGCTTCACTTTTTACATTTAAAAACGGATGTAACTCCTGCCCGCTCGGTTCTCCCAAACCTTCATAATCAGGTGCGACCACAACGTAACCGTTCGCAAGCAATTGGGCAATCATCCCTTTAATATAATCATTCATTGCCGTGCGGCTTGGCGCGCATTTATCCGCCACACCCGTTGTACCATGTGCCCAAGCGACAATTGGCCAACCTCCAACCGGCGCAGCTCCTTTAGGCGTGAAAACTAGCGCTGTCGCCTGCACTTCTTTACTATTAATCCCCAACATTTTGTATGTCATGATCAGACTTTCACCAGCAACTGCACTCATATCGGTTAAGCTATAGCTATCCGTACGGACAACAGGGTTTTGAATGTTATTTTCTGGAATATCAGGTGGTGGATTAAAGCCATCATTCCAGTCATTATCATCATTACAGGCTGATAAAAACATGGTTAAGCTAACTGTACAGACCGTAAGCAACTTTTTTTTCATTTTTTCTTATCCTTAAAATATATTCAACATTCTTGTTGTATTGCACAATAATGCAACTTACAAATTATGCTTTTTTAACAATAGAAACAAGACACTTATACAAAGTGAAACATAACATTCATAGACTCAATTGAATCTTTTCATGATTTATCAGGAATGCTACATTTAGCGTTTGATGTAATATTGAGATCATTCATTTAATGACTGCAATTATTCTGGATACCGAAACACATACCCTCAATGGTTTACCTATCGAAATTGCATATGCACCTATAGAGGTTCGTGCGGGTAAACTTAGTCTGGATAAAAGTCAGCTATTTGACCAGTTGTATCAGGTCAATCAACCGATCTCTTATGCAGCAATGGCGGTACATCATATTTTAGAGTCCGATCTCGTCGATCAACCTTTATATACTTCTTTTGAGTTACCTGCCGATACCACTTATATTATTGGGCATAATGTTGATTATGACATGTCTGCCATTGCGCGTTGTGGCGTAGAAACACAAGATATTAAAGCCATTTGTACCCTTGCACTTGCGCGAAAAGTTTGGCCACAAGCAGATGCGCATAATATTTCTGCTTTAATCTATCTCATATCAAAAGGAAGTGATAAAGCACGAGAACTACTAAAAGGTGCGCATCGTGCAGATGCAGATATTATTTTGACTGCCAATATCCTGATGCATATTGTTCATCATCTGAATATCGAAGATATTGAAGGACTTTACCTCGCTTCTGAACAAGCACGGATTCCCACTAAAATTAACTTTGGTAAACACAAAGGTACTTTGATTTCTGATTTACCAAGTGACTATGTAAATTGGCTATTACGTCAGGATGATCTTGATCCTTATCTAAAAAAAGCGCTTGAAAATACCACAACCTAAAACTAAATTTCTGATTATTCAGTTATTTTCATATTAGTGTAATTTTACCGTTTTAAGGTATTCCCAATTTATAAAAGGGATAAATTGGGGATGTCTCATTATTATAAAACAGCGCAAGGTCATACTGCACTCGAAAACCGTCAGTTAAACTTAAACGTCAGACAGCGCCGATTATTGCTTTTAATTGGTACTGAGGATTTTAACAAGCTAAGTGATCAGTTCAGAGAAAAAATTGCTTCTGCTGAATTATTACAACAACTTGAAGAATTGGGACTGATTCAATTTCAAGCGCATTCGAAATCTATAGCTAAGCCAATAACTTCTCCCGATATTCGACTGACCGAAGTAGCAGAATTGAATGATGATCTTTCGATCATACATCAGCCTTCAATTGCTCAGGCTCCTGTCATCAAAAAAGATCAAACCGATAGTCAATCTCATGAAAAACCAAAAATTCATGTAGAACCCTTGTCCGTCATGGCTTTTGAAGAAATTAAAACTTTAATGGCAGAAACGTTATCTCGCTATTGTGGACTACTTGCAAGGCAGCTTTTAGATCAAATTAATAACGCATCGAACATTAAACAACTCAAAATTTGCCAAATGCAATGGATCACTCATTTACAAGAAACAAGGATCCCCCCACAACAACTCAACCAACAATTACAACAGGTTAATTTCGCCTTACAACAACTTCAGCTTGATCAATAAAAAGGATTTATTCAAAAACGATTAACTCAAAAATAAAAAAAGATCTTTTAAAATTTAATTTTTATACAGATGCGAATTGCATCGTTCAGAATTTTTCAGCGATTACAACTAGAAAACTAACTTTTTTCTCTAATCCAAAGTATTATAGATACATATAGTAAATATGATATATTTCTCTGCGTTATATCAATTTAGCCCTTTAGCTCACTTCGGTGGGCTTTTTTTTGTCCTTGAATCGGTCTTTGTGAAAACTTAAGTCCAAATGATCAAGCAATTTTAATTGAAAAATCTCCTATTTTTATAAAATCTAGCCTTCATAAAATATTTATAGTGCTCTGCGTAACTTGTTCAATATTTTTTTGCACTGCAATCTAGTCTCAAAAATTAGGGTGCATTACCCCACCTTAAATGCCAAATAAAGATTAATAAGAAATTATTAACAAAAGAGAAAGTTAAAACTCATACGTTTTTAATATCACAATATTATAAAAATACGAATTTACATATTAATTAAAATAAATTATTCTAATTAATAATAGGATTCCTACATCACAATATAATATGAAATTTTCTTAATAAGAAATGACGTACTTATCTAAAAATAAAAAGAGATTAAATTAGATTAATTTTCAATAAATAAATGATATACATAGAAAATTTAATTTATAGATTCGTCTTAAAAGCATTGATTTTTTATTTTTCCACACTAATATGTGTGTTGTTGGTGCAATTTTTCTTAAAATGCACTATTAAATGACAATCAATTTTCATATAAAAGGATTTATTTTATGAAAAACATAACATTTATATTTATTTATTTCAGAATACATAGCTAATTTAAATACATCTTCACACTATTAATTTTCTGGCTTGAATTTGGTTAATTTGGCATATTCATTGCAATAAAATTATTTAGTGATACTTAATTTTAGATTTTGGTATTTCAAATACTACATCTTCGTTAATCACATTTAACAATGATCCAAAGACAATTTTTGATGTCCGAACTTGCTTCTAGTCCCATTCGGACCAGATCAATCATGTTAGTTGGTGAATTAAGGCAAATTTTAGATTCATCGAGATGATGAAAACCAGAGAAACTCTTATTTAGCTTGGCAAATGAACGTTTTGATTGCGGTGTGATTCCCTTTAACACCAAAAGATAAATCGACTTGTCTTTTTTAATGATTTTTCTCGTTTTCTATGTCACCACGATCAGGATCTTTGCAAGATATTGAGATTGATATGAAACAAAAACGGATTAGCATTGCATGGCAAATTCTGATTGCACTTATTTTAGGTATTATTGCTGGTAGCATTCTGCACAATCAGCCTGAATATCAAGAGTATATTGTTAGTAATATTCTTAAACCAGCAGGTCAAATTTTCATTAGCCTGATCAAAATGATTGTGGTGCCTATTGTTATTTCGACCCTAATCTTAGGAATTGCAGGCATTGGTGATACCAAAAAACTTGGAAGTATTGGTCTAAAAACCATTATTTATTTTGAAGTCATCACCACCGTTGCAATTATTGTTGGGCTTCTTGCTGCAAATATTTTCCAACCGGGCGCTGGTGTAGACATGTCTATGCTGCACAAAGTAGACATTACCAAGTTTGAAGCCACTACACATGAATATCAATCTCATGCGCATGGTTTCCTGCAAACAATTTTAGGTCTTATTCCAACCAATATTATAGATTCTATGGCTAAAGCCCAGATGTTACCGATTATTTTCTTTTCGGTGATTTTTGGTGTTGGCTTGGCAGCATTACCCAACGAAACAAAACAACCTTTATTAGGTGTGTTTAATGCCATTGCAGAAACCATGTTCAAAGTCACTCACATGGTAATGTTGTATGCTCCAATTGGCGTATTCGCATTAATTGCAACGACAGTTGCAACATTCGGTTTTTCATCATTGGTGCCTTTGTTTAAGTTAGTGGTGTTGGTGTATACCGCAATCTTGTTCTTTGCATTTGTAGTTTTAGGTTCAGTTGCAAAATTTTGCGGTTTAAATATTTTTAGTATCATTAAATTGTTAAAAGACGAACTTATTTTGGCATTTTCAACTGCAAGCTCTGAAACAGTATTACCTCGTATCATTCAAAAAACTGAAGCCTATGGTGCACCTCGTGCGATTGCAAGTTTTGTAATTCCAACAGGCTATTCATTTAATCTGGATGGTTCGACGCTTTATCAAAGTATTGCAGCCATTTTTATTGCTCAGCTTTACGGAATCGATTTAACCCTTTCACAGCAGCTTATTTTAGTATTAACGCTCATGGTCACTTCAAAAGGTGTTGCTGGCGTTCCAGGTGCATCTTTTGTCGTATTACTTGCAACCTTAGGTGTGGTTGGTATTCCATTAGAAGGTCTGGCATTTATTGCAGGAGTAGATCGTATTTTAGATATGGCTCGAACTGCACTTAATGTGGTCGGTAATGCTTTGGCTGCATTAGTGATCAGTAAGTGGCAAAAACAATATGATGCTGAAAAAGCAGAAGCCTATATGTTGTCGCTGAAACAAGTCTAAACCGATATAAACTTATCCAAGTAAAAGAGTAACTGAGACTTTCAGTTACTCTTTTTTTACAACTCAACTTTTAGTTAGGTCTGCTTAAATATTCGCTTTTTTATAAACCGACACCTGTACAATGCGGACTACCACTTGCATCAACAGCCTTTGTATCAAGAGTTATACCCGTTTTTGCTGGCATTTCAGTCTGGATAAAAGTATAGACCTTGAGGTTGCGACAGACGATTGCCTGCGTATGTGTCGCATTGATAACAGGATCAAGTTCGACATTTGGTGAACCTAATTTATTTTTCAAATTTTCAACCAATGCTTGCGTTACAGGGTAAGGCACATTGGTATCTGCCGTACCTTGAACAATGTAAACTGGTTTATCTATACGTTTAGTCCCTGGTTGATTAGCAGCCAAAAACTTTTGAACCGTTTGATTGGTTTTAAAGTTGTTGGTATCTAGGCCAGGATAATCCATAACTTTTTTATCAGGATTATCGGTCATAAACTTGATAATGTCGGTTTTAAATTTATCAATCAAACTTAAGTTAGTATCATCGCTGTCTAAGCAAAGCCCATTTTCCCCTGTGGTGCCTTCTGCAAATTCAGCCAGTGGTTTCGCTCTTTCCTGAAAGATATCCCGATAATTAAACTGTGTTTCATATGCTTTGATTCCAACGCCTGTAAGCGCAGCATAAGCCAGTAAAGTCGCATAAGAATTCACTGACACACGGTTGGTTAATGGCACGTTCGCCGTTATTTCTTTTTGTTCAATTGCTGCCAATGCCGCTGGTGCAACATCTAAAATGATTGTACCCAAACTCGATGCGGGCGCGCCTGCTACTGCACCTTGATAGGTTGCATCAGCATTCGCATATTCTGCGGTGCCAAGTGATGCTTGTCCGCCTTGTGACTGACCGACAGACATCCATTCACCATTAAGCTGATTACCATAATGATCCTTAGCTGCCTTAATAGCAGCAATTGCAGACTTGGCTTCACTTGCTAAGTTGAGATAAGGATGAATTCCCGGTGTTCCTAACCCTTCATAGTCAGGTGCAATCACAACATAGCCTGCTGCCAAGAGAGTATCTGCCAAAATTTTAAACCGCGGATTGATCGTATTATTGCTAGGAGCACAGCTATCACCCACCCCAACCGTACCATGCTCCCATACCACAACACGATAACCATCTTTTGGTTGAGTAACCTTTGGAAACATTACCATAGCAGTCGCTTTGGCTGTTTTACCTTGGACATTGACCATATTATAGGTCATCACTTTAACAGATGCAGCGCTTGAAACTTGGTCCTTATTATAAGTCGTTTCTGAGATATAGGTTTGGTCTGGATTCACTCCAAAATAATCATCATGACTATCATTACAAGCGCTTAAAAACAGTGTGCTCGCTGAGAATGTAAGTGCTAACGCAATTTTTGACCGTTTCATAAAATATCCTTTTTATGTTTTGAATTTTAGTTTGCATGTTCTGATATGCAATATTATTTATGCACAAAAAAAGTGCTCTGCATAGAACACTTTTTAACTAAACGGTCAAAATTATATTTTAAAGTCAATTCGCTATTATTATGTATTATTAGATTTATCAATTCATTATTAGAATGCTAACAATTCAGACCATGCAATTGTCTTGTCAAACAACGTCGTATTATTTATTACAGCCTTGTATTGTGCACTAGTGCTATTCACTTTGGTGACTGTAATTGGGTTAATACTATTTGATGTATCGGTAATCGTCAGAGTTCCCGAATAAGGATACCCCGCAATGCCATCATCATTCGTTTTTAGAAAATATGGATCGTTAGCATTGGTGAAGGTCATGTCAAAATTACCCTCTTTCAATCCAGTTTGCTTAATATGTCCAGAGATAGTTATTTTGACATTAGTGATATCCTGATCTGCCCAGTTCAGAGCATAATCACTTAAATTATAAGTTGTTTTAGTAGCGTTCAAATCTGAAACCAAACTTAGATTTGATGTACTAAATGAGCCACTGGTATCATTATTATTGGTCTCTTTAATGTTCCCATTTAGTGTACGCGTTTCGCCTGTGGGAAAGCTTTCTACAAAATTAGTCAGTGTATAAGTACTGCCATCACCCAAATCAAGCGACCCACTCACTGACGCTTGATCGTCAGTTTCAAACAACCCCTTACATTGACTAAAACTAACGACACTCCCTGTACGTTGGTAACTTCCAGATGTGCAGGTTTTATTTTCTTTTAATTCATCTACACCATCAATAATACTGGCAATCACACCTTCGTATAGCGACTCTCTAACCGCAATCCCTGTTATTTTATCAACCAGTGTTACTGAAACAGATGCTCCATTACTATTTTCCCCTGAGCTCTGTGAACCAGAAGAATTAGAATTACTTCCTGATGTGTTACTTTGACCACTATCATCACTAGAACCACCACATCCAGTTAAAAATAAACTGCCAAACAACATCGTTGTTAATATTGAATATTTCATTGTTTTCCCCTTACTACAAGATTGTCTTAGTTTTAGGGAAAAATGATTTATCGTCTATTCCATAAATAGGGAATAAAATAAAATTATTTTAACTAGTATTTTTGCGCAGGCATATTTAAAAATAGTTTTACAAGTTCAGACTGCCGATTTGTCGCTGTTTTTTTAAATATAGATTGTATTTGTTTACGTATAGTATCTTCATTTACCTGATGTTTTTGAGCAATAACTTTCGGTGAATCACCTTCTAGTAATTTTAATGCAATTTTTGATTCAGCAGGTGACAGTCCAAATATTACATTTAACAAATGAGGATCAAGACTAACAGCATGTTTCGGAGAATAAAAAGTCAACATAACCATAGGCCTTATTCCAAAGGCTTTTATTTCCTGCTCTGAAACTAACAAAGTAATAAAAATATACAAAACCTCTCCATCTATCATCAATATTTTTATACAGCATTCTTCTGATGTTTGCTTATTAATCAATTGATTGCATCTAAAAAGATATTCAACATATTGAAGCTTTTGATTAAGTTGATTTAAATATGGATCAGGTATTTTTAAATATTTATCAATGATTTGAACAAACGGTATTTTTTCTACTAAATTATTCATTGCCTGATTTGTATGGGCAACTTCACCCGAAAGATTCAAAAGCATAATGGGTTGCATGAGCTTATCAATTAATGCAAAGCCAATAATTGCTTTATTTGAAAACTCATAGATGTGTTTTTGTAGTAGTGCAATACGCCGAAGATGTGGCAACAAACGATCTAAAAAAGAAAGTTCTTCGTCATTTAAGGGCTGACGTTGCTTGGATGTGTGTATACCGAACACCACGCATAAATCTTCATTCCAGAACAAATGATGTACGGACAAAAAATATAGCCCGATAGGCAATAAAATATTTTTATATAAATCAGAAGACTCAATATATATATCATTGATATGTGTGTGGCTCTGGTACCAACCTTGTCTTTGCGGATTCAAGATTTGAGGCCAACGCGGATCTTCTCGCACTGGATAATGAAGATGCATCACCTGCGCAACAGCCAGTAAATCATCAGGCATTGTACCTTTACCTACACAGTAGGACATCACCTGATATTTTAAATCTATGGCTGCAATTTGTACTAATGAAGTATCCAGAATCTGGTTGATTCTTTCAGCAAAATTATTCCAACTCTCTTGCCCCAGTGGAATTTTATAAATAAGTTCTACTAGCTCATCATAATAAATATTATAGTTTTGATTTTTATGCATAAAAATTTCTCATACATACTTAAAAATAAGTATATATGAAAAATAAAATTTAAGTAAATTACATTAATCTTAATTTAAAATAAAATCAACACAATATAAATTAAAATAAATAACTCACATAAAATTTCACATAATTATACTCGGCAAATTTATATAGTATAAGCCAAAAAAATACCTATAAATATAATGACACCAACCCAACGATTATGCCGAAATGCCCAAAAGCACATCTGCGGATCACGAGTTTTGGTTTTTGACCATTGATAAAAATAATCAGCTGCAACCAATAACAAAGCCACAAGCCCCCACGGAAACAGAATATCGGCAAGGTAAAAAGAAGTACCAATCAATGCAATACTTAAAAACTGCAATAAAGAAATAATTTCAATATCGTATTTACCAAAAAGAATTGCAGTAGATTTAACCCCTATTTTTAAATCATATTCACGATCGGTAATGGCATATTGTGTATCGAAAGCCACTGTCCAACATAAATTTCCAAAATATAATAACCAGCATGTCCAATCTAAAGGCTTACCCATTGCTGTAAACGCCATCGGAATGCCCCATGAAAATGCCATACCCAAAACCACTTGTGGTAAATGCGTATAACGCTTCATAAATGGGTAAATAAAAGCTAAACCCAAAGCACCAAAAGCACAATAAAATGTCGCTATTGGCAAAAAGAACAACATACAAGCACTGGCGGCAACCAAAATTAAAAATACAGCAATCGCTTCTTTGGGTTGAATAATGCCTGTAGCAAGTGGTCTGGTTTTAGTTCTCTCTACATAACCATCGACTTCACGATCAGCAAAATCATTAATTGCACAACCCGCTGCACGCATAAAAATTGTACCAAAAACAAAAGCCAATAAGACATGTAATGGAGGAATCCCTTCTGCTGCAATCCATAATGCCCACATCGTTGGCCAAAAAACCAACTCTGTCCCAATGGGTTTGTCAAATCGACATAAATAATAATAGGCTTCTAAACGTTGTCGCCATGTGATGGATTGCGCTATTGCCATGACTTACCCCTGTTCATTTTGTTTCTGAATAAAGTTTTCAAATGTGGTGAGAAATGTTTCTTGTACAATGAATTTACAGCCATGCCAAATATAACAACTTTGTCGAGTCCAGCCATCCTCTAGATAAATTACTCGGCGTTCACAGACTGGGGTTGTACGCTGAAATAAAAACTTTCCAATTGGTTTTGTTCCAATATGCTGAAAGATTCTGGCTTTTTTTTGTAAGCTTAAAATTGGGAAAATACTTTTTGCCTTAACCCATGCATGCTTTTCACATCCATAAAGTAAACTCTCTCGCACCCATGCACTATGTGTATGTGGCATGTTCATCCACTGACTATCAATAAAACTTAAACGCTGAAAGTGTTCTTTGGTGGGTTCAACCCGAAACTGACCAGACGCCAAATCTGTCAATTGCTGAGTCAGGGAGCCTGATGCATACAACCATTTTTTTAATTCAGGAGTTAAACTTTTTTCCTGCTTAAGTCTGGATTGTATGATTTGCATAACACGCTCGCTCCGATCAGAAAACCTAGTTTAACCGAATTTTTATCTTGAGAATGCTGCGATTTTAAGCAACGCTCTTTTTTCATAAATTTGTAATAAATTTCACTATCTGAGAATATTTTAATATATCATATAGGGCATTTATCACAGGCATAGCTTAAGACCATTATGATGAATGACAAATTCAGATTTATTTTGCTTTACGGTGGAATATTCTGGGGCTGTGGTTTTACTATTTTAATGTTGCTTTATCGCTATTTCTTTTTGAATCAACCAAGCTTACCTATTACTGCCTTTGGTGTCTATTTTAGTATTTGCTTTATTGCAGGGCTAGTATGGGGAAGTTTAGTTCATCATGATATTCAAAAGAAAATAGTGAGTTAATTACTGTTCAAAAAAGTGTAAAAGCCAGTTTTCAAACTGGCTTTTGTGTTTCTAAAATTAAATAAATCAAACAGATGCCGCTACTTTTGCAGGTATACCACTATGGAAACGAAATACATCATCAGGTGCCAAAATTAAGTTTTTTTCAACTTCACGAATATGTTCAATTCGCTGTTGAATATCTTCTTCTGGATTTTTCATTTTGGTCGTGGTTGCCACTTCCATGGCTAAAGCCAGATAATCTTCAAAATGCCGTGATTCTGATTTCAATAAATAACGATAGTAACGCCCAAGTTCTTCATCCACTAAAGGCGCGAGTGCATGAAAACGCTCACAAGAGCGCGCTTCTACAAATGCCCCAACAATCATGACATCAATCAATGCTTCAGGTTCATAAGTTCGAATTTCTTTACGCAAGCCACCGGCATAGCGTCCAGCACTGACTGCTTTCCATTCTTGACCACGCTTTTTCATAAACTCAAGTACTTGTTCGTAGTGCAACATTTCCTCACGAACCAGTTGAGCCAGTTTGACCTGTAAATCCGTAAAAAAACTATAACGGAACATCAGGTTCATCGCTGTTCCTGCAGCTTTTTTTTCACAATTTGCATGGTCTTGCATTAACAAATCAAGATTATTAACGGCTTCATCTAACCATGCCTGAGGAGTTTGACAGCCTAAAAATTTAATCACAGGCTGCATTAATTCATCATAGTTGGGATTTGACATTTATAAACTCTTATCTTGCTGCCTGAATAGCGGCTTTCATGTGTTGTACAGCCTGTGCTAAGCCGACAAAAATACTATCTGCGATAATCGAATGACCAATATTTAATTCATGAATCTGTGGAATTGCAGCGATAGGAGCAACATTTTCCAAATTAAGCCCATGTCCGGCATTAACAATCAAGCCTTTGCTGGCTGCATATTCTGCACCCTGAATGATTCGCGCAAGCTCAGCTTGTTGCTCTTCATCATTTATAGCATCGGCATAAGCACCTGTATGCAACTCAATTGTGGGCGCCCCACAGGCAATTGCAGCATCAATTTGGGCTAACTCAGCATCGATAAATAATGAAACTTCACAACCAATTTCAGCTAGGGCTTGAGTCGCTGCTTTGACTTTTTCCAATTGTCCGACGACATTTAAACCACCTTCAGTAGTTACTTCCTGACGACGTTCAGGTACAAAACACACATGATGCGGTTGAATCTCTTTAGCAAACTCTACCATTTCATCTGTGACAGCCATTTCCAAATTCATATGCGTTTTTAATAATGGGCGCATACGACGTACATCATCATCTTGGATATGTCGACGATCTTCACGCAAATGTAAAGTAATTCCTTGTGCTCCAGCCTGTTCACATACTAATGCCGCTTGAACTGGATCTGGATAAATCGTGCCCCGCGCTTGTCTTAACGTCGCAACATGATCGATATTCACACCAAGCAAAGCAGCCATAGATAATTCCTGAAAGCAAAAAATTAAGAATGTGATTGTGTACTTTGTATCCAAAGCTGACGACTTTTTAGAGGCCGATCACCCAACAAAGATGTAATCATTTGACGGTATAGTTTACCCAATAATTGCAATTGTTCGGCAGAAAATTCTTCACCATCTGCGTAACTATGCATACAACAAATCGACTCACCTGACAGGCTTGCAGAACTACGACTCGCAACAGGTAAAAACCCTTCCGTTGTCTGAAATTGATAAGACATAAGTGTGCTAATAGGCTGCTGATTACAATCTACATGAAAATCAACAGCATAACCTAGCTCTTGCAATAAAGCATGTTCAAACTGACGTAAAATTTGTCTTAAAAATAAAGCGGGCTGTGGATGCGAAGACAAAAGTTGTAACTGTGCCAATGTTTTCTGATATTGGCTAAATGATTGCGGCATCGCCTCTTCTAAAGGGCACAAGCGTAACAAGATTTCATTTAAATAAAATCCTGCAAAAAAAGCATCACCATGAAAAAAAACAGGGTGATTTAAAATTTCAAGTTTGGTGAAATTTTTCAAATCACCTTTGCCCGTTGCTTGTAACGTAATCGGTTGATATTGAGGTGGCGGTGTTTGCCTGAGAATACCATCCATACGACCATATTCTTCAGTAAACAAATGCACTATATGGCTTTTTTCCCGATATTTTCGATGATGAATCAGATAGCCATGAACGACTTCATTACGCATAAAAAAGATCAATCATCCTTTTTTTTCTGATCTTTTTCATCATCACCATCAGGAATCACCGCGCCTACTACAGCCGCAGTACCTTTAACTACGGCTTTCGTGGTTCCATAAGCAATTTCTACAGGTACAGTCACAATTTTGGTAATACAACCTTGCAGCATAAAAACACAGGTAAAAATTCCAACACATCGCATCATGACTGTCATTATTTCTTCTCTAACCCTGTTTGTTTAAATATCACTATAACCCAGACTTTTTAGCGCACGCTCGTCATCAGACCAGCCACCTTTGACTTTCACCCATAGTGTCAGCATGATTTTTTGCTCAAACATTTTTTCCATGTCTGTTCTTGCTTCCATACCAATACGTTTAAGTTTTGCACCTTTTTCACCAATGACAATGGCTTTTTGTCCAGCGCGTTCCACAAAAATCGTAGCATCAATATAGGTACAAGCAGGTTTTAAACGACCTGTTTTTTCGCTAATGGTTTCTTCTTCAGTTTTAAATGACTCGATTTGTACCGTTAGATCATACGGTAACTCTTCACCAAGTTGACGCATGATTTTTTCGCGAATAATCTCACTTGCCAGAAAACGCTCAGAACGATCGGTGATTTGATCCATTGAATAAAGCGGCGGCTGAAAAGGTAAATATTTTTCAATGGTGTCACGTAAGTGATCCAAATTCGCACCGCGCAATGCTGAAACAGGTACAATTTCAGCAAAATTCATCAATTTTGCACGTTCACGAATAAGTGGTAACGCTTCGTTTTTATTTTCAAAGGTGTCTAATTTATTAATCACCAAGATGACTGGCATTTCTGCATTTTTAAGCTTTTCCAAAACCAGTTCATCGTTTTGAGTCCACTTTTGTGCATCTACAACAAATAAAACCAGATTGACATCACGCAATGCAGAATGCGCCGCGCGGTTCATCATTTTATTGATGGCACGGACTTCTTTTTTGTGCATTCCAGGCGTATCTACAAATACTGCTTGCGATTTTTCGCGCGAATCGATACCCACAATTTTGTGACGTGTGGTTTGCGGTTTACGTGAAGTAATCGACAACTTTTGACCCAATAAATGGTTCATCAGTGTAGATTTGCCTACATTTGGTCGGCCAACAATCGCAACAAAGCCACTTCTAAAGTCAGCAGGAATAGTGACACCATTGTCACTAAAAAATTGATCAATCAGTTGATTGGCCTGATTTTCACTATGTTGAGTTTCAGGATTTTCATTTGAATCTGGATTGACTTGATCAGAATGCATGGACATGCAGGCTATTGCTCCAATAACTTTAATATTTCTGCCGCCGCTGCTTGTTCCGCAAAACGTCGACTTGAACCCTCACCTATAATATTCGGTAGTCCCGCTACAGAACATTGCACTTTAAAGTGCTGATGAGGTGCATCACCCTGAATATCTACAACCTCGTAAACAGGGAGAGGTTTTTTACGTGCTTGTAGATACTCTTGTAAACGTGATTTTGGGTCTTTGAGTTGATCACTTGGCTCAATATGATCCAAATACGGCGTATACCATTTTAACACAATACTTTTAAGCAGTTCTAAATCACCACTATCGACATAAATTGCACCAATAATGGCTTCTACTGTATCTGCCAGTATCGATTCACGATGATGACCACCCGATTTTAATTCACCTGTGCTTAATATTAAACACCGACTAAGTTTCAAATCGTTTGCAATCTTGCCTAAAGCTTCCTGACGTACCAGTGTAGCACGCATACGTGTAAGCCGACCCTCATTTTCATGTGGATAGGTCTGATATAAATAATTGGCAATGATCATGCCAAGTAATGAGTCGCCCAAAAACTCAAGACGTTCATAATTGTATTTGTGACTGACAGATCGGTGTGTTAAAGCAAGCTGAAGTAGCTCGGCTTGCTGAAACTGATAACCAATCCTGCTCGGTAATCGAGGATCACTTAGCTTGGACTGACCTTTGATCAAAATTTTTCTCGAATGTTAGAACTAAATCAATATTCAATAAGAACGGTTTTCTTATTTCATATTTTTTACTGACGTTTAGACCATCTTTGTTTGATACTTTGGCAATATCCTTGAAATGTAAATCACGAATATTATTCATATTCAGACGTTGTTCCATTTCTGTATCAAACTTTGTAGCTGTGATATCTGAAGGACTGTTTTTAACCAGTTCTTCAATCTGACTATCAATCACACGGTCATCCCAATATGCAGGCCAAATAACAACGGCAGCCTTGACTGCCAGTGCAAATAAGACCACCCCAAATAAAATAGCTAAATACGAAGCGCCTTGCTGAGACTTACGCATTTTGAATATTCCTAATTATGTTTTTAGTCAATTTTTCCGTTACGACTGAACGATGGAATCTTAAAGCCAGGTTCTTTATGCATCCATTTATAAAATGCTCGACCTGTTAAATTTTCCTCTGGAACGAATCCCCAAAAACGGCTATCAGCACTTTGGTCACGGTTATCACCCATCGCAAAATAATGCCCTTTCGGAACAGTCACTTCCCAATATAAACCATCTTGATTCGAATATTTACCATTTTCTATATAATTGATAAACGGAGCCTGTCGAGCAATATTGACGCCTTCTAGCTCTCGCATCGTAAAGGTATGATCACCGAGCGTTTCTTTATGATAAATCGACGTTGGTGTATCTAAAATATCTTTTTCACGATGAAATTCTGTCGCAACTTTAGGTACTTTTTGACCATTAATGCTCAACTGTCCATGATCATAAACGATATGATCTCCCGGTAAACCGACGACACGTTTAATATAACTAATTGTCGGTTGCGGTGGATAACGAAAAACAATCACATCCCCACGCTCTGGTTCACCAACATCAATCACTTTCTTATTAATAATGGGTAAACGCACACCATAGTCAAATTTATTGACCAAGATAAAATCACCAGTTTCCAATGTTGGTACCATTGAATCCGAAGGGATATTAAACGGCTCGTACAAAAAAGAACGCAGAATAAGGACAACAGCCAAAACAGGCCAGAAATCATATGCCCATGTAATGAGAAAATTTTCATTTTCACGCCCTTTGGATGCACGCTGTTTAAAAACCAACTTATCCAATAGCCACACAATAAAAAATATAAGTGTGACTGGAACGAGAATCAAATTAAAATCAAAATCCACAAAACCTCACTCGCAGCCAAGCTGCTCGTCTTTCGGCAGAGTAAAGCAATGCTTTCCCCACATTATCTATCGACTTTTAATACGGCTAGGAACGCTTCTTGTGGGATTTCAACACTACCCACCTGTTTCATGCGTTTCTTACCTTCTTTTTGTTTCGCAAGCAATTTCTTCTTACGCGATACGTCACCACCGTAACATTTCGCCAATACGTTTTTACGCATGGCTTTTACAGTAGAACGGGCAATAACCTGTGCACCAATGGCTGCCTGAATAGCGACATCGAACATTTGACGTGGAATCAAATCCTTCATCTTTTCAACCAGTGCGATCCCGCGATGACGTGCATCCTGACGGTGACAAATCATGGCCAAGGCATCGACCTTTTCACCATTAATTAACACGTCAACCTTAACCAAAGATGAACTTTCAAAACGCACGAAGTTATAATCCAGTGAAGCAAAGCCACGTGAACAAGACTTTAACTTATCAAAGAAATCCATCACGACTTCTGCCATCGGAATTTCAAACGTTAAGGAAACCTGATTTCCTAAAAATTTCATATCTTTTTGTACGCCGCGACGTTCAATACATAAAGTCATGACATTGCCTAAATACTCTTGAGGAACAAGAATATGACACTCAGCAATCGGTTCACGTAAATCCTCAACCAAACTGCCATCTGGCATTTTTGAAGGGCTATCGATATAAATCGTATCGCCTTTTTTAGTCACCGCTTCATAGATTACTGTCGGTGCAGAACTGATCAGATCCAGATCATACTCACGCTCTAAGCGCTCTTGTACGATTTCCATATGTAGCATACCCAAGAAGCCACATCGGAAACCAAAACCTAATGCATCAGAACTTTCAGGTTCAAAGAATAAAGCTGAGTCATTAATTTGCAGTTTTTGTAGAGCTTCACGGAATGGCTCAAAGTCGCTAGCATCAATTGGGAATAAGCCTGCATATACCTGTGGTTTTACTTTTTTAAACCCTGGCAATGTTGCTACTTCTGGTGTAGTCGATAAGGTAATGGTATCCCCGACTGGCGCACCAAAAATATCTTTAATCCCTGCAATGACAAAGCCAACTTCACCCGCTTCAAGAATATCAGTTTCAGTATGCTTAGGATTGAATACGCCAACTGAAGTCACAGGATGCGTTTGACCTGTGGATTTAACCAACATTTTGTCGCCTTTACGGATACGACCCTGTTTAATGCGGACTAAAGACACCACACCAAGATAATTATCAAACCAAGAGTCGATAATTAATGCTTGTAGCGGTGCTTCACGGTCACCTTCAGGGGCTGGAATCACATCCACCAAACGCTCTAATACACCTTCGACCCCTAAACCAGTTTTGGCTGAGCAAGTAGGTGCATCAGTTGCTTCAATCCCAATAATTTCTTCAATTTCATGAATCACCCGCTCAGGTTCTGCCTGCGGTAAATCAATTTTATTCAGAATAGGAAGAACTTCCAGACCTTGTTCAATTGCGGTATAACAGTTGGCAACAGACTGTGCTTCAACACCTTGTGCTGCATCCACGACCAACAATGCCCCTTCACAGGCTGCCAAAGATCGTGACACTTCGTAAGAAAAGTCAACGTGTCCAGGAGTATCAATAAAATTAAGCTGATATTCCTGACCATTTGGATGCGTATAATACAGTGTTACCGATGCTGCCTTGATGGTAATCCCGCGCTCACGCTCAAGCTCCATTGAATCCAGAACCTGAGCCTGCATTTCACGGTCCTGCAAACCACCGCACATTTGAATAAAACGGTCAGCCAATGTTGACTTACCGTGGTCAATGTGAGCGATAATCGAAAAGTTACGAATGTTTTTGATATCAACGGATTTTTTAGCCGACGCCATAGATTACTCTGAAAAAAAGTACATCTTTGGATGCAATACTTCACACAGTATGCAAGATGTAAAAGGACTGTCCTAAATTGCTGCACAGTATAAGCAACCGTACATTAAAAATATAGTGTGATCATTCTGCTTTTAAAACTATTCAGTGAATCACAACCAAAATTGTTGAATGCCGCGTGTTTTATACATACGACCTTGATCATGATTAAGCACTTATTTATAACGACTTATAAATAGTTCACTGTAAAATCAATCGGATTTACTTCTTTAGCTAAAGGCTGATAGGTTTGAGTAAATGTTGGAGACATACGTTTTGGTCGCCCAGTACTGATCTCAACACAGGCCCATTTTGTTTTGGCAACAAACAATACACTTTGATCTTTGGGTCGATAAAAAACATATTGTCGAGACAAATATAAACTATCAATCGCATCTAGCCATGTGCGCAGTATAATTTCTTCGCCCTCAAAAGCAGCTTTTCGATATTGCACATGATGCTCTATAGCAACCATGGCATGATTCAGCTCAAGATACTCTTTTAAACCAAGCCCTATTGCATCTACATGAGCTGTTGCAACGTCCTGCATCCATTGCACATAAATCACGTTGTTCACGTGCCCTAATTGATCAATATGTTCAGACGCTACTGTTCGCCTTAAATCAAAAATCGCACTCATCAGATTGAAACTATTTTTTTGCTAAAAAAGTTACGCACATTTTACGTTACTTCTAAATTTTATTCATCTAGGATTTACTTTATCCCATAAACAAAGGTTTTTATGATGAGTAGCCTTGGTATTTTAAGACAGCAACAAGATTATGTACCTTATAAAAATAAGGGCAGAAAATTTGATAACAACCGTATTTTTAAAAAAATAAATCTTGAGCCACAAGCTAATTTTGCAGATGAAGTAAAAAAATATTTAGAAAAATATCCTAATACTCAACACATCGACATTATACTACACGATCTAAATGGACATATTCGTGGCAAAAGAATTGACATTAACAGTTTAAAAAAACTGGATAAAGGCTGTTACTTCCCATTGTCCATTTATGCAATGGATTTAGACGGAAAAGTAATAGAAGAAACGGGTTTAGGTAAATACATCGGCGAACCTGATCGATTATGTCTCCCCATTTTGGGCAGTTTAAAGCCCAGTGCGATCCATCCAGAATACAATGCTCAAGTTTACCTCACTATGCAGCAAGAAGATGGTACATCATGTCCGTATGAACCACGCAATGTTTTAAACAAAGTACTGCAACAATGTAATGCGCATAAGTATTTTCCTGTAATTTCGGCTGAACTTGAATTTTATTTATACAAACAAGATCAACAAAGAGATGGACTATTTCGTCCAAACCAATGTTTTGATATGAACATTCCTGAAGACTACCAACTTATATTAGATGAAGTCGAACGAATCGCCGCTTTGCAAGATATTGAAATTATCTCAATTGTTTCAGAGTCAGCAGCAGGACAATATGAAATCAATATTCCACATCGTGCAAATGTTTTACAGTTATGCGATCAAATCATGTCTTTAAAACAGATCATTAAACAAGTCGCTAAGCAACATCATGTACATGCAAGTTTTCTGGCAAAACCTGATTTAGCGAAGGCAGGTAGTGGCATGCATTTTCATATGAGTCTTTGCGATGCATTGTTTAAGAATTATTTTAGTTCAGAAGATCTCAAGCAACCATCACAGAAAATGCTACAGGCGATCAGCGGAATGATTGAAATGATGCCTGCTTCTATGGCAATTTTAGCACCAAATATCAACTCTTATCGTCGTTTTCAATTAGGGCAGCACGTGCCTCTTGAAGCGAACTGGAATATCAACAATAGAAATGTGGCAATCCGCCTGCCTTGTTCAGATCAGGAAAATCAACGTTTTGAATATCGTGTAGCAGGTGCAGACTGTAACCCTTATTTATGTGTTGCTGTTATATTATCAGGCTTACTTTATGGATTAACACATCACATTGAAATCAAAAAACCTTCACACTTATTAAAATACCCAGATGATCATATATTTTTACCGACCAATCAAATTGAATCACTCACACAATTCAAAAAAAACTCATTTATAAAAGAAATATTAGGAAAAGAGTTTTGTGAAACTTGGTATACATTAAAATCAAGTGAACACCAATCCATTTATAATCAAATGACCATATTTGAAAAACAATGGGATATTTAATTATTTTCCATAAATCCTATTTTAAATGCCATCTATCCTTAAAATTTAAAAGGTATAGATGGCTTGATTTAAAACTGACTTTGCAATCAATATTATTTAATTCTTAAACCCAACATGGCACGCTGTCCTTGACGAACAATAGAGACACGTGCAACAGAGTTTTTAGGTAAAGTCGCAACCACTTTAGTAAAATCACTGGTATTTAAAATGGCTGTATTATTAATTTGAGTGATCACATCACCTGAAATAATATTCGACAGTGCTGCCAATCCACCTCGAGTGACATCTTCAACCAGAATACCACCACGAACATCCAAACGTGATTGTTCAGCTGCTGTCAGGTTGCGAATTGCCATTCCTAAAACAGGACCATTTTGCTGTGCAGAACGTTCTGAAGTTGCAGGCGTGTCATCTGGTGCAGTGGTTAAGGTTGCAGAAATACTGCGTGGCTTGCCATCACGTAAAATTTCTAATTGTATCGACTGCTTAGGCATAGTTCGATTGAGATAATTTAAAAGATCAGAGGTTCTTGAAATAGGTGAACCATTATATTTCATAATGATATCGCCTGCTTTTAATCCTGCTTTAGCAGCAGGAGAACCTGGCGCTACCTGATTAATCAATGAGCCTTCTGGGCGCGGCAAATTATAGGCATCAGCAAGGTTACGATCGATATCCTGTAACATTACGCCTAAATAAGAACGTGTGACTTTTCCTGTAGTTTTAAGCTGTTGTACCACATCCATCGCCACATCAATCGGAATGGAAAATGATAAGCCCATGTAACCACCCGTACCACTAAAAATACGAGAGTTAACGCCGACCACTTCACCACGCTGGTTAAACAATGGCCCGCCTGAATTGCCCGGATTTAGCGCGACATCGGTTTGAATAAATGGAACAGAAGTTTCACCCTGCATATTTCGTGATTTTGCGCTCACGATCCCTGCAGATGCTGAATAATCGAAACCGAATGGAGAACCAATTGCAAGCACAGGTTCACCCACTTTAAGTTGATCCACGTTACCAATTTTTAAAGCAGGATAAGTCGTACCGTCCACTTTAAGTAATGCCACATCGGTACGTTCATCGCTACCAATTACTTTTGCATCAATTTCACGTCGATCCTGCAAGGTAATGGTAATGCGAGAAGCATCTTCAACCACGTGGTGATTTGTCAATAAATAACCGTCATTACTGATGAAAAAGGCGCTGCCGTAGCCGACTTTTTCCTGTGGAGCCTGCTGTTGTGGAATCACCACTTGATTGCCAAAAAAACGGCGTAAAATTTCTGGTACTTGTTGCTGTAACAACTCTTCCTGAGTCATTTTTTTAACAACATTGACACTCACTACCGCTGGGCTAACTTGTTCTACCAAGCTTGAGAAATCAACAGGGGTTGCAGCATCCGCTTGTACAGCAGCCATAGTAAATACCATGGCGTACATTCCATTTTGTAAATAGCGACTATTCATGTAGCACAAACTCACACACTAGTTTTAGGTTAGACCCAATTGTTTTAACACAACTTTTTTCGTATTTCCGTAATAATATGTTTATTATTTCCAGAATTAAAAATTGTGATTATTCCATTAAATTTTCTATATTTTGATCATTCAGATTTTTAAAAATTGAAAGTTTATTGAAAATTTGACTTAGATTTAAGCATATAGAGTCTTGCCTTTTCTTAAAAAAAAGCGTGTTATTAGCAAACTTTTTGTAAATTAGCTGATGGACATGCCTGATTTAAACACAACTCATCATTTTGATGTGATCATTGTGGGCAGTGGCGGCGCTGGTTTAAGCCTTGCTTTGTCATTACCAAGTCATTACAACGTTGCTGTTTTAGCAAAATCCACATTGACTGAAGCCAGTACTTTTTATGCACAAGGTGGTGTTGCTGCGGTATTGGATGAAACAGATTCCATTCAACAGCATATTGATGACACTATGATTGCAGGGGCACATTTATGTGAACTTGATGCAGTCAAGCAAACGGTTCAAGGTGGTCGTCAATCGGTTGATTTTCTGTTAAATCATGGTGTTGAATTTACCCTTGATGAAGAAGATCAACTTCATCTCACCCGTGAAGGCGGTCATTCACAGCGCCGTATTATTCATGCGGCAGATGCAACAGGTAAAGCAATTTCTACCACATTGGTACAACGTGCCAGAGAACAAAAAAATCTGACAATTTTTGAAAATTATGTCGCGATTGATGTCATTACATTACATAAATTAGGTCATACAGATCAGAACAATCGTGCAGTAGGTCTTTATGTTCTTGATGAAAAAACAGAGAAAGTTCATACCTTTTTGGCACCATTTACAGCCTTAGCCTGTGGCGGTGCGATGAAAGCTTATCTTTATACGTCAAATCCAGATATTGCAACAGGCGATGGTATTGCCATGGCTTATCGTGCTGGTTGTCGTGTAGCGAATATGGAATTTAACCAGTTTCATCCGACCTGCTTATATCACCCACAAGCGCGTTCTTTTTTAATTACAGAAGCCATGCGTGGTGAAGGTGCTTATTTACGCTTGCCAGATGGCGAACGTTTCATGTTACGTTTTGATGAACGCGCGGAACTTGCACCACGAGATATCGTGGCACGTACCATTGACCATGAAATCAAACGATTGGGTATTCGCCATGTTTGGCTCGATATCACGCATAAACCTGCTGAGTTCATTCAGGAACATTTTCCAACACTTTATACGCGACTGCTTGAGTTAGGTATTGATATCACCAAAGATATGATTCCCGTAGTTCCAGCTGCCCATTACACGTGTGGTGGTGTGGTCGTGGATGAACATAGTCAAACCGACATTGAAGGTTTATATGCGATTGGTGAAACTTCCTATACAGGATTGCATGGTGCAAACCGTATGGCCAGTAATTCGCTACTCGAATGTTTTGTTTATGGCATGAGTGCTGCACAGGATATCCAGAACAAATTTAACTCAAGTTTTAAATTGCCTAATGTACCAACGTGGGATGAATCTCAGGTCACAGATGCAGATGAAGATGTGGTAATTTTGCAAAATTGGGATGAATTACGTTCGACTATGTGGAACTATGTCGGTATCGTGCGCACCACTAAACGTCTTGAACGTGCCCTACACCGCATTGAAATGTTAAAACGTGAAATTACCGAATACTATCAGGGCTATCGGGTCAGTAAAAATTTGATTGAACTGCGAAATCTGGTATTGGTTTCAGAAATGATTGTGCGCTGCGCCATGCAACGTAAGGAGTCGCGTGGTTTACATTATACGCTTGATTATCCTGAACTCGGAACTGAACTACGAAAAACGGTACTTTCGCCACCGAATTTTGAAGTAGAACAACCTTTAGTGAATGTCGTTTAAGTTCAAAATTTCAATAAAAAAACGCCCGAAAGTTTTATGCTTTTCGCGCGTTTTTTTATATTAAAATGATTTATTGTAGATGACTTAATGCTTGCTCTAATACGACTTCAGGGGCTTGAGTCGCATCTAAACGTTTGATCCGTTCTGGATACAAATCATGCAAATCTTGATAACCCTGACGCACCTGCTGAAAAAAATCTACTTTTTCCTGTTCAAAACGGTCTAAAGCACCACGTTCACGCGCACGTGACATGCCTAGTTCAATCGGGGCATCTAACCAAAAGGTAATATCAGGCATTTGCGAGACAAAAGTTTGATTGAGAATATTCAGTTTTTCTTTACTTAAACCACGTCCCGCACATTGGTATGCATAACTAGCATCGGTAAAACGATCACTGAGCACTGTTTTACCTTCATTTAATGCGGGAACAATCACTTGTTCTAAATGCTGCGCGCGCGCTGCATAAATCAATAAAAGCTCTGTATCATGTGCCATTTTTTCTTCATGATTCACCGCGAGCAGCAAATCACGCACTCTTTCAGCCAAAGGCGTACCACCTGGTTCACGGGTCAGTACAATTTGCTCACCTTGTCTTTCAAAATGCTCATAAATCTTTCGAATTAATGTGGTTTTGCCTACACCTTCCGTGCCTTCAAAGCTAATGAACATATCGTCTCCCTAGTTTTTTGATCTTAACACGGATAAATAATCCTGAACTGCCTGATTGTGCTGTTGCAAGGTTTCACTGAACTTGTGTCCACCATTGCCCGTCGCAACAAAGTAAATATTTTTTGATTGGTCAGGATGCATTGCCGCTTCAATGGCTTTTTTGCCCGGCATAGCAATTGGTGTTGGCGGTAAACCAGACATGGTATAAGTGTTATAAGCGGTAGGAGTACGTAAATCCTCTCGGCTAATTCTGCCTTGATATTTATCCCCCATGCCATAAATCACGGTTGGATCAGTCTGTAAACGCATTCCCAATTTTAAACGGCGTACAAACACCCCAGACACTTGCTCAAGCTCACGATCCAGACTGGTTTCTTTTTCAATAATAGACGCCATAATCAAGGCTTCATATTTATTTTGATAAGGTAAATCTGCCGCACGATTTTGCCATGCCTGATCTAAAGCTTTCATTTGATAATGGTATAAATCAGTCAGAATTTTTTTATCGCTTTCACCTTTTGAAAAGAAATAAGTATTTGGCGCAAATAAACCTTCAGGATGCGAATAAGGTAATCCTAATTCTTTTGTTATTTGTTCTTCAGGCAAATTTACAACGGATTTTGTCACATAAGGATCTTTTTTCAGATTGGCAATTAACTGTTTAAAAGTGGTTCCTTCAATGACTTGAACTCGAATCATTTGTGCATTTTCAGCATTAGACAACATCACTAAAACTTGTCGAATACTCATCCCTTGAGGGACTTCATACACCCCTGCTTTCATGGTGTCATGAATAAAAAATTTCTGATAAATTTTTAAAATCAAAGGAATAGAAACTTGATTTTCTTTGGCCATACGTTCGATAAAATGCGAGTAAGTGTCGCCATTGGCAACCACCAGTAACTCTTTTTTTCCTTTAATAGGATAATCCTTAAAAAGATTCATCCATAAGACACTTACCACTGCAATGACTAAAATAAAAAATGCCGCAAGCCATTTTCGATTTTTTGTAAAAAAGCTGCTCTTACTTGGCGGCTTTTTTTTGTTCTTTGCTTTAGGCTTATTTGAAGGTTTTGACATATCAGTGAATCTGGTTCAGTTGAAGTGTATGAAAAAGCTCTACACAAACTTGGGAGTCTAAGGGTTTTCCATCAAGGTGTGTCACGGCTTTCATCGGATTGAGTGCATTACAAAAAAACAATGCCTGAATATTTGGAATTTCATCCATATCGATAAAACCATGCGCCACAGGTACATCAAACTTTTCCATTCTGGATAAAATTTCTGCCCGCATCACACCGTGCACGCCATTATAACGAAGTTCAGGTGTAATCCACGTATCATTTAAATAAATAAAGCAATTACTGCTTACACCTTCCACAATCAAACCTTGTACATCAGTCACCAGCGCTTCTGCCCATTGCTGTTGATCTGCCTCTTGTTTGAGTAAAACCTGCTCCAGTCGATTTAAAGTTTTTAAACCAACCAAGTGCGGCATGCTCATACCCACAACTTGATTCAAAACTCCAGTTTGTATCAATTGGGGGCTAAATTCAGTTTGAATCTGTGGATAAAACCAGACATACACATCTGCGGTTTGTGCGGGCAAGCTATAGCCGCGCTGACCTATACCACGACTAATCATAATTTTAAGCGTACCATCCAAAACATCCAATTGACTTTGCAATTGTTCCAGACTTTTTTCAATAAGTGATAAATCTGCCTTGAGATACAAATACTGGCAACTATTTTTTAAACGCAGCATATGACGTGCTTTTAATTCAAAATGCCCCTGATAAATGCGAGCTGTGGTAAAACATCCATCACCATAATGAAATGCTCGATCCTGTAAATCCAGTGCTTCCACTTGTTCTGCATTCTTAAAACACCACATTCCCAAACATCCCGTTGATTTCTCAGCTTAGTTTAAAAACACATAAGCTTTTTCTATTTCTTTTTTATTCATATAAAATTCATTTTTTATTATTTTTTATGGATAACAACTCGCAGTATGCTGCACGCATGTTCAAAACATTTCTATATATTTGAGGGAAAAAACATGCGCTTAGCACAATTAAAGGTGGGGATTCTGGCTGCATTGGTTTCAGTTTCGTCTTTTGCAGCAACAGATTTTTTAAACGTTTCATATGATCCAACCCGTGAACTCTATGAAAACTTTAACAAAGAATTTGGTTCTTACTGGAAACAGCGTACAGGTCAGGATGTCAACTTTAAACAATCACATGGTGGTTCGGGTAAACAAGCTCGTGCTGTGATTGATGGCCTACAAGCCGATGTAGTGACTTTGGCTTTGGCAGCAGATATTGATGAAATTGCTGAAAAAGCCAAACTATTACCTGCTGACTGGCAAAAGAAATTTCCACAAAACTCTACCCCTTATACATCAACTATCGTATTCCTTGTGCGTAAAGGAAACCCAAAAGGCATTAAAGATTGGGCGGATATTGTAAAACCAGGTGTAGAAATTATCACACCAAATCCTAAAACATCGGGCGGTGCGCGCTGGAACTATTTAGCAGCATGGGCTTGGGCAAAACATCAATATGGTTCTGATGCTAAAGCACGTGAATTTGTACGTCAGATTTATAAACAAACCAAAGTTTTGGATTCAGGCGCACGTGGAGCAACCACTACTTTTGCTGAACGCGGTATTGGAGATGTATTACTGGCTTGGGAAAATGAAGCATATCTAGCACAGCGTGAACAACCGGGTAAGTTTGAAATCATTACCCCATCGCTTTCAATTTTGGCTGAACCACCTGTTGCGATTGTAGAAAAAAATGTGAAGAAAGACGGCAATGAAAACTTAGCAAAAGCGTATCTAAACTTCCTGTATTCACCAAAAGGACAAGATATTGCTGCGAAAAATTTCTACCGCCCACGTAATGCAGACATTTTAAAACGCTATAGCAGCACCTTTAAGCCATTGAAACTGGTCACCATTGATAAAGAGTTTGGTGGCTGGACAAAAGTTCAAAAACAGCACTTTGACAATGGTGGAGTTTTTGACCAAATCGTAAAAGAAAACAATGCTAAATAATATTTAGCATTCGATAAGGGAGCAGCGTCATGGTACATACAGTCATCGTTCCGGGTGTTGGAGGTAGTGAACCTCAACACTGGCAATCTTGGTTACAACGTGAACTTGTACATTGCTCTCGTGTGCAGCAAAAAGACTGGAATCATCCAATCTTGAATGAGTGGGTCGAGCAACTACTTGCAACTGTTCAATTCATTGAACAACCCATTCAAATCGTTGCACATAGTTTTGGTTGTTTAACCAGTGTTGCGGCATTGGCTGAACATCCAGAGCTACGAAAAAAAGTAAAGCATTTAACATTGGTTGCACCAGCTAATCCTGCTCGTTTTGGAGAAGCAGGATTTGCCCGAAACAGTGTTTATGATTACGCAGACTACTTTCATCAGTTAAAAATCGTTGTGCCGACACAACTCATCATGAGTGAAAATGATCCTTGGTTACACTTTGATGATGCCATGCGTCTGGCTCAGGCTTGGCAGATCAAACCTGTCAATCTTGGGCAAGTTGGTCATATCAATGTTGCATCAGGCTTTGGTCCTTTTCCCGAAATATTTGACTATATTCTTCAAGAAAGTCATCCAGATCGGCTGATGCAATATAGCGATCAAGATTCTTTGTTCAGATACGCGATCTAATATTTTTTTATTTATATATTGTTTAGATTTGCCTGCTATTTGTCAGGCGTACTCTTTTAGGAGTTCTCATGTCGCAGCGATCCCGAGTGCTGCCAGGATTTGGTCTTTCACTAGGTTTTACCCTAGCGTATTTATCACTCATTGTTCTTATTCCACTGTCTGCTGTTTTTATTAAATCAATTGGTGTTGGTTGGGATGGGTTATGGGAAATATTGAGTTCAGAACGAATCCTCAAGTCTTTGCAGCTTAGTTTTGGTACTGCACTGATTGCAGCTTTAATCAATGTGGTCTTTGGTTCTTTACTGGCATGGTGTCTGGTGCGCTATACCTTTCCTGGTAAACGCTTAATGGATGCACTTGTTGATTTGCCATTTGCGCTACCAACCGCAGTTGCTGGTATTGCCCTTACCTCGTTATATGCACCTACAGGTTGGATTGGTCAATATCTAACACCGCTTGGTATTCAAGTGGCTTATACCCCTATTGGGATTACCATTGCCTTAATTTTTATTGGCATTCCATTTGTAGTGCGTACAGTACAACCTGTGCTTTCCGATATCGAAACTGAGCTAGAAGAAGCGGCTTCTGCGCTTGGTGCAAACCGTTGGCAAATTGTCACTAAGATCATTTTTCCAATTTTACTTCCTGCTTTGTTGACTGGTTTCGCATTGGCATTTGCACGAGGCGTTGGTGAATATGGGTCGGTCATTTTCATTGCAGGTAATCAGCCTTTTAAAACTGAAATTGCACCTTTAATGATTATTTCGCGTCTTGAAGAATATGACTATCCAGCTGCAACAACCATTGCGGTCTTAATGTTGGTCATTTCATTTGTAATCTTACTCTTGATTAATCTAATTCAAGCATGGGCAAGCCGTCGTACTGGGAGAACCGTGAAATGAGCTTAGTGACCAGCAGCAATGCACTTGCAATCAAATTACAATCACGTGATTCAACCCGTGAACCGACTTGGGTACGTTATACCCTACTGACTGTCGCTTCGATCTTTTTTCTTAGTTGTCTGATCTTGCCATTGGTTTTGGTATTTGTAGAAGCTTTTCGACAAGGGATCGATGTCTATGTCAATGCATTAATTAATCCAGATACTTTATCTGCGGTCAAACTTACCCTACTGACTGCTGCAGTCGCTGTTCCTTTAAATGTCGTGTTTGGTGTTGCGGCAGCTTGGGCGGTAGCGAAATTTCAGTTTCGCGGTAAATCGGTTTTAACCACCCTGATCGATTTACCATTTTCAGTTTCACCTGTTATTGCAGGTTTAATGTTAGTACTCATTTTTGGTATGCAAGGCTGGTTTGGGCCGTGGTTGATGGATCATGATATTAAAATCCTGTATGCCGTACCTGCTATTGTGCTTGCAACCGTGTTTATTACTGTTCCTTTTGTCGCGCGTGAATTGATCCCTTTAATGGAAGCGCAAGGTACTGAAGAAGAAGAAGCCGCCATTGTGCTTGGCGCTTCGGGCTGGCAAACCTTCTGGAAAGTCACTTTACCTAATATCAAATGGGGACTGCTGTATGGTGTGATTCTGTGTAATGCCCGCGCAATGGGCGAGTTTGGTGCGGTTTCTGTCGTTTCAGGGCATATTCGTGGTGAAACCAATACATTGCCTTTACATGTAGAAATTCTCTACAACGAATACACCTACAGCGCAGCTTTTGCCGTCGCGTCCTTATTGGCATTTTTGGCGATTATTACCTTGATATTAAAAACATGGGTAGAAATTCGTCAGGAAAAACAGAACAACCGAAATGATTCAGCAGCTTCTTGAGGAATGATCAATGAGTATTCAAGTTAAAAATATTGAAAAACACTTTGGTGCATTCCACGCACTCAAAGATATTTCTCTGGATTTTCCAGAAGGACAACTGGTTGCCCTACTTGGCCCATCTGGCTGCGGAAAAACCACCCTGTTACGCATTATTGCAGGTTTAGAGTCAGCAGATTCTGGTCAAGTTTTGCTAGAAGGCAATGATGCAACTAATGTGCATGTGCGTGAACGTCAAGTTGGCTTTGTATTTCAGCATTATGCGCTGTTTCGCCATATGACTGTATTTGACAACATTGCATTTGGTTTACGTGTTCGCCCTCGTAACACTCGCCCGAATGAAGCAGAAATTAAAAAACGAGTGACCCGCTTACTGGATCTGGTTCAACTTGGATTTTTGGCAGATCGTTATCCTGCGCAACTTTCTGGTGGGCAACGCCAACGTATTGCACTTGCTCGTGCATTGGCTGTTGAACCTCGTGTATTACTTTTAGATGAACCATTTGGTGCATTAGATGCCAAAGTACGCAAAGAACTTCGCCGCTGGTTAAGAACATTACACGACGAATTGCATATTACCTCTATTTTTGTCACGCATGATCAGGAAGAAGCACTTGAGGTAGCCGATCAAATTATTGTCATGAATAAAGGCAATGTTGAACAAATTGGTTCTCCACGTGAAGTTTATGAAAAGCCAGCAACACCTTTTGTGTTTGACTTTTTAGGTCAAGCCAATCGTTTTGATGGTGAATATCGTGATGGAATCGTACATATTGGTGAAAATAAAATCATTTTACCCTCTACTGCGCAAGCTCCTCAGGGTAAAGTCATTGCTTTTGCTCGTCCAGATGAGTTACATATTCATGCCCAACCCCACGACAACAGTATCGAAGCTGTTTTTGTACGTGAAGTATGGATTGCAGGAAAAGTGATTGCCGAATTACAAGATAGTCAAGGTCGCTTGATTGAAATCGCATTAAGCCCCGAAGAAGCACGACAGCATCAGTTCAGACCCAATCAAAGTGTCTGGGTCAGTGCATCACAACTTCACTTATTTGCCGATCAAGTCGCCTAGATTCAATTTGGGAATGCGATACATCCCAAAAGAGAGATAAAAAATTATGAATTTTCAACAATTAAGAATCATACGAGAAACTGTCCGTCAAAACTTTAATTTGACCGAAGCATCGGCTGCACTTTATACCTCTCAATCAGGTGTGAGTAAGCACATTAAAGATCTGGAAGATGAACTCGGCGTTCAACTCTTTATCCGTAAAGGTAAACGTCTGCTTGGTCTAACCGAACCTGGTCAGTCACTATTGGGTATTGTAGAAAGAATGCTGGTGGATGCTGAAAATATTAAACGTCTTGCCGATGACTTTAATAAAGTGGATGAAGGAACACTGACCATTGCAACCACGCATACTCAGGCGCGTTACGTGCTTCCCCCTATCGTAAATCAATTTAAAAAACTTTTTCCAAAAGTTCATCTGATTTTACAACAAGCCAGTCCGACTGAAATTGCAGAAATGTTGCTTCAGGGCGAAGCAGATATTGGCATTGCAACGGAATCCTTGACGACCGAAGAAAATCTAGCGAGTGTGCCTTACTACCAATGGGAACACAGTATTATTGTTCCCCAAAATCATCCTTTAGGGCAGGAAAAAGAAATTACCCTTGAGGCATTATCACAATTTCCAATTATTACTTATCATGGTGGATTTACTGGTCGCTCTAAAATCGACAAAGCTTTTGAAGATGCAGGGATTGATGTTGATCTAGTGATGTCTGCACTAGATGCAGATGTAATCAAAACCTATGTGGAGCTTGGCATGGGGGTAGGAATTGTCAATGATGTCGCCTATGACCGCGAACGTGACTATCGTCTAAAACAAATTAAAACTGATATTTTTGGGCTAAACACCACATGGATTGCTGTACGTAAAGGTCATTTACTGCGGGGTTATGGCTATGAGTTTATTTCGCTATGTTCACCAGAAGCAGATATTAAAGCACTGAAAAAAGTGGCTTATCCAGAGGAATAAGAGTATGCCTATTTGCTTGTTCCTCTAAAATAAAAAAGAACCGCAAAAGCGGTTCTTTTTTTGAGAACTAAAACCAAATAAATGCTTGGTTTTAGACTTTCTCGTATTAACGTTTGATAGAACGTGACATACCAGCAAAACGTTGTTTGAATTTGTCGATACGACCACCAGTGTCCACATTCTTCTGTTTACCAGTATAGAATGGGTGGCAAGCTGAACATACGTCAAGATAAAGAGTGTCTTTACCAAGAGCAGAACGAGTTTCGATTACGTTACCGCAAGAACAGGTTGCAACTAGTGTTTCATATTTTGGGTGAATATCGGCGCGCATGGTCGATTACTCCTAATTAAAGAAAGGCTTAAGCTGTTATCGCAATTGATCACTCTCAACTGATAATCCAAAGATCAATCAAAACTGAGGAAAGGCTGGTCAACTAAAAATAGACAACACAGCAGATCAACACCACAACAGACCATTTCTCTTGGCCCACCGAGACGAATCCGTCAGAGCTAAGCACAACAAGTGGACGTTATTATACGCTAAAAAAATCCAGATAGCGAATTATTGCGTGACCGTTTTATCATTGAGTGTAGTTTGCTCATTTTTTTTCGACCAGTAATTTGCAATGACACCACACACCATTAACTGAATCTGATGAAAAATCATAATTGGTAAAACAATCATACCCAATGGTTGGCCGCTAAACAGAATTTGTGCCATCGGCACCCCACTTGCCAGTGTCTTTTTCGAGCCACAAAAGAAGATGGTGATTTGATCTGCCCGATTAAAGCCAAGCCAGACGGGTACAAATAATCCCAAAAGCATAATAATGGTAAGTAAAACTGAACATGCCAACACTAAGTAAAACAATGTCAGTAAGTTAACCTGATGCCAAAGACCTGCAACGACTGCACTACTGAAAGCTCCATATACCACCATCAAAATTGTGCCCTGATCAAAGGCTTTTACAATGCTTGGTACTTTCTTCATATAAGGAAAAATCCATGAACGAAGTACCTGCCCCAAAATAAATGGCACAAGTAGTAGCAAGGTAATTTGGATAATCGAAGCAGTTGGATCGTAATTATGCTTTGACTGACCAAAAATAAAAAAACTGACCAATACAGGTGTAATAAACATGCCAATTAAATTTGAAAATGAGGCACTGCACACTGCCGCAGCAACATTGCCTTTAGCCACAGAAGTAAATGCAATAGAAGACTGCACGGTCGATGGCAAAAAGCACATAAACAAAAAGCCCCAGTAAAGCTCTTGTCCTAATATTGGGAGTAAAATTGGTTTAGCCATCAAACCAAGAATTGGAAACACCACAAAAGTAAAGGCAAAAACCAGAACATGTAATTTCCAATGCAGAATACCCTCAACGATCGCTTCTCTTGAAAGCTTAGCGCCATGCAAGAAAAATAAAATTGCAATCGCAATATTGGTCACCACTTCAAAAATACTGGCAGCATGTCCTGACACAGGAATAAAACTCGCCAGAATAACCATGCTAATCAATAAAACAGTAAAACGATCCAGAGCCAGTAATTTCAGCATTGCATTACATCCTGTTGGTCATTCATAACAAAGCCCGATAAATGAAATTTACCGAGAAGTAAATTTTCATGTTACCGAGCTTGCTTAATAAAGCCAGTTTTCAAATAAAATGTTCAGTATTTATTTAAAAACTTAACTTTTAAATCAATAACATACTTATCGTTATTATAAGCATTTTCACGCGAATAAAATACATTAAGCTTGAGATAAAACTATTCATTTGGGCTTAAAGTAAAGCACAGAAAATACAAAGCTTTATTGATTTGTATTCTCTGGCTCAAGTGCCTGATGCTCTTTTAACAGTTTAGCGACCCATACCACCAAAATTAAAATTGGAATGCCAATGAATGTGGTCATCAGGAAAAATTTTGGATAACCAATATGCGTCACGATTGTTCCCGAATATCCACCTAACAATTTAGGTGTCAATGTCATCAGTGAGCTAAAAATCGCATATTGAACGGCGGTAAATGAAACACTGGTCAAACTTGATAAAAATGCAATAAATGCTGCACCTGCTAGCCCAGACGCCAGATTATCCATAATAATCGCAAAGTATAGCCAGAGTGAACTGTAAGGCTTCACCACTTTACCCTTTAAGACAGTTTCAGAATTTGGCTCAAATTTAACTGGTGCTATTGGATCAAGCTCAACATCCAAAAGCTGAGTTTGATTGGTTTGCGCAAGCGTATAGCTTCGTTGATTATGAATCAGCGATTGTTCTTGTACCGAAATCGCATCTACTGAAATGGTTTTACTCTGTGAATTTTGTAATGCCTGATGATCAATAATTCCACTAAATGTTCCAGTAGCATCAAGCTTGGTAGGAAAAATTTTTCCATCTAGTTTTAACAAGATGGGGTGATCTGCTTGAAGCTGTTTAGCATCCAATCCTGAAATTTGACCTTTGACCACAACACTTTGTTTAAGTTCAGCAGGAGATAACTGATCATCACTGGTAATAGGTAATAATTGAATCTGAGGTTGATGCAAATCATGATTTAAATAAGGTAGATTCACTGAAATTGGATCTGCCTCACCTTGTGCAAACTGAGATTGAACCGTAATTTGATGAGCTTCTGCTAAAATTTGATTTGGAATCGACAGCTTAAAATATCCAACTTCATCCGTTTTCGCAGTATAGTGATGCGACCCAATCTGAATCTGTACATCGGCGAGAGGCTGACCCGATTTGACCAATCCGATAAAAATCAGATTTGTGGAACTGGCAAGCACTGCACCAACAAACATCAGCTTCATGATATTCATGCGCTGTGCCAGTAAACCGCCCAGAAAACCACCAATCAAGCTAAAAATAACACCATAAATTTTAACTGCTTCTGCAATTTGTTCTTTACTAAAATTTAAGTCCTGATAAAAAACATTGGAAATAACACCTGCAATAATGTCTGAAATCCGATAAAAACCAATTAAAAGTAACAGTACTAATGCCAGTTTGACCCCATAGCGTTTAAAGAAATCTAGAATTGGGGCAACCCATGTTTCTAGCGCCATTTGCTTGTTCACAACACCTGCATGTACCAACAAATAACCAACAAACAAAGCGCATGCACCAGCTGTTAAAAAGCGTAAAGCTTCCAGACCAAACAAGGCAGCGGTATCGCTAATGTTGGCAGCGCTAGCGATGAGATCCGTCACATTTCCCGAATAAATATAAGTCACAACAAAAGTTGCTACTGCCACAAAGAACACAAACACCAAACGATAATAATCACTGCGTTTATAATCTTTATACACTCGGTTGACCTGCGGCTCACGTACAACCAGTGTGGTGATTATCCCGACCACCATCACTGCTGCCATGGTTAAATAGGTGTATTTCCAAGCTTCATAAATATAGTTGCCTTTAGAGGTTCCTAAGTAAGCTGCTAAAAATAATGCACCTGCACCCGCCACAATCATCCCAATACGGTAACCAGCATTATAAGTCGATGCCAAAACGGTCTGCATTTGGGTTTCTGCAAGTTCAATACGATAAGCATCAATTACAATATCTTGTGTTGCTGCTGAAAAACCAAGCAGTACTGCACCAACTGCCATCTGGATCAGATAACCATGACCAAGTGATGGATCTGAAAACGCCATGATACAAATTGAAGTGACAATCAAAATTTGTGCAACCAATAACCATGCACGACGCCTTCCCAATATTTTAGTCAATAATGGAACAGGCAATTCATCGACCAATGGTGCCCACACAAATTTAAATGAATAACCAAGTGCAGCCCAACTAAAAAAAGTGACCGCGCTTTTATCAATACCCGCTTCCCCCAACCACAATGACAAGCTTGAAAAAATCAGTAGAATCGGGATACCCGCAGAAAATCCCAAAAACAACATAATCAGGGCACGGCGATCAAGAAAGGCTTCAAAAGCAGCTTTCCATCCAGTAGTTTGTGTGGTCATTCGGTTATTATTTTCCAAAGATTTTATAAAACAGCCTATTCAATCGTGTTATGTCCAAGCTTTCAATATTGTTTATGAAAAGCCAGGCATTTTAATTGAGAAAAAATGCGATGAAGCTTGATATTTTGCCCTAAACCTGTATACCTTTAAATCTTACCTCTAGTTTATTTTTTGGATTTCACCTGTGACCCAAAGACACGATCAAATGGCTTCAACATTATCTTCAACTTCAACCACAGCGACAACTCTAAAAAGCAATAATCTACCATCGGTATTTGAGCAAACTGAGATTAAAACGACATTAGAAAAGACAAGTTTAAAATCTGAACAACTCACCCACATAACCAATTTGGAAAAAATTCCATCGTCAACTCGACGTATCAAACCCCTCAATAATTTTCTGGGACAAGATCGTGCCCGCGCTTCTGTAGAAGCAGGGATTTCGCTACCATATTCAGGTTATAACATTTTTGCAGTCGGTACCGCAGGTCTAGGTAAACGCACCATGATCAAGCGGTTGTTGCAGCAACATGCCAAAAATATGCCAACACCTGATGACTGGGTGTATGTCAATAATTTTAAAAATGCACGTCAACCGCTTGCATTAAGGTTTCCAGCGGGTCAGGGTCCAAAATTTCAAAATGCCTTACATCAGGCATGGCAAACCATATTGAAACAACTGGAAAGACGCTTCACTGCCGAGACCTATCACAACCGCATTGAGCAAATTCGTCAGGAAACAGGCGATGAACAACAAGAAGCTTTGGTTGAATTGACCAAAGAAGGTGAAACGCTTGATCTAAAACTGATTTCCCGTAACGAAGAGCATTGCTTTGTACCCATTCATCTCAAAGATGATCAGGTACAGGAATTAACTCAAAATGAAATCAATGCGCTCAGCACCAAACAACGTGCTGAAATCGCAGCCAATATGCGTTATATGGATAAAAAACTGGAACGCTTGGGGCTACATCTGGGTGACCTTGAAGATGATGCTCGTGATCAAGTGTCCGAGTTAAATCGTGATATTGCAAAACAAGTGGTTTTGCCTCGAATTGACGTATTGATTAAAAAAAATCAGAGCGTTGTTGGTCTTGAAGATTATTTACAACGTTACGCAGAAGATATTATCCAGAATGTTGAAACAATTTTGGCACAGGAAGAAGATGATTTCTCCCCTGCACTATTTAATCGGGTTCCAGCGCGCTATCAAGCCAATGCCATCGTTAGTAATAAGCCAAACACGGGCGCTCCGGTTATTTTTGAAGACTTTCCGACTCATTATAATTTGCTTGGACATGTCGAACAACTCACTCAAAATGGAACAATTACCACCGATTTTACATTGATTCGCCCAGGTTCCTTACATAAAGCCATCGGTGGTTTTTTGATGCTTGAAGCCGAACAACTGCTTGAGCAACCCTATGCATGGCAAGGGCTTAAACGTGCGCTTAAATCTGGACAGTTAAAATTATCTTCACTTGAGCATATGCTCACATTAACAGGTAGTATTTCCATTGAACCTGCGGCAATTCCGCTTGAAATTAAAGTGGTTTTGTTAGCAGAACCTGAAATTTATTATGAAATTTTAGAAGTTGAACCTGAACTTGGAAGTGTGTTCAAAATTCGAGCTGACTTCACTGATACATTACAACGTAATGACAGCAATGAGCAGGCTTATATGCAACTCATTGCCGATTATGTACAGGTCGATAAATTATTACCTTTTGATCGTTCAGCATTATCTGCACTTTTAACAGATTCAAGCCGTCAGGCTGAAGACCAAAGCTCTCTGTCTTTGCATGCATCTACATTGGGCGATTTAATTCGTGAAGCCCATCATCATGCATTTACCGCAGGTGATAAAACGGTTTCCGACAAACATGTCAATCAAGCCTTACATCATCGTCAATACCGTCTAGGTTATTTACGTGAACTGTATTGGCAAGATTTATCGCGCGGTACACAATTGATTGAAACGCAAGGTCATCGTTTAGGTCAGATCAATGCGCTATCAGTCATTCATTATGCAGATGTAGAGTTTGGTTTACCTTCAAGATTAACTGCCTCAGTCTATCAAGGCGGCGGTGATATTTTGGATATTGAACGTAGCGTAGAGCTAGGTGGATCATTGCATGCCAAAGGTGTTTTGCTGATGGCTAGCTTTTTAAAAGCACATTTTGGTCGTTCACAAATTCTGCATTTTTCTGCTGCACTCGCGTTTGAACAAAGCTACGGGCAAGTCGATGGTGACAGCGCCACGGTTGCAGAACTCTCTGCATTAATTTCTGCCATTAGCCAGATTCCAATTGATCAATCTTGGGCAATTACAGGATCGATGAACCAATTGGGACAAGTTCAACCGATTGGTGGGGTCAATGCCAAAATCGAAGGTTTCTATGATGCATGTAAATTGCAAGGTTTGACAGGCAAACAAGGTGTGATTATTCCTCGTCAGAATATGCAGCATCTCATGTTGCGTCAGGATGTGATTGAGGCAGTCGAAGCAGGTCAATTCCATGTCCATGCGATTGAAACGATTGATCAAGCTTTAGAAATACTCATGGCTCGCCCTGTTGGCGTACTGGATAAAAAAGGACGTTATAGTAAAGGTTCTATTTATGCAGCAGTCATGGAACAACTCGAGTATTGGCAAGCCATTGAAGATGGTGATGAAGTTGAGGATGAGCCAAAGAAAAAGAAAAAAAAGAAGAAAAAGTCAAAAAATGAGGATCTAGAAAATGAAACTGTGACAGAAGAAGCAGCAGTTCTACATCCTGTGTTTAGACGCCGTAAGAAATAATAGCATCCATAAAAATAAGCCTCATGTTGAGGCTTATTTTTTATTGTCAAATTTAACGTTTTGGTAAAGGAATATATTGTGAACTTTGGTTTTGGCTCTTACGTTCACCTACTTTGACATCTAGTGTCGCAGTTTGACCATTACGTTCAACTTCCAGTTTTACCGTTGTACTAGGTGCTTGTAGAGCCACATAATTAATTAAATGCGATGCAGAATTAATCACTTCGTCATTCACTTTTAAAATTTTGTCACCTACTTTAACACCAGCCTGATCCGAAGGGCCACCGCGCAATACGTCAGCAACCACAACACCTGTTTGACGTTGGGCTAAAACATCATCTTGATCTTGATTTGGTGCAACCAGACTAATACCCAACCAACCACGAATGACACGACCATCTTTTAAAATCGAATTTAGAACTTGCTGACACACCTGTGCAGGAATCGCAAATCCAATCCCTAAAGAGCCGCCAGATTGAGAGAAAATTGCGGTATTGACCCCAATCAAATTTCCTGCAACATCAATCAACGCACCACCAGAATTACCCGGATTAATTGCTGCATCAGTCTGAATAAAGTCTTCATAAGTGTTGATACCCAAATCTGATCGCCCTGTTGCAGAAATAATCCCTTGTGTCACTGTTTGACCTACACCAAATGGATTACCAATTGCTAAAACCACATCCCCCACTTCATTGCCACTTAACTTAAAAGGCAACACAGGAAGTTGATCAAGCTCGATCTTAATGACTGCTAAATCTGTATCAGGATCTGTTCCAATCACTTTTGCAACAGCACGGCGACCATCATTGAGTCCAACTACAATTTGATCTGCCTGTGCAATAACATGGTTATTCGTCAAAATATAACCATCAGGACGTACAATTACGCCAGAACCTAGACTATTTTCATTCTCCTGATTCGGCTGCTTTGGTAATTGATTACCAAAAAATTCACGAAAAACAGGATCATTAAGTAAAGGATTAGCCGCTTGTTTTATTTTTTGGGTCGTAAAAATATTGACAACTGCAGGTGCAGCCACTTTTACAGCAGCACTATAAGACACTACACCACCTGCACGTGAAGTATCCACTAAAGGTTTTACATTTTCGGCGGGCATTTTTACGCCATCGGCGGCTACAGGCGCTTTAGGCTGATTTAATTTTTGCCATGAAAGAAAACTAATAATGACAATGATGAGAAGTATCCACGGTAACCATGTAAAAGCACGACGCACGTTTACATCCTCTAAGTTTGATTTAATTTATTGAAGAAAAAAGAGTTTACTTATTGTAAAGCATAAGCTTATCGATAGCTGAAAAAGATAATAAAGATTTGTCTAGCTTTAGTTACAATTAAAAATATGTTTTGATGTGAGTTCACTGGATTGATTCAGAGTTAGATGATTCATGGCAAATTTACATGACATTATAAAATGGTGTGATCAAACACTCAGTAGCAGCGAATTTAAAGATTATGCGCCAAACGGCTTACAGATTGAAGGAAAAGAAAGCGTCAAACGCATTGTATCTGCGGTGACAGCTTCTGAAACAGCAATTGATGCTGCAATTGAACTTAATGCCGATTTATTGTTGGTTCATCATGGCTATTTCTGGAAAGGCGAACCCTACCCGATTACAGGAATGCGTGGTAATCGAATTAAAAAACTGATTCAAAATGATATTTCCTTAGTTGCCTACCATCTGCCATTAGATGCTCATCCTATTTTAGGCAATAATGCTGCAATTGCTGAACTTTTAGAACTTCATGAAATAGAAGCTTTGGACAGTAGCGAGCGTTACCCTATCGGAAATATTGGTTATCTAAGACAAGCCTTAACACCTGAGGACTTTAAATTAAAATTGCAACATTGTTTTGATTTTAATATTGTCCATTTGCCTGCCCATAAAACTCGCATTCAAAAAGTCGGCTTTTGCACAGGCGGCGCTCAGGATTTTATCAATAAAGCTGCGCTGCTCGATTGTGATGCGTATATATCTGGTGAAGTCAGCGAACGTACATTTTATGAAGCACAAGAACTAAATGTACATTATTTTGCCTGTGGCCATCATGCAACTGAAAGTTATGGCGTTCAACGTTTAGCAAAGGCGTTGTCAGATCATTTTTCGCTCGAACACCATTATGTAGAGTTGAATAATCCGATTTAAGACGTATTTATTACAAGTCTTTATATATGTATTAATTAAGGTTTTATTGTGTATTGTTATTTAAAACGATGCGCTTTTGCGTAAATAATCATTTACAATAGAGCCACTTAATCCTACTACCCCAGCTAACGCAAGGAATTGGAACATGACAACCATTACTTTACCTGCATTACCTTACGCTTATGATGCACTTGAGCCACATATTTCTAAAGAAACTTTAGAATTCCATCATGACAAGCATCATCAAACTTATGTTACTAATCTAAATAACTTGATCAAAGGTACTGATCTTGAAGGTAAAACTTTAGAAGAAATCATCAAAGCATCTGCTGGTGATGCCTCTAAAGCAGGTATCTTTAATAATGCTGCACAAGTTTGGAATCACACTTTTTACTGGAATTCTATTGCTCCAAATGGTGGTGGTAAACCTACAGGTGCAATTGCAGCAAAAATTGATGAAGCATTTGGTTCTTACGAAAAATTTGCTGAAGAATTTGCCAATGCAGCAACAACTCAATTCGGTTCGGGTTGGGCATGGTTAGTTGCCGATCAAGTGAACGGTAAACTTTCTATTACTAAAACTTCAAATGCTGATACTCCGCTTGCACACGGTCAAGTTGCTGTATTAACAATTGACGTTTGGGAACATGCTTACTATATCGACTACCGCAATGCACGTCCTAAATACATCTCTACCTTCCTTGAGAGTCTGGTCAATTGGGATTATGCAAATGCAAAACTTGCAGGCCAACCAGCAGGCGTAGAAAAATAAGTTTTATTTTTTTAAAGGCCGTCCATTTATGGACGGTTTTTTTTGACTTGCAGTAAAATAAATACGATTAAAAACATTAATTTTTGATGAATAAAACAGCATAAGCTTCTGTTTTGATGATAAATAAATCATTTAACGCCTGTTTTAAGTAATTACCCTTGACCTAATCCCAAGATGTGCCTAGAATGCGCATCAGATTCTCCAATAGCTCAGTCGGTAGAGCGACGGACTGTTAATCCGCAGGTCCCTGGTTCGAGCCCAGGTTGGAGAGCCAAAACTAATCTCCCATAGCTCAGTCGGTAGAGCGACGGACTGTTAATCCGCAGGTCCCTGGTTCGAGCCCAGGTGGGAGAGCCAAGATTCAAAAACCCACATATTTTATGTGGGTTTTTTTATTTTTATTATCTTACTTCTATAAAATCTAAAATATTAAAACAGCGTGGAATTTCCTTGCTGTCTTAACATCTCATTTTCTCACTTAATTCTAAACCACATAACGGTCAGGGCGGTGATTTAACGCCAATATCAAATTGAGTATAACTGCACCTAAAATAGAGATTACCAATAATGTCCAGCTCACAAATGCAATAGAAGCCAGTAAAATACAAATATCTAAACCCATTTGAATCTTACCCGCTGGAATCTTGTAACGTTCCTGAATAAATAATACCAATAAATTAAAACCACCCAAGCTTGAACGATGGCGAAACAAAATCAGAAAACCAAGTCCCATTAATACATTGGCTAAAATTGTGGCATACAAAGGCGTTAAACCATCCACATGAATAAAATAAGGATGTAACTCAGTCAATATTGAAAGAAGCCCCACAGCAACAAAAGTTTTAAGCACCATAGGTATACCTAAACGCTTATAAGCCAAGTAATAAAATGGGATATTCATCAGAAAAAAAACCAGACCAAATTTTAGCCCTGTCGCATAATGGATAAGTAAAGATAAACCTGCTGTACCCCCCGTAAGCGTTCCCGCTTGCTGCATGAGCATCATGCCAAAAGAGATAATAAAAGTTGCAATGATCATCGCAAGACCATCTTCAATATACGAATGATGCCGAGTTTTGATCTCTTGATTTACATTTAAATCAGCAGTGATATTAGCCATGCGATTGATCTACACTCATCATTTGATAATTTTCTTTGATACGCTCAAGCACAATAGAGGTATGGCAATTACTTACGCCAATTTTAAGTGTGGTCAATTTATTGATCAGTTGACTCATTTCATTTAAATCACGCACCATGACTTTTAATAGATAATCAAAATTTCCTGTGAGCTTATAAACTTCCCGAATCATATTTTCATGCTGCACAAAATCCAGAAACCGATTCAATACTTCATCGCTATATTGAAGTAATTTGATTTCTATCATCCCCATAATTGGTTGCAATTCTGCCTCAGGATGCAACTGTGCATAGTAGCCCTGAATCATGCCATTTTGCTCTAAAGCAATTCGTCGACGAGAACACTGAGAAGTCGATAGACCAATAATTTCGGCCAACTCTTGATTGCTTAAGCGACCATTACATTGCAATTGCTGTAAAATTTTAAAATCATATTCATCAAGTGAATCATTCATATCAGGTCATTACCTAATTGAAATCCTTTGTTTTTTCCATTAAATTAAAAAATGTTTAATGGAAAAAAACGAGAATTGGTTGATACGAAAATTAAGTTGGAATAATAAACGTTTTAATCCAAAAAATGCAATAAAAGTGCATTAAAAACAAATAAACGCAATAAAAAATCATTTATAATTACTTTTCACTTATAAATTGCATATTAATGCCATTTTATATCAAAATTTTTCCCATACAAAACCATCAGAATAGACAGACTAAAATTTGAATGCCATTTAATAGAATAACCAACTTGTCTAATTTTAAATCATTCAAACTTTTTTTAATAATTTCAGCTTATTAAGCCTTGACCAAAAACCAAATGCCTTTTAGAATCTTAGCCCAGATTCTCCCATAGCTCAGTCGGTAGAGCGACGGACTGTTAATCCGCAGGTCCCTGGTTCGAGCCCAGGTGGGAGAGCCAAATTTTTAACCCACTCTAATGAGTGGGTTTTCTTTTGAGAATGGGAAAGCGTGTTGAGTTCATCTCAAATATTCTTTTTAAGTTTAGGCTGTTTATCCAGCTTATTTCTTATATTTACCTGTTTAAAGTCTTTTATCTTTACCAGACAACAGTTTTTTGCCCGTGCCCCTATTACCCCTTTGGAAACAAAGATGTTTCGCCGTTTGAAAAGTGCCTTTCCCGACCATCATGTCTTAGCTCAAGTTGCTTTTAGTGCATTAATTACGAGTGATAACTATAAAATTAGACGTAAATTTAATCGAAAAGTGACAGATTTTGTAATTCTAAATGATGCCCTTGAAGTCATTGCTATCATTGAACTTGATGATTCAAGTCATTTAGAAAAATTTAAAGAAGACCAATTACGTGACAGTATGTTTAAAGAAGCTGGATATTGCGTCTTTCGATATTCCGAAATTCCAAATATCCGCCAGTTACAAAAGGATATTTTGTAAAATCTCAAGATGTTAGTCTTCAGAAGATCAAATTATTCCGCCCCAGATTGATTATACTTTTTTGCAATTTCTTCATGCTGTAGCTTATATTGACGCTGATTTTCTTTATCACTTTTTGCAGCTAAAAAAGCCATTCCAATAAGAAAAAAAAGAAAACATAACCCTAATGCCATAAAAAAGAATGCTTTACGATGATGAGCTAACGACATTTAATTACTCGTTTCTATCTAATAAAATTTGCATCAATATAACAAAAATAATGATTAAAAAACGATATATTTAAGCTTATTTTAATATTTATATCTGCATAAAAAAACCTCGATTAATCGAGGTTTTTTTACTATCTGATTAAATTAGAAACGGTAACCAATACCAACATATGTCACGATTGGGTTAATTTCAATTTTAGTAGAGCCTTTAAGAGCTGTCTCTTTCAAAGTATTTGAATAAAGATCTAAAGTCGCTTTAGTATTTAATTGTGCATATGTAACAGAGGCAGTAGCAAACCAATCTTTATTGAAATTGTAATCTGCACCTACTGTAACTACTGGAGCAACTGCATCTTTGATTTCTACATTGCGTACTTCAGGTTGAATAAGTTTTGTAACAGCATTTGAGTTTGCAATTGCCTCATTTACCCCACCTTCTAGTTTAAAATCACTAAAGTGTGCGTACATAATACCAGCACCCACGTATGGACGGAATTTACTATCTACCGTACCAAACTGATATTTACCAAGAACAACTGGAGTGTAGGCATCTACTTCACCAACTTTACCTACAGAGCTTAGATTAATACCGCCAGCTTCTTTTAAAATTATACCCTTACCGTCAATTTCCATTTTTGGTGGAACACCAGCAACTAACTCAAGAACAACATTATCATTTACATAATAATCAAATAATAAGCCGCCTGTATCAGCATCATCAATTTCAAAACCAGCATCACCAGCATAAACTGAGTTAGTTTTTAGCGCACCTTGTACTGTTTTGCTTGTAATATCCCCAGTTACTCCCTGTTTTTCACCTTGCGGCATAATATGTAACCAGCCTGCAGTAACACTAAAAGTTTTACCGTCAGAAGTTGCTGCATGTGTTGCAAAGCTTGTCGCAAGTAATGCTACCGGTAGGAGTACTGTTGTTAATTTTCTCATGGGAAATCCTATCAATTTGTCGTATATACGATAAGGCCTAAGGTATCCAAACCTCATTGTTTGACAATTATTAGAATAAATACTTAAAAGATCAATACAGATTTATAACTTAGTAAGTTCATTTTTTATAATTGTATGAATTTTATTATAATTATTTTTATAAATATCAACATAACACCTCAAATTTTATACATTAAAAAGGCAAGTAATAATCAATTACAACTTACCTATATTTAAAAAAATAGTTACCTTAAAAATAAATTAAATAATCAAAATTTAACTTTATAAAATAGTAATGAATATATCTAAATTTGCTTGATTCAAAGCATCATCATTTTACTGATTGTTAAGCTTTTAAAAAGTCAACTCCTAATTTTATCAAACTTACGATCTTTTAAGCTGATTCTTCCACGCACAACATCTGAAAACATTTTCCAGTCTGAAATAAAACTATAAAGTGGCTGCTTAAAACTTGCAGGTTTGTTTTTTTCAAAAGTGAAATGCCCTATCCATGCGCATGCGTAACCTGAAAGTAATCCATAAGCAATGTATTTGGGTTTGCGTTTTCGGATTGCTTTACTTAGGAAGTAAATACCCAGACTACTCCCTGCGATATGTAAACGACGGCTTAAAATATTGCGATGTTCAGTGAGATAGAAGTGATAAAATTCCTGATAATTTTTAATGGGTAGTTGAGTTGTTTGATCGCTGGCTGAGTTTTTTTGAAATTTTACTGGCGCATTCATGGTCATCATCCTGAGACTATTTAATCATCACTTTACCTGAAACTTTATTGTTTAAAAAGCCTGTTTTAATTTATGGGAAATGGATTGAGTAGACCTTTATCATTGAATTTGAATCGCATGTACATTTATCAAATCAATCATAGATAAATCACACAATCACAAGCAAGTTTTAGTGTTATGCTTGAATAAGATTAAATCCTTAAAATCTAAAGAAGTTTTAGGAGTCATCTTATGGTCGAAATTGAACTAAAATTTCAGCTTTCAGAACGAAAGAAAAAGAGTGTATTACAAGCACTAAAGGCAAAAACTGCCCAGAAAATTCGCTTACAAGCTAAATATTATGATACAGCAGATCGTGTACTTGCGAAAAATCATATGGCCATTCGCTTACGTCAGGAAGGTGATCATTGGGTACAAACCTTTAAGGCATCGGGTAAAAGCCACCTTGAGCGTATTGAAAATGAAGTTCAACTTGGGCAATGTGAGGTTGAACCAGAATTAAATCTCGATCTATTCTCTGAAAATAAAATTGTTAAGGACTTACTTGATCAAGTATTAGCTGATCAGCGGCACCAATTGACACTTCAGTTTCAAACTGATGTCCACCGTACTTTTAGAATTATCACCATCGATGGAACTGATATTGAAGTTTGTTTGGATGATGGTGTCGTTTCAACGACTGAACAATCAGAAAAAATTTGTGAAGTTGAATTCGAATTAAAGCAAGGCTCACCTGAACAATTGATTTTATTTACACAAGACTGGGTCAATAAATATCAACTTTGGCTGGATGTTCGTAGTAAAGCTGAACGTGGCAATTTATTATCAGTCAAACAAAAAGCATCTCCTGCGGTTAAGGCTAAGACGCTGATTTTACATAAAGAAGATTCAACTGACGTCGCTATTCGTAAAATGGTTGCAAATGCATTACAACAATTGTTACCTAATGCCGCAGTCATTGCCGATGGCGTTGCAAATCCTGAACATATCCATCAGGCTCGTATTGCAATTCGCCGTATTCGTAGCATTTTTAAAAGTTTTCAGTCATGGTCAGATGATATTGATCCTTCATGGGAAAATCAGCTTAAACAGATTTTTCAGGCTTTGGGAACAACACGTGATTTAGATGTATTCTCTGATGAAATATTTCCTGAACTCTTAAAAGCAGAGGCGCCTTTTTCAACTTTGCCTAAGTCAGTGGCAATCGATAATCAGATTCATCTGCTCTTTCAAAAATCAGAAACAGTATGTTTACTTTTGCAACTTCTAGCATTTAGTTATCATGAACAATCGAATCATCAGAAATCATCCAAACTTAAGAAAGAAAGCAAAGCGTTGTTAAGTCAGTTACACCAAAAAATTATTCATGACGCTGATCATTTTAGTCAGCTTGAAATTGAGGAAAGGCATCGTACCCGTAAACGGTGTAAACGCTTACGCTATTGTATTGAATTTATCTCAAGTTTATATGACCCAAAAGCAGTAAAAAAATACTTAAATCGATTACAAGCCGTGCAAGAAAAACTGGGTTTATATAACGATTTGCATGTGGCTGAGCATGTCTTTCGTGAATCTGCACATAAGCAAGCTGAATTCTGGTTTGCGGTCGGTTGGAGTAAAGCAAAACAAGAACAACTTTTACTTGAGTCTGAACAAGAATTAAAAAAATTTGCAGATGCTAAGGTATTTTGGTAAATCCTATAGATCTAAGTTATTTTAAGCTTAGATCTCAATTTATACCTTAACGATGTTTGGCAAATACTTTCCAGACCCCATTGTCCGCAATCGGGTCTTGATAGCTGTCACTACGTTGTTTACGAGGTTTGTCGCGAGCATCGATAAGTTTAAAATGTGGCTCAACTCCAAGAATAATACCATTTACATAAAATCGAGTTCGACTATAGTCGCTTTGTCCATGCTGAAAGACATAAGTTCTTAAATCAATAAATTCACGATGTGCCACTAAAGCTGACGTGTCATCACTTTCAAGCCATTGTTGCATGGCAAAAATCTGATCTGTGTCAAATTGCCCACATTTTTCGATTAAGCTGGCAACCCCTCTAAAAGTTTTAGATTCTTTCGCACGAGTTTTGTTAATCCGAATACGATCAACATGAAAGAAAAAAAGCGGTAGATTTAAATGACTGGGTAAGTGAATCGCATCTAATGTTTCATCTTGCATAAAAGGTTGAGATAGCGATTGTGCCCTTTCAATCAATTCTCTCCATTCAAGATAATATTGTTCAACTTCTGATTGTAACCCGTAATAAATAGGTAGACCTTCAACATGCTCTAAATGTTCAGGTGGCCAATGATGTTGGCGCAATACAGCAATATCCGTTTTTAAACGTTGAATAGCAATTGCATCTTGCATAAAACACCTGCTTTAAATTTACTTAGGCTATTTTAAGCCTAGATCAAAGGTTTAGTTTATGCAAGGCTTTAACGTATAATACGTGCATTCGTTTGTGTTGGAAAAAGTCATGTCTCAAAAAATTGATGCCACTGATATCACTGAAGAAGAAGCTTTAAATGCAGTTTTTTTTGAGCGTGCTGATGAGTTTATTAAACTTGCCAATGAGTTCTGTCGTCCCAAAAAAGGTGATAAGCCTGATCCTGCGGCTGTACGTGGTCAAGTGAGCGCGGCCATGTTATTTGGTACAGCGCGTTTTAACACTTGGGTTGCTGCAAATAACTTTAAAGATGGCAATGAAATGCGTGATGCTAAAGAACAAGTGATGTCTTATGTATTACAACAGTTTCAGATGATGCTAGAAGATAATTACGACGAGTATTGCGAACAGTTCGATAATTATTTGCGCTTTCGGGAAAATGAAGAATTTCATACTCACAAGCATGATCATAAACACGACCACAATCATTAAAAAAGCCCATACGGGCTTTTTTAATGATTTTGTAAAATTCATGCTTAAATCTTGCGATCCCAGACAATTTTTTTCACCACATTATTTACCACAGTTACCGTATAATAAGTGTTATCAATCAAATAAATATAATCTACAGCCGTTAATTTCTTTCGATTTTCTTCCCATTCATAACTGCGCTGTGAAACAGGTGCTTGCTGCATTTTTTGCATCAAATTGACATAGCTATCTCCAATATAGACCAAGCTGCCTGTTTGACTCCGCACAGAACTGGTTTCAGAACCAGCAAAAGATATTGTTGGACTAATCAGCATTACCATCAATGCGATGGAAGCGAATCTTTTTCTGGTTTTAATTGACATGTTTTTACCTTTATTTTTGGTCTTTCATATTTCAAAACAACTTAATAACATAGACCCTTTTTTACTATTGAGTCAAATCTTCAAACAACAATTGTAAAAAAGACTGCCAAATGAAGCAGTCTTTAATTTAGATAAAAATGTTACTGTTTCTTTGCGGCTTGACCATATTGATCTGCCATTACTTCGACAAAATGATCTAGTTTGATATATTTCTTAATCACAGTGTCAATATCAGCTTTACTGAGTTTGGCAATATCACGATCACGTTGCCCACGATCAAGCATATTCTTACCACGTTCGAGCTGACTGTTCAGCATACGGTGAATGCTTCGTTCATCTTCAAGCGTTGTCACTCGTTTTTTCAAAATATCTGCTTTGGCAGATTCTAGTTCCTGTTCAGTTACACCACTTTGCAATAACTTTTGCAAAACATGATGCACGGTTTGAGAAACTTGCTCACCACGCCCTGCGGTATAATTTGCTTCAATGGTAAGCGCGCCCACATTGGTATCACTGTCTAGTTGTAAATCACTACCAAAACCGTAGACCAATGCATTTTTTTCACGAAGCTCCTGCCCCAGACGTGAAGACAATTGTGATTGACCTAAAATATTGGTAAAGACAATTAAGGCAGGTGCATCAGGATGATCCACACCCACAGGAAAAGTCAAAATACTTTGATAATTACCAAATTCGCGTTGTTCAGACAATGCATGTACTTTTTGAGCAGGATAGTCGGTATCTGTCGATAAGATCTTCTGATAAGGCTGTGCACTTGACCAAGAACCAAATGATTGAGCAATAAATTGCTGCATTTTTTGTGGATCAAAATCACCTGTAATCGCAATTTGAGCATGGTTCATGGCAATGAATTGATCATAAAGCTGTTTGACTTGTGCCTGAGTCGCTTGGTTAAGCTGTTTTTTAGCAAATTCAGGCTCAAAATGATAACGTAAATCGCCAGGTTGATAAATTTCGATGAGTCTTGCCAGATTTAAAGCAGCAACAGTTTCAGGTTCAGTATATGGACGATCCAGACTGGCAAGACTTTGTGATTTAATCAAATCAAACTGAGTTTGTTCAAAGCTTGGGTGCTTCATCACATCCACTACAAATTTAAAAAATTCCTCAAATTTATCCTTACGTGCCTGAATATTAATCGTCATCCCATTGTCTGAACTGCTAGCAGTTGCAGCCCCGCCTGCTTCAATTGATTTATCGGCAACGTCCTGCAAACTATATTTATTTGAGCCACGCAGTAATAAATACGAAGTTAAATCTAATACAGTTCCTTTATCAAACATAGATTTTTCTGTACCAAAATCGAGTGTAATCGTTGCATAAACACGGTCATCTCGAGTTTGTGTTGGGAACAACGCATATTGCATACCGTTTTTAAGTTTGCCACGTTGGATTTTTTTCTCGGTATTTTGTAAATAATTTGCCGATGATTTTACATATTGACTAACTTCCTGCTTATAGATACTGGCATCTTTCAATGGTTCTTCAGCAGTTTTTTGCTGATCCAGTGTTTTCGGTTTTTCTTGCTGATTTTTTTGTTCCAGTGCTTTTTTTTGTGCTTCTGGGGTTGGTTTAATATCGCCCGAAATACGATGTTCAGGAGTTAAAAACTGTTTTAAAGTTTGATTAACCTCATTTATATTGAGTTTCTGCACCGCATCTAAATCATTAAAATATTGCCCCCAATTGCCTTTAGAAGACACAATATAATCACTCAAACGTGAACCCAAAGCAGTCGCATCATTCATAATAAGATCAGACTGATTTTGCATCAGCGTTTTGACACGTTTTAATTCAGTGTCATCAAAAGCTTTGCCATTTTCAACTTGAGAAATTAGAGTCGATTCGACTTTTTTCTCATCATTGTTAGGTGCATAAATTGCGCCTAAAAAGACAAGATTAAAGTCCTGATCTAACCAAGTGGTCGACTGTACAGCGGTACTAAGTCCTGTTTCAACGATCCCCTGATATAGATGACCACTTGGTTGCATCGTATAAAGCAACGGCGAAAGTGCCAACGCAGGCTGAATCTTTTGATTTTGCCCATTCATGTAAATATGGAATTTGGCTAAATCACTGCCCTTTTGGACTAAAAAATTACGTGGATTAATCTTGCTTGAATCCAGTCTTGGCACTTGTACACTAGCAGGAATCGTACGCGCAGCAATTGAACTAAAGTTTTTATCGATATTCTTCAATACTTCTGCTTTATCAAACTTTCCTGAAATAACCATTACCGCATTATTTGGTGCATACCATGTCCGATAAAACTTATTCACTTCATCGAGTTGAATGGATTTAAGTTCAGGTAAATCTCCAATCGGTAAACGACCTAAATATTGATTACCATAGGCAGCTTTAAACATTTGATCCATCAACACTGAAAATGGCTGATCCATACGAATTTCACGTTCACGTTTAACGATTTCAATCTCTGAAGGAACAAACTTTTTCTGCAATACCAGTTTATCCATGCGCTGAGATTCCAAATACAAAATCTCATTCAATGCCTGTGGTTCGGGACGAACAATGTTGGTATAACGCGTAGAATAGTACTCTGTACTGGCATTGGTCATGAGCGTGTATTGATCTAGACGGCGCTGAAACTCATCACCTTTTACATCTTGAGTTCCTTTAAATGCTAGATGCTCCAACAAATGTGCAAGTCCACCCTTACCTTTCGGATCATTTAAAGAACCCGTAAAATAAATCGTATTTACAAAGACTTTATTTTCTTTATTGTTGGGTGCAAGCACCACCCGAAAACCATTATCCAGTTTGTATTCTTCAATATTCTTTTCGCTTTTGACCAATACGGTTTGTGACCAAGCACTTGCACTTAAACCAAGAAAACACAATGAAAGAGTAAGTTGTTTAAACCGCATTAACATAAAAATTCCAAAATTAATTAAGTAATATGAATTATTTGAACGTGGTTATAGTATGAAAATACTCAATTTTTTTATAGTGAAGTTTTGAAACGAAAATCACATTTGACTGGATTTAATTTTGCAAAAAATAAGACGAAAAGATGTGATCAATATCACATCCATGTTTAATCCTCATCACGCAATTTAAGGTTTTGATGCGTATATAAACCACAATTACCTGAAAAAAGATAAGCCAATAAACAAGTAATCACAGCATATTGAGCGATATCTGCTCCAAATAGTTCAATTGCCAAGACAATTGAAGTCAAGGGCGCTTTACTGGCTCCAGCAAATAAACTCACCAAACCCAAACCCGCTAACAATGAAATAGGTAAAGGCAAGAACTGACCTAATGCATTACCAAAAGTTGTACCGACAAAAAATAGCGGTGTAATCTCACCACCTTTAAACCCTGAACCAAGCGTAGTTGCAGTAAAAATAATTTTTCCGAGAAAATCAGTTACGGGTAAATCAATATAAAACGACGAGATAATACTGCCAACACCCAATCCATTAAATTTTTGATGCCCTACAAGAATGGTCATAAGCATTATTACGATCCCCCCAATCATCGGTCGAAATGGCATAAAACGAACACGCTGACTGAGCTGTTTACTCACAAACAGAATAGACGCAATAAAAATTCGGGCTACAAATCCGAATAACAACCCTGCCACAATTAAACTTGAGATTGTGGTGAAATTTAAATCAGGGAAACTCGAAACGACATAATACTGATGAGGATGACTAATATGAAATAACTCAGGAATCTGAGACGCGACCAGCGCTGAAACAAAGCAAGGAAACACAGCAGAATAACGTAATTTACCCAACGCAGTAATTTCTAAACCATATATTGCCCCCGCCAATGGTAGCCCAAAGATAGCCGCAAAACCTGAACCAATACTGGCGATTAGAAATATTTTGCGGTTATCTCCTGGCACCTTAAAGACTTGAGTCATATGGTCTGTCAATGCGCCAGAAAGCTGTACTGCGGGAGCTTCACGACCAGCAGAACCCCCAAAAATCTGGGTTAAAATTGCACTGAAAAATACCAAAGGTGTCATACGTTTAGGAATAAATGCTCTGGGTTGATGAATTTCATCAATCAGCAAATGTGTCCCTTTTTCAATTGGCGTTCCATAATAATAAAACAAATACCCCATGAATAAACCAATAAATGGCAAAAAATAAACCAACCATGGGTAAGCAATTCGAGTCTGATTCGCAAGATCAAAACACACAAAAATAAGGCTTGAGGATAATCCTGAAATCAACCCGATCAATACAGAAGCCACAACCCAGTAGGCAGTGTAACGAAAAATCTGCGTGTATTCAGAAGACGGGAAAACTTTCATAAATACTGGAAGCTATAAGTTTATTAAAATGGAAATCTATCGCTATTATTATCATGACGATATGAAAACAAGCTTAACGCTTTAAAGCGATTTATGCCACATAAAAACCAATAGCTTGGCAGATTTTATGTTGTTATTTCCAGATTACTTTGCATATACAGCACCCCATACCCAGCAATTTCGATTCGTTCATTTGCTAAAATACGAAAATATAACTCACCACCACGCTTTGAAGCTTGATAAGCAATAAGTTCAGTTTTATTCAATTTATCTGCCCATAAGGGCACGATTGCCGTATGAATTGAACCTGTGACTGGATCTTCGTCAATTCCAATCGCAGGTGCAAAATAACGTGATACACAATCATATTTAGCACCATTCGATGCTGTAATGGCAACATCAAGCGTTGAACTGGTAATGGCAGTGCGTTGTTTGCCCAGAGTTTTAAGTTTGACTAAATCTGGCTGCTCATCCAAAACATCTTGTACACTTTCATATTCGACGATATATCCCTGTTGGTTGGCATATACCGCTTTAAATGGTTTAGACAATGCTTCATCTAAAATAGCAGGATATTCATTTAACTTTTCAGCACGGCGAATTGGAAAATTCATCAAAATTTTGCCATCTTCTGCCTGAGTGATAATAAAAACACCTAATTCCTCAACATGAAAATGAAGTGTTTTGGCAGTGGTATAATCTTTGAACAAAACAAAAGCACTGGCTAAAGTCGCATGTCCACAAAAAGCCACTTCATCCGTCGGTGAAAACCAGCGAATAGCATAGTTTTCACCATCAAGTTTTTTCACAAATGCTGTTTCAGATAGATTATTTTCAAAAGCAATCGATTGCATTAATGCATCTTCTAACCAATCCTCTACAACCAAAACCGCAGCAGGATTTCCTTTAAATAATTGCTGAGTAAAAGCATCAACCTGATACATTTTCATTTTTTACTTTTTCCTTATTTGAAATAACAAATTTAACCGTGACTCAGTTCAGAATCATCGTCACTGTTTAAAATATTTTTATCAGTTTGCAGCATCAATTGACTGGTAATTGTACCTGCGGTCATCGAGCCATTTACATTCAATGCGGTACGCCCCATATCGATCAGAGGTTCAATTGAAATCAACAGAGCCACCAAAGTCACTGGCAACCCCATTGCAGGCAAAACAATAAGTGCAGCAAAAGTTGCTCCTCCACCGACACCCGCAACACCAATCGAACTTAAAGTGACGACTAAAATCAGCGTTGCAATCCATAATGGATCAAAAGTATTGATACCTAAAGTTGGCGCGACCATAACTGCAAGCATAGCAGGATATAAACCAGCGCAACCATTTTGACCAATAGTCGCACCAAAGGACGCTGAAAAACTGGCAATCGACTCAGGCACACCCAAACGCTGAGTTTGTGCTTCGATATTTAAAGGAATACTTGCCGCACTGGAACGACTGGTAAATGCAAAAGTTAAAACAGGCCAGACTTTTTTAAAGAATCGTAATGGATGAATGCCTGAAAGTGATAATAAAATGCCGTGTACTACAAACATGATTGCAAGACCAATATAAGAGGCAACTAAAAAACCACCCAGCTTTAAAATGTCTGCCATATTGGAGCCAGCAACGACTTTAGTCATTAAAGCAAAAACACCATAAGGTGTTAGGGTCATCACAAGGCGAACCAGTTTCATAATCCAGCCTTGTAAAGACTCGATCCCGCGTAAAATACGCTGACCTTTTTCAGAATCATCCTTCAAGAGCTTTAATGCAGCCATCCCCAAAAAAGCAGCAAAGATCACTACACTAATAATTGAAGTCGGATTTGCTCCCGTTAAGTCTGCAAATGGATTGGTCGGAATAAATGACAATAATAGCTGTGGCACATTTAAATCTGTCACTTTACCCATATAGTCACTGTGCAATGCGCTTAACCGCGCAGTTTCCTGTGTTCCCTGCACCAATCCTTCAGCAGTTAAGCCAAATAAATGGGTCACACTTACCCCCACAAAAGCGGCTATTGCGGTGGTAAATAATAAAATTCCTATGCTATAAAAACTGATTTTCCCTAATGAACTTGCATTGTGAAGTTTGGCAACAGCACCCAAGATAGAAATAAAAACTAATGGCATCACCACCATTTGCAGCAGTTTGACGTAGCCATTTCCAACAATATTAAACCATTGCATTGACTCAGCAATAATGGGGCTAGATTCACCATATACCAGTTGTAAGCCCAGTCCAAAAACCACCCCAAGCAATAAACCACTCAGCACTTTTTTTGCTAGGCTCCAATTGGTCTTTCGGGTCTGAGCAAGTAAAATAAGTAGCCCAATAAAAATAATAATATTGATCAGTAAGGGCCAGTTCATACAGACACCTGAAAGTTAATTGAATTTGTGAGTAATATTGGAGCATAGATATAAGCCATTAAACTAGCCCCAAGTTATTTAATTGATCAGACAATAACGGTTATCTTTATATTTATTCAGTCTAAGCAATTCATTTAAATCAATTTATCAATATGAATCATCATCAGACTGAGGTTCAATTCAACAAAATATCAACAAATGATGATATTCAAAAAATTAACCTCTCAAAGTTGAGAGGTTAATGCTAGATTATTCATCACCCATATGCTGAATGATCGCTTGTCCAAATTCAGAACAGCGTAAAAGTGTTGCACCTTGCATCAGTCGTTCAAAATCATAGGTCACTGTTTTAGCTGCAATTGCACCCGATATACCTTTAATAATCAAATCCGCAGCCTCTGTCCAGCCGATATCACGCAACATCATTTCCGCAGACAAAATAATCGAACCCGGATTCACTTTGTCCTGCCCTGCATATTTAGGTGCTGTACCGTGCGTCGCTTCATAAACTGCAATCGCCCCCCCGATATTTGCTCCTGGCGCAATGCCAATCCCGCCGACTTCGGCAGCCAGTGCATCAGAAATATAGTCCCCATTTAAGTTTAATGTCGCAATGACTGAATAATCTGTAGGACGTAGCAAAATTTGTTGCAAGAACGCATCGGCAATAACGTCCTTAATAATAATATCTTTGCCAGTTTTTGGATTTTTAATTTTTACCCATGGACCATCATCAATGAGTTCACCGCCAAAACGCTCAATGGCCAGTTCATAACCCCATTCTTTAAATGCGCCTTCGGTATATTTCATAATATTGCCTTTGTGTACCAAAGTCACATTTGGCTTATCATGATCGATTGCAAACTGAATTGCCTTACGCACTAAACGCTGTGAACCTTCTTTAGATACAGGCTTGACACCTATGCCACAACTTTCAGGGAACCGAATTTTGGTCACACCCATTTCTTCTTCAAGAAATTTAATCATTTTTTTGGCTTCAGGCGAGTCTGCTTTCCATTCAATACCTGCATAAATATCTTCCGAATTTTCACGAAAAATCACCATATTGGTGTGTTCTGGATGTTGAACAGGACTTGGAACCCCTTTAAACCAGCGGACAGGTCGAATACAGACATATAAATCCAACTCTTGACGCAGTGCAACATTGAGTGAGCGAATGCCGCCGCCCACTGGCGTAGTCAATGGCCCCTTAATTGAAACTACATATTCACGCAATGCTTCAAAAGTTTCTTCGGGCATATAACTGCCATAAATGGTATTTGCTTTCTCGCCGCAGTATACTTCCATCCATTCGATCGAACGTTTGCCACCATACGCTTTTAGCACAGCAGCATCTACCACTGCTTTCATAGCTGGTGTAATATCCACACCAATACCGTCACCCTCAATGAAAGGAATGATCGGATGGTTGGGGACATTAAGTGATAGATCTGCATTGACTGTAATTTTGTCACCATCCGCTGGAACCACGATCTTCTGATAACCCATTGTATTGGTTCTCCCTTTTGTAACTGGTGAATAAAGTATGCCGCTAAGGACATACCCACAAGTTTATTTTTTAATCGCTAATAGTCTAATCCAAAACAGGTTTTTTTTAGATTTAAAGGATGAATAGCTACATTTCTCCATTAAATAAAAACCTTTTATTAACGCTTATGACCAAAGGCCAAAGTAGTTTATTGATATGAAAATCGTTGTATTTAACAAACCATTTGATGTCTTATCTCAGTTTCGGGAAGACAGCGCACACTTGACCGTTTCAAGTTTTATCAATGATCCTGAATTACGTATTGCAGGACGATTAGATTTAGATTCAGAAGGCTTGATGTTCCTGACTGATCATGGCGGTTTAAATCAGTTCATTACTCATCCAAGTAATAAAAAATATAAAACCTATCTGGTTCAAGTCGATGGCGATATCACTGAAGATGCGTTGCAACAATTACGCAAAGGTGTCGAACTTGCCGATGGCTTAACCTTACCTGCCACTGCGATTAAAGTTTCAGAGCCAGATTGGCTTTGGGAGCGTAATCCACCTGTACGTTATCGGGCGAATATTCCAACGTCTTGGGTTGAAATTTCAATTTGTGAAGGGCGCAATCGTCAGGTACGTCGTATGACAGCTACTGTTGGTTTTCCAACTTTACGCTTGATTCGGACAAAAATTGGTTCTATTGATTTAGTCCGACTAGGTCTGCAACCTGGCGAACAAACTGAGATTGAACCACTACTTTATCCTGACTTTAAGGACGTGCCAGAAGATAAGCCATATCGTTCACGGTCTTATGTAAAAAAACCAGGTGGAACTGGTGGTAAACCGATGCAGCATAAAAACAAAGAAGGTGATAAAAAAGATCCAAATAAGAAAAAGTCAGGAACTAAACGTATCTGGCAAATGGATGAAAGTGAGAAGCCACGTCGTAAGACCAATGGTACAACTCGTCCGAATACTAAAGCACCACGTGGCCGTAACCGTAATGGTCGTTGAGGTTTAGATGCTGATAAATCAAAATTTATCAGCATCTATTTTTTAAGTTCCTGAAATAAATGCCCATCCATCTTGAGATCCAGCAATACTTGAAACAAGTCTAAAACTTGCTGGACTTAAATCCTCATCTATGACCAGATACCCTTTTGTATTATTTTTTAATACATCACAGGTATTATTTTGTATTTGATAATTTATTACGTTATTCATCTGGCTCTTGATAATTGTCCCTGCAAAGGAACAATTTTTTTCTTTAGAATGTATTTCTCCATTTGAAGTAATTTCAAGCTGAATACTCTGATCACTAGGAAATGACAATATATAATTTTCAGCAAGTGATCCTATATCGACGGCTTGATCTGTGATTTGATCAATATGAGCAAAATTTATAGGGACTGGGCTACTCTGATTGGTTTGCCATGTTTTGCTTTTTGCATCATACGACATCACTATCGCTGCTCGATCTTCATCGTTATTCATAATCAACAGTCTATTACCATCAGAACCTGAATAATATTTACCAGTCATAGGCAGTTCATTACTTGTTTCTAAACTAACTGAATAGGTGCCTTGACTTAAATCAGGAGCAAGGTTCTGAGTTATATTTGTATTTTGCTGATCTTTATTATCATTATTACATGCTGCAAGCCCGAATGTCAGGAGTAAAACCACCCAATAGTGCTTCATGATTATTCTCCTGTTATTTTAATAAATCTTTAAGGCGAATTTTTAACCACTCTTGTGCAGCGGGGCGTTGTTCATAACCAACTTGCATTGCCGTTACAGAAATCTTATTTTTTACAACAACGCTTTCATCAGAAGCTTGAGCCGTAGTTGGGGCCGTAGCAGTTACATTTATTCCCAGATTATTAGTTTTACTATCAAATTTAAGATTATAAAGGTCATAACTGCCAATTTTTGAAAAAGTGAAAGGCGTAGTCGTGCTTATATTTGCAGGGAAATTCACATTTAAAGGTATTCCTTTTGGCAATAGCAGACCCTTGGCATTACTTTGTAAACTTTTAATTAAACTAAGTGTACGTTGAGCTACGATTTTAGAATTTGCATTATTTAACTGGTTATCATCTGTAGTATTCGCATCAGCACTTAATGCAATTGATGGAATTCCACGAGCTGCCGCAAGCTGAACATTTCCGATTGTTCCTGAATGAACAACTACTTTGCCAACATTTTGCCCTTCATTTGGCCCCGAAAGAACTAAATCTGGTGCTTTACCCCAACGCTTAATCGCCAGCACATCTAGACCATACATGGTGGCCATTACAGGTGTGCCATGTGCATAGTTCCAGTCTCCATTGGTATATCCTGCTTTAGTAAATGAACCTGTAGAAGGTGCGCCGATGGATGCTGCTCCATTATGACAACCATTCTCTTTGGTTATTTGCTCATCATTTTTAGCTGATATGATAGAAGTACTATACATAACAATTGCACCCGCTCTGCCACTTTGTGGAGAACAAGGTACAGATACCAGTACATCATGACCATTAGCCTTTAACTCATCATAAAGTGCTTTTACATTACTGGTTAGACCATCATCATTTACAATTAATACATTCAAGGCAAATGCAGGTGTGGTCTGTAAAGCCAACAAAATACCGCCAATAAAATACTTTTTCATTTAAATAATTTCGCTAGTAATATATCACGTGATAATTTATTGTTTTTTTATTTATAAATTATGACAATTAATCAATATTTTAATTTAACCAAATTTAAAAAACCCGTGAACATATAATAAATTATATATATTAATACTTATAATTTTTTATAAAATTCGGTGTTCAAAATAATCTCAACCTTTATTTATAATTTAGATATTTCCTTATTTAATTTTCATCAATCCATAAAAAAACCGATGCTTTTGCATCGGTTTTCTTTCATAATATTGGCAAAATGACAAATATTATTTTGACTTAAATCGTTTCTAGCGCGGCATTCAATGTCGAACTTGGACGCATCACTGCTTCCACTTTCGCTGGATCTACCGCATAGTAACCACCGATATCAGCAGGTTTACCTTGAACTGCTGCTAGCTCTGCAACGATCTTGTCTTCGTTATCAGCCAAAGCTTTAGCAAGTGGTGCAAACTTGGCTTTTAGCTCAGTATCTTCATCTTGAGCAGCAAGTGCTTGAGCCCAATACAATGCTAAATAGAAGTGGCTACCACGGTTATCAATCTCGCCAGTACGACGTGATGGTGATTTACCATTGTCCAGTAATTTACCCGTTGCCTGATCTAAAGTTTGAGCAAGTAACTTCGCACGTTCGTTGTTTTCCTTGATACCCAGTTCCTCAAGTGAAACGGCAAGCGCAAGAAACTCACCCAAAGAATCCCAACGCAAATGGTTTTCTTCAACCAACTGTTGTACATGTTTTGGCGCCGAACCACCTGCACCAGTTTCATACATACCACCGCCCGCCATTAATGGAACAATAGACAGCATTTTGGCAGAAGTACCCAGTTCCATAATTGGGAACAAGTCTGTGAGATAATCACGCAAGATGTTACCAGTTACAGAAATTGTATCCAAACCACGTGCTACACGCTCAAGCGTATAACGCATTGCACGAACTTGTGACATGATCTCGATATCAAGTCCAGCCGTATCATAATCTTTCAAGTATTTTTCAACTTTTTTGATCAATTCATTTTCATGTGGACGGTATGGGTCAAGCCAGAAAATAGCAGGCATACCAGAGTTACGCGCACGAGTAACTGCAAGTTTTACCCAGTCGCGAATTGGCGCATCTTTTACCTGACACATACGCCAGATATCGCCTTCTTCAACATTTTGAGACAGTAAAACCTCACCTGTTTCAATATCGGTAATATTGGCAACACCAGCTTCAGGAATTTCAAAAGTTTTATCGTGAGAACCGTATTCTTCAGCTTTTTGTGCCATTAAGCCTACGTTTGGCACCGTACCCATGGTACGTGGGTCAAAATTACCATGCCATTTACAGAAATTAATCATTTCCTGATAAATACGGGCAAAAGTTGACTCAGGCATGACTGCTTTAGCATCATACTGTTTACCATCTGCACCCCACATTTTACCGCCAGCACGGATCATAGCCGGCATAGAGGCATCGACAATAATGTCGTTTGGCGAATGGAAGTTGGTAATCCCTTTAGCTGAATCTACCATTGCTAATGCAGGACGATGCTCCTGACATGCATGTAAATCTTCAATAATTTCTTCACGTAATGAAGTCGGCAATGTTTCGATTTTTTCGTAAAGACCTGCCATACCGTTATTGACATTGATACCAAGCTCGTCAAATAACTTACCGTGTTTTTCAAATGCATCTTTATAGTAAATTTTGACGCAGTGACCAAATACAATCGGGTGTGACACTTTCATCATGGTTGCTTTAACGTGCAACGAGAACAAAATGCCTGCTTCACGACAGTCTTCAAGTTGTTTCTCATAAAAGTCACAAAGCGCTTTTTTGCTCATGAACATTGAGTCGATGATTTCACCATCAAGCAAAGCAACTTCTGGTTTAAGCACAATGCTTTCACCAGTCTTGGTAATCAGCTCCATTTTCACTTTACGCGCACGATCAAGTGTCAATGATTTTTCACCATGATAGAAGTCGCCTTCTTCCATATGTGAAACATGAGTTTGAGACCATTGCTTCCATTCGCTCATTGAATGCGGATGTTTTTTGGCGTAGTTCTTCACCGCAGCAGGCGCACGACGATCAGAGTTACCCTCACGTAACACAGGATTTACAGCAGAACCTAGACATTTGCTATAACGTGCTTTCAGTGCTTTTTCTTCATCTGTAGTCGGATTTTCAGGATAATCAGGAATTGCATAACCCTTTGACTGTAATTCTTTAATACATGCAGTCAATTGACCTACCGAAGCACTGATATTTGGCAATTTAATAATGTTTGTATCAGGATCTTGTGTAAGACGACCAAGCTCTGCAAGATTGTTTGGTACTTTCTGCTCATCTTTTAGGTATTCAGAGAACTCTGCGAGTACGCGTGCAGACACAGAGATATCGCTTTTGTCGATCTCAATGCCAGCTGGCTTGGTAAAAGTCTCAATGATTGGAAGCAGTGAGTAGGTCGCTAATAGAGGCGCCTCATCGGTCAGTGTGTAAATGATTGTTGACTTTCCACCAGCCATATATATCTCCTGCTTTGGATTGAGTTGTGAGGAAAAAGCTTGTGACCCTCTCCTGCGAACCGATTTGCTTAAATAAAACCCTGAGAGTATCGACTCTCATTGCATTTCAGTCAACGTAATATCCAGTGATAACGACATTTCGCCAGAAAATAATAGGAGCAAATTTTCGCAGCTCTTATTCGTTAAATTTGTTATTTTTTTAGTTTGAATAAACCGTTAGACATCAATACATGCTTTACATGGAGACGAAATTTGGTATTTCAATAGCTATCTCAATATTTTTTAGATCTAAATTTACATATTTTCTATAAAAATTATATAAATAAGATCTTAGAATAAAATGAATGATTTAATTTCTGGTAAAAAACTGTGTATAAGACAGCACTTTTCGCGTTCAGCCTAGCCGCAACAACATTTACATTTGCCCAAAATCCTTTAAGTGTACATGTACTGAATCTTGAAAATGGTCTTCCATCCTCAGATGTTAATGTTGTACTTGAAGCACAACAAGGCGAAAAATGGGTTCAAATTAATCAGGCAAAGACAGATGAAAACGGTCGAATCACTGCGCTTTATCCTGAAGACAAGGCTCTAGATAAGGGTATTTATCGAGTAACTTTTAAAACGGGAGATTGGTTTCGCCAACACAATCAACGCTCTTTTTTCCCAGAGGTACCAGTCGTATTCGTTATTGATGGTGCAGTCGAGCATTATCATATTCCCTTACTTATAAGTCCTTATGGTTATTCAACTTATCGAGGCAATTGATACGCTCACCTTTAAAATGAAAAGATGAGATTTCCCAAGAGAATATGATCATTCTAAAACCAAATTATATCGGCTTTCTGATCACCAATTCCTACTAAGGAATTTATTTCGGATAAAAATGCTTCTTTTCTGAGTCGACGGGAAGTCAAATATAATGCTATTACTTATATTGTTATAATTTGACTGTTATACATATTTAGGCTATTTGCGAACAATCATTCCATAATGCCTTATGACATTTCAGATCTGGCATCTTGACTACGCTAACTGGTCGTAAAAAAAAATATCAAACTGAAATTACGTATCGATACTAAGGTATGCGAGCAATTAGTTTATGAAAATATCAGATGATCAGAAATAAGGCGGAATTAATTAATTAAAGTTTACGACTCAATTATGATAATAATTATAAATAGATTGGCGTCCCTACGGGGATTCGAACCCCGGTTACCGCCGTGAAAGGGCGATGTCCTAGGCCTCTAGACGATAGGGACGTTTCAGAGGTGGGCGTATATTAGGGTGATTTTTGGAGCCTGTCAAACAATTTTGACTATAAAAATTAGAAAAATTAATTGAACGTTTAAAATTAAATCAACAGCATAAAACTTTGTCAATTCTACCCCAACCTGACCGTTTAAGGTCTTGTGAGAAAAATATCTATTCACTCGAAGTCTAGTATTATTAATTCTTACAAAAGTTAAAATTTATCCAATACATCTTTTTCAAACTGCAAAGGCTCATTTATTTCATATTAAAATTTTCGATTCACCTTTATTTTCTTTATTTTTTAATTGCTGCAAATGTTTCGCACGTCACTTTTATATAAACTCATAACACAAAAGAAGAAAATGGAGAATATTAAATTGAAGCGAAGATTATCTAACTTATGTTTAGCCCTGAGTTTAAGCATCAGCACAACAGCACTTATCACTTATTCAAATACTACAATCGCTGCACCTAGTATAAATATCCAAAATGTTCTGCAACAAGAGCGAACATGGGCTGGATTGCAAACCAAAAAATTAAAAGTCGGTGAAATTGAATGGGTATATAGTGAAGGTGGTCAAACATCGAAACCCACGATTATTCTGGTTCATGGGTTAGCAGGTAGCCGTGACAATTGGAATCGAGTAGCGCGTTACCTGACTCCAAATTATCATGTGATTATTCCAGACCTACCTTCGCAAGGAGATACCAAAGTCGCAGATGATTTTGATCTATCCATTCCCAACTTAACTGAAAAATTAAGACGTTTTGCTGAAGCTGGACATTTTGAAAAAGATGTTAATATCGCAGGTCATAGCATGGGTGGTGCCATTGCACTTTTATATACAGCACAATATCCAACAGAAACCAAATCATTATTGTTAGTTGATAGTGCTGGTGTATTTAAAACAGCCAATACGCCTTATTTAAAAAATCCCGCACTATTGAATGACTTAGTTGTTAAAAAATCTGGAGATTTTGACAGACTCTTCCAATTAGTCACAGCCTCTCCACCGTTTATTCCGACCGAGTTAAAATCAGAACAAGAAAAATTAATGATTTCTCAGTCGCAAAGTACACAGCACATGGTCGATCAACTGGTAGCCATGTCCAAAGTTTATACTCCAGAAACCTTTGCAATCGCCGCCAAGTCCATCGATGTACCCACGTACATCGTCTGGGGAGACAAAGATAAAATTATTAATGTTGAAGCCGCACAAGAGTTAAAAGATTTATTGAAAAATGCCGAAGCGCCTTTAATTTTAAAAGGTGTTGGGCATATGCCAATTTTAGAAGCAGATCAAATTCTAGCGCAGCAATACCTAATCTTTTTAAATAAACATAAATGATTGGATTGGGGTTAACATGAAATAGGTAAACTAGCGTCATCTGCAAAACTCGCCTGAAGTTACCATTTATCAAATCATTCGTAAAAACAATGCATGGCAGATGTAGGTCAGGCGTAGACAATTGCAGATGACAATTTCATGTCTCTAAAATTTTATCAAACTTATCTCGCTTTAAAGTTTGCGTAATCTTAGAGCATTGAGCACTACAGATAATGAACTTAATGACATCGCAATCGCCGCAAACATCGGCGTCAATAACCAACCAGTTAATGGATAAAAAATCCCTGCTGCAACTGGCACACCCAAGCCATTATAGATAAATGAAAACGCCAAATTTTGTTTCATGTTTTTCACGCCTTGCTTTGCCATATGTACGGCTTGAGCAACGCCTTGAATATCACCTTTCACCAAAGTAATCTGCGCGGTCTGTTTGGCAATATCAGTACCTGTACCCATTGCAATACCGACATCAGCTTGAGCTAAAGCAGGTGCATCATTAATACCATCTCCTGCCATTGCCACCACTTTGCCTTGTGATTGATAGCGTTTTACAATCTCCAACTTCTGTTTAGGGTCTAAATCACCATAGGCATGCTCAATTCCTAATTGCTTCGCGACCATTTGTGCATTTTTATTGTGATCACCTGTTGCCATAATGACCTCAATACCATCTTGATGGAGTTGATCAATGACGGCTTTCGCATTTTCTTTGATGGCATCATGAATCACAATATAGGCCAGTACGGCTTTCTTATTCATCAGAAAACTAATCACATCACCTTGTTCACGAAGTTGATCCAATTCAGAAATCACTGATGCATCAAGCTTTAATCCAAGCTGATCAACCAGTTTCTGACTACCTACATAATACGTTTGCCCTTCAAATTGACCTTTTACTCCAAAGCCTGTGACATCTTCAAAGTCATTCACTTTAAGTAAATGTTCAGCATCTACTATTTTCGTCAATGTTTGTGCAATTGGATGAGTGGAATATTGCTCAATAGATGCAATATAAATTTCAACTGTCTTTTGTTCCAGTGATTGATCCAATAAATGAATCTGCTTGAGGCTTGGTTTCCCTTCTGTAAGCGTTCCTGTTTTATCAATGATTAGCACATTGACTTTACTTAGCGCTTCAATCGCTTCGGCATCTTTAAACAACACTCCTTTTTGGGCAGCACGACCTGTCGTTGCCATGACCGACATGGGCGTTGCAAGACCTAATGCACATGGACAAGCAATAATTAAAACGGCTACAGCACACATTAAAGCCAGATCAAATTGCGCATGTCCAAACAACATCCACGCTACAAAAGTAATGACACTAATCGAGAGTACAGCCATGACAAAGTATTTAGCGGCAACATCGGCAATGCGTTGAAGTGGTGCTTTTGAACGTTGTGCCTCCGCAACTGCCTGAATCATTTTTGACAATGTGGTGTTGGTTCCAACCGCAGTGGTTTGAATACGAATACTGCCCTGCTGATTGACCGTTCCTCCGATAACTTTATCTTCTAATTGTTTTTTTACAGGTACAGGTTCACCCGTCATCATAGACTCATCGACATAAGTAGTTCCTTCAATGACGATGCCGTCTAATGGAATCTGCTCACCAGAAGAAATCTGTAAAATATCATTTTCCTTAATCTGACTAATGTCTACTTCTTCAACTTTGTCATCATGAACACGCTTGGCTTTATGTGGCTGTAAACGTAATAAGGCTCTTAAAGAATCGGCTGTTTGCGCTCGGGCTTTAAGCTCCATAATTTGCCCAAGTAAGCTTAAAGAAACGATCATACAAGCCGCTTCATAATATACCGCAACGCCATGCCCTGTTTTAGCTTCCATTGGAATCATAGATGGGAAAATAGTCGCGATGACACTATAGATAAACGCCGCAAGTATACCGACTCCAATTAAACTCCACATATTTAAATGACGGGTTTTATACGAAGTCCAACACCTTTGTAAAAATGGATAACCTGCCCACAGCACAACGGGAATACTTAAAACTAATTCAATCCAGGGTTGGATATTCGATGAAATAAAAGCATGGATATGCGACCCCATTGCCAACACGACAACCAATAAAGTTAAAGGCAATGTTGTCCAGAAACGTTTACTAAAATCAACCAACTCAGGATTTGGGCCTTCATCTAGCGTTGGCTGCATTGGCTCTAAAGCCATGCCGCAAATCGGGCAAGTTCCTGGTCCTTTTTGTATAATTTCAGGATCCATTGGGCAGGTATAATCAATATCCATTGCGCCCTCAGGTACAGCACGTTCATCAAATGGAATCAAATACTCTTCAGGATCGCTTTTAAATTTATCTAGGCAAGAAGGATTACAAAAGTAGTATTCTTTCCCCTGATAATGAGTGTGTAAGGGACTGTTCATACTCACTTTCATGCCACAAACAGGATCTATTTCTGTTTGACTATTTTCATGATCGCCATGCTGATGATCCCCACCGCCACAACAACTTTGGCTTTTTGGGGCAGTTGCTTGAACTGAAGTTCCACAACAAGATGACTTAGCGGATGTTTGGTTTTTTTCGGCTTTTTGATCTAACGGTTTTGACTCATGACCGCAGCAACTCGAAACAGGTTTAGACTGTTCTTTGCTCGCACATCCACAACTTGATGCTATCGAATTTGTTTGAGCACTGTTATTTGCACAGCAACTTTTTTTTGGCTGTTCTGTCTTTACAGTATGATCTGGCCCACCGCTAGGTTTAACAGACTCATCTTTTTTATTCAGATATTTTTCAGGATTTTGTTCAAATTTTTGTTTGCAATTGGCTGAACAAAATAAATATCGAATTCCATCCAGATCAATAGAATGCTGACTTCCCTCAGGCACTGTCATACCGCATACAGGATCAGTGTGAACGATTGTGTTAGGTTCTGCACTAGGCTTGGAACAACAGGCAGCTTGCTTTTGCTCAGTCATGGCGATGTTCTCGTATTTTTATATGATTGTGTTAAGATAAACTCTGTACCTAGGTACGGAGTCAAGCTTTTTATTTATACAAATGAGAGGTATCGCGCATGCTGACCATTGGAAAACTCGCTAAACAGGCAAATTTAAATGTTGAAACGATTCGTTATTATCAACGTATTGGTCTCATGCGTACTCCAGAAGCGGTCAATCATTACCGTTATTATAATGATCAAGATATAGAAACTCTGAGTTTCGTACAAAAAGCCAAAGATGCTGGTTTACAGCTCACCGAGATTAAAGAACTTTTACAGTTACAACTGAATGATCGTGAACAAGTTCGCCATGTCATTGAACAGCGTCTTGAAAAAATTGATCTTCGAATTCAAGAGTTACAAGGTCTAAAACAACGTCTAAGCAGTTGGGTTAATGAGTGTAAATCGACAAAAGCAGATTGTTGCCCTATTTTGTTAGATTTAAAACAGTAAGCAGTTTAGTAATATTTTGAGTATGACTAGCTCACTAAAATAAAAAAACCTGAGTCCGAAAACTCAGGTTTTTTTACGCGATGACAGTCACTTAATTATTCTTCAGTAATATCATCATTTTGTGAAACTGAATCTTCTGGTTGAGTTTCAGATGCTTCCTCTTCTATCAACTGAGGAATCTCATCATCTTCTTCGACTGCTTCGATAGAAACAACACCAACTAGTGTTTCGCCATCACTTAAACGAATGAGACGAACACCTTGTGCATTACGCCCAGTCGTTGCTACTTCTGCTGCACGTGTACGGACTAATGTGCCACCATCCGAAATCAACATTAGCTCTTTGGTTTCATCGATCGAAACCGCACCCACCAATTCACCATTACGCTCAGAAGTTTTAATTGCAATTACGCCCTTACCGCCACGTTTTTTGGTTGGGAAATCATCTACAGGTGTACGCTTACCATAGCCGTTGGCACTAGCACATAAGACTTCACCTGTTTCTGGCACAACGACCAACGATACAATACGAGTCACAAGATTTGAATCTGAATCATCATTTTCATCTGAATCGTCATTTTCAATATCTGTATCATCAGCATCAAGCGTCGCAGCCAAAGTCACGCGCATACCACGTACACCTTTGGCGGTACGTCCCATTGCACGAACATCGGTTTCGGCAAAACGAATCGCTTTACCTTCGTTCGAGAATAACATGATTTGTTGTTGACCATCTGTAATGGCAACCCCAATCAACGTATCTTCTTCGTTCAACTCAATGGCACGTAAACCATTTGAACGAATATTTGCAAACTGTTCAAGTTCTACACGTTTTACCGTTCCTGAAGCTGTTGCCATGAAGACATAGTGATTTTCGAGGAATTCAGTTAAAGGTAAAATTGCAGTAATGGTTTCATTGGCATCTAGTGGCAATAAGTTGACCATTGGGCGGCCTTTTGCTCCACGAGAAGCCTGCGGTACTTCAAACACTTTCAAACGATAGACCTTACCAACATTGGTAAAGCACAATACGGTTGCATGATTCGATGCCACGATAAGATGCTGAATAATATCATCATCTTTCATCGAGGTTGCAGATTTACCACGACCACCACGACGCTGTGCCTGATAGTCTGAAAGTGGCTGTGTCTTGGCATAACCTGTTTGAGAAACAGTCAATACCACTTGCTCTTCTGGAATCAAATCTTCACGGCAGAAATCAATACGAGATTCAATAATTTCGGTACGACGTGCATCACCATATTGTTGAAGAATTTGTGCAAGTTCTTCACGAATCACACCCATCAATAAATTGAAGTCATTTAAAATGGCTGTAAGTTCAGCAATCTGACCCAAAATCTCAGTATATTCAGCATGTAACTTGTCTTGTTCAAGACCCGTTAAACGATGTAGGCGAAGTTCAAGAATTGCTGCAACTTGTGTCGGTGACAAACGATAAGTAGAACCAGACAAGCCAAATGGACGATTTGGATCCTCACCTTCGATTTCATCTGGACGTACTGAAATTGCACCCGCTTTTTCAAGTAAAGCAGTGACACCACCACCTGCCCATTCGCCCGCCTGCAAACGCTCACGCGCTTCTGCTGGATTTGCAGAAGTTTTGATGGTTTCAATAATTTCATCAATATTGGCAAGGGCAACAGTGAGACCTTCCAAAATATGACCACGTTCACGTGCCTTACGCAATTCAAACATGGTACGGCGCGTCACAACTTCCTGACGATGACGAATAAATGCCGCAATGATATCTTTTAGATTCATTAATTTTGGTTGTCCGTTATCCAGACATACCATATTGATACTAAAAGAATTTTCTAATTGAGTATTTAAAAACAGGTTATTAACAATAACTTCTGCGTTTTCACCACGCTTCAAATCAATCGCGATCCGCATACCATCTTTATCAGACTCATCGCGAAGCTCAGAAATTCCTTCCAGTTTTTTCTCTTTCACCAATTCAGCAATACGTTCAATCACACGTGCTTTATTGACCTGATATGGAATTTCTGTGAAAACAATCGTAGTACGACCTGTTTTCTGATCTTCTTCAAAATGGTATTTACCGCGAATATGTAAACGACCTTTACCTGTACGGTAAGCATCTACAATACCTGACTTACCATAAATAATACCGCCAGTTGGGAAATCAGGGCCGGTTATATGTTCCATCAATCCTTCAATTGAAATGTTCGGATTATCTGCATAGGCAAGACATGCATGAATCACTTCATTCAAGTTATGCGGCGCCATATTGGTTGCCATACCGACAGCAATACCCGCAGCACCATTGATTAATAAATTAGGAACACGCGTTGGCAAAACTTCAGGAATACGTTCTGAACCGTCATAGTTATCGACCCAATCTACTGTATCTTTTTCAAGATCTGCCAATAACTCGTGAGTAAGTCTTGTCATACGGACTTCGGTATAACGCATCGCCGCAGCGCTATCACCATCGACAGAACCAAAGTTACCCTGACCATCAACCAAAAGATAACGGAGACTAAAATCCTGTGCCATACGAACAATGGTATCGTAAACAGCAGTATCACCATGCGGGTGATATTTACCGATCACATCACCCACCACACGAGCAGACTTTTTATAAGCTTTATTATAATCGTTACCTAGCTCGTGCATCGCATAGAGCACACGACGATGAACTGGTTTCAGGCCGTCTCTCACATCAGGTAATGCACGTGAAACAATTACACTCATTGCATAATCGAGATATGAGTTTTTTAACTCATCTTCAATGGCAATCGGTCGGATTTCCGATACGCTCATGCATACTCCTTTCTATGCAGCAAAGCAAAAGCTAGCCACAATTTATGTATTAATCTCGCAAAACTTAGTTCAAAAAGCTGAACTAAAAGTAAAAAACATAGCAAGAAAGTATAGCATAAATCATGCGGAGAATGTGATGGATTAATACAGCTTACCCTTTAATATTTGAGTAAATTTATGCTGAAAAAACAGACAGTTCCAAAGTTTAATTAGCAATGGAATAAATCAAATACTTAGCGCACATTGTTTTATAAAATTTGTGAAATATTTAACAGCAAAATAGCCAAAACCATATTATTTTTATCATTTCTAATAAAAAACGCCCTGAGCAAAACAGTAAAGCATCGCTTTAACTGCTTGCACAAGAGCGTTTCATAAACTTAATTCAATAACGAATTAAAGCTTAGATACCAATTCAGGTACAACAGTGTTCAAATCGCCAACTAACCAGTAGTCAGCAACGCTGTTGATTGGTGCTTCTTCGTCTTTGTTGATTGCAACAATGACTTTAGAGTCTTTCATACCTGCCAAGTGCTGAATCGCACCAGAGATACCCACAGCAACATATAGATCAGGCGCAACGATTTTACCTGTTTGACCAACTTGGAAGTCGTTTGGAACGAAACCAGCATCAACGGCAGCACGTGATGCACCTTGTGCAGCACCTAGTTTGTCCGCTAATGGATCAAGAACTTTATGATAGTTCTCGCCAGAACCGACACCACGACCGCCAGAAACAACGATACGTGCAGCAGTTAATTCTGGACGATCAAGTTTTACAATTTCTTCATTAACGAAAGAAGAAACACCAGCATCAGCCGCTTCACCAACAGTTTCAACCGCAGCAGAACCACCTTCAGCAGCAACAGGATCAAATGCTGTACCACGTACAGTACCTACAATCACTGCTTCATCAGATTGAACAGTTGCAATTGCGTTACCTGCGTAAATTGGACGCTTAAATGTGTTTGCAGATTCAACAGAAATAATATCTGTAATCATGCTCACATCAAGCAATGCCGCAGCGCGTGGCAAAATGTTTTTACCTGTTGTGGTTGAAGCTGCTAAAACGTATTTATAGCCACCTTCTTTCACAACATCAGCAATCAGTTTTGCAACATTTTCAGCTAATTGGTTAGCATAAAGTGCATTGTCTGCAAGTAATACTTTGCTTACACCAGCAACTTTAGCCGCAGCATCTGCTACACCTTGAGCACCAGAACCAGCTACCAATACAGCAATATCACCACCGATTTTTTGAGCTGCTGCAACAACGTTTAACGTTGCACCGTTAAGTGCTTGGTTGTTGTGTTCAGCGATTACTAAAATACTCATGATTTTATCCTTCTGTATTAGATCACTTTCGCTTCATTTTTTAATTTTTCAACAAGTTCGTCTACAGACTTCACTTGTACGCCAGCTTTACGCTCAGCAGGTGGCTCAACTTTAACTGTTTTAAGTTTAGTCCCTGTAGCAACACCATAATCAGCAGGTGATTTGGTATCGAGCGGTTTTTTACGCGCTTTCATAATATTTGGAAGAGCAGCGTAGCGTGGCTCATTCAAACGTAAGTCAGTGGTAATAATCGCAGGAAGCGTAAGTTCAACAGTTTGTAAACCACCGTCAATTTCACGAGTCACTTGAACTTTTCCGCCATCAACTTTTACTTCTGAAGCAAAAGTACCTTGACCTGCACCAAGTAATGCAGCAAGCATTTGACCAACTTGGTTTGAGTCGTCATCAATTGCTTGTTTACCAAGAAGAATTAATTCTGGTTTTTCTTGTTCTACAACGCCTTTAAGAATTTTGGCAACTTCCAAAGCACCAATCTCATCAGCTGTTTCAACCAAGATACCACGATCCGCACCAAGCGCCATTGCAGAACGGATTTGTTCTTGCGCTTCTTTAGGTCCGACAGAAACCACCACGATTTCAGATACTGTTCCTTTTTCTTTTAAGCGAACCGCTTCTTCCACTGCGATTTCACAGAATGGGTTAATTGACATTTTAACGTTAGTAAGGTCAACCCCACTATTGTCCGGCTTAACGCGAACTTTAACGTTGGCATCAACCACACGTTTTACAGCAACAAGAGCCTTCATGTAATCCTCGGCTGTTTAGCAAGTAAATGTTGAGAAGAGTTATATTAACGCTTCATATTGAATTTTTTAGGTGCTTTATCTTGCAATGTGTTTGGCATTTCGGTCAAGTCACAATTACACCAACATTGCGAAAAAGTCGTAAAAAGCCTGAAATGGTCAGTTCATTGTTTTTTTTATTGAATGTTTCCTTATGAAATTACAGCAGTTTTTATATTTTATTAATATTTGATTTATAATATGTTTTATTTTGATTTATTTCATCAGTATGACTGATAGCCCAATTTATTTGTTTAGCTTTTATACAAAACAGGATATTTGAGTAATACTGACTCATCAGATCAAAAATGTCAGTCCAGTATTTTTTAGGAACTTAAAGCGATAGAAATGTAACAATAAAAATCAGTTCATCACTTTTATTCAAAAAACATTAGGCTCTTGGATGAGCTTTATCATAAGTTTGTGCTAAATGATCAAAATCAATATGCGTATAAATTTGAGTCGTACTCAAATTGGTATGCCCTAACATTTCCTGTACTGAACGTAAATCACCACTGGCACTTAGCATATGACTGGCAAAACAATGCCGTAATAAATGCGGATGCAAATCTACATTAACCCCTGCGCGTTGTGCCTGAATTTTAACTCTAGATTCAATTTGCCTTGGTGTAAGTACGCCGCCTTTTTGCGATACAAAAACAGGGCTATTGGCTAAAAAACTACCTTTCCAAATTTTATACATTTGCAACCATTGACCTAAACTATGTTTAGCCTTGCTTCCAAATGGAATCACCCGTGTTTTATTACCTTTACCTGTGACACGTACTAACTGTCGGGTAAAATCAAGATCATTCATTTTTAAACTTTGCAATTCTGCCAAACGTAGACCACTCGAATAAAGCAATTCCAGCATAGCTTTATCACGTATCCAAAGTTGCTGATCTTTAATTTTTTCAGGAGCAGGTTGATCCAGTATCTGATTGACTGTTTCGATATCAATCATCCCTGGTAATGGGCGCGCTTTACGCTTGAGTTTAAAATCCTCCGTTGGGTTCATATTAAGATAATGGCTTTGCTGCGCCCACTTCATAAACTGACGAATTGCAGATAAATGACGCTGAATACTGCTACTACTCAAATTTGACTGTTCAACTTTGTAGGCCAGATATTCACGTAAATCAGACGCTTCAATCTCACTTAAATTTAGTTTTTTAGTTTCACAAAACACAAAAAAATCGGTCAAATCTCGGTGATATGCATAAATCGTATGTTCAGACTGATTTTGAATCGTGCGCTCTTTTAGCCACATTTCGAGGAGTTGATGGTTATTTATTTTCACCTCATTGCCCCGTATTTTAATTTAAAAGGTTCATATCAAGCTGACTTAAATATAACACAATTTCCTGCGCCACCTGTTCTGCATAACGATGGGCTAAGTCATGTTCCCCACCGTGAATGATCTTAAATTTTGCATTTTGGAAAGATTGCTCCAGATATTGCCCGACTTCTACAGGGCTGACCAAGTCATGATCGCCCCAGATTAGTAAAATTTTCTGCTGAATCTGAGCAAGTTGAGATTCATAATTTATTTTGGTGGTGATAAACCAGTCAGGATAGTTTAAAAATTCTTTCGCATAACTTTGTCGCCAATCTGCGACATTAAACTGGCTTAGATCGATACCACCTGATGTGGCAATTAAAACTAACCCCTGTATCAATTCAGGCTTTTTTAAAGCCGCCGCGACTGCAAAAATTCCACCCATAGATTGAGCAACCAAGATACATGGATGGTCAATTTTATCCAGTACATAGTGCTGTAATTGCTCAAAGTTATGGATATCTGGATGAGCAGGTTCATTGCCAAAAGCAGGATAAGCAATGATTTGTGTGCTGATATTTTTAGGTAAATTTTTAATTAAGGGTAACCAAAAATCTGTACGACCTGATGCACCAGGAAGAAAGATTAACTGTTTTGTCGTATTCATCTTTTAATTTCTAAGCATCTGTTTCCAATTTCTTATCTTGCATTACCTTTTAGAAAATAGCTGCGCAAAGAACCCCTTTTTTATATTTTGACGCTGATAAAAAGGCACTGTTTCAAGCAAGTAGCCTGATAAACCTGAAGATTCATGGGGATCAATCATAAAAATATCGACCACCTCACCAAGACTATCGTAGGCCACCTGACCAATTTGATTGATTAGAATTTGGTTTCTCTCTGCTATATTGAGCAATACGCCCACCACTAGAACTGGTTTTTCATCTCGTGCGGGATTGTGCATTAAAGCCAAATACGCTTTTTCAATCTCTGCATGCTGTCGAAAATATTTATTCAGTTGCTCAACCATCTGATGAGGATATTGTGAAGGTTGTGCCAATAACACTTGCGTATCTTGTTGCGCAACAAATTGCTCCAGTGGAGCAACACTATTTTGCTCTAAAAGACTTTTTATTTCTTCTGGAATAAATTCTTTGCCATAAGGAAGATTTGGATTCAGCATCAAATGATCTCCCAAGGTTATATTAAACAACTCGCGGGTATCCATATGCAAGTAGCTTTCTTGCTGCTCGATTGCTTTACTTAAACTATCTACAGATAAGAAAAAAGGAACAATTGATCTGCCCTCTTGATTTTGCCATTTCCTTAAATAGATATGATTACCTTGTTGCAGCTCGACTAAACCATGACGATTGTGTTGTTGAGTATCAGTTGTACCTAAACAATACACATGACCATTTAATAATTTCTCTAGAAATTCTGGGCGATAAGCAGGTTCATTTGCTGCTTTTTGAAGAAGTTCTTCTAAATACTTTTCTTGTTTGTCCATGTATCTTTACTCAATATTTCATTTTTATAGAACATCTGATTGTTATAAGAAACCTCGGTACTTTTTTATCGTCATTGTTTTTACAGCAAAAATAGATAGTTTATATTTTAATGGAGATGATAAGACTGGTTCGGTTGAACCAGTCTTATTTGTTAACCTTGAAAATAACGTAAATCCAAACGCCCTTCATAAACTGTAGAAGTTGGCCCAGTCATCCAGACCACTTCCCCTTCGCGCCAAGCAATTTGCAACTTACCACCAGCCAATTCAACTTCAACCTCATTGGCGAGTAAACCACGACGCATGCCACTGACCGCTGCTGCACATGCTCCTGTACCACAAGCCAGAGTTTCCCCCACGCCACGCTCAAAAACACGTAGACGTACATGTTTTTCATCCAAAATTTGCATAAAACCAGCATTTACCCTTTGCGGGAAACGTACATGCGATTCAACTTGTGGTCCAATGGTTGCGACATCCGCAGTTAATACATCTGGCACAATGGTTACAGCATGGGGATTGCCCATATTGACCACATCAATTTTCAGGCTTTGGTCATTGGCTAGCTCAAGGTGATAAAGTGCTTCAAACTCTTCAGTGACAAATGGAATTTCATTAGGCAAAAATTTAGGAAAGCCCATATTGACCCGTACCAAACCATTTGGTCCAAGTTCAGGTTCAACAATACCCGCTTTGGTTTGCACTTTGATTTTGGTTTTATTGGTCAGTTGGCGATCATGCACAAAACGCGCAAAACAACGAACGCCATTACCACATTGCTCAACCTCAGAACCATCGGCATTAAAAATACGATATTTAAAATCTGCACTTGGAAAATCGGGCGGTTCAACTATCAGAAGCTGATCAAAACCAATCCCAAAGTGACGATCAGCCATACGCTGAATGGTAGTAGTATCCAGATACGCACGTTGACTGATTAAATCAACCACAACAAAGTCATTACCCAAGCCATGCATTTTTGTAAATTCAAGCAACATGTTTTTTACTCCTCAGGTAATAAACGTTCTTTATCCCATAATGATTCAATGGTCTCACGCTCACGAATTAAATGAGCTTGATCTGCATTCACCATCACTTCAGCAGCACGACCACGACTATTATAGTTTGAACTCATGACAAAACCATAAGCGCCTGCACCCAGTACAGCCAAAACATCATTTTCTTTTAATGCCAATGTACGATCTTTGCCTAGAAAGTCTCCAGTTTCACAAATCGCACCAACAACATCCCAGGCTTTTTCTTCAACATCTGTATTGGTATCCACCGACTGAATATCCATCCACGCTTCATATAAGGATGGACGAATCAAATCATTCATCGCGGCATCAATAATCGCAAAATTACGATGATTGGTCGGTTTAAGCAGATCGACTTTGGTGAGTAATACACCTGCATTGGCACTAATACTACGTCCTGGCTCCATGTACACTTTCAAGCCTAATTTTTGCAGCGCAGGTTTTAACGCATTGGCATATTCTTCAACGCTTGGCGGTGTTTCATCTTTATAACAAACACCTAAACCACCACCAATATCAATATGTTTGAGGTCGATACCAAGCTTTTTCAACTCAGCAATCATCACCATAACACGATCCAAAGCATCGACAAAAGGCTTGGTTTCAGTCAGTTGTGAACCGATATGACAATCAATTCCTACAACATCCAAATTAGATAAAGATGCCGCGTATTGATAGGTTTCATAAACCGTGTCACTAGGGATACCAAATTTATTTTCTTTCAATCCCGTTGAAATATAAGGATGAGTTTTGGCATCGACATCTGGATTGACACGTAATGAAATTGGGGCTTTTTTCCCAAGTTTTGCTGCAACTTTTTGAATACGATCCAATTCGGCATACGACTCAACATTGAAACAGGCAATTCCGACTTGCAGCGCTTTTTCAATATCTGCTTCTGACTTGCCTAAACCAGAAAATACGATTTTGGCTGGATCGCCACCCGCTGCCAACACGCGCGCAAGCTCACCCCCAGTCACAATATCAAAACCAGCCCCAAGCTTGGCTAATACATTCAACACCGCAAGGTTTGAGTTTGACTTCACCGCAAAGCAAATTTGATGGTCGATAAAATCAAAAGCACGATCCATATCCAGATAATGTTTTTCAAAATCTGCTTTTGAATAAACATATAACGGTGTACCAAACTTTTCGGCAAGCTGAAGCAGTGAACATTGCTCAGCATGCAATATCCCTTGAATGCGGGAGAAACTCATGAATGTATCCTTATCTTTGAGACGTTAAGGGGATGGTGTAGGTTCTGAAGCTGAGGATTTTTCTTTTTCCTCAGTCGCATTTTTCTGAGCTTGTTGCTCAGCATCTTTAGATGAATACAGTAAATATTTGGCACGTTTGTCATAATTTGGATCAGAAGGTAACTGTAATGCACCTGACTGACCGCATGCCGTGAGCGCAACACCGCTCAGTAATATACTGATAGAGCAAATGACTTTAAGCATCTGAACACCGAACTTTTACAATTCGGAGCAGTATAGCGTGATCATCTCAGCAGCTAAAGTCTAAACATAAAAAAACGCCAGTATAAACTGACGTTATTGAGGGTTTACTCAGACCTATTTCCTTTTAGCAAAGAAATAACCTATTGCGAGAATAATAAACCAGATTGGACTGACTTTTAATGATTCAAGTGTGGTTTCATCCAAAGCAAGGAAATAGATTGTTGCAAGGAAGAATAAGATCACCACCCAACAGGTAAACACACCACCAGGTAATTTAAAGATAGATTGCTCATGTAGTTCTGGTCTATTTTTACGGTAGTTAATATAACTCCACATAATAATGATCCATACACAGATAAACAAAATCGTAGATAATGTGGTTGCCAAAGTAAAAGCCGTTACTTCATCATTTGTACCTGTTTGTACCTTATAAATGTACTGAACAAATGCACCAATAAAGATACAGATAGAAGAGAAAATCAACGCTTTTGCGGGAACTGCTGACTTAGACAACATTGCAAATATTTTTGGTGCTTTTTGATCTGTCGATAAACCAAATAGCATACGACTAGTCGAAAATACGCCACTATTCATTGATGACATTACAGAAGACAGTACCACTAGATTCATAATAATCGCAGCAGAAGCAATACCCGCTTGCGAAAAGATATTTACGAATGGGCTGACTTTAGGATTAATTTGATCCCACGGTGTCACACACATCACCACAAACAATGCCAATACGTAGAAAATAATAATACGAATTGGAATCGAATTAATCGCTTTTGGTAAATTACGTTTTGGATCCTGAGTTTCAGCAGCGGTCGTCCCGACCAACTCTACCCCTACGAAGGCAAAAATGGCAATTTGGAAACCTGCTAAAAATCCATCAAGCCCTTTTGGAAAGAAACCACCATGAGTCCATAGATTACTCACACTTGCAGTTGTACCCGAAGCATTGGTAAAACCTGTGAAAATCATCCACAAGCCCACAGCAATTAATACAATAATTGCTGTGATTTTTACCATTGCAAACCAGAACTCCATTTCACCAAACAATTTTACCGTAACAAGGTTTAATCCCAGTACGAATAAAATGGCGACTGTACTAATCAGCAACCCCCCTAACGCAGTGAAAGATTCACCACCGTTGAAGAATTCCAGATAATAAATAATGGCTGATAAATCTGCGATACCGATGGTGACCCAACACAGCCAATACGTCCAACCTACAAAATAACCTGCCCATGGGCCGATTAAATCAGTCGATAAATCAATAAATGATTTATATTTTAGATTTGACAATAGCAATTCGCCTAATGCGCGCATGACGAAAAACACCATGATGCCGATTAAGCCATAAATAAATAGAATAGAAGGACCAGCTAAACTAATCGTTTTACCTGACCCCATGAATAACCCTGTACCAATCGCACCGCCAATTGCAATTAATTGTAAGTGACGATTTGAGAGGCTGCGTGAGAGTTCACCTTCTCCAGAATGTGAACCAAAATTTTCATTTGACATTGTTTTTTTTAACTCTCAAATTTTGTACTTTAAAATTAGCCTAAAACCATTAAAACAAAAAAGTTTTTTTAACTTATTGCTTCATTTTTTTGATAAATAACGCCTACAAGATGTTTTTTTAGACATGCTTACTCCATTTTTAAGTTGTAATTGAACTATCCCTACATTTGCAGTTTACGTGCCAAACAATTTTTTGGCGATATTTTCCTGCAAAATTTGTATTTAAAGTCCTCAATTGTTACATTCCACTGATCAATTTACGCCAAGATGCACTGAATATGAGCAAAGTTAAAACCGTTTATCGCTGCGAACAATGTGGTACTGATCACCCTAAGTGGGCAGGTCAGTGCTCAGAATGCGGTGAATGGAATAGTCTGGTCGAAGTGCGTCTCGAACCTGCTTTATCACATCGTGGCAAACCTAAATTAGGTGGTTATGCAGGTCAAACTTCCGCAGTTACAACCTTAAATCAGATTTCTGTTTCAAATGAAACCCGTGTTGCCACTGGTATCAGTGAATTTGACCGAGTACTTGGGGGTGGGCTTGTTACAGGTTCAGTGGTGCTGATCGGAGGTGATCCTGGTATTGGGAAATCCACCATTTTGCTGCAAACCGCAACTTATATGGCAAGTAGCAATAGCTCTGCACTCTATGTAACAGGTGAAGAGTCATTATCTCAAGTGGCGCTACGCGCTCAGCGATTAGACTTACCGACCAATCATCTTAAAGTCATGGCTGAAACCTGTGTAGAGCGGATTTGTGAGGTCTTGGCACAAGAACGTCCGACTGTTGCCATTTTAGATTCAATTCAAACTTTATATACAGAAACTTTACAATCTGCCCCTGGTGGAGTTTCACAAATTCGCGAGTCCGCAGCTTTGCTCACACGTTTTGCCAAACATAGTGGAACTGCACTTTTTATCGTAGGTCATGTCACTAAAGAAGGTGCTTTGGCTGGTCCACGTGTGCTTGAACATATGGTGGATTGTGTTTTGTATTTTGAAGGTCAGTCAGATTCACGCTACCGTATGATTCGCGCGGTAAAAAACCGTTTTGGGGCGGTAAATGAACTAGGTGTTTTTGGCATGACCGATAAAGGTTTACGTGAAGTCGCCAATCCTTCGGCTATTTTCTTAAGTCGTTATGATGAAGCCATTCCGGGTTCAATTGTCATGATCAGTCGCGAAGGTACTCGCCCACTCTTGGTCGAAGTACAAGCATTGGTAGACGATGCACATGGTCAACCTCGCCGCGTCGCACTGGGTCTAGAACAAAACCGATTAAACATGTTACTTGCAGTGATGCATCGTCATGGTGGTGTTCAAACTTCTGGACAAGATGTTTATGTCAATGTGGTGGGCGGCTTAAAAATTACCGAAACAGGTTCAGATTTGGCAGTACTTTTGGCCTGTGCTTCTAGCTTACGTGGCAAAGCCTTACCGCAGCAATTGGCTGTATTTGGAGAGGTTGGATTATCGGGTGAAATACGTCCAGTTCCAAACGGTCAGGAACGTTTAAAAGAAGCTGCCAAACATGGATTTAAATATGTCATTTTGCCACGTGGCAATGCTCCGCAAAAAACCATTGATGGGGTACAAATTATTGCGGTTGCAAGGTTGCACGAAGCTTTAACAGAAGCCATGCAATTAAGTGACGAGTTAAATTAAATCGTCCGATATGATTTGACATAAAAAAACATATTTTTGTTATTGAAATTCGTCAAGAAAGCCTGCATAAATACACTTGTAAATTGAATTTATATAGGAATTTTCGATGGAAGTACGACAGCGTAGTTTATTGGCAGGTGTTTTAATGGCCGCTCTGGTCGTTGCACCTCTTGCTGAAGCAAAACGTGCAGGTGGCGGTAAAAGTCATGGTATGTCACGTTCAGCCGCTCCAAGCCAGTCTTACCAACAACCTCGCCAAGTGACTCCAGCACCTCAAACTGCTCCAGCTGGAACGCCTCAACGTTCTGGTCCAGGTGTTGGTTCAATGGTTGCTGCGGGTGTGGCGGGTGCTGCTGTAGGTGCTGTTGCTGCAAATGCGCTGGCGGATGACCGTCACTCTACCTCGCCTGAACAACAAGCAACTCAACAAGATGCAGCAGCTCAGGCAAAAGCTGAGCAAGAAAAGAAAAGTGGCATCCCAGGCTGGCTCTGGATTGTATTAATTGCTGCAATTGCTTTCTTTATTTTCCGTAGATTTAGCAATAAACAAAAAGTTGCAGCAAACAATCCGTTTGCACCAAACAATACTGGTGGTTCGGCACCATTTGGGCAAAACACAACGACAAATCGTTCTGTAGCAAGTGATAGCACCAATATTTTTGGTCAGAATGTTGGTGGCAATACAAATACAGCACCAACGTCTGCCCCGTTTGGTAGTGCATATACCAATAGTGGTAGTCAGCTTCCTGATGGAACGGAACCTGCAACCTTCTTACGCATTGCACGTCAACGGTTTAACCATATTCAATCGGTGAATTCTGCTAATAATATTGAAGAAATTCGTCGTTATTTAACACCTGAACTATATGCTTCTATGCATAATGACATTATGTCAAACCAAGATCAGGATGTAGCTGAGTTTAGTAACTTGAATGCTATGGTTGTCGATAGTGCTAATGACAATGGTCAATATGTCGTAAGTGTTCGTTTCACGGGTACAGTGAGTGAAGACCTAAATAGTCTGCCGCAACCATTTTCAGAAATTTGGCACTTTGTTAAGCCAGCAGGTTCAAGTGAAGATTGGAAAGTGGCTGGGATTCAGCAAGACTAACTTTTCGCTAAAATAAAATAAGTCGCATCAGCGGCTTATTTTTTATCTGTAATTTTCATCTTAATTTTTTAAACTAAGATGAAAATCACTTTTGGGGTTAAGCAATTGCCGCAGGGAAACTAATCACCTGATCAATACGCATGTTTTCAGTTGCGATCATCAGTAAACGATCAATCCCTAAAGCAATACCCGAACAAGCAGGCATATGTGGTAAAGCCGCCAAAAGATGTTCATCGAGTGGCATTTCAGTTAAGCCTTGTTGTTTACGCTCGATATTATCTGCTTCAAAACGCTGTCTTAATGTTTGCGCATCCAATAATTCATCATAAGCATTGGCCAGTTCTAAACCTTCAATATAAACCTCAAAACGTGCTGCAACCTGTTCACCATCTTCATCGATACGCACTTTAGCCAGTGATGCCATTTCTGGAGGAAAATCAGTTAAAAATACGGGCGTATCAAACCCCAGACTAGGTTCAACAAAATGCGAAAATAATAAATCCATATAGGCCAGTCGATCATCTCCCAAATCTAGCGTCAGCCCGACGCGTCGCGCGGTATCTTTTAATTGATTTAGATTGGCTTGCAATGGATTAATATCCAGACGATCCTGAAAAGCATGTTTATAACTAAGTATCATCGGGCGAATCTCATCAAAACGATGATACAAACAACTGTGTAATAAATCAGCCGTTTCATGCATTAAGTCTTTAAGATCAAATTCAGGGCGATACCATTCCAACATGGTAAACTCGCTATTATGTTTACGTCCATGTTCATCATCACGAAATACTTTACAAATCTGATAAATCGGGCCACTGCCACTGGCGAGCAAACGTTTCATGGCAAATTCAGGCGAGGTTTGTAAATATTGAATACGCTCTCTGCCTTCAATATGGCGTAATGCACGTACTGAAGCCAAATGCACATCGGTTACCCCTGCTTGAGAAATAATGGGCGTTTCGACCTCCAATACATCACGCTCTGCAAAAAAAGTACGAATCTTTTGATATAGTTTGGCACGTGCTTTAAGTGCTTCAATCGAACAGGTCGGTTGATACGTTTTTAAATTTAAATCTGACTGTTGACTCATGCCACAGGCCCTCCATACGCAGCCCATTCACGGCGCAATGGATATTCTTTTCGTAATCGATCAAAAGCTTGCTGATCAACTTGCCCTTCTTTGACACAAGCACGTAAATTTCGATCGTCGCGCTGAATATCATAAATCTCTGTTAAATATCGTTGTAAAACTTGTTTTAATGATGAATCTTTAAAGTATGTTTCACAGAGAGGAAGCTCAGATTCAAATGTTTTTTCGGCTTTAAAACCAAAATGCTGACAAAAAGCCTGATACACCATTTGTGTACCACGCGCTTTACCTTCCAAACTGTAACCTGCAATATGGGGTGTGACCAAGCTGACTAAATCTAACAGTCGCTCAGAAATCACAGGTTCATGTTCAAACACATCCAACACCACTTGACGCTGCGTTTTTTGAATATTTTCAATTAAAGCAGCTTCTTCTATCACAGGTCCTCGCGCACTATTGATTAAAATAGTTTGGTTTGAGAGACGAGCGAGCGTTTGTGCATTGATTAAATGATAAGTCGGATAATCGCCTGTTTTGGTGAGTGGAACATGAATTGAAACGGCGTTGCTACGTTGTAGTAATTTATCTAATGAAACATTTTCAATCTGATCAAGCTGCACATAAGGGTCATAGCCAATAACATGCCAATCCAACAATTTTGCCATGTAAGCCAAACGACGACCGACATTGCCCAAACCGATAATACCTAAGGTAAACTGCTGTTCTTGTTGTAAAAGCTCTGGTCTTAAATATAATAACGCTGTAATGACATATTCTGCGACTGCCTGAGCATTACATCCCGGTGCATTACTCCACGCAATGCCTTGTTGTTGCAGTGCAGTAATATCCATATGGTCAGTACCAATGGTCGCACTGCCTACAAATTTTAATGCGCTATGATCGATTAAAGCATGATCTACTTTGGTCACAGATCGAATAATTAAAGCATCGGCATCTTTGACATCTTCATTCTGTAAATGTCGACCACCGCGATGTTCAACTTTGCCAAATTCAGAAAAAAAATAGTCGGTAAATGCCAGATTTTCATCTGCAATCATCTTCATATACTGTTCCAATCACTCACTGGCATTTATCATAACGCGTCACTCGGCACGTGACTACGCTCGTCATTTATAAATCGAATTTTTTACCAGCATTCAATTTTAAATTTTTTATGCTCAATGAATTATGAAATCTATATTTGCTTATTTCTTGTTTGGTTCTAATATCAAATGCAACATATGGGTCGCAGTGGTATGTCTGATGTGATCTGGTCGGGCATGAAAATAACGTTCTGATAGAGCATCGCCAGATAAATCTTCAAGTATTTGAAAACCCATTTGATTCACGAGATCATGCAATTCTAATGAATTAAATTGCCCCATCAATGGTTCGCGTAAGATTTTTGTGAATTGAGCAACAGCTTGAGTTCCTATTTTTTCAATCCCCCGAAGTGAATCAAAATTAATCGAATAATCCAGAACGATTTCACTTTGCTTCGCTGCGAAACTGGCAATACTACTTAAGGTCTGTAAGGTGGTTTTAGGGTGTAAATAGTGCGTTGTACCCAGCCAAGAGTAAAAAGCGGGGCGATCTTTATCATAGTGACTTTTTACTAAAGCCTGTGCCAAAATCTCTTTTTCAAAATCAATTGCAACAAATTCGACGTTGGCAGGAATATCACCAAGTTGCTTAAGTTTGTGTATTTTTAAACGCTGTGTATCGGGATGATCAACCTCAAAAATTTTTAAATCTGGATAATGCTGTGCCAAACGTAAGGCAAATGAATCTAAGCCTGCCCCAACAAGCACATATTGATCAATTCCCTTTTCAATCGCCTGTTGCAATTGATCTTCAGCATAACGCGAACGCCCCACGACCTGAGCTGTTAACAACCCTAACGTTCGATTCAATGCTGGTGAGTTAAAGATTCTATTCACCAAAGGCAAGCTTAATAACCTTTTCCACGCTTTATTGGTCATTTCAAATGCATAGGCATCGGCAAAAATCGGTTCATGCGCGAATAAATAATGATTGGCGCGTAATGCCGCAGCGGCTTCTGCGGTACGACTTGACCTTCCTTGTTTCATGTCATCTTCCTTTGAAAGCGAAATCAAAATAAAAGCAGTCGATTGAAAACAATAGACTGCTTCATTTGAAAATAAACCAGAAAATTAAGCGTCTACTTTACTTTTGCTTAGATTGGTTTGGTAAGTCACTTCATAATCGCGTAGGTTCAAAGTTTTTAAACGCTGTTTTAATTTTTTTAACGACCACGGCCATGCGGCAAAGTTACGCCCATTGGCATCCAAATAATAACTTTTACAGCCGCCTGCATTAAATACGGTGGTTTTTAAGTGCTTTTGCACCAATTCATTATGCGCATGTATGACTTGGGGTTTAACACTTAATTTGGCAATATTATGTTTTTTGATTTTTTGCAAACCATCGACAATATAATCTAATTGCGCTTCGGCTAAGCCAATAAATGAATCGTAAACCAATACGTTTGGCCCGAGTACCAAAAACGCATTCGGTACATTTTCAATATTGGTTCCTAAATACGCTTCAGGAGAACTACTTTTCCAAAGATCATTTAAACATTCCCCTTTGTCATTATAAACACGGCGACCAATAGGAGGATGAGAGACTTCAAAGCCTGTTCCCCAGATGATGACATCAACTTCATGACGTTCACCATTGGCAGCAATGACCGTATTGCCTTCTACTTTAACCAAACCATGTGGAATTAAATGCGTATTTTCAGCTTGTAATGCTGGATAGTAATTATTTGCAAATAATAGACGCTTACAGCCAATGGTAAAATCTGGCGTGATATTTTTTAATAACTCAGGATCTTTAACCTGAACTTTAAGCACTTGTTTAAATACTTCACCGACAGGCTTTAATACAGAAGGATGACGTAAACCAAAGTTAATCGCATTCAAAGATTGTGCTACGGTTTTACGCCATGTTGATTGAATCAATGGAAATTTTTCAATGACAGATTTACCAAACTCACCCAGTTGCATATCTGGTTTTGGCACGACCCAAGGTGCAGTACGCTGAAAAACAAAGAGTTCTTTTGCTAAAAGTTGAATTTGTGGCACAAATTGAATCGCTGAAGCGCCTGTACCAATCACGGCAATACGTTTATCGGTTAAGTCATAGTCATGCTTCCATTTTGCTGAATGAAACATCTCGCCTGTAAAGGTTTCGATGCCCTCTAATTTTGGAATTTGCGCTTCGGTAATTGGTCCTGTCGCAAACACGACAGTACGAGAAAGATACTGTCCTTTATTGGTATCGAGTACCCAGACATTGCGTTGATTGTCCCAAGCCGCTTTTTCAAGTTCAGTTTCAAATTCAATTTTTTCATGAACATTGAATGTATCGCTAACTTCTTCTAAATAACTGAGAATTTCGGGTTGACGCGCAAATAGATGACTCCACTTAGCACTGGGTGCAAATGAATAAGAATATAAAGCTGATGGTACATCGCAACCGCAACCCGGATAGGTATTTTCACGCCATGTCCCGCCTACACGACCTGCTTTTTCAATAATTTTGTAATCGGTATATCCGACTTGGTCGAGTCGAATCGCTGCTGCAATTCCTGAAATACCAGCACCGACAATAAACGTGTCATAAATATGCTGGGGTAATGCTTTGCTTTCAGCCGAGTTTAATTTTTTTGCTTGAGCTGTCATTTACAATATCCTTGTACTTGAAAAATAGATCTTTTAAAACGGCATTTGACCGAATTCTCATCTAAATTTCATCGTGGGTTATTTCATTAATCTGTAGGAAGTCCCTAGAAATTTTGCATAAAGATTGGGTGCTGTACGTTTCATCAACCAAAAAAGCTTGGCATCGAACTGTGGAATGGTATAAAGCTGATTTTTGTCCAGACGATCCAGTGTCAATTTTGCGACTTTATCGCTGGTGGTAAATGCTAAATGAGTCAATGCATAATCTAAAATACCTTTATGCGGTACTTTCCCATTTTTTATAATGTTGGTGGGTACTAAGGTTGGGCACAGTACATTCACCTTAATATCAAACTTTTTAAGCTCAGCAGACAATGTTTCTGATAATGCTCGAACCCCTGCTTTACTGACGTTATACACCGTCATTTCTGGCGCCGCAGTATAAGAAGCTGCTGAGGCTACATTGATAATGGCACCATGTCCAAGTTGCTTAAACTTAGGCACAAATGCACGACAGCCATGAATCACGCCCCATAAATTGACATCCATACACCATTGCCAATCCTCCATCGTCATTTCATCAAACTTACCACCCAAACCGATACCAGCGTTATTAATGACCAGAGTGACTGGATTTTTCAGTAACTTCTCGGCTTGTTCAGCCAGTTCCGATACCTGTTCAGCTTTCGCTACATCACACTGCACAGAAAATGCAGTCGCGCCCAGTTGTTCAATCAGACTCACTGTTGCTTGAGCTGCCTCCAGATTGATATCTGAACACACCACAGTACCGCCACGACGGGCAAGCTCTAGTGCAAAACTACGTCCAATACCACTGCCTGCGCCTGTTACAACAGCATAAGACTGTTGGCTTGGCTTTTTATTTTTTGAGCCAAATAATTTCATGGCATATCCTTTTTCCTGTCAGCATCTTGACTGAACATCTCTTTGTTGAATAACGCAGGACTTAATGACGTACTGGTGGTGTAAATGTTTTGATCAGATAAGGCGCAATCGCTCCGCCTTCGGAGAGTAGTTTGTCTTTGTAATATTCGAGATAAGCCGATGTGTCATGGTCATTCGGATGAAAATCGGGACGTAAATAATCAAATATCTGCCCTATAGTGCTACCAAATACACCATCTTTAGGACTAAAAATGAGGCTCACACCTCGACCTGCATCTTTCCAGAACTTTCGGGTCAGCACATCTTTTGGCTTACGAAATAAAGGTACAAATAAAGTCGAAAATGGAATTAAACCTAAAATCGTACCCAATGCGATAAAGAATCCAGCAGCACGAAGTGAATAATTACCATTGAGAAGCTGATAAACATCGTAGGCAATATCTTTATGTTCTGATTCTTCTAGCATATGCCACATCCACATAGCACGTGTTTTAGCGTCATCAGAATAATAAAAATTCTTTTCATGCTTCATCATGTATTCGGCAAGCACTGCGGTAAAATGTTCAATTCCCGCCATCATGGAAAGCTTAAGCGGCTGTGGAAACTTTAAGAAAATATTGTCAAAGAATTTTTCGCCCAGAAAACGATATAAAGCGACTGGATAATTAATGGCTTCGTGTGCAATCGCATCATTAAACTCATTGTGTAATTTGGAATGAATCGCTTCTTGTCCAATCAAAGAAGTTACACGCTGTTTGAGAACAGGATCTTTTACCATATCTCGGTGAAAACGAGCTGTTTCAATAACTAAGTCTTCACCATAAGTCAAAAATACAGAAAGCGTGGCGAAAAAAATCGTGGCAAACTGATTATTCATATAAAATGACATATCAATTTCCTGACCTTCAAATCCAATGGCTAAATGACGAATTGGAATGGTCTGTTTCAAAGCATAATCAGGTTGTTCAAATTTAGGCGATGATTTGAAAGCTTGGACTGATTTTTTTACTGCGGTCGTGATCATGGCGACACCTACTTAAAGCATTCAATTTGTTACAACATTCAATATTTACGAAGCTCAATGATGCAAACTGAAATATTGTTCGCACTTTACTAACCATTTCATCCTAATCTGATCTTATGTTCGGATTCAATTCGGGTCTAAATTGCCGAGCTTATCTGCAAAAATCAAAGCGATTAAAATGAATACCCCAGTTAAATTTCCATAACATATTGTTTTTATTAAGAGCAAAATTATAAATTAGCAAAAAATAATCGCAATAATGAGCTTTTAAGCAAATGACATCATGCATTTATTTATCTTGATAAAATTGGATAAAATTCAGAATTTTTTGCTGTTCGGATTTATGTTTTTTAATTTGGTAAATATGGCCCGACATGATAACTTGAATAAATATTCGGATTTCAAGGATGTGATGTTGAGTACACGCAAACCGCGCCAGACTCGCGCTAAAGTCACGGTGGATACCATTATCGAAGCGGGTTTTATCTCTGTTGCCTTGCATGGCACCAGTGGTACAACGACTCGACATATTGCAGATATCGCAGGCGTGAGTGTTGGCTCACTGTATGAATATTTTAAAAACAAAGAAGAAATTTACGATGCAATGGCACATTCTTTTGTAAAAGAGATTCTGGATATGATCCAAAATCTCACCCCGATCATTATGGATATGGAGCTAGAATCGGTCATTGAACTTATTTTCTATACCTTTCGCGACTTATTGACTCAAAACAATGAACGTTATTTGATCTGTTTACGTTATGCAAGTGAGCTTAAATATGACAAATATATCAATCAGATTGAACGTGAACTCATGAATATTGTCATGAAATACATGATGAATAATCCAAAATATCTGAAAGTAAATAATCTGGCAGTGACTGCCTATGTCAGCATCAATAGCGGAATCTTTAATATTGCCCGCCATTTAATTTTGCCAAACCCTTATATCACTTTTGATGAATTGGTGCAGGGTTTAAAAACCATGATTATGAGCTACATCAATGTAGAACTAGCAAAAAGTGAACGCTAAACTGATGTGTTCACGTTTGGCGATCATCAAGTGTGGTACTTAGATTTTTCACCATAATTTCCAGATTATTGCGAATTAAATACGCCAGATTAATATCGACACCCTGTAACATCTGATGTTCCAGTTTTTCAACAATTTGATTACACGCTGCAAATTTTTCCAGACCTTTTCCAGTGACGGTCAATAAAATACGACGACCATGCGTTGGATCTGGTGTTTTTTCGATCCAGTCATTGACCAGCAAATCTTGTAAAATTTTATTGGCAGATTGCGGCTTAATAAAAGAACGCTCTGCTAATTGGGCATTTGAAAGATTCGGCTTTGCCGCCAAAACTGATAAAGCGGTAAATTGCGGCAAACTAATATTTAAATCTTTAAGATGTTCTGTGAGATGTTTACTAATGATTCGATCCACACGGGCAATCATATAGCTGAGTCTTGGTTCATCTTCTCGTTTTTTTTCAACTGAACTTGAGTTTGGCATCATGTTTGATCATCAAAATTTAAAGAAAGTATGAAGCCCCGCCCCATACTTTTCATTTTACTTAAGTTGTACTTTGGCTATGTGCTAACTGTACTGCCTGTTTAGGCTTTCTGACAAGCAGCAACGCAGAAATTGCAGCAATCAAAATTACAGGGATACTTGAACCAATAACGATTGTGGCACTTTGCCCTAATGATAATAAAAATCCTGCAAACAATGGCCCTGCAAATGAACCAATTCGTCCAATGGCAACCGCAGCGCCAACACCCGTACCTCGCATTTCGGTTGGATAATACATCGCAGCTAGTCCATAAAGTGCAGATTGACCGCCTACAATAAACAAACCACAGCCCACCGCAGAAAGTGCCAGTAAAGCGACTGTTGGAGAAATCGATAAACAGCAAAGCGCAATCAAGATTCCTGCATAAATAAATTTGATGACCGTTGCCATGCGCATTTGATCCAATAACATCCCCATCAGGATTGATCCGAAAATTCCCCCAATGTTATAGCCCATTTGTACATAGTTAGCTTCTAGTTTGGAGAGTCCTTGTGCGCCCATGAGTAGTGGCAACCAGTTCAGCAAGAAATATAAAACTACGAGTGTACAAAAGAAACTGACCCAAATTTGCAAGGTCGACATACGTCTTTCTTTGGCAAATAGCACTTCAAAAAAAGGCGTTGGTGCTTGTGTTTTTTGTTGCAAATAACTTTTTGACTCGGGTAGATACTTCATCAATAACGGAATTAACAAGATAGGCGCAATACCGCCCACATAGAAAATATGTCGCCATTCGCTATCGCCTGCCAACAACATTGCAACCACCGAAGTCAGCAATCCACCAAAAGGGAGCCCGCTATACATAATACTGACTGCGGTCGCTTTTCGATTTTCAGCAACAGCTTCAGAAGCCAAAGTGATCATCATCGGTAAAGCGCCGCCCATGCCTAACCCTGTAAAAAAACGGATAAGCAAAAGTAAAGTATAATTTTCGGCATAGGCGGTGAGTAAAGACATCACACCAAAAATGAGAATACTCAGAATTAAAATTTTCTTACGTCCAATAATATCGGCCAGTCGTCCACCAATAATTGCACCAGGCAAGGTTCCGATAATAGCAGCACTAAATGCCCAAGCCATTTGAGCATTATCCAACATAAACTCCGCACGCATACGTGGCGCTGCTACACCCATTGATTGAAGATCAAAACCTTCAAAGATTGCGATGGCAAAACAGAGTAGTAAAGTCAGTTTCGCCCTTCCTGACGGATTCAATACTTTATCCATAGTCCTTTCCTTATTTAGACCATATTTCCATGACATTTTTTATTGTGTAGTGTTTAAATAACACCGTTAAAATATCAGTTAAGCTTACAAAAAAATCAATAGTATTTTATAAATATTTTTTAATTTAATTTTTTTATTTATATTTTTCATTAAATTATAAAAAATTTTAACTATTTTACAAAAAAGACTTGAATGTAAGTTTAACTGATATTAAATTAAATCCAGAACAACACAATTGTCATTCAAGGAGAATACACATGACATATGAAAAACGCTGGGAAACCGTTGATGTACAACTTGAAAATGGTATTGCATGGGTCATTTTAAATCGTCCCGAAAAGAAAAATGCCATGAGTCCAACCCTTAACCGTGAAATGATTGATGTACTTGAAACACTCGAACTTGATCAAAATGCCAAAGTTTTAGTTTTAACAGGTGCTGGTGATTCGTGGACTGCGGGAATGGATTTAAAAGAATACTTCCGTGAAGTAGATACACAACCTGAAATTTTTCAAGAACGTATTCGCCGTGATTCATGTCGCTGGCAATGGCAATTACTCAGAATGTACTCAAAACCCACGATTGCGATGGTGAATGGCTGGTGTTTTGGTGGCGGTTTCTCTCCATTAGTGGCGTGTGATCTTGCAATTGCAGCAGATGAAGCAACTTTTGGTCTATCTGAAATTAACTGGGGTATTCCGCCGGGTAACCTTGTGAGTAAAGCAATGGCAGATACTGTCGGACACCGTGCATCATTGTATTACATCATGACGGGTAAAACCTTTAGCGGTAAAGAAGCTGAACAAATGGGCTTAATTAATAAAAGCGTTCCTTTGGCTCAACTTAAAGCGGAAGTCACTGAATTGACAAACTGCCTGCTTGAAAAAAACCCTGTGGTATTGCGTACCGCCAAAAATGGTTTTAAACGTTGCCGTGAACTGACTTGGGATCAAAACGAAGACTATTTATATGCCAAACTGGATCAATGTAACCACCGCGATACAGAAGGTGGTCGTGAAGAAGGACTGAAACAATTCTTGGACGAAAAATCGATTAAACCGGGTTTACAGAGCTATAAGCGTACTGGTTAACTTTTGATTTTTATTGGCTATGTAAGGACACAACCCATGCAAAATGTACAGTTACTCATCCACGGTCAATCGCTTGACGCATCTAATGGTGCAAGCTTTGAACGCATCAGCCCGATTAACGGTCAGGTTGCTAGTATTGCATCTGCCGCAACGCTTGAAGATGTTGACCGTGCCATTGAATCGGCGCAGCAAGCTTTTCAGATTTGGTCAAAACTGTCTCCAACTGAACGTCGTTTACGCTTATTAAAAGCAGCAGATTTAATGGATCAACATACTGATCAATTTATTCAGATTGGGATGCAAGAAACAGGGTCGACTGCGACTTGGTATGGGTTTAATGTGCATCTTGCCGCCAATATGCTACGTGAAGCTGCTGCCATGACCACACAGATTGATGGCAGTCTGATTCCCTCGGATGTTCCGGGTAATCTGGCGATGGGGATTCGTATTCCTTGCGGTGTGGTGGTTGGAATCGCACCATGGAATGCACCTGTGATTTTACCCACTCGTGCTTTAGCAATGCCGCTTGCCTGTGGTAATACCGTCGTATTAAAAGCATCTGAAGCCTGCCCTGCCACGCATCGTTTAATTGGACAGATTTTAAATGAGGCTGGATTAGGTGATGGCGTGGTCAATGTCATTACCCATGCCCCAGAAGATGCGCCACAGATTGTTCAGCGTTTAATCGAACACCCTGCGGTAAAACGAATTAATTTTACGGGTTCCACCAAAGTTGGGAAAATCATTGCAGAAACTGCGGCGAAATATTTAAAACCAGTGTTGCTGGAACTTGGTGGTAAAGCACCTGTTGTCATCTTGAATGAAGCTGATCTGGATGAAGCAGTCAATGCCATTGCATTCGGTGCCTTTTTTAATCAGGGTCAGATCTGTATGTCGACTGAACGAGTGTTAGTGCAACAGGGTATAGCCGATCAGTTTATTAAAAAACTCATTGCAAAAACCAAATCACTAAAAGCTGGCAATCCAACTGATCAGCAGAATATGTTAGGTGTGTTAGAAAGCCGTCGAGCTGCCGAGCGTATTCAACATTTACTCGAAGATGCTCAAAGTAAAGGTGCAGATTTACCTTTAGGCATTCAAGTTCAAGACACCACCATGCAACCCACACTGGTACTGAATATTCAGCCTGAAATGTTGCTATACCGTGAAGAATCTTTTGGGCCTGTATGCACAGTACAACGCTTTGAGACGCTTCAAGAAGGTATTGCACTGGCCAATGACAGTGAGTTTGGTTTGTCATCTGCTGTATTTAGCCAAAACTTTGCTCAAGCCTTTGAAGTCGCCAAGCAGATTGATTCAGGTATTTGTCATATTAATGGTGCCACTGTACATGATGAAGCACAAATGCCATTTGGTGGAACTAAATCGAGCGGTTATGGACGTTTTGGTAGTAAGGCTTCCATCGCTGAATTTACCGAATTGAGATGGATTACGGTTCAGACTCAATCACGGCACTATCCGATTTAAAGGTCAATTTAACTTAAGCGGTTAAATAACCACAATAAACATTGAATGAATAAAAAAATTGCATGATGCAAAACAAGCGCAGCAATGCGCTTTCCACGGAGTGAAAGAAATGCAAATGAATGCCACTCAATCACAAGATCGTGAACGGTTTGTTCAACTTGGATCACATGATGTTGAGTATCAATATCAAGGTCAGGTACTTTATATTCAACCTACAGAGCAATTAAAGCCCTATCCGCAAAAGCTTACAGATCGTCTGATTCATTTTGCAAAAAATAAACCTGATCATATTTTTGCTGCAAAACGTAATGCTCAGGGTCAATGGGTCAAATTGAGTTATGCCGATACCTTGCAACGCGCTTGGCACATTGCTCAGGCATTGCATCAACGTAATTTAAGCCAGGAACGACCATTACTCATTCTGTCGGGTAATGATCTTGAACATTTAACCTTATCGATGGGTGCAATGTTGGCAGGTGTTCCATTCTCTGCCATTTCCCCTGCTTATTCTCTGATTTCTCAGGATTTTGGTAAGCTTAAACATATCTTTGAAGTACTCACTCCGGGCATGATTTATGCCAGTGATGGACAGGCGTTTAGCAAAGCGATCCAAACGTGTGCAACATCCGATATCGAAGTCATTACCAATACGGGAATTGTTGGGCAGCAGCAATGTACCTCTTTTCAATCCTTGCTGGATACCCCTGTGACCAATGTTCAGGAGTTTTATCAAACACTGGATGAACACCAGATTGCCAAATTTTTGTTTACCTCTGGTTCGACTAAACTGCCTAAAGCTGTACCAACCACGCATTTGATGCTGTGCGTGAATCAGCAGATGTTATTACAAACCTTTCCAGAATTTGAGCAGACCCCACCTGTATTACTGGATTGGTTATCTTGGCATCATACTTTTGGGGGTAGCCATAATGTCGGCATCGCTCTGTATAACGGCGGTACAATTTATATCGATGATGGCAAACCCGTTGCAGGCAAGTTTGATGAGACCATTCACAACTTAAAAGAAATCTCCCCGACGGTCTATTTAAATGTGCCAAAAGGTTGGGAAGAACTCACGGATGCTTTGGAAAAAGATGCTGAGTTACGTGATCGCTTTTTTAAAGATGTCAAAATTCTATTTTTCGCAGGTGCAGCATTGTCTGAAGCAGGCTGGAATCGTCTGGATAAAATTGCACAAGCACATTGCGGTGAAAAAATTCGGATTATGAGTGGTCTCGGTATGACTGAAACTGCGCCTTCTTGTGCTTTTACCACAGGGCCAAAAGTCATGGCAGGCTTTATTGGTTATCCTGCGCCTGGCTGTGAAATTAAACTGGTGCCACACTGCGATAAAATGGAATTTTGTGTGCGTGGTAAACACGTCATGCAGGGTTATTGGCGTTTAAAGTCCGATCAACAAAGTATCGTATTTGACGATGAAGGTTTTTTCCATACAGGTGATGCCGTGCGTTTGGTATCCCCCAATGATCCAACGCAAGGCCTGATGTATGACGGACGAATTGCAGAGGACTTTAAGCTCAATACTGGTACTTTTGTTAATGTTGGAACCCTACGCAATAAAGTCCTGATTCAAGGCAATTTACTGATTCAGGATGTCTGTATTACAGGGTCTAACCTAAATGCCATTGGTTTTCTGATTTTTCCAAAACTGGACGCTTGTGCACAATATGCAGGTTTAACTTTTAAGGATCATCCTGCCGAAGAAATTTTAAAACATCCCAAAGTACAGCAATGGTTCCGCCAATTTTTATTAAATTTTAATAAAGACGCAACAGGAAGCTCTAATCGAGTGTCGATGCTGTATTTGATGACTGAACCGCCACAACTTGATGCAGGAGAAGTCACCGATAAAGGAAATCTGAATCAAAGCAACATCGCTAAGCGTCGAGCGGATTTGATTGAAGAACTTTATCAAAAGCAAACGGACAATCCACTGATTATTCGGATTCCAGTCCTAAACAACTAGTCCTTTGAAATTACATAAGAAGTTCAAATTTACTTTTGAGCTTCACCCTTAGTTTTGCCCTAAAAAAGGTGAAATATGCAACACGATACGGAATTTGAACTATTTCGAGATAATTATCGACGTTTTCTAAAAGAACAAGTCGCTCCTTATTATGAACAATGGGAACAGGATGGCTTAATTCCACGAAAGCTTTGGAATCAACTGGGTGAAAATGGTTTTTTATGCGTCGATGTTCCAGAAGAATATAGCGGCTATGGCGCACCTATCCATTACTCACTGATGCTAGTTCAAGAAACTGCACAGGCAGGATTTACCTCTTTGGCAGTTGCCATCGGTGGGCAAAATGAATTGGTTTCGCCCTATATTCAAAATATTGGTACTGAAGCACAGAAAAAATATTGGCTTCCCAAAATGGTCACTGGTGAAGTGGTCACAGCGATTGCCATGACGGAAGCCAATGCTGGTTCTGATTTACAGGCAATCCGTACACAAGCCATATTAACTGACGACGACTATATCGTTGATGGTTCAAAAACCTTTATTTCCAATGGATTACATGCAGACTTAATTGTACTGGTGGCAAAAACCACCCCACAGGCAGGTGCTAAAGGCATGTCGTTATTTTTAGTTGATGCCCATTTACAAGGTGTAAAAAAAGGACGCTCACTGAAAAAAATTGGTTTACATGCACAAGATACCGCCGAACTATTTTTTGATCAGGTCAAAGTTCCCACTTCACAACGTTTAGGCGATGAAGGACAAGGCTTTGCTTACCTAATGCAAGAATTACCGCGTGAACGCCTGAGTATTTCCATGATGGCACTGGGGTCAATTTTAGGTGCAATTGAACTGACTAAAGACTATGTCTTACAACGCAAAGCCTTTGGTCAACCCTTAAGCCAAATGCAAAATACCCGATTTGTACTTGCCAATGCGCAAATTAAAGCCAAAGCCGCACAAGCCTTTGTCGATCAATGTGCTGAGATGTATAGCCAACAGCAACTCAGGGTCAACCACGTTGCCGCACTGAAATGTTTTATCACCGATACCCAATGTGAGGTGATAGACCAATTACTACAACTGTTTGGTGGCTATGGCTACATGCAGGAATATCCAATTTCACGTTTCTTTGTCGATGCCCGCGTGCAAAAAATTTACGGCGGAACCAACGAGATTATGAAAGAAATCGTGGCGCGTGAACTCTTGGGAAAATAATTTAAATTTTAACAGCGAAGCAAGGCAGAAAGAACAAACAGGTCTTGCTTAAAACAACAATGATATTTCAGGATGAAATGCTATGTCTAAATTATGGGTGTATTCCACGCTTATGTTTTCTGGTTCTATATTTGCGGGAAGTTTTGTCGATAACAGCAGTGTAGAACTGACTACACGCAATTTTTATTTTGACCGCGACTATCAGGAGCTTTCCAAATATCCAGCAGCGAAGGACTGGACACAAGGCTTTATTTTCAAGGCAAATTCAGGCTATACCGAAGGAACAGTGGGCTTTGGTCTGGATATTCTCGCCACCGCTGGTTTTAAGCTAGATGCCAGCGCCAAATATGCAGGAACTGGAAATCTACCGCGAGACACCGTCACCAATGAACCCGCGTCAAGTTACGGTGAAATCGGTGTCACAGGTAAAGCTAAAATTAGTCAGACTGAACTTAAAATAGGAACGCTTAGACCAATGAATCCTGTTTTAGTCGCTTCTCCTGCCCGTTTGTTACCACAAACTTATCGTGGAATTTCACTAGAATCTAAAGATGTAAAAGATTTTGAATTACAGGCTGCTTATATTGATAAAGTGAATCAACGTGATTCGACCAATTTTGAAAATATCAGAATTTCAGCAGTAAATGGACGTTTTAAAAATGCTGAAACTGATGGATTGTACTATGCAGGCGGCTATTACAATGTCAATCCAAGTTTACGTTTAGGTTTATTCTATCTGGATGTGAATGATCTTTATGATCAATGGACAACAGGTTTTTTACACAAATGGGAGATCAACCCAACCACACGATTGAGTAGTTATTTACATTATTATCGAAGTCGTGATGTAGGCAATGCAAAAGCAGGCTTAGTCGATAATGACTTATATCATGCGCATTTTGAACTGAAGCATCAAAATCATAAACTTATTTTTGGGACGTTTCAGCATCATGGTGAAACTGCGTTTCCTTATTTAAGTGGTGGAGAAACAGGACTACTGATTGATACATGGCCAGGCGAGTTTCTCAATCCCAAAGAACAAGCTTATAGTTTCCGCTATGAATATGACTTTAAAGATTATGTTCCGGGTTTACGCTTTATGACACGCTATACCATGGGTCGTAATATCTATGCACCTAATCTGGGTGGAACCAATTTAAAAGAGCGCGAAACTGATTTTGATCTGGGCTATACCATTCAAAGCGGTTGGCTCAAAAATCTGGGACTTCGCGCACGTTATGCCATCTACGACAATAACATGTCGGCCAACGCCAATATCAAACCTGTGAACGAAACCCGTATCAATATTGATTATACGTGGAAATTTAAATAACACTGATAGGCTCTAGATCATCGGGAGCCTACTTCGATTTAGGGAAAATAAAAAATGGATATGACTGACAAACTCCCTCCTATTCACTATTTGCTAGGCGGACACCATATTCAATGGAACGATCAAGCGCAGCAACTTGAAATTGATTATGTCGCATTAGAAAGTTTTACCAACCCTAGAGGTACCGTTGAAGGTGGTATGATTTGCGCAATGTTGGATGATGTGATGGGCTTATTTGCATTTCTGGCGAATAATCGACAACCTGCCACCACGATTAATCTGACAGTAGATTTTCTACGCCCATGTCAGGTCGGTGTCGTGCAGGCCAAATGCCACTTTGTAAAGCAAGGTAAATCTATTTTAAATATCGAAAGTGAAGCATGGCAAAACAATAAAATGCTGGCACGAAGTACAGCTAATTTTATGGTGCTTTAAGTTTCAGTTGAAGCCACAAAAGAGAAAGAAAACCCGTTGCTTTCTTTCTCAAACCATTCATTACTTAGTTTTAAAAGCGCTGAGAGATGCTCAACTTAAAGTCACGTCCCGTGCCTGTCATATATTCTCCAAGATACATTTTGTAGTCACGATTAAACAGGTTATCAATAGAGAAATTCAACTGAGGACCATTTTCACCGACTGGCTGCCAATCGATAAAAATACCGTGCAAAGCATAGCCTTTAGTACGAGGCAATGAAAAACCAGAAGCCCCAATTGAATGATCTGTATTTAGAATACTTCTGGTTTGCGCATCTACAAAAATTCCACGCCAGCCCATTGTCAAATCATGTTCAGGAACATTGACACCTAGCGTAGCTGTCGCCTTGCGTGGAGGTATTTGTTCAATCCATGTTTTTTGATTAAACCACGGATTAACAGGAGAATTATCACGTTGACCGCGCACATAAGAATAAGTTAAACCCGCAAAATAGGTGGGCTGATTATAAAATAGCTCTGCTTCATAAGCTTTGATGGTGTAATCAGTAATATTTCTATAAAAACCATGATCATATTGGCCATTACAAACACTGGCATTCGCACTTCCACCCTGAGCAATAATCTCGGCTTGTGCCTGACAGAAAACCGAACGATTACGGAAAATTTCGTCTGAACCGCGGTTATGATAATAGCTAAGACGGATCTGTAAATGATCATCATCTGTCAAAAGCTGATCAAAATTCATTTCATTACCAAGTCTTATCGCCAACATTTTTTCGGGACGCAAATACAGACTGGTCGCAGATACCGTAGAACTTGGACCATCATTATAATATTGCTCATCAACGCGCGGCGCACGCCATGTTTTGCTGATATTAGCAAACCACGTGAGGTAATCTGCCTGTTTCCATGCCAAGGCTAAACGAGGTGACCAACCTGTATAACTTTTTTCTGAATAATCATGGCCTGCTTCAACAGTGCTATAACGTGGAGCCAGATTGCCATAACCCTGATTGATAATATTGTCATAACGTAAAGACGGCGTAATCGTGACTGCCCCAATTTGATATTGGTCTTCAACAAATGCGCTATACATTTGCTGATCACCTGCGGGCATATAATTTGGTTGATAGAGTCCGTAATTATATTGAGGATTATTCAGATAAGAGCGAACCAGCATCAAAGAGTTTTGCTTCATCTTTTGATATTGTGCCCCGATTTTTAGCTTATGTGTACCATAAGCCGTATCAATATCACTGATATTTAAAAGTTTTAGTGCTGTATTGGTATAGTTCACCCAGCTTTCATCGCCAAGATTGGCCGCTGAAAAAGAAACCCCTTCCAAACGTTTATCATGTTGTTTGGTTTTTGAATAAGAAAAATTTGCTTTGAAATTAATATAAGGATTCGCAGCAGGATTAAACTCATAACCAGCAGAATAGCTTGTATCTTTTTGGTCACGATAGACTAAACGGCGTTTCCACGCTTCGTCATAGCCATACTTTGCAATATCTGCGGCACTCGGAACAGCATCCTGATCACGCATTGCAGCAAAAGGTTCCCAGCCTGTATGGCTACTTTGCATGGCATTGAAAGAAATCTTTTGGCTTTCATCTGGACGAATATTCAGTTTTGCTAAATATGTGTCCTGTTCCTGAGCCGAATATAAAAAAGAGGTTCCATCTGGACGCTCTACATTATCGCTATCGCGTTTGGTATAGTAAAACAGCCCATCTAGCAGATTATTTTCAGTTTTTCCATACACTGCACCCGTATAAGTATTTTGCTGGTTATTACTAAATCGCGAATACTTTAGAAATGCGCCGACATTTTTATTCTGTTTTAATAGATCCTGCGCATCTCTGGTTTCCAGTGTCACCTTTCCACCAAAACCGCCATTACCAACTTCAACATTATGCGGACCTTTATCGACCGTGACCCGTTTTAAAATTTCAGGTTCAATAAAGACTGACCCTTGTCGATATTTATCAAAAGATTTGACCGAATCATCCAGTGTAATGGGAACATCCTCAACTCCCCCCATACCCAGAATATTAATCGTTTGTCCGCCGGGTCTAGGAGAGCCAGCCGAAGATACCCCTGGCATGGTGTCTAATAGTTGTGCAACATTATTGGTCTGATAACGATCAATCGCGGTCTGATTTAAAACGCTTTGCCCAAACTGAACCGTATCTGAATTTTCTGCCTGCATAGAGAGAGTTGGCATTTGGTATAACTGATGATTATCCTGATTGAAAATTGAAGATGAATTCAGTTGCCCTTTTTTTATGGCACTTGAAGTCCCCACATTTTTTTCATCAGACTGTTCATGCTCTTGTTTCTTATCTACCAATAAGTAACCTGCCGATGATTTCATCAGTTGAAAAGGCGTATTTTCAATCAATCTGGCAAATGCTTGCTCAACTGTATAGTTGCCTTTTATCGCATTTACTTGGTAACGATTCGTCTTCTTTGCATCCATCAGTAATGAAACATTGGCTTGCAATGCAACGCTATTGAGCGCCTGAGTCAGAGAACCACGCTCCACTTGAAAGTAAGCAGAAGAATTGCTACTTGCAGCGTATATAGGGGCCGAAACGCAACTGACAGAAATTGCCAGAGAAACGGCCAACGCTATTTTTTGTAGAGAATATTGGGAAGATAAAATGTGCATTAAAACGATAGCCCCATATAAATGATAATCATTAACTAAGCCAATTAGCAAATAATTGCTGTTCTTCCCTATATGACGCACCACAATCCCAAAACACGCAATTTGTCTTTATTTTCTAACTTTCAAGCTGAATAATAAAAACATGACTTCCTATTTTTTGAATATTTAATTGTGGATATTGAGCTTTGATTAAGCTCAAAGTTTGCTCCACATCCTGTTGGGCATTAATCACCCCATTGACTTTGAATGACTCAAGTACAGATGCACGATAAATAAAATAAACGTTATGCTGTCGATTTAGACGTTCTAGTAAATCAGGTAAAGCCAGATTATCGGCTAAAATCTGGTTGTGTTGCCATGCAAATTCAGTAGATTGAATTGCAATCGGTTGAATCGGTCCAAAGCCATGTGCGTCAGCTTGTACCTTTTGACCAGCATGTACGCGCTGACGTTGATTGACCTGCTTCGCACTCGCTTCAACACTTGAATGCAACATACTAATACTGCTGTTTTCACGATTTTGATGCACAATAAATCGTGTTCCTAATGCCTTGTAATCGGCTTGCTTCGATTGCACGATGAATGGTCGATGTTTGTCTTTTGCGACATCCACATAAATCTCACCCTGAACCAGTTCCACCTGACGTATCTGTGAATTAAAATGCAATTTGATGGCAGATTTAGCCCCTAGTGTAATTTTTGAACCATCTTTAAGTACAAATGACTGCATACTTCCCGTCGCAGTTTTATAATCTGCGGTGTAATAAGCAAAGGGAAAATAATGGTAGGTCAAAATACTGAATAGCCCAATGAAACCAATGCCCAATATCCCACGACCAAAAGCCTTTTTGAGCTGTTGTTGACTTTGTTGAGTGTGTTTTAGCGACTGTTGCAAGGTCTGGCTATGAATACGGTGTGTTTCCTGAAGTTGTTTTAATTCGTCAGAAAAGCGACTGATTTTATCGAATTGATCATGATATTCGGGATGCTGTCGTTGCCAATGCTCAAATTCGACTTGAGCTTGAGCGCGTTCAATCGGATCATCTGTGTTTAAACGAATAATCCATAAAGATAATTCTTTTTGTAATTTTTTTGGGTCAGTCATGTTCCGACTCAAGCAACTGTTCTCGCGCTTCAAGGCATAGACTTAGACAATCTGCTAAATAAGTTTGCGTCGTCCTTAAAGATTTACCAATCCGTTCAGCGATTTCACTTTGATTGTAACCTTCAAAGTAATACATCAGAAAAGCTTTTCTTGCCAATACTGGGCTTTCGTTTAAAGCAATCGTTAAAAAATCTAAAATTTGTACCACTTCTTCAAGTTGATTATTTGATAATTCAATCTCTTGAAGTTGTAACTCCCCTGCCAGAGTTTCCAGATAGCTTTGCTCTAATACATAACGTCGATGCTTATCAATCAGTACATTTTTGGCAACATTGACTAAATAAGCTCTTGGTTCCTGAATTCCGAGTAGTTTTTGTCGAGTTTGTAATAACTTAACAAAAGTATCTTGCACCAGATCGGCTGCATTAAAAGGATAACGAATGCGATAGCTAAGCCACTGTTGAAGCCAATCATGGTGATCCAGATACATTTCATGAATGAATTGTTTCTGTGCAGTTGGGGAGAAAGATTGATCCATAGCAAAATATTGAATGAATAATATAAACAAGAATTATTATCATTTATTAATGTGATTATTGTAAACTATTTCTGAACGATATTTTCTATAAAAAAGCTGCATTCCTTATTGCGTCTTTTTCTATCCTCCTTCGTCATAGCGTATATAGACCTTTATTTACTCCGCAAATATACAACTTTATTTAGGTAACGATATGAACCAATCCGTTGGCAAAACAGACATTCAACATCATATAAGTTCAGCACTATCACTTCGCTTAAAAACTGAAACAGCAGCAGAACATGAACGTATGCATCACTTAATGGCTCAGGCAGATGTTTTTGCAAGTCGGATGCATTATGCAAAATTTACACTGGCTCAATATTATTTTCAGCGTGATGTTGAGTACTTATTTAAATATCCAGAAATCATTGATTTTATTCCTGATCTGGATGTTCGTGGTCGCTCAGACGCAGCGTTTAAAGATTTACAAGATTTAGGAGTTTCACCTACAGATCTTAATATCGCGAGTCAGGATGCCAATGCACTTGAAGCGCTAGGCTGGATTTACGTTTCTGAAGGTTCAACGCTCGGAGCTGCTTTTTTATTTAAAGAAGCAAAAACCAAGCTGGAACTTTCCGAAGAATTTGGTGCACGAAATCTGGCTGCTTATCCTGAAGGCAGAGCAAAAGTCTGGAAACGCTTTGTTCAGGCACTCGATGATGCAGGTTTAAGTCAAACTGAACAGGATCAGGTCGTACAAGGTGCAATGGATGGTTTTGCCCGCTTTGCATCGCTATTAACCACAGCAAATACAGATCAGTAAAATGTCAGTACCAACCAATCCGTCCAAGTCGCCCTCAACCTCTGATCACCTAAATCATGATCAGATCGAGCTCACTATATCTAAAAATATACATCATGAAAGCTTATCTAAATCCAGCTTTTTAAGGATTGTATTTATATGTCTGTCTTGCTTGAGCCTGAGTATTGGTGTGATTGGTTTGTTTGTTCCAGGTTTACCTACGGTTGAGTTTGTATTACTCGCGGCTTTTTTTGCAGGAAAAGGCTCTTCCAGATTACATAAATGGTTTTACCAGCATAAATTATTTGGTCCCATGATTCGTAACTGGCAAGATAAGCGTCAGGTTTCCAGAAAATCAAAATATATGATGGCTGTTAGTATGACACTTGCTAGCAGCATCTTGATACTTCATGTACCTCATTTCTGGTTTAACTTTATATGTATGCTATGCATGCTGTTCGTTTTTATTTGGGTTTGGCGGCGACCTGAGCCCTAAGATACATAAAATGGAAATCATGAATCTCAAAAAAAAAGACCACAAATTTGATCTGACCCCCGAAAGTTGGACGGTTTGATTAAGCAGCTTTTAAGGACTGAGTTCTGTACTCTACAGGGCTTAGTCCTTTTAATTTAACCTTGATTCTTTCATGATTGTAATAGTGAATATATTCTTTCACGGTTTGTTCCAATTCTTCAACTGAATTAAATTTTTCACCATAGAAGCACTCTGATTTGAGTATTCCAAAGAAATTTTCCATTGATGCATTGTCCAAACAGTTACCTTTACGAGACATACTC
>NZ_LXGN01000002.1 GCF_009372255.1 Acinetobacter guerrae
TTTTAATTCGGGGCTAATACAATGCTGGAGCCACATTATAGAATAAATGAAACTCAATAATATCAATGCTAAATGATGATATTTCATTTGCTGTTTTTTCATAATCAACGTCATTATCAATAAATAAAAACGATAAAGAAAACCATAAGTCCTCTATACTCATATGAGTTTCCATCTTATAAATTCTGCTGCTTCTTCTTCAAATGTATCACTGGCGACATCTCCCAGAATACCTCCAATAATCGCACCTAAAATCATTATTCCTATTCATTTAAACGGCATAAATAGAATTTATATAGAGTCTTTCATGACTGTCAATGACTCCATCTCTCTAGGCAGTACAAAATAATTTACAGGATCACCAGTCGCTTATATCTTTTTGTACGTTTCCTTTTTCATTCATAAAAAAAGATATTAATTTTGCTTGCTTTTGTGTCAAAGACATACCTTTGATATTAATTCTGTATATCTTTTCTAACCAGTTTTCATTTGCAGTTGAGCCAATCATTTCTAATATTGATAAAGTGTAATTTTTAATAGATATGTTTATCATAGAAGATGTCTCTGGATAATATTTAAAAGAATAACAGCCAGCGTTATTTTTTCCATTCAATCTAATAGTGACATAATCATCATGATCAACTCTGAATCTATTTATTTCTTCTTTATTGATTTTTTGAACTTTTAATTGGTAAATAGAACTACATAAATTTTTATTAAAGCTTCGCTCAGAAGTAAGTTGTATTATATTGCTTGTTGATGTATGAGCAACATTGGATAATAAAAATAAGCCAAAAATCACTATTTTTATCATAAGCATTCTCTTATTATGACTCGCAACTAACATTTGAAAGTTTATTTTTATTGGTATGGTAGCTAATCCATATATTTTTACCAACCTTATTTGTGCTTAATTTACTATTTTTGAAATCATAGACTCCTATAGTCCGTTGACTTTCTTTTTCTTTAATACAATATTCTTTTATTTCCATATAAATGTTGGTTTCTGAGGTAAGGATCATTATTCGTAATTGTTTCTTCAGCATGTGCAAAATATTCCATTTACTGAAAAATCCCCAACCAGCAGGAGTTAGTTCAAAAATATCTTCCATATTTGAGAAGCTAAAAGTATCTCGTAGATCGGTAATCTACTGGTGCAAGATCGTTGTAGAACCTGTCAATTATTTAGGCAGTATTTGGTTAGAAATTTCAGCATCATACATACTCTCAAATTGAAGCTTGCTATCAGTGTCTTTTTGGGAAGATACAATAGATTTCAACTTGTCTTTATATTCTGAGTTACCAGCATGTAGCATTGCTGAAAAATAAGCCCATTCGGCGTATTTATATATTGGATCACTTGATTTAAGTGCATTTAAGTTAGTTTTTAATTTTGTTGACAATATTACATAACAGTTTTTAATTTTGTTATTAGGCTCATTCAATGTCTTTAATAACAGACATTGAAACTTATATGCATTTAAATTGTTAGGATTGTCCTTAATTAAGGAGCTATTTAGCTCTAAAGCTTCAGGATACATTTTTGTTTGAGTATAAATATTCATTAAAACAAGATTTCTTTCTTTTTTATTTGTAATTTCTAAAGCTTGGGGAAGGAAATTTCTTAATTCAGTTTGAACAGTGCTTAAATTATTTGTAGCTATTTTTTTTAGTATTTCATTATACTTTTCTATTATTTGTAAATCTTTACTATCAATTTTCCCTTTTGGTATTCTTGCATTCTGTGATGAAGAATCTACAGCTTGATTACTATTACTACAAGCTATAGAGATACTTGAAAAAAATAATACGATTATAAAAGAAAATTGTTTAATCATGATATCCGTTTAGCTATAGATGTTAGCGTAAAGCTGTAACTTGTTGTTGGTGGAATTGGTGCTATTTGCCCGACAGAGTCATTAACTTGTGCAAAGTATCCTAATTTTAGTTCTACTGTAACAATTGATAAGTTGGATTTAGGTAATTCTATTACAGCACTTCCAACAGGAACTTTGCCTTTTTCGGTATTCCAAATGCCATCTGTATCATCTATTTTTTTAGTAGCAATTTGATTACCATCTCTTGAAATATATGCTGTTGCATAAGGTAATACTTTTGCATTTCTACTTAATGGATCTGTATAAGCCGATAAACTAATAAATAATCTTGTTCCTGCTAATGTGTAATTTAATAAAAAACTAATTACACCAGATAATGAGTGTAGAATAGAAAACCCTTTACCATCAGAATCATAAGGAGGAAGTACTGTTTTAAATTTAATAAAAATATCTGTTCTATTCTGCTCTGTATATTGGTTTTCATAACGCTCATTATTTCCATTAAAGTTATTTACTAAGTCATTTTGTTGTATTGTAGTGTTATGTATTGGTGTTGTAGAACCTTTATAGTTCTCCCCCTGACTTGTGCCAACAACATGACTCTGTTTTGGCTGAATCGTTGCACCACAGGTCAATCTGTCTCCAGTATAAGCAACAGGCTTTCCGTCCATAATAATATGATTATGACTTGGTTGTATGGTCGACCAGCATTTACATTTAGGGCAGAAATGACCATCGCCAGCTCGTAGAAATAAATTTCCCATTTGAGATGTTCTTTGCTGTGTTGCTTGAATAATCCCACCGTGATTAGTCATTGAATTATTAATTGCAAAACCCTTAGCCATGATTAACGCCTTCTTGTTTAACTAAAAAACCTTCAGGAGCTTTATCACCTTTAAAAATATTAATGGCTACGGATTTATTAGGGCTATCTATAATTTCATCCCCATTTTCTAAATGACTACCAACTAATGCAACGGATTTACCTTCTACGATACAAGCACTTCCAGCACCTGAAATAATTTTAGAGGTTGTTCCATTTGAATAAAGTACGTCATCACCGACTAGAGCAATAGACAGTCCACCAATTTTACATGCGACAGCACTGGCTTTAACTAATCCACCATTTTTAGTTTTAGCCCCATTTACTGCAAGATGGTAAAGGGTTTTGGGTCTATGCTGAAAATAAAGCTGTTCAGCTTGGATAGTCTGGTCTATATCTTCTGGTGACATTTGTTTAATTTGTTTAACGGGTAAGTCGTTTAAAAAAATTAAGCTGGACATTTTTATAGCCATTTATAATTTTAAATATAACGATTATAGATAAATTGATTTTTCTAATTCTTGTCACTAAAAACAGTTTTTAATAGCTAAAAATAAAATTATTATCTTAATTTATACGAGAACTATATAAGAATAGTTCTCGTATATTTATGGAATTACATCTGCTCAGGCACACCAAATAACGCAGTAAACGCCTGATCTGGTCGTGGTTGTTTCATAAAACTTTCACCCACCAAAAATGCATGAATGTCATGATCTTGCATCATCTTAATATCATCTGGAGTTGCAATACCGCTTTCTGTCACCAATAAACGTGATGGATCAAGCAGTTTCTTTAAGCGCAAGCTGGTATTTAAATCGACATCAAAGGTTTTAAGATTACGATTGTTCACCCCAAGCAAACACTTCTCAGAAAGTTTAAGTGCGCGTTCCAACTCTTCTTCGTCATGTACTTCGACCAGTACATCCAAATTGTATTCAAATGCAGTCTTAGACATTTCTTCAAGTTGCTGATCTGATAAACATGCCACAATCAATAAAATACAGTCTGCCTGTAAAGCACGGGCTTCAATGACATTGTAAGGATCAACCAAAAAGTCTTTGCGTAATGCAGGCAGACTACAATGCTCACGAGCAATCGCAATATTTTCATCTGCACCCTGAAAGAAATCCACATCGGTGAGTACCGATAAACATGCTGCACCTGCCTGTTCATATTGTGCTGCAATTTCAGCAGGATTAAAGTCTGCACGAATCACGCCTTTAGAGGGGGATGCTTTTTTAATTTCAGCAATCACACCAGGCCGTTTACTGCGTAATGATTGAGCAAAACCACGCACAGGTGTTGCTTGTTGAGCCCATTGTTCTACATCTTTAAGACTACGCTGTTTTAAGCGATCTGCCAGTTCTTCATGCTTACGATCAACGATTTTACCCAAGATGGTATTTTGAATCTGAATCATTTGGATAACCTCAGTTGTTTGAGTATTGCTTTAATGCTTTGGTAAATTCAGACAGGATGCTCATTTTTTCTAAAGCCTGTCCACCATAAATAATGTCATGTGCCAACGCTACACCTTGTTTATAACTGGTGCTTAGTCCTGATACATAAATGCCTGCACCTGCATTGAGCGCAATCATATTTGCGGCTTTTTCACCAATTTCAGATTTCTTACGACCTAAAGCATCTTTGATCAATTTAAGGCTAGCACTAGAATCTTCGACAATTAAACCAGTTAGGGTTTGTGAAGTAATGCCTACATCTTCGGGGTTTAAAATCCATTCGGTAATTTCACCATTTTTCAACTCTGCGACATAGGTCGGGGAGGCAAGGCTAATTTCATCCAGTCCATCTTTAGAGTGAACAACCATCACATGCTCAGCCCCGAGCTGTTTCATCACCTCTGCAATTGGACGACAGAGTTCATCTGAAAATACCCCAATCACAAAGCGTTTGACCCCAGCTGGATTCGTAAGCGGGCCAAGTAAATTGAAAATGCTCCGAATACCAAGTTCTCGACGCGGAGCAACAGCATATTTCATCGCTTTATGATGGTTCGGTGCGAATAAAAAACCCACGCCCATTTCACGGATACAGCGTTCAGTTTGTTGCATGTCCAGATCAAGGTTAATCCCAGCTTGTTCTAACAAGTCTGATGAACCAGATTTGCTAGATACACCACGATTACCATGTTTAGCAATGGTGGCACCTGCCGCGGCAATCACAAAACTAGAAGCAGTCGAAACATTAAATAGATTTTGACCGTCACCGCCTGTACCCACAATATCAACCAGATAGTTGATATCACTTACGTCGATTTTAATCGCCAGATCGCGCATGACACGTGCCGCAGCGGTAATTTCATCGATACTTTCGCCTTTCATGCGCAAACCCATCATCAAGGCACCAATTTGTGCTTCGGTGGCTTCGCCTTGCATGATGCTACGCATCACGTCTTCCATTTGCGGTTGAGTTAGATGAATATTTTTGGTGATGTGATTTAAAGCTTGTTGAATATTCATTTATGCGTAAATCTCTAAAAAATTCTTGAAGATTTGATGACCATGTTGGCTCAAGATAGATTCAGGATGAAACTGCACACCTTCAACAGGTAATGTCTTATGTTTGACACCCATAATTTCTTCAATAGAACCATCTGCTTGATTGGTCCAGCAGGTCACTTCCAGGCACTCAGGTAAAGTTTCCTGTTCGATCACTAAAGAGTGATAACGTGTCGCGGAAAAGGGTGATGGCAAATCACTAAAAATACCTTTGTCACTATGATGCATGTCAGATAAACGACCATGCATGACTGTTTTGGCACGAATAATATTGCCACCAAATGCCTGTCCAATCGCTTGATGTCCTAAACAAACACCAAGTAAAGGAATTTTGCCCGCAAAATGATGAATCGCAGGAACAGAGATACCCGCTTCAGTCGGTGAACAAGGACCAGGCCCTAAAACCAAATACTTCGGCTGCCATCGTTCAATGTCTTCTAATGTGACTTGGTCATTGCGAACTACTTTAACGTCTTGGTTTAACTCGCCAAAATATTGGACGATGTTATACGTAAAGGAGTCGTAATTGTCGATCATGAGGAGCATTTTAATGTCAACCATTTGAATTATATAGAAATCTTATTTGAGGTATGAAATCATACTCTCGTGCATACTCTTAAATTCAAAAGTGCCTAAAATTATTAAATAAAAAAGCCACCTTTGCGGTGGCTTATATTATCAATTTTCATCTTGTTTAACTATAGTTTGTACATAAGAGAGCATCCAGTAACTTTTTCTGCCGTCTTTGAGGGGTCTTGAATAACGACCTTCTCTAATTCGTGCATCCAAAGTTTCAGGTTCTATATTTAACATATGTGCAAACTCAGCTCTACCAATCCGACGCTCTTCCTTTTGATTTACCAGTTTTTCAACAAGATTGGTAAGATAGCAAATGGCCTCAGTATCAATTTTTAAAGCTCCCACATCAACCTCCTTCAGCTTGAACTAATTTTTTTACGGTTTCAATTTTGTACTGATAATAATGAGTAGCTAAAATTGCGTTATTCGTCAGTAAAGCCTTGGGGTGTGATTCATTAAACTCATCCAGTTTAGTCATTGCTTCATCAATATCATTGGTATGAAAAACTTCGATAATGTTCCAATGTTGATCTTCTAAGATTAAACAAGTTTCATGAGTCGCTAGATCCAGAGCGGAAACAGTAAAATCTGGGTAATTCGTTCTTTGATTTATCATCGCATCTCACCTCTGCGTACTTGGTGAATTTTGGCTTTAACCTTGGCCATGAGTAAGCAGGATTCATTGGACTGATCATTGGCCAATAACTTGAAGCTTTGGTTATAGCGAGCCATTTCTGATTTTGACATCAGTATTAAATTTTCTAGTCGGCAGTCGGTTCTGTCCATGTTCTTGAAAGCAACAATATAACCTTCAGGCACATCTCCATTTGCTTCTTCCCAAACAACACGATGTTTAAGTTTAAAAACATTTGGCTCTGCCACCTTAATTAACACATATCCATCTTTTGAACAGATTCGCTCATATCCCACAGGTTTTTTGTTCCAGGTAATTTGACCTTTTTTAAAATTACCTGAATTTGGTTTACATACGCCTTTAGTGCCAGTATTCCAAGGCTTATGATCTTTTGTGAAATGACCAGTTCGCCCCGTATTCCATTTTCTACGCTTACATAACGCTTTGATCGCATCTACAGTAAATTCAGTACCAAATATACGATTCACATTAGCAGTAAGTTCTTTTCGCTCCAGGGAACAGTTAGACTTTATATAGACTAGCTGTTCAAGCGTATATTTAATCGCGTGTCCTTTTGCCATAAATCACCCAATTAATTCTTGAGGAATTTCAACTGAATCAGCATTTTTAAGACCGCGATATTCAGCAACCAACTTTGCAGCATTTAAGCGCATATTATTGTTTTTGATTACCTGCTCGCTAATCTTCTCGATCGCTTCAGCTTTTTGAAGTTCCGCTTCGAGTTCACTACCTTTTAGGTTTGGATTACTCAGGCGATCAAGTTGTGCAAATAAAACATTGTTAAGATCAACAGGTGTACTCATTATGCTCTCCAAATCGCTTCTTTAAACTTAGCATCACAAATCAGAGCCTCAATCTCAGATGCATTCACATTTTCAAAATGGTGATCCATTTTTGAACCAAATACGATCAAATGCCGTGTTTGGGTTGAGTAGTGGAATTTCATGACACGTTCTCCAGTGCCTTGCGCAAGTATTTATCTGTGTCTGGCTGGCGAAGTAACCACCCAACATAATCCTTGGGTAACTTGTTGATGGCTGTGCCTTTATGCTTGCCAAAAGTTATTTTTTGAGGAATGCGTGCTTTCTCAGAAAATAAGTACAATGACTGCATATCTTTGATAGCCAACGTATCAATGAGATGTTTTAAAATCACACCAGTGAAATAAATGTCGGCTTTGGCGTTGTGAGCATTTCGCAGATGTTTTCTTGCCAACTCCTTATCAGACATAATGTGATAATAAATAGCGGACAGATTGTGTGCATCTAGATCTGGCAGCGCCATTCGTGACAAAGCCAGTGTGCAAATAGCCTTAGCCTGAATATTTTTATCGCAAAGCTGAATAGCTTGAATGTCGTAATCAATATTGTGGCCAATGATGTATTCGCACTCAGGCGCACGAAAAGTTTCGTAACTTGGCTTATCCGCAATATCACTCTCAAGAATATGATGTACTGCCATCGCACCAAGACTAATTGGCTCTGGACAAGAGAAGTATTCATCAAAAACCATATCCTGATTTATATTGAATACCCCTTGCTCAAAGGAGCAAGGCGCATATGCAATTTCAATCGGGTAGCCATTTAACTTGTTAGTTTCGGTATCTAAAATGATTGCATTCATGAATCAATCCTCAATATGGAAAATCATCATGTTGTTGGTTGTTTAGCACTGGCGGCACATCATTGTAATAATCGTCAAATCCACCTTGGTTATAACCATTATTTTGACTATATCCTTGATTGCCTCCATTGTATCCACCGTTGTTTTTAGGCTTTCGTATGGTGATTGGATTGGCCATTAGAGATGCAAGGGATTTTGGAAGCGCTTCAGGCGAGGTCTTGCGCTCAATAATTTCTTTGGCCATAAGTTCGCTTTGAGCGTGAAAACAAGAGAAGAAATTCATTTGGTGTTTCCAGTCGCCGCTATCATTCTGGTAGTTTTCACGCTGCAAAAGAAAACCAATGCGTTTGCCTGCAACCTCTGGTGCCACAATGCAGTTTTTCATGACACGCTCTTTGGCATCGTAGTCATATTTTTCCAACTGAGCATTTGTTGGGGTTAGCCCGCGAGCAGCAACACAAGCTAACAATGCATTGATTTTATGAACTCCACTCAAGGGTGTACCGTCTTTTTTCTCAGTCCATATTGAGAATGAAGCCGATTCTTTGTTATCAGTTTCAAACTCGATTTCAAATCCCGTGGTACCAGATTTAGCAGTTATGAACTCCATATGTTTGATAATCCCAACATATTTTCCTGCTTCTTCGATTCGAAGACTGCTATCCGCTTGTTTTGCTGACTCAGGGTTATAACCAAACTGCTTATATTGTTGATTCATGAAAATTGCTCCATGTGATTATTTAAAATTTATGCGTGCTGATTTTGAGAATATTGCTGCGGGGATGAGTTGGTGATGCTGTAGTATTCACAAATTGCCTTATCCACTTCGCTCAAATCATTCTCAAAATGATCTTCTTCAAAGAGGCCCATAGGGGCTTTAACGGTAGAATTGCCATTGTTTTTTGTTTGAAAAATATACTGTTCATTGATCACTGAGGTTTGAAGGCAGATCGTAACCATGCCTTCGAGAGTGATTTTTTCATCCAGCATTTTGCCGATGGTTTTAATCTTGGTTTTGCCTTGACTATCCTCTTCAGTGTGACTTAGAAGATAAATACGTTTATGATCTTGGGCATTGATTGCTGCATTGAATACATCCCATGCATTGCGACCAATCTCAGTGAACTTGTCGAAGCTTTTTTCAGTGCTTCGGCGCATAAATTCATTTGCCATCACGTACTGAAAGTCATCAATGATAATGATTGGCCGCTTAGATCCATTAATCACATTGATAATAAATTGCGGGTTGTCAGACACAAGAATCGAACCCTGCTTGTTTTCGGGGGTGATGTAGGTCCAGTTAGGTGAGCGAAAAGGTAAGGGCTTCTTAATCACTTGAATCAACAACACATGTTGAGGATTTAAGTTTCTTAAACTTGCAGACTTACCAGTACCAGACTGCCCTAAAATCAAAGTTGCTATACTCATTATTCATTCCTCATTATTCAGTTACATTTGCTGTTCGATTACCTGCTGTTGTATTTAGCGTTGTTATAAGCAATACGCTGATTAGCTGAGTAGCGTTCACGCTTAAAGCAGGGGTCGCTAAACATAATTGCAGCTGCTTTACGTCTTTGAAACTTGCGTTCGCGCTCGAATATTTCTCGAATCCAAGGCTTTTCAGCATGTTCAGCAGCTTCGATCAGATATAGATATCCCGACTTGCTCACACGATAGATTTCGCCACTTTTTTCAATATATTCGTATGAGTAAAGGCGCATGCGAAATTCGCCGTTTTCGTTGCTGATAAACTGGGTTTTGTTCGGAGTAGGAGTGACCATTACTTAGACTCCTCAGCTAGGTTTTGTTTAACTCCACAAATAGGGCAATAACTAAAAAGAAGGCTGGTTTTCTCTTTTTTCAAACGTGTTGCCCCAGTCTTTTTATTAATAACGGTATGTGTAAGCTCAACAGGAATGAAGCCACGCAAATCCATTCCGCCTTCACGATTAAAAACAAAGGCGTAATTTTTAAGCTCAGCTGAGTGATCTTTAGAATCCGGATATAACTCTTTAGCGCGTTCCAAAAATTTTTCGGAGAATGTTGCTTCGCAATCGCAAGTCATCACACACCCCCAGCCAAATGATTTTTTTCAATATGAGTGGCCACAAGGTTTTTGATGTTGATGACATCTTCACGAGTTGTGAAATCGTTGTACTCGTGGCCGTTAATTGAAGTGATACGATCGATCGCTAGATTTGTGATTTCAATCACTTCATGTTCTGAGCCGATTACGCCGTAATTTTCCTCATGTGCTTTGAAATCAAAACTGGTGTAAATAAAGAATCCATCAAGCTTAATAACTGCTTCGCCGGCATTCTTTTTGCTATCAACTTTAATTGCTGAAACGCCGTATTCACTTGGCTTGGTAGCAGGGTAGGTTGCGACTGGTACAGGCTTTTCAGAAGCTAAAACGTAAGCGCCTGTTAAACCAAAAAGTAAAGCAGAGCCCAAGGCAACATGCTTCATGCGAAGCTGTATGCTCGGTCTGTTGTGATTTAATGTGTTTTGTTCCATAATGACCTCACGTTATGGGAAGCACATCATCAGGTAAGAGGGGTGATGTGCTTTTTTTGTTTCTAAAACAAATTGTGTTAAACAAGAATAAAACAAAGTGTTTTATTTAGTCAACATTTATTAAAACAATTTGTTTTATTTGTGAGGCAAAAAAAACCGCCACAGTTAATTGGGCGGTTTAAAAAGTTAATTATTGTTTAATCGTAATAGATATCTTGAATTGGAAGTGTTGGATAATCATGTACATGTCTACTAGGAGGAACAATATCGGTAACAGCAATAATTGCTTCAACATCGCTCATATCAAAAGTCATTCTTTTTTCACCATTTACGGCTAACAGATTTAAGACATCATTAACGATTCCAATATACTCCTTTATTGTTCTACGCCCATCAATAAGCCTGACCTCTACAAACTCTGTAGGTGTGGGGTCAATGTCTGGATCACAGACAACATACCAACCATGCCTGATTGCTGGATACATGGAGCTACCATTACCTCTCACAGCATAAGCATTTGGTCCGGCAGTAAGAGATGGAACATAACCATCACCACCATTTCCTAAGTATCCCATTTCTGTGTAATAGCCATCATCCCCCATCTTTGAATAGGACTTAACTGGGACCCATCTACCCATAGCCACCGCAGGCTTAGGGTTTTCAGCTAAGATTTTTTCAATAGCTGGAACTCCTTCACCAGTTAAAATCCATTTAAGGTCTAGTTTTAGCTTGCTTGACACTAAAAAAGCGCCTTGCTTTGAAATCCCTCGCTTATCCCAGTTGTAAACCATTTGAGAATCGATATCCAATATCGATGCAAGTCCACTGGCAACCAAACCTGTCTGGTCGTAAATGCGTTGCATAGTTGGGTGGACATCTTTTTCAGTCACAGTTATTTCCTCTGTTAAGTTATTGGTATTTTCACCCAAAAAACACATTTTGTGTGAAACATAATGATTGCCACTAAAAACAAAATGTTTTATATTTAAAAAACAAAATGTTTTATGTGGGCCATTTATGGAAAACATCAAAGATGATCGCGAATTAATAGAGAAGAATGGTGGTGCGTCTGCACTAGCCAAAAAGCTCAATTATCAATCACAGCGTGTCCAAAATTGGACGGTTAGAGGCATTCCGCCTAAAGAAAAACTAAAGCATCCAGACATCTTTTTGAAAAGAGAGTCTTTAACAGATGCATCTACCGTCTAGGAACAACCATGAGCAAAGTATTACCTGAGCTATCTGCAAGTGCCAGAAATGACGTTTCTCGCATATTGCATGGTCTTGATGCGGGAAACCAAAAAGAGATTGCAGAGCAATTAGGTGTTGATCCAAGCACAATCACTCGACTTAAAACAGATAAGAAAAACAATGGATTGAATGAAATTGAATTGTTTTGCGAGCTGTTGAGCTGTCTTGGCTTGAAAGTCGTGCCCAAAGATTATCAGAGCATAGATAAAGAACGAGTAGCTGCACTGCTTGTTATGTCAAAAAGTTGGATGAACAGAATTGAAACTGTGGATGACTTATTTCATGACGAAATCAGTGTTCAAAAAGAAAAACTTGGATATTAAAAAACCACTATCTGCGCGAACAGTAGTGGTTGGCATTCATAAACTTACAAAGGTAATGAACATGACTAATTTAACAGAACAGCAAAATGAAGACAATCAGGAATTTTTGATTGGTGATGCGGTTGTACTCACATCGGGTTGTAAGAACTTTATTTCGAATGATCTGTTTGAGATACAAGCCAAATCAACTGATGCCTTATGGACGATCAAATCTTCTAATCACGTTTTGCTTGTTACAAATATAGAAATAAGAACTGCAACAGTAGCAGAACTCAACGCAAAACGCCGATTAACTGATGCCGAAATGGCATTAGGGGAGGTTTCATGAATTCTAAATTTCAAAACCAACCTGATTTTAAGCAAATCCAGCAAGTTCAATCTTTTCATGAACCTGCTTTACGTTTGCTTGGTCAAATGTTTGAGCGCAATAAACAGAATCTTCGTAGCAAAGGCTATGACGAAAATAACGCCGCAATCACTAAAAATGAGCTGTCGGAAGTCATGGCGCGTCAGTTTCGCATTACTCAGTGGTTAGCTAGTCAGATTGTGAGTAGTTTGATTAATGCGGGTTTAGTTGAGTCGTTCGGTGGGTATGTGAAGCCTAAGGCGGGTGGGCAATGAATCAAATTATATTCGGTGATTGCCGCCAAACAATGAAAAAGCTTATTAAAGATGGTGTGAAAGTACAGACTTGCATCACCTCACCTCCATATTTCGGTTTGCGCGATTATGGTGTAGATGGCCAGCTCGGACTGGAATCAACCGTAGATGAATATGTTCAAAATATGGTCGAAGTTTTTCGTTTTGTGCGAGAGCTGCTGCATGATGATGGGACACTTTGGTTAAATTTGGGTGACAGCTATGCTGGTTCAGGTCGTGGTCAATACTCAACAGGCACAAATGATCCAAAACAGCCAAAATCAAAAGGCCAGATTCTACCAAAACATAATGCAGCACAATCTAATCTAAAGCCGAAAGATTTGATCGGTATTCCTTGGCGTGTAGCATTCGCTCTACAGGCTGATGGGTGGTACCTACGTCAAGACATAATCTGGCATAAACCAAACCCTATGCCTGAAAGCATTACTGATAGATGCACTAAAGCGCATGAGTATATTTTTTTATTCAGTAAGTCACGTAAATACTATTTTGATCATATTGCTATCAAAGAACCTGTTGCAGCGAGTTCGTTAAAGCGCTTATCACAAAACATTGATGCTCAAGCGGGTAGTAACCGTGTGCCAGATAAATCAAACGGACCTATGAAAGCCGTATGTTCAAGATCAGCTAGAGATAATTTTAAGCGCGCTGATAGCAAGAGATCTGCTGCAATTCCGAACCAATCTTATGGCACGCACCGCCAAAAACGTACAAATAGTGATTATGACCTTTTAACACGCAATAAACGTAGCGTGTGGCAAGTATCAACCAAGCCGTACAAGGGCGCGCACTTTGCGACTTTTCCAGTTGATCTTATTGAACCATGTGTGTCAGCAGGATCTCGAGTAAATGACGTCGTGTTTGACCCATTTATGGGTTCTGGAACCACAGCTGCTGCTGCACTTAAACACGGACGTCAGTACCTCGGATGTGAGTTGAATCCAGATTACGCAAAATTGCAAAACGAGAGACTGGGCGGCATCGAGGAGGCTATAGCATGACAAAACAAGCACCTCAATCCAAAGCACCAAAAGAATATCAAATCCCACTCTTAGCACCTGTACGCATCTACACAGCTAAAGAACTTGCGGCTATGCCTCTTTCGGTTATGAACAAATGTCTTGAGGCTCAAGAGAAGTTCGCCGTGTTAGAGCAATCAACTCAAATGGGGGGGGCTGCAATAAAAATCAGAAGATTAATGGAAGAAGGATTTCCATTAATTCAGGTTATCGAAAAATCCAGAACGCGTTACAAGATTGCTGGCGAATTTTATCCACCGAGGATCATTCGCCAGTTGCAAAAGCGTGGTTTGATCCAGTTGGGAGGCAAGTTGCATGAGCAATAAGATTGTAAATGAGATACGCAAACTCCCGATCGACAGCACACCAAAAATGCTTTTGTGGGTCATTTCTGACATTGCAGATGACGATGGTAATACAACTTGGTATGCACCTAGATCTCGCCTCATGGAGGAAACTGGATACAGCAATAAAACTATAGCTGTGTGTATTGCATATCTTAAAGAGTGTGGAATTGTGCAGGTGATCGGCGGTAACGGTCGTCAAAATCAGTACATCGTTAAACCCGAAAACTTCAATTCAGATGTGAAATATCAGCCTAAAAAAGATTCAAAACCAGTGAGCGAGGTTCACCAGTGTACCAGCTTCACTAGTGAACTAGGTTCACCACCACCAGTGAACCTCACGGACAAACCAGTGAACTTGGCGCAAAAACCAGTGAGCGAGGTTCACACTATCCCTCATATCCATCAATATCCCTCTGTATATCCATCATTAGGCGATTCAGAGAATCCGCCAGTTGATAAACCCAAAGCAAAACGAGTTACTAAAAAACAAGCAGGAATAAATCAACTTGTCGAACTCGGTTGTGAAGAGAAATATGCACATGACTGGATGGTAGCTAGGAAAGGCGCACAGCTCACAGATTCAATCATTGAAAATCTATCTGAACAGGCACGAAAGGCAAATATCACCATCGCACAAGCTGTTGAGTGGTCAGCCAAGAAGGGCTATCAAGGATTTAAGGCGGATTGGTACCTGAAGGACCAAGCACGTGATAACCCGCCGTTGAATACACAGGTATTACCAAACAGCTTAAACGCAAATTACTGGGCGAACTTCAACCAGCCGCAGGAGCCTGACGGTTGGTTTGAAGACCCCATTGATGTCACACCAAAAAAGACGTTACGGATTGAGGGGGTAGGTCATGCGTGAGATTGCCCAAGGTGAAAACATGCCGTTTGAAAAACAACTGATTCTGACTTTGCAAACGATGTACGCACAGCAATTTGCAAAACACTTCACTGATAAACCAATGGAGCTAGTTGAAGGAATTATCCGAGCAACACTGGCGGGAGTGGATCAAGAGGGATTCAACAAAGGAATTGCTCGTTTGCTGTCTGGTCAGTCTAAGTTCATGCCAACGATTCAGGAATTTAAGTCCTGGTGTATCACAGGCACGTGGACTGCGATTGAAGCTTGGTATCACGTTTGCCAATGGTCTAAGGACTCAAGCTACAAAATAACGGTGATGACTAAGCAATGCTGGGATGAGGTTTATCACATTGTGCTCGATGGGAATATGCGTGAAGCCAAGAGCCAGTTTATTAATCTGTATGAAGAGCGATTGACGCGGGCACAGCTTCAAGGTGTTAAGCAAGAAATCTATATTGCGCCGAAGGCCATACCAGTAAAAACTTTTCAAATGCCATGTCAGGCAGAAAACCAAAATCTGGATCAGGAAAAACTAACAACACTGAAAAAACTTGCACAGCAATATCAATCGAAAGGCATGTCAGTTGTAGCGGCGTTCAATCAAGCGTCTATTGATCTGACAGGTAAGAGCATGATGGGTGGTGCACGATGAAAAAATTAAAGATTGGTTCCCGCGTCAAAGTAGATTTTATCAGTGAATCAAGAACGATTTATTCTGGAAAACGCTTTACTGGGGTAGGTGTCATTGATCGTTTGGAAGATGGGCGCGTGTTTGGGCGCTTAGATGATGGTCGACCATTTATGTGTTTTCCGAGTGATGTGGAGGTGATTACAAATGAACGCGCATAAATTTGTAGCAGTACACGGGATTGAGAAAGCGAAAGAAGTTTTGGAGGGTGCGCCGCCTAGCGCTACACACTTCAATCAAAACTCACTTGGCGGACATTACGCAAAAGAAGTACTTTTCAAAATGGATTTTCGGTGGGCTTGGTATAACAAGATTTGTCAAGCTTGGTACTACGACTTTGCAGAACACAATCATTTTGAGCTATCAGAACTCAAACAGGTGGTTGAGTCGGTTGAGATTGTTCAGCGATCAGGTGGGTTTGAATCGGTCAAGGCGGCTATTACTAACTATCGTGCTTCAGGCGATATGGTTACATTTTCGAGTCTTGAAAAAAGATTAGCAGACTACGAAATCGTTGAGTCTTACAAGGAGAATCAGCATGTTTAAAGTTGGGGATAAAGCTGTGTATCTCAATGAGCGATATGTTGACAGGCTTCTAACTGTAGAAGATGTATCGCCTAAAAAGGGGTATCCAAGAAGAATTAACAATGGTGTGTTTGGGAATATTCACACAACTAGATTTGAAGTACGCCCCGCAACCCCAGAAGAAATCGCAGCGGGACATCGACTTGAATCAAGCAACAGTCAAGCAATAAACCGTTCTTGTGTATCGGATTTATCTAAAAACGATAAGCAAAACGATTTGTCTATCAAACAAGAGAATCAATGCGAAGTTTTGGAAATGTCTGATGTGAGTGGGGGTTGTGAGGTGATTGATGAGCAATAAACAAGAAGTCACAGAGCAAGACATACGCTTGCCGCAATTTCGAGATGCCAAGTTGGAAGATTTGGAATTTGATGCAACTGGTGAAGTTGTTCGCAAAGATCGTTTTCAAACATCAATGCGCAAACTGTATGGAAAGTTATGTGGCATTAATGGCCTTTCATCGCACGGATCTTGGACTTGTGAGCAGGTAGTTGGCGCTGTTGAGCAGTTGTTGAGATTCAAGCAATTGGTTTTAGCGCTTAACACATTACCCGAAGATGCAGAGTTTTATCACTTTGAATGCGATGTTTATGTAAAAGATATTGATCAAGAGCATCTGCAAATCGCAAGAAGTGAGCCCGAAGCTAGTCATCTTATCAATCACATGGTTTGCGAAGATGATAGTGCATGGGAGGAGAATTCAGCATGGCTTGGATATATAGATCATTTAATTAGCATTGATGACATGAAAAAAGAAATTGCGAATTTTGGTGAGGTGCGCAATGGATAAGGTCAGAGAAGAATTTGAAAAGTGGATATTACGAAAGTTTCATAATCGTAATTATTTGAACAAAGACAAAGATGGCTTTTATACAAATTTGCTTACTGCGGGTGCGTGGGCATCGTGGCAAGAAAAGCAAAAACGGGTTGGTGAGTTAGAACAGCGCCTACACAACATCTATATGAATGCAGAGTCGAATTGCTGCGATTCATGTAAATACGCTGAATCTGAGGCTATTTCAGCAGGTTGTGGGTTTTAAAAATCAATTCAAAGAGAGTGGTGTATGACTTCAATAAGCCTTGCTGAATACCGCACTAAATTTCCTATCAAGAAAGGTAAGAAACGCCGTTCAGTCAAAAGCCAAAGAGTACAAAGCGAAGGCGAAGTCACACTGGCAAGGCACCTAAAGGCTTTAAAGATTGGGTTTGAACAAGAATTCAAGTTTCATCCAGAACGTAAGTGGCGGGCTGATTTCTTGATCAGTAACACGAATATTTTGATTGAGGTGGAAGGCGGGATTTGGAGTGGTGGAAGGCATACAAGAGCAAAAGGTTATCTGGGGGATATGGAAAAATATAACGCGGCAGCGGTGATGGGTTTTAAGGTTTTACGGTTCGATACACAGCAAGTGAAAAGCGGTTTGGCGATAAAGCAGATTGAAGATTTGGTGAGAGGTGGTTTGTGATGAATGCAGCGGTGACAATAATGCAGGCGACGGATTGGTCCAAATATAGTTTTGAAGGGTGGTGTCGCCAGCTTGGGGCTTGGATCAATGGCGACAATGAAACAATGGTAATGGTTGTGAAAACTATGCCAACCAAACGCATTACACAAAAGCAGCGTGAGCGATTGCTTGCAATGTACATGGCAGATGAAGAGTTAAAAGATCGCTTATGCGTACAACGCAAAGGTACGTGCTGCGAGTTGAGTGACAACGAGGCGCGGGCAATACAGCGTTTAATTATGGATATTCAGCTTGTTGAGGATGAGATTTTACAAGATTGGGTATCATCGATTTGGTCACACCACGTAATGGGTAATTCCTTGCGTGATATTGCCAAAAGCAATGACACATCAGTAAATCAAATCAGACAAGATTTAAAGTGCGGTTTGGCTTATATCAAAAGTCGGCATTCTCATTTTTCATTTGAAACTTTTGAAAAAACTGCTTGAGTGTGCGCACGGGGTATGGCATATTTGTGATAAGTTGGCGATTTTGTATTTAAACGCCTTTATAAAACCTCGCATAGCGGGGTTTTTTAATGCCTGAAGTTTTATAAAGGTGCTTGTGACGTGCACAAGTAATATGATTGGGGGATTGCTCATGCCAGCATATGCATAGGGGTAGTACGCCACCCGAACCAAGGGCGATTTTGATTTGTGACGTTTACCAGAATAATGGCGAACTAAAAGCGCAAACGGTGGGATGCAGAAACCAGCCGTATAAATCGGTTTGAATCCAATGTGATTTCGTCACACATTGAGTTAGCCTTAGAGCCTAAAATTGTGGGTGGCACCCCGACCAATGAAATTGAAAGACACAGAACAGTTCAATAGCTAACTTTGATATGTTTGTCGTGTTGAGTAGCGGTAGATCAGTTGCCGAGCTGATCAATATCGTAATCTAAGGCAAGGATATGGCAGATCACCATATCCTTTTTATGTCATTTTTAATCTTGCCGAACGGATTACGGCACATAAAACCCCGCTAAATATCGATTATTGGCGGGGATTTCTCTTTTATAAACAATGATAAATAATTTTATAACCATTTTATGTTTCATTCTTTTTTATTGATAAAATAAAAATTAAACATCGAAAGTTATCCGAAGAAACAATTATGGAAAATGGCATTTGCAAATTATGTGATCTGGAAAAAGAATTAACGCGTTCTCATGTTATTGGTCGAGCAGTTTTTAAAAAGGCCTTAAATGGTTCAAATCATGCTTTAAGATTTGATAAACAGCATAAGAAAGTTGTTAAGGATCAGGATCAGTGGGCCACATATATGTTATGTAGGGAATGTGAACATAAATTAAATGAGAAATATGAAAACTATTCTTTAAATGTTTTAAGAAATAGAATGAAATCAGTAAAACATAAAAAGAGAGATTATCATTATGAAATTCAAGGTGTTGATCAAAAAAAGCTCATTTTGTATTTGTTGTCTATTATGTGGAGAGGAATAGAATCTAACCATGAAATTTTTAAGAAATTAAAAATTTTTGACGAATCTCCCATAGCCAAAAAATTTTTAAAAGAAAGTGTTAAGAACGAGCGGGTTTTTTTAACAGAATGTTTTGATCTCAGAATTTCAAAATTAGTGAGTTTGATTGTTCCATTGAATGAGATGGAGCTAGATTTTATAACAGATATTTATTGTAATATTGATGAAAAGCATCGAATTCGTTTTTTTACCATTTTTGAGGGATACTGTTTTGAATTTTTTTTCTTAACAGACAAATCACAATTTCTTACAGGTTTAGGCGTACTTAAGAAAAATAAAAGCATTCTTAAAATCCCATATATTGATATTTTTTCCATTCCTGAATTTCAAAAGAGCCTTTCAGAAATGATTGAGAGTCAAAAGCAACATTAAGTTGGTAATGTGTTGAAAGCGTTATAGAACTATTTTTTACTTAAGCTATGCATTACAAAGTCCCAATTAGGGACTTTTTTAATGGTTGAAATATGGACAATAGAGAATACTTTTGGCTTACACGGAAAAAAGAACCTAAAACAAAACCAAGAACCAAACCTTTACCTAAGGCTAAACAAAATTATCTCGAAGCAGAAGAAACCCTATTCCAAGAATTAGAAGAGAATCTTATTGGTTATCGCCGTAAGTTTAAATTTGAATCTACAAAAAATTGGCGCTTTGATTTTTATATTGTGCGGTTAAATCTTCTCATTGAAATTGCGGGTAGCTCTTGGGCTGTAGGTCGTGGTGGTAAGAAGATAGCTAATGCATTCAGCAAATATGATTTGGCTGAAGATATGGGTTACAGACTTGAGCATTTTCACCCTGATTCAATATTGTCAGGTTATGTCATCAACTGGATTAAAAGCGAATTAGCGAGACTTGAAGATGGACCAATACAGACCATTCCCCCAGACTGACTTTATTGACCAAGCCGAGGAAGAGGAAGCGATACGCATAATCGCTGCGCCAGAATTAAAAGTTTGGGTAATCGCCAATTTCTTAACTTTAGGTGGTGATCTCCATAATCCTGATCATGACCACATTGCTGAGCTGTTACACGACGATGAAACCTTCCTTGCATTCGCATGGGCATCATCGGCATTCAAAAGTAAACAGGCTATGGTTTTGGGTCAATGTGAAAAGGTAATGTTTAATCAGGGTGGTTGGAAGAAGGCTCGACAAGAACAACAGATGCGTGACTGGTTTGGTTTTGTGCCTGTTTATCTAATCACGATTGATGCTAGCTTTTGTGAACAAGCGAGCGATCGTGAGTTTTGTGCCCTGATAGAACACGAGCTTTATCACATCGGCGTAATGCGTGATGAAGATGGTGAGCCGCTATACAGTGATATGACCGGGTTACCAAAGCATTATCTTGCTGGCCATGACGTTGAGGAATTTGTAGGAGTGGTCAAACGATGGGGCGCAAGTGACAGCGTTAAGCGTCTGGTCGAAGTCGCAAAGCAAGCGCCGTTTGTATCAGAAAAGAATATAGCTGCGTGCTGCGGGACGTGTTTGATTAAGTAGAGCCTAAAGGCTCTTTTTTTTGCCCAGTTAGGTGGACGTAGGTGGACAAATGGTGATTTATGGCAGTTCTAAAAAAAGAGATAAAACTCTTTATAGTTCGGTCACTTGCTGTATTTAACACACCGTCAGAAACAGTGGAGCTCGTCCACCAAGAATACGGCATTAAAGTTACAAAACAGCAATGTGAAAAATACGACCCGACAAAACGCTCAGGTGAGAACTTGAGCGAAGAATTAAGAATTGATTTTGAAAAGACTCGTGACATGTTTTTGGGTAAACCTGAGAACATTCCCATTGCTAATCTGTCTGTCCGTTTGCAGCGTTATGAGAGCCAATATCAAAAGCACAGTAAAAATCGTGTAGCCGCAATGAATATCCTCAAACAAGCGGCGGAGGATGTGGGTGGGAAGTACACAAACAAAACCGAAGTAACAGGTAAAGATGGTGCACCATTGCAAACGACCGTGGTTCAAGCCACTCAAGAACAGGTTGAGGCTGCTGTAAGGAAAGCACAAGAGGAATACTGATGGATGTTCAAACGCACGTAGAAAAAGAGATGTGCGAGGACGATCATTTATTCTTTACTCGTCGCTTCTTTAAACCCCGAATGGGTTTTAAGTTTATGGTTAATTGGCATCATGTGTATGTGGCATGGCTAATTGATGAAGTAGTAAAAGGCAATATCGCCAATTTAGTTATTAACGTCCCACCTGGTGCGGGTAAAACTGAATTAACAACAAATTTGATTTCAAGAGGAATTGGGCTTAACCCGCGCTCAAGATTTTTGTATTTGTCTTACTCACAATCACTGGTTGAGGATGTATCTGCGACAGCGCGAAATATCGTAAAGTCTGATGAATTTCAGCAAATGTGGTCTACGTCTATCTCCACTAGCACTGATGCAAAGGCGAGTTGGAAAACTACAGTTGATGGATACGAGGCGGGGCATATCTATGCTGCATCAATGGGTGGGCAGGTTACTGGTCGCCGTGCAGGTACGTTGGCAGATAGTGGATTCACGGGATGCATCATTCTGGATGATCCACTTAAACCAGAGGATGCTTTTAGTAAACCTGCCAGAGATAAAGCTAATCGTAAAATTCTAAACACGGTCAATTCACGTAAAGCCAAATCTGACACACCTATCATCATGATTATGCAACGGCTTCACTCGGAAGATCCGACTAACTTTGTGATGTCAGGTAATGTGCCGGGTGAATGGGAGCAAGTTTCTATTCCCGCTTTGATTGATGATGATTACATTGCAACATTGCCTGAGCATATTCAAAAACTTGTGCCAATGGGTGTAGAACGCGATGATAAAGGTCGTCAAAGCTATTGGCCACATAAAGAATCCTTGCTTTCCCTTTTGCAACTGGAAAAAGGCGGTAAGGATAAAAGTGGAGCCGTGGTATCTCGCTATACATTCAGTAGTCAATATCAACAAAAACCTAAGAAATTGGGCGGCGATCTAATAAAAGCCGAATGGTTTGGTTATTACGATGAATTGCCACCACTTCAATGGCGTGCAATCTATGTTGATACGGCTCAAAAAATTAAAGAGCATAATGACTTTACTGTGTTTTTATTAGTTGGTCTTGGTGTTGATGGAAAACTCTATTTAATTGATTTGTTGCGTGGGAAATGGGAAGCACCCGAAATGAATCGGCAGGCAAAAGAATTCATCGATAAGCATAAAGACTACACTTATGAAACTCGTCCGATCCGTTGGATGAAGGTGGAAGATAAAGCTCATGGTACTCAGCTAATCCAAAATCTTGGTACTTATGCAGGTGTTCCAGTTATTCCAGTTCAGCGCGGTACAGATAAATTGACTCGATTTATGGATGTGCAGGTTCCGCTTGAAAATGACTATGAAAATAAGCCTGAAGATCGCTTTGTCATGCTACCAATGAATGCATCTTGGGTATCCAAGTTCACAGAAGAATGTGAAGAATTCACTGCAGCTATGACACATGACCACGATGACCAGGTTGACACTTTAATTGATGCGATTGAAGAAGCAACGGTCATGCAGAACTATCAGGAACCAATGACAGGTTAAATTATGGCTAAGAAAGATAAAGTTAAGGATACAAATAACCCCCAATTAACAGGGGGTTATTTGTATTCACAACAAGCTGAAATGGCGTTCATGAATTTCTTAACCAAAATGCCAGATATGGATGAGGTTTTAAGAAAGGCAGGTGTAACTCGTCATCGTCTAAATGTTTTAATGTATGACGATGAAATTTATCAATGTGTAGAAAAGCGCCAAGATAAACTTGAATCAGCCCCTATTAAGCTTGAACCGAGTGAGGGCTTGCCAGCGCAAATTTTGAAAAGTGAGTTAAAGAAGTGGTGGTCTGAATTGAGTCTAGGGACTCAGGATGCACGCTGGTATGGTTATTCGGTACTGGAGGCTGTATACACCAAACCCGAGCAACCCGCACTATTTATTGAGGGTCCTAACATCACTCCATTTATTGGTTGGCAATGGATTGGGAAAAAACCGATGCAATGGTTCGAGCCAAAAAATGATGGTCGATTGATGTTGCTTCAAATGTACAACAATCAGCATCGTGATGTGGAATGCGATCAGCAATTTAAGCACTTTTTAACCCAATGCAAGCCAAGTTATGAAAACCCTTACGGTGAGGCTTTATTTAGTCGACTTTATTGGTTGTGGTTCTTTAAAAATGGTACGACCAAGTTTTGGGCTAAGTTTGTTGAGCGTTTTGGAAATCCTTTATTGAAAGGGAAATCTAAAAATGTAGAAGCTATGCTTAAAGCACTTTTGAATGCTCACGCAAGTTCTGTTCTATCACTCAATCAAGATGAAGATGTGGATATTATTACCGCATCATCAAACGGAAATGGTGGATCAGCTGCGTTTGAATCTTTTGACAAGAAGATCGAGAGAAGTATCCAAAAGGTCGTTTTAGGGCAAACCCTTACCAGTGGTACCGATAATTCAGGAAGCCGCGCCTTAGGTGAGGTTCATCTTGAAGTGCAGAATAACAAGATTGATGCTGACATTCGGATGATTACTTCAACTTTTCAGGCCATTATTGATGCTTTATGTGCCCTGAATGGTTGGGAGCGACACATCATTACCATAGGTGATGAACAATCGCTAAATGCAGCAAAAGCCGATCGTGATGTCAAACTTAAAAATGCAGGCGCAAACTTAACATCTCAATATTTTCAGCGTGAGTATGGGTTGCAAGATGGGGATGTAGCAAACGCAACAACCCAGAAATCACTTCCAGATGTTCAGTTTAAAGCCTTACCGCGCCATGCATTCTCTTTTGCGGCAGATGTTAAACGGCTGAGCGCAGAACAGCAGGAAGTTGAGGAGTTGACAGATGGTCAGCGATTGATTGATTTGCTGGATCAAAAGCAAGTGAATGAGTTGGTTCAGTCTAGTGAAACGCTAGAGATTTTGGCGTTCAACTTGATGCAACTTATGCCAGGTGCAAGTCAGACACAGTTCAGCATTAACCTTGATCGAGCTTTGTATGCGGCTGATGTGCTGGGGTACGCCACAGCAAGTGAGGATAAATGACCCCAGTCACATTTCTTGAAGCACTAAAGTTTGCTGAATCACGTAAAATCGTATTGCCAGATGAATTTTATTCGATGGACTTAAAAACTCGTCAAATGGCGACAACGGTCAGTTTTTTATCAAGCATCGAACAGATAGAAACGGTAATGAAGGCCGTCAATAAGGCGATTGCTGATGGCTCAACATTCAATGACTTTAAAAAACTGGTTGAAGAAAATGAAATTATTCTGAGTGAGCCTTATCTCAAGAATGTTTTCAGGACAAATATTCAAACAGCTTATGGTTATGGCCGCTGGACTCAACAACAGAAGAATAAGGCGAAACGTCCCTATTTAATGTATTCGGCGATAGACGATAGTCGTGTCAGACCCACACACATCGCGCTTAATCGAATCATTCGACATATAGATGATCCATTCTGGTTACTTTATTACCCGCCGTGGGGCTTTATGTGTCGGTGTACCGTGATTGCGCTTACAGAAAAGCAAGCCAAAAAGCTAGGTATCACATCGGATGAAGACTTACCTGAAGTCGCTAAGGATATGGGTTGGTCTACCAGTCCATTGACATTTGGTGAAATGCAGGCAGTAGTCGATCAGAAGATTGCTGATTCAATTTTGGATAAAAATGAATTATTGGCTCAGAAACAGTCTATTCAAGCCGAATGGACTGCAAGTAAGAAACTAACCAACTTACTTGCACCGATGAATAAAAGCAGTCGTGACCTGTTTGATACTATCGCCAATACCATCATTCCTTTAGACCCAACAATCAGGCCAAGCGCAGTCAAAATTCTGATTGATTATGTGCAGGGCAATGATGCCGCTTTAACGACCTATCTATCACAAAAACCAATTAGTTTGGCTGATGATGTTTTGAGGCGCTGGTTAGTTGCTGATATGGGGATTATTCAGGCAGTTGCGGCCAATACGACTGCAACCGTGTCAGGATCCGGCACTATTGCGTATGTATCAAAGCTCGAAGTTGGCAAGACTATCACGCTCGATCATCCTGTGCTCTTTGTCGAAACAGGTGGCGAGATTGTTCTGCAAATCGAAAATGCAACTGGTTTGGGAATTGATCTGAAAAAATTGAATGCGGGTCAAGGTGTGTTGTTTCCTATTGGGTTGTCATTTGAGGTTATAAAAATTGAAACCATCAAAGGGCAATTGATTTATACATTACGCGCTTTAGTGAATTAATTAAATTTAACCAAAAGGCAGCCATGAGGCTGCTTTTTTAATGGGTGAAATATGGCAGATGAAAATACAGAACATCTAAAGCATCAATTTACCGCCGTTAATACCCCCATCAATTTAAATAATGATGAGGACAAAAAACGTCGAACTTTTGATGCTGAAGTCTACAGTGGTGGTTTGATTGATAACCATTGGTATTGGGGGCGCACAGGTGTCGTTATTGATTTAGAAGGTCTTCAACTTAAACCCAAAACTGGATTGGTTGAAGACCATTTTGGTGGCACACGTGTTGGTGTTGCAACATCTTACGAGGTTAGCAATAACTTTAAAGCCAAAGGTCACTTTCTAAGTAATCCACGTGCGACTGAAATCGTTCAAGACATTGATGAGGAATATCCATTTCAAATGTCGTGGTGGGCAGATCCAGAAAGCATTGAGGAAATTGCACCGGGTAAAACTATCAACGTAAATGGGCAGACATTCACAGGACCATTGCATGTTTTTCGAAATGTGCGTGTACACGAAATAACGATCTGTGGAATTGGGGCTGATACCCAAACCTCAGTTCAAGCCTTTTCCGGCAAATCCAAACCAACTCTACCAGAGGACACTAATGTGACCGAATTAGAAAAAGCACAGGCTGCTCAAAAACAAGCTGAACAAGAGCGTGATGCAGCTCAGGCAGAACTTAAAAAGTTTCAAGCTGAAAAACGTACAAGCGATATTCAGGCTTTGGAAACTGAGTTGAAAGTTCAGTTCACTGCTGAAGACAAAACCGCATATACAAATATGGATGATGGAACTTTTGCATTTACTGCAAAACAGTTACGTCAGTTTTCAAGCAAGACACCAGAACAGCCTGCTGCGCCCGGACAACAGCAAACTAACATCGTTCCAGCTCACCTACAGCACTTGTTTAGCCATCAAGCTACTGGCGGTCAGGGTGGCACTGGCCAGCAGCAGCAAGGTTCAGCATTAGACAATGCATTTATTCAATTTGCAGCAGCCCAACAGAAAGGTAATTAATCATGGGTAAAACAATTACAGAAACAATCGAAAGTCGCCAACTGGTGGTTGGTGATGGTGTTCGTACGGAAAATGCGAAGCCAACCGCAGGGGTTATTTATAAACGTGGCGATTTAATTGCCGTCAGTGCTACGAATGTCGCAACGCATCCAGCCATCACATCAGGTGTAGTTGGAGACTGGCAAGCGATTGTGGTGGAAGATATGACGGCAGAACAGTCGACCTATCATGCCAACAACGGTCTTGAAATGCCCATCTACGTGCAAGGTGCTTATGACTTAGCCGTTGTCACAGTTAATGGCACCAAGCTAACAGCAGGCCAATATGATGCAGTGCGCGCACAAGGCCTTAACAATAAAATCGAATTACGCAAAGTCGTGGGGTAAATATGAGCACTAGCTTTACATTTCAAAATGCACCAGTTGAGTTATTGGATATTCCTCAACTTGTGCTTTTAACAGACACCACTAAAAAGGTGGATACTTGGTTGATGGATAAGTTTTTCCCTCAACGTGTGTCGTACAACAAAAAAGAAGTTCCAGTTGGTGAGTTGAATACTGCAACTCCACTCGCACCATTCGTGATGCCTAATGTTGCTGGTCGACAAATCAATGTCGCAGAATCGGGCAAAGTGGGTTTCGTAAAACCAGCTTATTTAAAGCCAATGGTGACAGTGGTTCCGACTGATGTTCAGGATACTGCCATGGTCACCCAGTTGCGCCGTTATGGTATTGTGGCAACAGGGTCAAATCGCTTAAGTGATGCAGAATTACTATTGATTGATCAGGCACAAAAGGCAATTTATCTACGCCAGTCGATCGAGAACCGAAAACTGTTAATCTCCCGTGATGTGTTGCTATATGGTAAAACGACTTTCGCATCCTCAGATTTTCCATCATACACAGTGGACTATGAGCGCAATCCAGCATGTAATTTTACGCCGTTGGTAAAATGGAATCTGGCGAATGCAAAGCCTGTACAAGATATTCAATCGATGCTTAATATCTCTGTTGAACATGCAGGTGTCGCGCCAAATCTCGCATTAACCTCTTCAAAAGTGTTTAACACATTAATCCAGAATGAGGAGTTTAAGGAAAAGTTCATTAAGCCTTATGCGGCGATTAGTGTACCTATCACCCCAACATTTGATGACCCAGCCAAGCCACAATTTCGTGGCGAGATTGATAATATTCAGATTTGGACTTATGACGCTACGCACAACCTCAACGGGGTGCCAGAGCGTTTTGTTCCTGAAGACTTCTTTGGTCTGGTTTCTGATGCAAACGGCTGGATTGCTCACTGCGCAATTCAAAACATTGAAGCATTTGGCCAGCCTTTAGAGTTTTTCTTAAGCCAGTGGCAAGAAAAAAACCCATCAAGTATTCAAATGCTAGGCGAATCTGCACCACTTGCTGTACCAAATAACAAGAATGGTCTGGTTGGTGGTCGTGGCTTTGTTTAAGGAGAACTAAATGCCAAAGTACATTGCAAAACAGTCGGTTGGTCATTATCGACCAGGGCAACAAATTGAAGGGCTTGAGTCTAAACAACTTCAAGCCCTTTTAGATTCTGGTGCTATTGAAGAATTTAAGGCCCCAGAAGAATCTCAGGCTAAACATGATAGCGGCACAGCTGCACAGTTAGCTCAACTTGCAGCTGAAATTGCTGATTTGAAGGTTGATAAACAAAAATTGGTTGATGAAAAATCCAAAGACGCAGCTGAAATTGCTGATTTGAAGGCTCAATTGACAAAGCTTGATGAGCTGTTAAAAGCTGCTACAGCGAAGAAACCCACAACTAAAGTGGCAGATGATGCCAAATAAGGTGTCTTATGTATGCAAATCGACAAGATCTAGAAGCACGCTTTGGATCTGATGAAGTTGCCAATTTGGAAGCCATGCAGACATCAGTAAGTGCAATTGCTGATGCGCTGCAAGATGCTGATGAGGAAATCGATAGTTATATTGCTGTGAAATACCAATTGCCATTGCCGAGTGTGCCAAGCACATTAAAGCGCGTGGCATGCAATATAGCCCGTTATCGACTTTACTTTCAGCAACCGACTGAAGAAGTCGAGAATCGTTATAGAGCGGAAATTGACTTTTTAAAGCGAGTGGCGGATGGAAAGGCAGTTTTAAATATCCTGGATCAGGGTAATCAGGTCACAGAAGAAAAACCAGTCAATGCACCAGCAACAATGCCGATTGGCACTACCTACAAAGGTGGTGTGTTTGGAGATGCAACATTAGATATGATGCCTAGTATCAAGTGAGGTGATTATGGCTGCTTATATCTCAATCAAGGCTGATGGCGATTCTGTTGTGATGCAGGTTCTTGAGCAACTCACTGATTTCGATAAGCGCAAAGATGAAATGTTTACCGAGATTGGCGCGTATGGTGTTTCATCGAGTCAGATGCGTTTTGTAAATCAAAGTGATGTTGATGGCAATCCATGGAAACAATCATGGAGAGCAATATTACAACATGGTCAAACGCTTCGTGACACGGGACGCTTAATGAATGGATTGAACTTTCAAACACTATCTAATGGAGTGGAGTGGGGTTCTGGCGAGGAGTATGCCGCTATGATGCATTTCGGTGGCACGATTCTTCCTAAAACTGCTGATTATCTAACTTTTAATGTGGCAGGAAACTGGCGCAAAGTGAAGTCTGTTGAAGTACCCCCCCGCACTTATCTTGGCATTAATTCTGAGGATGAGGAAAACATTCTAGACATTATTGGAGGATTTATACTTGGCTAACTTCTTTGCTGTACGTAATGAGATTGCGGAAAAGCTAAAAGAAATTTCTGCATTTAAGCAAATCTACACGCCGTTAAATTCAATTAAAGTCACTGAAATGTCTCAAGTCACGCCTGCAGCGCATGTTAATTTTCAGCGTATTACTAAAACTGATGCTTCGGGCAACTCCAAGGTGAATATGCTAGGGATTCGTTGGGCAGTTACGGTGGCTTGTCGAAATGCTCAATCTCAAATGACCAATGGAAATGTTGTGACAGATGAGGCGGGCAATTTGGTTGAAGAAGTGATTGGGTTGCTATCTGGGTGGCAACCACAGTCGAGTCCACGTCCGTTAATTTTAGTCGATATCAAAGAAGGTTTTTCAACTGGATTTGCCTACTTAACCGCAATATTCGAATCTAAAAAATTCATATAGGTAAAAACATGACTAAACAATACATCGCCCGACAATCAGTCGGGCGTTTTCGTTCTGGTGACATCGTCGGTGGTTTAAACGATGCGCAGATCCAAGACTTACTACAGCGTGGTGTGATTGAAGAAGTCAAGGAAACTTCTGAAGCCAAACCTGCTGCACTATCCAAAACAACAAAAGAGGCAAAAGTAGATGGCTAAAAAATACATGTCGTTGCAAGGCAAATTTTATTTGTCCGCAATCGCAAATGGTGTTGCAGGTGCTATGCGTCATATTGGTAACATTCCTGAATTTGAGCTTGAAATTGATGCAGATATTGTTGAGCATCAAGAAAGCACATCAGGGCAACGCAGTACGGATTTCACGATGGTTAAAACCACATCTGTCAACTTCTCAGGTCAAATTGAAGAACTGGATGAAGATAATCTGGAATATGTGGTATCTGGTGAAAATCATTCCGCTGTAAGCACTACAAAAACAGCCGTGTCGATTGGTACTGTTGTTGCAGGGGACGAAATTAAGCTAGATGGGTACAACCTTTCTCAAGTTTCATTTACCGACTCGGCATCAGGTACGCCAGCAACCATTGCGGAAAATAAGTATACAGTGGATGCTAAATTTGGTACTGTTATCTTCAAAGAAGTTACTGGTTTGACTATGCCTATCTTAGCGACTTACACAACTGGCGCAGTCACACAAACAACTTTGGCAAATGATTTTAATAAAGAATACGAACTGTTCTTTAAAGGCACCAATACGGCCAATGGCGACAATATTGCTGTGCGTCTATGGCGCACTAAGAAATCCCCAAAAACTACATTTGCTTTGATTCATGAAGAATTAGGTCAATATCAAATTGAAGGGCAAGCATTGGCGGACGTTTCCAAAGCATCTGACGAAACACTGGGGCTGTATGGCCACATTGTGACGATTCCTGAAGCCCCATAATTTTTCAGGCACAGGCAGGTAATGTCTGTGCCTTATAAGGATTTCATCATGAATGACTTTTTTATTGCATCCAATCGTTCATTAAAACTGAGTGCGGGGGATGTTGATCTTGAGGTTCGGCAAATCACAATGAAAGATTTTGATTTGTGGTTAGTTGCTTCTTCTGAAATAAAAACCAGTTTAAAGAATATAGAAGTCTATTCAGATGAAATTTTAAAAAAAATAGTTTCTCAGTTTGAAGTTCAATGCTATTCAATAATTAATTTAGTAACTGATTTGGATATTGATTCAATTATCAAAACCAAAATTAATAACTTAGATATTTTTATAGAGTTGGTAAAAAAAACTTTGGAAGCTAATCATGCATATTTTTATGAAAAGACTGTTAAGCGAAATAGACGCGCTCAGCAATCTGAGAATGCAGAATCATGGTTTGATTCATTGCAATTGCTAGTTACTGCTGGACACCCACATGAAAGCATTATGAACATGTCCTACGGTACGTATAAGCATTATTTAGATGCCGCCGTAAAAGCTTATAAACGTAACATCGCAACGCAAGCAGGGATAGTGCGCGTAGCCCAACATGCGGCAGCAAAAGAGTTTAAAAAATATTTAGATGATATTAAGCCTGATTGAATTTTATGTTATAAATTCTTGAATTAATAACTAGATGTTAAAAATGAAAATTAGATTTGCAATAGTTTTGACTGCTTTAGGATTATTGGTTGGATGTGATAATCAGCCTAAAGAAAAATCAGATAATATTGATTATAAAGCTCAGTTTGAAAAATCAGATGATAAGATTTCATCCTTCCTTGATAAACTCGATGATCCAAACACAAAGCTATCCGAGCAGAAACAGATTCTCTGTAATGATTGGCCCAAGACCTATAAAGAAGAATATTCACCAGCTTTGATTAAGTTACAGCCAAAGGAATACACTCAAGACAAACTTGATAAAGAGCTAAAATCGGCTGTTGATTTTTACAAACAAAAGCTAAATATCAAATGTGAATAATGCGAATAATTCACCCTAAGGTATAAATGAAATTTGATTATTTTGTGTTATTCTCCTCAAAAACAGGGGGATAACATGAAAAAATTATTAATTTTGGCTTTGAGTTTATGTTCAACTTTGGCTTTTGCAGAGCGTACATCAAATGCAATGAGAACACCATCAGGGCAATTAGTGTCATTAGGCGATAGCGAGTCATCTCTAATAGATAAAATGGGGCGACCAAAGCCGCGATTCTATGTTTTAAATGATGGTCGACTTTACTGTGCTGCAACTGAATATAAATACGATATCGATTTACAGCAATATACAGTGATCTTGTGTCAAGGTAAGGTTGTTAAAATAATGTGGGAGAATAAGTGATGGCGTTAAAAAGGAGTAGTCTGCTAGCATTTCTTGCTTTAATTTTAGGAAGCACTGTTAATGCAGACCCTTTGGGATCGTCAACATCAATTAGCACCAATAGCTTATTCCAATGCAAGATAAATGGAGAGCTTGTTCTTCAAAAAAATCCATGCGAAGGAAATCTAGTTTCATCAAATGTTGTTAACAGAAAATCTGGAACGCTTGGAAATGATGAATCAAGACCACTAATCACCCCACATGATAATAATTCAAATTCTAGCAATTTAGGTAAATGTATATCTTCTGGGCAAAACAGCGGATTTACCAACAAGTGTAAAGATCAAAAAATTATCCACGCAAAAAGTAAAGGGTATGATGAGGCTGGTCGTGTTGATGATTACTCTTCATTATTATATTTATCCAGTCCAAATGGCAGAGTACATGTTTCGGGTTATACAAGATCAGATGGAACTTATGTCAGACCCCATACGAGAAGCAGATAAAAATGGCGAATAAATGCATTAAGTGTAACAACTGTGGACATGTTGGATGGTCTAAAAACCGTGGTAATTTCTTGATCACTATAATATTGCTCATTTTCTTTTTTGTGCCAGGTGTGATTTATGAAATTTGGCGTAGAACTGGTTTGGGGGTGTGTGAAAATTGCGGAAGCGATTTGGTTCAACCTTCAAGCGCTTGCACTAGCAACAGACCTTCCGATGTTGGGGATTTGATAGTTTTAGGCGTGTTGGGGGTTATTGGTAGTATTGTGGTGGTGGTTCTGTATGCTTTAGCTGATAGCGGTATTAATGCTTTCAAAAATAGAAATGCACCAGCACCACAATTATCTCAGAGAGAATTAGAAGGGAGCTGCCTTAGAAGTGGTATGGTGTACTACCAAAAACAAGGGCAATATCCAATATTGGGAGATGGTAAGACATTGGCTCTAGATAAGATCCAGATAGACTGTAAAGGCTCTAAAGATGGAAAATATAAAGCACCTTAGGGTGCTTTTTTGTTATCAGTATCTTCTAAATTAATAATAATATTAGGGTTATCTATTATATGTGGGTGTTTTTTAACAGCCTCAAGGGTCATTAAAACAGCATCTTTAATTAACTCCTTTGTTATATGATTGTTGTCTTCAAAGCTCTGTTCAAGACGGTATTGTGCTTCAGCATTAATTGATCTGCCACTTTCAGATGCCGCCTCTTTAATTTTTTCTTTTAGTTCTTCTGGAACGCGAAGATTGAATTGAATATCAGCCATAAAGAATCAAACTAAGTGAAGTTACTAGCATTATGCTATCAAAAATTATTGACAGCAATGTTAGTGTTTTGCCATGTTAGTAAAATGCTATCAACCATAAGGAAGGCTTATGAAAGAAGTTCAACTTAACACTAGAATGCCAGATTCGCTTAAAGCATTTCTGGTTGAACAAGCACGAAAAGATGGTCGCTCACTTAATAACTATTTAGTTAGACATTTTGAAGAGCTTAAAACCAAATTAACAAGCGAGAGTGCGAAAGCATGAAATCAATAGACAACAAAAAAGCCCGTGATCTTGGCGGACAGGGCTTAATTGAAGTCATAACAGTGAGATATGAACTATGGGTAGTTTAACACTAAGTTTTAATGATGTAAATTTCTCAGCAGTACAGCGTGATGGACAAATTTGGTTGTCATCATCTGAGTTGGCTGAGTCACTTGGCTATAAACAGGAAAATGCGGTCAGCAAGATCTTTAATCGCAACTCCGAGGAATTTACTGACAGCATGACACAAATTATTGAAAATCCTCAGCTACCCAATTTGGGTATGCGGATATTTTCACTACGTGGCTGTCATTTAATAGCGATGTTTGCCCGTACTGATGTTGCTAAGTCATTTCGAAAATGGGTGCTTGATGTTCTGGACAGAGAAGTTGGCGCACCAGTGGCCAAAACCCACAAATCAGAACGCACCCCATTACACGAAGCGCATGCGATGTTGGTCGCTAAAACCAGACATCTAAACTCAAGTGATGCATGGAAGATTATTAATCAACGATTTGGTACAAACCATATTGAAGAAATTCCTTATGACCAGATTCCTGTAGCTGTGGAATATGTTCATCATTTGATTGCGCTATACAGTAATGCGGATAAACAAACTCGCAATGAATATTGGACGAATCGTGATGTTCAAGCTCTTATGTACTACGCACCGAAGTTTGGAAAATTTGTACGTGATGACCTATATCCCGCACTCAGTCTGCTTAGAAGTGAGTTTGCTGCTCAAGTAGCGGGTATGGCTCAAGATATGGCTACATCAGCCAATGCGCTGAACAGACAGGCTTGGGGATGGGGAGTAACTCATTACGACAAACTTGGAGGCCAGCCGTTGCACACTATGGAATGGTATCTAGCTAAATAGTATATGACCACCTTTCAAGGTGGTTTTTTTACACCAGTAATTTGTATACGGGTTATATACAAGTTCAATTGATTTAAAACCCCATTGACAAGTTTTAAGATTTAACCAAGCGAAGCCAACCTAACAAGTTGGCTTTTTTAATGCCTGATTGTTTAGTTTGCATTCTGCAATCAGGCTCTTTTCAACTCTAAGGAGTAAAACCATGAATGCGAACTTTAATCCAGTTATTAAGTTAGTAGATGTACAAAAGGGTGAACCAACCACGACCACTTTGCAAATAGCATTGGGGTTAAGGCTTACACATAAATCAGTCATCCAATTACTCAGAACTTACCTCCCAGACATTCAAGAGTTTGGGCGAGTCAGATTTGAAAGTTCCTATGATTCCAATGAATTATCGAATTCCGCATTTGAAATGCCGAATTTAGGATTGGAAATTCGAAACTCAAATCAGGGTCGCCATACGCGTTATGCGATTTTAAATGAGCAGCAAGCATATTTTCTTATGACCCTAATGCGAAACAACCCGCGAGTTATTTCTTTCAAGAAAGCTTTAGTGCGGGCGTTCTTTGAAGCGCGTACACTTTTGCAGACAGATTACTTTTCTCTAGTTCAAAAGCGTGAAGCCTTAAATGCAAAACTTGAGTGTGAAAAGGATATTGCGAGCGCCTGTGGTCGCGGATTATCTCAATGGAAAAAACAACGAGATGTACTTGAAACCGCTATCACCAATGTAGATCGCCAGATTCAACCATGTCTATTTGAAAACCTGAACTAGACCATGCAAACCAATAAATCCTAAAGGGTGGCATTTGAAATGTCGCCCTTTTTTATTACCTAAAATTAGAGAAGGTTATGGCAAAAGAACTCGTTTTTAAATTAGTGATGGATGCTGATGTTAAGAATTTCGTTAATAACACCAAGCAGTCCACTGAAACCGTTCAAAAAATGTTTAAAGAGATTAGAGATCAATCTCAAGAGGCCACCAAAGCTGCCGAAACAGCATCACAATCTGTCGAAAAGGTGGGTGAGTCTGCACAGCAAGCTTCTAGCAAAACTGGACAACTAGAACAATCCTTAAGTAAAACATCAGATGAGCTAAAAAATACTGCTGATACAGCAAATACTGCACAATCTGGCTTAAGTCATGTTGGTGAAGGAGCGCAATCTTCTGTCACTGGGGTGTCTGCTCTAGAGCATGGCTTAGAGTCGGCAAATGCTGAAATCAAAGCAACAGCCTCAGTAGACGCCAATTTGGATAAAGTTGGTCAAGATGCTCAATCATCTGTGTCTGGTGTCAAGTCACTTGAACAGTCCCTTGAAACGGCAAATCAGGAAATAAAAGATACTGATGCAGCAGCCGATCAAGCATCCAATGCGATTGAAAATATTGTCCCTAAAGGCACTAAAGAACTAACTGACGCGCTAACTCAGTCATTAACCAAGGCAACGCAAATCATTGATGGTGCTGGTGATAAAGCAGGCGAAGCGGCCAATAACTTTAAAGATTTTGGAAACAAAAGCTCCAAAGCTATCGATCAACTAAACGCTGATCTAGTCCAAGCCAAACAGAAGTTGGAGCAGTTTTCTAAAACCAAAGCCACGCCAGAGGACATCGCAAACGCACAAACCAAAGTAGATGCACTCGAAAAAGAAGTTGAGCAAGCGAATCAGGCTTTTGCTGGATTTAAAAATTCTGTAGATAAAGCTAATGAGGAATTAAAGGAAACTGAAACTGTTAGCCAGAAACTTACCTCGGAACTTGGCGGCTTAAAAACAAGTTTTAATGCTGTTACTGGAGCATTAGCTGCGCTTGGTCTTGGTGTGACTGCACAAGAATTAGCCAAAACAGCTGATGAATGGGCAAGCTTAAATGCTCGCGTTAAAATTTCCGTAGGTGCTCATGCCGACGCTAAGCAAGCCATGGCTGATATTATCAATATCGCCAGATCAACAAACTCAAACCTAACAGCCACAGGAGATCTAGTTCCAACTGAAAGCTTTAGCTATTCAGGACTCACACCCATCAAAGCCATTCAAGAAGTTGCGACCGCAGGTGGTGGCTTTGTTTATAGTGAGTCTGATAGTCAGACGATCACGATTAAGCCACTTTACAAAAAGACATTTTGGAATCTGATATCAGTTGATGAATACGACATTTTATTGCCTGAGAGCATTGTGCTTGAGCAGTCCACTGATTACGAAAGTTATCCAGATTACAACGGAGTTAGCTTGACGAATGACAAGACTGGGCAGACCGGGATTGTTAAGCGTACTGGGACCAGTGGTGATGTACTTGTTGAGACTGTGAATAATAACCTGTTCACATCAGCTTCAGTCATGGGGAGTTTTGGTAAAGCAGCACTAGCCAGGGCTGGACTTGTTGAAAAACATACTTTTAACATGCCATTAACTACAAAAGTTGGACAATGCAAGCCCGCCGATGTGTTGGCTTTTAATGCGGAGTGGTGGGGCATAGTTGATAGCGTAAGTGTGTCATTTACATACAGCAAAGTCAGTCAGTCAGTCACTGTGGAGCGTGTTAACCATGAGTAATGCATTTCAGCGTTTTTTAGATTTAATTCCTAAAGAGTCTGAGTTTGTCGGCACTGTGCAAGCGGTAGATCATCCAAACTATAAGGTTTTAGTGATTGATGGTACTGGGTTGGTGGCATGCACTAGTTCAGCAACATGGTCCATCGGAAGCAAAGTTTTTGTAAGAGGTCAAACAATTGTCAGGGCGGCACCCAATGGTGAAGTCATGCAGATTGAAGTTTAATCGTTTTAAATTACACAGCACCTTTGGGTGCTTTTTTATCGCCTTGAAAAAGGATACCAGCATGGAAACAAAACATATGAACGAGTCGTTGTTAATCAAAATATTCCCTTGGATCCTCAAAGTATTTGCGGCAATCATCGGGGCTATTTTTTCATTAATCTTATCAGGGGATATTGATAAAGATGGGAAATTGCAAATCAATCAGACGTTAATTATTAAATTGCTTTTCGGTATTTCTCTTAGTCTGTTTGGTGGCCAATCATTCATTGAATACTATCATTTAACAGATCGATCAATTATGACGCATGGCTTTGTGATGCTGATTTTTGCTGTATTTGGTCTATTGATCATTGGCATCATTTATCAGGCAATAAAACTGATGCAAGGTAAAACTCTCTCAGAAATTGTGCTTGAGATAAGAGAAACATTTAGAGCCATATTTAAATAATTTGTTGTGAATTCCATGCCCATTTATGTGGGTTTTTTAATGTCTGAAGGAAAGTGAAAATGAATATTGAGCAATATCTTGATGAATTGATTAAGCGAGAAGGCGGTTATGTGAATAATTCAGCGGATCGTGGCGGGGCGACTAAATATGGCATTACTGAATCAGTGGCCAGAGAAAACGGATTCAAGGGAAATATGAAAGATTTACCGCTTGAAGTGGCAAACGCCATTTATAAAAAGCAGTACTGGACTACGCCTCGATTTGATCAAGTCAATACTATTAGCTCAGCTGTAGCTGAAGAACTTTTAGATACCGGTGTGAACTGCGGCACAGGATTTGCAAAACCACTTTTACAACGCGCTTTAAATCTGCTGAATAATCAAGGGAAGGGTGGTTGGTCTGATCTTTCAGTTGATGGGATTTATGGACCAGCTACATTAAATGCCCTGAAAGTTTATTTAGCAAAACGTGGCAAAGAAGGCGAGAAAGTCCTCGTTAGAATTCTTAATATCATGCAAGGCCAGCGTTACATTGAAATTGCTGAGCGCAATTTGTCTCAAGAACAATTTTTCTATGGTTGGATTGCTAATCGAGTGGTGATGTAATGACTTATCTCTACTTGGCAGCAAAATTCTGGCGAGAATGCATTATTGTATTACTCGCTTTTTTATTGCTCATCTGTTTGATTATTCAAAATCATCAAGCTGCTGAAATCAAAGATCAAAAGAAACTACACGCTGACTACGTTGCAGCACAACAGCTTTCAATTGCTAAAGCTAATGCCGATGCAGCAATTCAAGAAAAAATTTGGGCAGAAAAAATCACGAAAGCGGAGCAAAACTATAATGTTAAAATTAAGCAAATTCAGTCTGATGCTATTGCTGCTCAGTCCAGTGCTAACAGCTTGTCAAAGCAACTTGCCAACGCAAAACAACGTCTGTCCACAGCTTCCAGAGAAGCCAGTAACGAATACTGTGCAACACTCGGAAACGTATTCGAGCGAAGCATCGAAGAATATACAAAAATGGCAAGATATGCTGATGAACACAGAGTTAATGAAGAAAAATTGAGTGATGCGTGGCCCTCAGATTGAGGGCTATTTTTTGTGCCGACCTAAATTCAATAAATAATCATCCCATCCCAGCTTTTTAAGAAGATTTTGCTTGTATTTGTCTAGATGTTCCCATCTTCTTCTTTGCGTTCTCAACCATCCATAACTTTCATCTTTTTTAGTTATATCAGATAGTGTTTTGTTTTCTAGCTCACTAACCAGCAGATCATAACCTTTTTTCCAAATATCATTTTTGGATCTATATTCCCAGCCAACCGATAGTAATTTATTTAATCTCTCATCAGTTAATCGACTATTTTTATAAAAATCTCCCTGTCTTTTAATCCATTTTTTTATGGAATTATCTTTTATATCATAATCATGAACATCATTTGATTTTTCCCTCTTATACGCTAAAAACATTTTCTCCCATTCGTAATCAAATATGCTAAAAATAAATCCATGCTCAATTAATAAATCTTCTCTATACTTGGGAAGTTTTTTATAACGCTTATTTGCTCTTTGAGCAGCAGCCCATGATGCTAGTTTTGTGTTTTCATCATTGGCATAAATATAGCCATGTCCATTTTTTAAAACATAGCTATCTAAATCCTCCAACATTGAAATAAAATAAGATTCATAATCAGATAATACCTCCAGTGAAATATTATCATATATATATTCTTTGGTAATATTTTGTGGAAGATTGCCAATAATATCAATGGGTGTATCATCCGTAACGGATTTTTCTTTTGAGAATCTAGAATGAATTAAGTTTGTTCTTAGGTCATCATCTTCATTTCGTAAAACCGATATAATATCTACAATATTTTTAAATTCTGTATTATTTCCAATATTCTCGTTGTTTATTGATTCCTCAAAATCCCACAAATAAAGCGGAAGTATTATATATCCAATGCTCTTACCTTCAGATAGTCGGACAGCCCGTCCGATTCCCTGTACAACATCAACTGTGCTTGATCGTGGGTCAAGAAATGCTACTGCATTAACGTTTGGAGCATCCACGCCCTCGGTCAAGCATCGAGCATTTGTTATGTATGCATAATGGGTGTTTTTAAAATCTTGAAGTTGCTTATGTCTAAAATCTGAATTTTGAGCGCCATTCACATGAAAAGATTCAAACACTCCGCTGCCATTGGTTTGATTAGCCAACGCAAACGTATTGGCATCAGCAACAGTGTGATGAAAAGTAATGATTTTATTTACATCAAGTTCTTTTGCTGCTTTCTCAAGTGCATATAAATTAGCAAGCGTATAAATATCATGCTCGGAATTATTAATTAAATGAAAAATATCATTTTTATTCACAGCCGTTATTATCAGCTTGTAATCAACGATTAACCCAAGATCGATGGCTCGCTTAAAAGATAATGAGTAAGATGTTTCTCCATATATTTGTGAATTGTTCATCCCAATGCGGACTGTACTATTCTTTCGATTATGAATAATTACACGCTCTGTAGCAGTTAAAAACAACCGCTTGGCTATTTCAATGTTTTCATCATATAGGGCGAAAGAGTAAGCTTTATTCAGGTCGCCCGCTGTTTTATGTGCCTCATCGAATATGCCTAAATCAAATTTGTAATTTTTTAAATAAGAAGAACTAGCATAAGTACAAAATATAATTTTAGACTTTACAAGGTTTTTTTTAAAAAAAGCAGCAATTTTTGGGGAACTTTTAAGAACTGGAATTTTTAGTATTTTTTCAGCTTCATTGGGATTAATATCATCAAGCTCACTAAGATTATTCCTTGAACACACCATCCCATAATCATACTTATCACGCCCCAACTCGCTCATAAAAGTGGCTGCGATTTGTTGAATCAGTAGAATTGTTGGTACAAATACAACTATATTTTGAGCATCTTTATTTTCAATAAATTCAATTGTGGTCTTGATCGCAACCAAAGTTTTACCAGTACCACACGCCATGATATTTTTTAAACGATCATGGGTTTCAAATAATTTGATATTTGAATTTATTGCTTCAATTTGATGAGGCTTAGGAGTTAATTTCACGCACTTTCCTTGCTATCATCTGTTAACGCTCTACGATCAGAATATTTACTCATGCTCATATCCGCCCTTTAGCCATTTCCAGATACCAAAATCTTTAGGGATCTGAGCACTGTCTTCCAGCTTTGTGATTTTCCCAATCAAAATTAAATGCGAAATTACCGACTGATATATGCGCCAATAAGTTCTATGTGGGCATTCTGTACCCATTTGAAAAGATCCAAATGTGTGAAAAAATGGCAAAGCAGGCGTGATAGTTGACGGCTTGGTTTTGTCATTTTTATTATAAATTGTTACTCTTTCAACGTCGGCAAGCATTTTGTTTAAAACTAGCGTGTAGTGACTAGACATTGTGAAAAACAACAAATCAATGTCATTTGGAACACTACGAGTGCCATCTTCCCAGCGTTGAAATGTTCGTTTCGATACATTAATGGCGGGTAATTCTGATGCCTCAGCAACGGTTAAACCTAAGCCTTGGCGAACGGCTTTTAATTCCAGGTTATTCATAATTAAAATTCCTTATTTAAGATTGATTCGCGACCAAGCATCGGGATGATGTAAACGCCGCCTTGTTCATCTTCGTCTTTGCAGCCGTCGTAGCCCATCTTTTTAGCACATTCGCCGCGTTTTGCTTGAAGATACCAGTCCTCATCAGCATCTGCGAAATCGTAATTCCACACGCTGTCAGAACCATCTAAAAGAGACTCGGCGACTTCAATTTCGACATTAAATCTTTTCGCAATCTCTACCACAATATCTTCATCATATAGACCAGAAGCATTAATAAAGTCCATTTCGGCAGCATCAATGCGATATGTTATTACCGCGCCAACCGACATTGAGTAAGGTGTAGTAGCGAAGAATAAACAATCATCAAACTTACCGGAGCGATCAATTTTAGTAATTTCTTTTGGGCTTGTGTGGAATAAAAACATTTTCTATCTCCTATCGGTCAAAACCGATTTAAGTTTTCAAGAGAGCCTTTCTCGTCTTGATGTAGTTATTATGGTCGCATTTGCGACCAATATCAATAGGGTGTTTTAATTATTTTCAAACCTTTTCTTGGACAATCTAAACATCTTCTAATTCACTTTCAAAAGCCCATCCCACGTAAATGGATTCTGACTTAATTTATCTCGTGACATCGACCAATTTCGGTTCGGTAAATAACAAGAGCCAATGCCTATTTTTCTTTTTCCAAATTTATCACCAACACTTTCAAGCACTTGCATCAATTTTTCTTTTTTGTCGATTACCTCCATGTCTGTCAATAAATCATATGTATGTCCAGATTTAGGTTCAATGCATGTCAATATCACGCCGCACTTCTTATATTTAATACCAGCTTTATACACATGACAAATCATAGCTGTAGCAGCTTTAACAAAATCCATCGCTGAATCTGTGGCTTCTGGAAAAGCATAAGATGCAGATTTATTATAAAAAGGGACACTATCATCATGCGGATTTGATTGAACAAATACGATAATACAACCACACAGTGACTCATCATTTCTCAACCTACGGCAAGCATCTTGAGCATGTAAGCACATTGCTTCTTTTAAGTCGTCAAGTTCAGTAACTCTAGTGCCGAATGAGCGTGATGAAATTATCTGTTTTTTAGATTCTGGGGTGTCTTCAATTTCAATGCATGATGTGCCTTGAAGTTCTGCAACTGTTCTAGCCATGACAACTGAAAACTGTTTTTTCATTTCATTGGGGTTGCTGCGAGCTAAGTCGTAGACAGTATTAATGCCCATACTTTGCAGTTTTTTAGTATGTTTGCGACCTACGCCCCAGACTTCGCTTACATCAATAATAGAAAAGAAGTGATCCTGATGTCTTTTATCCATTCCCACTAAATTACATACACCACCAAACCGCTTTCCTTTTTTTGCCATATGATTCGCAATCTTCGCCTGTGTTTTGCTGCGTCCAATACCAACACACACTGGCAGCCCGATCCATTTTTGAATACGATCACGCATCTGGTGTGCATAATCAGTTAAATCAAATAATTGCTCATACGCTGTCAGATCAAGAAAACACTCATCAATCGAATAAATTTCTTGCTCTGCTTCAGTGACAAAATCCAGCAAGATTTTATGAAAGCGATTCGACATTTCTTCATATAATGAGTAATTACTGGACAACACTTGCACATTGTATTTTTGTACAATATCGCGGATCTGAAAAAGTGGCACACCCATTTTTATGCCTAAATCTTTAGCCTCTTGCGATCGAGCAACAGCGCAGCCATCATTATTAGACAGCACAATAACAGGCCTGTTATTTAGACTCGGATTAAACATGCGCTCGCATGAGACATAGCAATTATTTACGTCTATAAGTGCGAAAATCTTATTATTCTGTTTCATCTGAATTTCTTCAAAAGACGTGTGACAACACCCCAAATAATCAACTCTTGTTCGTCTCTAAAGTGGATATCTGGATAATCTGGATTTTCAGCTTGCAACCAGCGCTCATTCTCATTAATCATCAATCGCTTCACAGTGAAGTCTGTATCAACAAGCGCAATGACGATATCTCTATGCTTTGCTTCAAGACTACGATCGACAATCAACTCATCACCAACATCCATCCCAAGATTGATCATTGAAAGTGAGTTTACTTTAACAATAAAAGTCGCTGTCTCATTTTTAATAAGATGCTGATTCAAGTCGAGTTTGTTTTCAACATAATCTTGAGCAGGTGAAGGAAAGCCTGCTTGAACTCGTTCAGTTGCAAGCGGTATTTCTACATAAGTGGTTGGGTCAACTTGTCGAATATCTGAAATTTCATTTTCGTTTGATTTCTTTTTAAGATATTCTTTAATTTCTACGATACGTGACTCTGGCACACGAATTACTTTTGTTGGCTCGTTGTATTCTAGCTTTCTTCCTGCGCCTTCACGCCTACCTCCATGCTTGTTTTGGTCATTCATTTCATATCTCGATAAAGTTACATTATCAAAATGATAGATCATTTATGAGATGAATTTAAAATCGATAATTCTGATATAAAGCTAACGAGGCATATGTCGCGTTGTAAACTCATTGATATTCATATCAAAAAAGAAATTGCGCGCTTCATCATTTTTACAGTTCAGCCAACCATTACGATATTTTTCTGGAATAACAATGATTGATCTCTTTTCATCCTCTGGCTTGTGAAACTGTGACATGAAAGGGTGAGTATCAGCATTAATTGTAAGCATCGACATTGATCTGACCTGCTTTCCATCGATGACAGCATTTTCATAAATAGCAGCAACGGTAAAAGGCTGATGATCTTCTCTATAAATTCCCCAGCGTTCAGCTTTGCCTTCTTCCGTGTATTTGGGTTCAAAAATTGTTTGCACAGGGATCAAAGCAAATTGACTTTTGGCCCATGCATTTCTAAATGACGGCTTCTCATGCACAGTTTCAGTTCGGGCATTATATGTGCTGCGACAGATTTTTAAGTCTTTAGCCCACTTCGGCACAAGTCCAAACTTCACTTCACGCCATTCAATTGCATCATCGGCACTGAAAATAAGAGGGCAGTCGTATCCGGGATATATATCAGATTTATACTCAAAAGTCGGTTCAAGGAGACCTAATTGTATGGCTTGAGAGCGTTTTATTGGTTCGTAATTTGCGCACATAAATTACTCTCTCAAATAATCTTTCTTATCTTGCTCAATTAGATCAAAGAAATCATCTGAAAATTTATGTCGTAATAATTTAAGCATCAATTTATCAAGCGCATCTTTATAAGTGTCTGCTTCGATTTCAATCTTAAGTAATTGACAATCCACAACCCATTTTTGTTTATCTTCTTTCCAAAGGATCAAAAATGAATATTGCAGTGTATTAGTCAATTTTTGTTCTGTGGTTTGCATAATATGCTCCATTAATTTTTCCAACTATCTACAATATCAGCCCAGTCTTGAAGCATTTTTCTTCTATCTTGGAGCCATCGAGCATGATTGTATGAAGCTCTAGTTTTATTTTCTTCAGTGTGAGCTAGTTGCAATTCAATCCAATCTTTATCATAACCCTTTTCGTTTAAAAGCGTAGATGCGGTGGCACGAAAATCATGTGCAGTTACATCTCTCAGACCTATAAAATCCAACATCCTATTTAAAGTTGTTTTATTCAGCATACCTTCTTTATATATTGCTGCGAAAACATATTCTCGATTGCCATTAATTTTATGTTGTTCTTTAAGTATATTAAAAACCTGCTCTGACATAGGAACAATATGTGTTCTATTTTTTTTCATAACTCTTTTTTCTTGGTTATGTCTTGAGACCCGATTAAATTTAATTACTCGATCCTCAAAGTCTATGTGGTCCCAAGTCATTCGTCTTATTTCAACCGTTCTAAGCATTGTATACATCAGACAAAGGCCAGCATTCTTAACTGTTGTGGTTCCTTTATAAGAGTTCAGTTTTGTAATTAATATTTGACGTTCTTTTTTCTCAAGGGGTCTAGCGTGCTCAACTTCAGGCCGATCAACGACATCTCGAACAGCGTAGGTTGGATCATATTCAGCCCTAAGTGTAGCAATTGCATATCTGATAACTGCGCCTATGAAGGTTCTATTTTGAATAGCTGATACTTCACCAGAGTGTTGCATGTTCCTCTCACGAATTCTTTTTATTGTAGAATCCATGATATTAAGGATGTCGGCAGATGTAACATCTCTAATATTTTTTTTTCCAATTTTAGGATAAACATCACGCTCAAGTGAGTCTTTAAAATGCCTTACATATTCAGGCGATCTATTTACTAACCTCTTTTCGATATATTCTTGTGCAACATCTTTGAATGAATTTGCTTTATCTTTTTCAGCGGCTTCCTTTGTTTTTATAGCGCGATCTTGAACCGGGCTTATGCCAGTATCTAAAACTGCTTTAGCTTCATCTCGTTTTTTTCTAGCCTCGGCCAAACCGATAGCAGGGTATGCTCCTAGTGTCATCATAAGCTGCTTACCATGCAACCTAAAACGATACCGCCAGAATTTTTTTCCAGTTGGCTTCACTTCCAGGCAAAGCCCATCAAAATCAGTTTCTCGGTAAACTTTTTCTTTTGGTTTAAGTGAGCGTAATTTTGCGTCATTTAACATGAGAGTATGATTTTATGAAAAAATATCGTACTCGCGAATATACTCTCAAAATTCAATGTTGTGTAATTTGCCTTAATTGGCTTAGATTTGTTAAATCTTTAATTTCAATAATTTTATTATTTTATACATTTCTTTTAATTTGTTTCTATTTGTTTAATCATACTTTTCGATCATGAGAAGCATTTCTATTGCAACCTGTTGAAAATTAATTAGATATCTAAATTTTAGCTTTTGGTTTACTTATTGAGTATCCCATTTATGAAAATTCATTCAAAAAATAAAGCTGCTATTTAAGCGGCTTATATTATCACTATTTTTGCTCTGCTTTACTATGTCTTAAATCTTAATGGTTAGGTTAATCTGCCTTATTTTTTATAGATAAAATAAGAAAGCCCAACATTAAGTTGAGCGATATGAAACAGAATGAATTTACTCTTCGACTTCGATGGGATCACCATCCTCTGGGCGAATATGGCGTTCGCCATCATCGGCTGGGTCGACACTTGAGCCATCTTTGGTAATGCTATTGTAAAGTTCATCCTCTTTTTTATCATCGATAAACTCTTCATCTTCAAAATCCAATGTTTCGTCATCATCATCGAAATCTAAAGGCTTTTCTTCATCTATCATGGCGATCCTTCATTTATTGAATGAATAGAACATCATGTTCAAACATTTCATATCTTGTTTCAACAGTCGAGATTGGGTGTTTATGTAACGGATAGTAGTGGGATGACTACCGCATGTAACTTTATGAAATTTATTAATTTTTAATTTATTTATTCAATAACTAATTTTTATTTATTCAAGAAAAAAGAATAATTGTTGACAATATTGTTGATTTTAACCATTTAAACCTTTATTTTTGACTTGTTTAATATAGATTGTTGACAATGTGGTGTGCGCTGAAATGACTCAGGTGGTTAAAGAACTGAATTCGATGACATTGACCGATCAGATTTTTAAGAAAATTCAAACTGCGATTGTGAGTGGTGATATTGCTCCTGGTAGTAAAATTTCTGAACCTGAATTGGCACGAACCTATGGTATTAGCCGAGGACCACTGCGTGAGGCGATCCATCGTCTTGAAGGACAAAAATTAGTTGAGCGAACTGCACATGTAGGTGCGCGCGTGGTGTCTTTATCACATCAACAGCTTTTTGAGCTTTATCAGATTCGGGAAACGCTAGAAGGGCTCGCTTGTCGATTGGCGGCACAGAGTATCGATAAACAGCAAATTTTAAAATTACGAGAAGTGCTTCATATTCATGCACAAGATCCAGATTTTAAAGAGGGCAAAGGCTATTACTTGCAAGAAGGTCAGGATGATTTTCATTATTGCATCATCAAAAACTGCGGTAATAAAACACTGGAAAAAATGCTTTGTGATGAGTTGTACCACCTGATCAGAATGTATCGAGTGCAATATTCAAAAACACCAAATCGTCCACACAAAGCACTTTCTGAACATATTCGTATTTTAGATGCAATTGCAGAGGGTGATGCAGAACTGGCAGAACTCCTTATGTGTCGTCACATTGCTTCATCCTATCGCAATATTCAACAACACCTTATTTAACCTCATGTTAACAGAGCAGTTTTAAGACAAGGAGTAGGAAATTCATGTCAACACTATCCGCAAGTCAGAAATTTCGAGAAGCAGTTGCTAACGAGCATCCATTACAAGTCGTTGGTGCTATTAATGCCAATCATGCTTTATTGGCACAACGTGCAGGCTATAAAGCGATTTATTTATCGGGTGGAGGCGTTGCCGCCGGTTCGTTAGGCTTACCAGATTTGGGAATTAGTAACCTTGATGATGTCCTGATTGATGTTCGCCGTATTACCGATGTTTGTGATTTACCATTGTTAGTTGATGTCGATACAGGTTTTGGTGCATCTGCATTTAATATCGCGCGTACCACCAAGTCGATGATTAAGTTTGGCGCAGCCGCAATGCATATTGAAGATCAGGTGGGTGCAAAGCGTTGTGGTCATCGCCCTAATAAAGCGATTGTGACACAACAAGAAATGGTCGATCGCATTAAAGCTGCGGTGGATGCTCGTACTGACGAAAATTTTGTGATTATGGCGCGTACCGATGCCTTAGCTGTTGAAGGCTTACAAGCTGCGATTGATCGTGCGGGTGCATACATTGAAGCAGGTGCGGATATGCTGTTCCCAGAAGCAATTACTGAACTCGCCATGTATAAGCAGTTTGCAAATGCAACGAAAGTTCCAGTTTTGGCCAATATTACTGAATTTGGTGCTACGCCATTATTTACTACCGATGAACTGGCATCTGCCGATGTCAGCATTGCACTTTATCCACTTTCTGCTTTTCGCGCCATGAATAAAGCGGCAGAAAATGTCTATGAGACTTTGCGTAAAGAAGGGACGCAAAAGAATGTGGTGGATACCATGCAAACCCGCCAAGAATTGTATGAACGCATTAATTATCACGCATTTGAACAATATCTTGATGCATCGTTTGAAAAAGCAAAATAAGAAATCCCCCTAAATCCCCCTTTGAAAAAGGGCGACTTCCCTCCCTTTGGAAAGGGAGGGCTAGGGAGGGATTTTAGAACTCATAATTCACATAGAAAGAACAGAAAAGGACAATCTTATGAGCAGTAATGAAACGACAACAGGCTTCAAACCAAAAAAATCAGTTGCACTTAGTGGACAAGTGGCTGGCAACACAGCACTGTGTACCGTAGGTCGTAGTGGTAATGACTTACACTATCGTGGTTATGACATTCTTGATCTTGCTGTCGGCAGCCAATTTGAAGAAGTCGCCCACCTATTAGTACACGGCAAACTTCCGAACAAAGCAGAACTTAAAGCGTATAAAGCAAAATTAAAAGCACTTCGTGGCTTACCCGCAGCACTCAAAACTGCACTTGAGCAATTACCACCATCAGCACACCCAATGGATGTGATGCGTACAGGTGTATCAGTATTGGGTTGTTTAACGCCAGAACATGAAGACCACAATGAAGCGGGCGCGAAAGATATCGCGGACAAATTAATGGCAAGCTTGGGTTCAATGCTGTTGTATTGGTACCATTTCAGCAACAACGGTCGTCGTATCGAAGTTGAAACCAATGATGACTCAATTGCTGCACATTTCTTGCATCTACTTCATGGCGAAGCGCCATCGGAAGAATGGATTCAAGCGATGCACACTTCATTAATTCTCTATGCAGAGCATGAATTTAATGCATCAACCTTTACTTCACGTGTGGTTGCAGGCACAGGTTCAGACATGTACTCAGCCATTACAGGTGGTATTGGTGCGCTACGTGGCCCTAAACATGGTGGTGCAAATGAAGTTGCGTTTGTGATTCAGCAGCGTTATGACAATGCCGATGAAGCAGAAGCAGACATCCGTAACCGTGTTGAGAAAAAAGAAGTGGTGATTGGTTTTGGTCATCCCGTCTATACCGTTTCTGATCCACGTAACGAAGTGATCAAGAAAGTGGCGTGTGACCTTGCCGAAGCGCAAGAGAACAACAAGATGTACTTGATCGCTGAACGTTTAGAAGCGGTGATGAAAGAAGTCAAAAATATGTTCCCGAACCTCGACTGGTTTAGTGCGGTGAGCTATCACTTGATGGGTGTTCCAACCGCAATGTTCACCCCATTATTCGTCATTGCACGTACTGCAGGTTGGTCAGCGCATGTGATTGAACAACGTCAAGACGGCAAAATTATTCGTCCAAGCGCAAACTATACGGGTCCTGAAAATCTTGAATTCAAACCATTGGCGGAGCGGGGTTAATATGAGCAATACTCAATATCGTAAACCGCTGCTGATTCAAAAAAATGGTGATACCCAGCTTGAATACTATGACGTGCGTCAAGCCGTTGAAGATATTCAGCCAGGCGCATATGAAACCTTGCCATATACCTCTAAAGTGTTGGCAGAACAATTAGTTCGCAAAGCTGAACCAGCGCATTTAACAGACTACTTAAAGCAATTGATTGAACGTCGTCAGGATCTAGATTTTCCTTGGTATCCTGCGCGTGTAGTGTGTCATGATATTTTGGGTCAAACAGCATTGGTTGACCTTGCAGGTTTGCGTGATGCAATTGCCGATAAAGGTGGTGATCCATCTAAAGTCAATCCAGTTGTGCCTACTCAGTTAATTGTGGATCACTCATTAGCTGTAGAGTACGGTGGTTTTGATCCTGACGCATTTGAGAAAAACCGTGCAGTTGAAGATCGCCGTAACGAAGATCGTTTTCACTTTATTGAGTGGACCAAGACCGCATTTAAAAATGTCGATGTAATCCCTGCGGGTAACGGCATCATGCATCAGATCAACTTGGAGAAAATGTCTCCAGTGGTGCAAAATCGTGATGGCTTAGCGTTCCCAGATACATGTGTTGGTACAGACTCACATACACCACATACCGATGCACTGGGTGTTATTTCAATTGGTGTAGGTGGTTTGGAAGCAGAAAATGTCATGCTTGGTCGCGCATCGTGGATGCGTCTGCCAGACATTATCGGTGTGGAATTGGTGGGGCAGCGTCAAGCTGGTATCACTGCCACAGACATCGTACTCGCATTGACTGAGTTTTTACGCAAAGAACGTGTGGTGGGGGCCTATCTTGAATTTTTTGGCGAAGGTGCTGACAGTATGTCAGTTGGTGATCGTGCCACGATTTCTAACATGACCCCAGAATATGGTGCGACTGCTGCAATGTTCTATATCGACCAGAATACCATTGATTATTTACGCCTCACAGGTCGTGAAGATGATCAAGTGGTATTGGTTGAACAATACGCGAAAGAAATTGGTCTTTGGGCATCGGATATGACCAAAGCTGAGTATCCACGTGTATTACGTTTTGATTTATCTCAAGTCACTCGTAACATTGCTGGTCCATCAAACCCGCATGCACGTGTATCAACGGCTGATTTAGCAGCAAAAGGGATTGCGGGCAATTTGGATGCAGCAAAAGTACAAGAAGCAGAAGGACTAATGCCAGACGGTGCTGTGATTATTGCTGCAATTACCTCTTGTACCAATACATCAAATCCACGTAATACGGTGGCAGCGGGATTATTGGCACGTAAAGCCAATGAGCTTGGTTTGGTGCGAAAGCCGTGGGTGAAATCATCATTTGCGCCAGGCTCTAAAGCGGCTGCGCTATATTTGGAAGAAGCGGGCGTACTTGAGGACCTCGAGAAACTTGGGTTTGGTATCGTGGCGTATGCATGTACCACGTGTAATGGTATGTCGGGCGCACTTGATCCAGTGATTCAACAAGAAATCATTGATCGTGACTTATATGCAACCGCAGTGCTTTCGGGGAACCGCAACTTCGATGGCCGTATCCATCCCTATGCAAAGCAGGCGTTTTTGGCATCTCCACCATTGGTCGTGGCATATGCGATTGCAGGAACGATTCGTTTTGACATTGAAAAAGATGTACTTGGTACAGACAAAAATGGTCAATCCATTTACCTCAAAGATATCTGGCCTTCGGATGCCGAAATTGATGCGTTAGTCAAAGAGGCGGTGAAGCCTGAACAATTCCGTAAAGTTTATATCCCAATGTTTGACTTAGGCGTAACGGAAGAAGCAGAAAGTCCGCTATATGACTGGCGTCCGCAAAGTACCTATATCCGCCGTCCACCATACTGGGAAGGGGCATTGGCTGCACCACGTACTTTAGCCAATATGCGTCCGCTTGCGATCTTGGGGGATAACATCACCACAGATCATTTATCGCCATCCAATGCGATTATGATGGATTCGGCAGCGGGTGAATATCTACACAAAATGGGTGTACCTGAAGAAGACTTCAACTCTTACGCAACCCATCGTGGTGACCATTTAACTGCACAACGTGCAACATTTGCCAATCCGAAACTATTTAATGAAATGGTTATTCGTTCAGATGGTACGATTAAACAGGGTTCAAAAGCACGCGTTGAGCCAGAAGGCGAAGTGATGCGCATGTGGGAAGCGATTGAAACCTACATGAACCGTAAGCAACCGTTGATTATTGTTGCAGGTGCGGATTATGGTCAGGGTTCAAGCCGTGACTGGGCAGCCAAAGGTGTACGTCTTGCAGGTGTGGAAGCGATTGTTGCTGAAGGTTTTGAGCGTATTCACCGTACTAACTTAGTGGGTATGGGCGTTTTACCGCTTGAGTTTAAAGCGGGTGTTAATCGCAAGACCTTAAAACTAGATGGTACTGAGCTTTATAGCGTGATTGGTAATATTGCGCCACGTTCGACTTTAACTTTAGTGATTGAGCGTGCCACAGCGGATGGTAAAGAAGAAATTCTGGAAGTGCCTGTAACTTGTCGCTTAGATACAGAAGAAGAAGTTTCTGTATATGAAGCGGGTGGGGTATTACAACGTTTTGCACAAGACTTTTTAGAGGGTCAAGTGGCTTAATACTTTAGCTAAATATTATTGATATTGTTTAATAAAAACCCTATCTTGATGGTGGGGTTTTATTTTGGTAGATATAGTGTTTTTTTATATTGATGAAAGTGGTCATACAGGTAATAACTTATTTGATAGGACACAGTCATATTTATATTAGGGAGTTGTTGGCTCAATGGTTAATTTGGATATCTTAGCTAAAGAGGATATTTTAAAATTAAGAAAGAAATTCGGTGTTGATAGATTATATGCGACAGAATTGGGAGAAGGTAAACTAATTAATTTAATTTCTGAGTTAAAAGAAATATCGAAAAAATTTTCTATAAATTTCGATTTTATAGGGTTAAAAAAGATGATTACCCCGTCATATGTTTTTTTTGATCAGATATTTGATCAAGGTATAAATCCAGCAATGACATGGTCTGGATACTGGACTCCACTAAGATATGTAATATTAGCAAAGTTGAACTTTCTCTTTGACGAAGAATTAAAAAGAACAGCATGGGAAGCTAGATTGTGCTCAAAAGATGAAGAGGCTGATGAAAAAGTAATTTATATTTGTGAAAACTAATTAGTCGTCTGGAAAAGTTAAATGATATTAGGTCAAGAGGACTATTTTTTGATGTTTTAATCTGGGCTAAAAATAATGTAAGAAAGTTAAGTTTTAATGCTAAGACAAAAAGAGACAAAAAATTCATTTCTCCTAATTTAATAGGTTTTCAAGCAGTTTACTGGGGGGTAACCAATCGAGCGAAGAAGAAAAAGAGAAAAGTATTGGGAATTATAGTAGATCAGCAGGATCAGTTTAATACAGTACAGGATTATTTGTTACAAATTTATAGAAACGCCGAAGGTTTTTTTTATCCACATAGCTTTGGTTTAGGTGGAATGGATTATAGAAATATTCCAACAATTATTCCAAAATTTAAAAGCTCTAAAGTATCAGTAGGTCTAGAAATAGTTGATATTTATTTGTGGTTATTTAAAAGATATCTTGATGGTAAGTTGTTGAATTCATTGTTAATATATTTTGTTAAATCTCAAATGAATAAAGTTTACTGTGATGAAGTATCAATTAATGCAACTAATCAGCGGTTTAGTGCTTGGATGCAAGATTTACCAGATGTTACATATGAACAGATGTTGATTGGGCAAAAGATGAAACAAATGGAAGAAACAAAAAGGAAAAAGAGTGTAGAGCAATATTATAAATCAACTCCTATTAATAATTGATATTCACATTTACTTTGTAAAAGGGGCTACAATCTTTATTGTAGCTTTTTGCCTCGTTCCACCTCTGTGTGGTGAGATGCCAAAAATCAAAAATATGCTGCACCATCAAATGGATTAAACAACTTTACCCCAAACCCCTTAAAGTCAGCAATATTTCGAGTGACTACAGTTAAATGATGTTGTTTTGCTAACGCTGCAATCATAGCATCTTCATATAAAGTGTCAGAAGTGCGATGCATCAATTTTGCCCAAACTCTAAAAATATCAGCAGTCATCGGTAGCACATTATAGGAATCTGCAACCAAATCTAACCATTGCTCAATTTGTTGGGCTTTAGTAGGATCCTGTTCACGAGTGATTTCAATGCCTGCCTGAATCTCGCCAATCGTCACAGCAGATAAAAATAAATCCTTATCTTCAATGGACTGAATCCAAGCCACAACTGCCCCATGCGGTTTAGGCTTGCGTAATTCAGAAATGACATTGGTATCTAACAAATACATGACTTAATCCAGTTCAGGAATATTACGGCGTTTTACTAGTCTTGAACGTGGCAAATCCATCTCAAAACGATGCTCATCGCTTAATAATAATTCTTTTAATGAGGGTTTTGCCGAAGTGGTAAGGCGTTGCCATTCCTCAATCGGTACCAGTACAGCAGTTTGTACCCCACGCTTGGTAATCAATTGTGTACCCTCAAGCATACAACATTCGAGTAATTCGCTAAATTTGGCTTTAGCATCTTGTACAGACCATGTGTGCATGATGTTCACCTTTAAATAACTAGTTATTTAACTAGTCTAATGGTTGAGTTTGATAAAATCAAGATGCAGACTGGGTTGAAATATTTATTTATGGGTACTAAGAGCATAGGATGGATGAGGTAGCTTAAAGTTATTTTTATAACATTTTAGACGCTACCACTCGTCAGAAAGGTCAATCATTCACCAACTTTATCAAGTTATAATATATATACCATTTCTAAAATCTATGGAGAGCAAAAATGGTTACTGCTGGCGAAAAACCTGGAACAGGCTTCTATTTTTGTGTCCAATGCGGACATCGCGTTTACTTAGAAATTGGTACTGATCGTTTACCTCCGTGTACCAAATGCCTTGGCAAGCAATTTAACAGTAAGCTTGCTTAAGCTGCACACATCAAACAGTTATCCGCTGTTTTGAATGAAAGCCCTATCACTCGGTAGGGCTTTTTAATACCTAAAATATGTAATCACAGCGCACAGTACTACAAAAAAAGTATATTTAATGAATAAATGATTCAGATATAAATGAATCAAAAGCCTATTATCTCTGGCAAACCATTATTACCTTTCAGCTTTAAATAGCCCCCTCTTTTGTCTAAGCTAATATTCCATTTATGATGGTAAAGCATCATACTGTATCTATTGAATACAGCCTTTGATTTCTTAAAAAACTATTTCACAAGATGTTATGTTGTGTTTTTAATTTAATGAAAAATAATAAATTTTACGGGTTAAATGACCCTGTAAGTTTAACTTTCCAACTACAGACAAGAAAAATATGTATTACACATTAACATACCTAAAAAGCATGAAAACATACTTTTAGAGGTGTTGGATAAAACGTGCTTTTTCGGTAGAGTTGATCATTAAGGAACAGATAAAAGCAGGCTGCAAATCCATAACGCATTTACGATTTCACAGTGAAACACCCCAAATTTATAGGTCAGTTAATTGTGAAATACCCATGCAACATGTGGACGTAGTTTGAAAGTTGGGCTAGCAGCTTAAGCCACCCGACTTATTCATTTTGGCGATTT
>NZ_LXGN01000003.1 GCF_009372255.1 Acinetobacter guerrae
ACTTATTCATTTTGGCGATTTCAAGGAGACAGCCATGGAGACTAAAATATTCAATACTCAGGAAGTACAAGATTTTCTACGCGTAGCCAGTGGTCTGGAACAAGAAGGTGGTAATCCAAGAACCAAACAGATTATGCATCGTATCCTGTCAGACTTATACAAAGCCATTGAAGATCTAAATATTACTTCCGACGAGTATTGGGCAGGCGTGGCCTATCTGAATCAGTTGGGATCTAACCATGAAGCAGGGTTACTTTCACCAGGATTAGGCTTTGACCATTATCTTGACCTACGCATGGATGCCGAAGATGCGGCATTGGGTATTGAAAATACCACGCCTCGTACCATTGAAGGCCCATTGTATGTAGCAGGTGCGCCAGAGTCAGTTGGTTATGCCCGTATGGATGATGGTAGTGATCCAAATGGTCATACCCTGATTTTACATGGCACAATTTATGATGCAGAGGGCAAACCATTGCCAAATGCAAAAGTCGAAATCTGGCATGCCAATACCAAAGGTTTCTATTCACACTTTGACCCGACAGGGGAACAACAGCCATTTAATATGCGCCGCAGCATCATGACTGATGAACATGGTCAGTACCGTGTGCGGACTATTTTACCTGCAGGCTATGGCTGCCCACCAGAAGGCCCAACGCAACAGCTACTGAACCAATTGGGTCGTCATGGTAATCGTCCTGCGCATATTCACTACTTTGTGTCGGCAGATGGACATCGCAAACTGACCACGCAAATCAACGTAGCGGGTGATCCGTACACATATGACGACTTTGCCTATGCAACACGTGAAGGACTGGTGATTGAAGCGATAGAACATACCGATGCAGAAGCAATGAAAGCCAACGATGTAGAAGGCCCATTTGCTGAAATGGTGTTTGACCTGAAATTGACACGCTTGGTCGATGGTGTAGATAACCAAGTTGTAGATCGCCCGCGTCTTGCTGTGTAACTACAGGCTTTAGAATCGAAAATAAAGTTCAGGCTAGTGGG
>NZ_LXGN01000004.1 GCF_009372255.1 Acinetobacter guerrae
TTTGGTTGTTTTTTGAGTAAATTTCTTATTTTTTTAAAAGTAAGCTTCAGAGCTTAATTTGATACGAATAAATTTAGAACTTTTTTTAAACAGATAATTTAAGTAGAATTATATGACGGTTTGCATATTTACAAGTTTTATTGAAATGTTTCGCAATATAAAAAGAAGTTTGCTTGTTGCTATTGTCATTTTAGTGGCTTGTGAAACTGTGTCCGCTGTATCGGTGCACAATGCTTATAGCCTTACTTTGGCTATTTTGAGTTATAGCAGATGGCCAAATAATATTACACCAACCTTATGTGTCATCGACAATCTTTCTGCAACTATAGCGTTCCAAAATCAGATTAAACAATCGAGTTACGAGTACCACATACAAAATTTAACTGCTACTAGTTTTCCAAAAGCACAATGTCAAGCAGTTTACTTTTCCAACCTTACTCCTCAACAACAACAAAATTTAATCAATGCTTATCCACAAAAAAATTTATTGTCTTTTAGCAATAATAATTCAGATTGTGAAATTGGAAGTATTTTTTGTTTATATACGCAGAATGGATTAACCACGTTTAAAGTTAATCTTGATGCCTTAAGTCATTCTCAGGTTCACATTGATCCCCGAGTTTTACTTTTAGCTCGTAATGCGGAGTAAGAAGATATGATTTCAAGTTTATATGAATCGAAATCTTTACAATCTTTATTCCGAAAATCTCAAGCAACAATTTTTGCTATTACGTTTTTCATTTGCACATTTACGTTTGTACTTATTTCGATTTTTACCATTGAAACTTACGCTAAACAAAATTTAAATATTCTGAGTTTGACGGTAAGTGAACGCATCCAGCCTGCGCTTGTTTTTAAAGATCAAGCGACTTTACAACAGATTTTGAATGAATATACCGAACAACATTCAATCCGCACGATTCATATTTATGACAAAACCAATCGTGAACTCGCATCGAGTTCAAAGCCACCTGTCTATTACAGTCAATTGCAAGGTTTTTTAGATCATATTTTTTTGAAAGACCCAATAAAATTAACAGTTTATCACCACAACAATAAGATTGGTGAACTTGTCCTTTTTGGAAGTTCTGAAAAAATAATTCAATTTATTATTACGATTTTGATTGGCTTGGCGATCGCCATGATTTTTATTGTCATAGCATTATGGTGGTCAACCAATTTGACCTATCGCTATATTATGCAGTCCATGCGACCGCTCACTCAGATTGCGCAAGTCGTGAGCGACCAAAAGGCGTATAATCTACGTTTTCCTCAAAATGATATTAAAGAATTTCAGGAATTAAATGATGTTTTCAATCAATTACTTGAAGAAATTCAAAAATGGCATACTCATTTACAAAATGAAAATCATCAATTGTCATTTAAAGCACATCATGATCATTTAACTCAACTTCCAAATCGAAGCTATTTTTATCAGGAACTCGTCAATTTATTTGATGATAGTCATAAACGTCAAAGTTCTGCCTTGATATTTATCGATAATAATAATTTCAAACAAATCAATGACCAATTTGGACATTTAGCGGGTGACGCTGTTCTTAAAGAAATGGCAAATCGTTTAAAATCGAAACTCAGACATCAAGACTTTATTGCACGTTTGGGTGGGGATGAATTTGCTGTGATACTACAATCTATTCATCAAGTTGAACATTTGATTACCATTGCAGAAAACTTAATTGCCAGTAGTAAACAACCCATTATGTTTGAAGGACATGCGATTGAATTTAGCTTTAGTCTAGGCATTGCATTTTCACGATTTGCCTCTACCCCAGAAGATTTGATCATGCAAGCCGATCAGTCCATGTATAAAGCAAAAAATTTGACTCATCACTGGTTTATTTATAAACCTTAATTTTGGAATTCCATATGCTTAGACACTCCCTGAAAATTTCACTCCTTGCTGCAATCTGTATTGCCCTTTCTGGCTGCCTAAGCTTTGGTCCATTAAAATATAAACAAGTTCGCATGCTTAAAAAAGAAGGTTTTGTATTAACTGACGAAGGTTGGACTTTAGGTTTACCTGAACGTTTATTATTTGATTTCGATAAAACCGATATTAAGCCTGCACATCAGGAAGAAATTTCCCGTTTGAGTAATCAGTTGCAAAAATATGGTCTAAGAAAAGTAAAAATTGTTGGGCATACCGATAATATTGGCGCAGCTCAATACAATTTAAAATTGTCACGTGAACGGGCTCAGAGTGTTGCCAATATTTTCTTGGCTCATGGTTTTCAATCACAGAATATACAAATTATTGGCCGTGGCGCTGAACAGCCTTTATTACCAAACACCACTGAAGACAATCGCGCTGCAAATCGTCGTGTTGCTGTAATTATTATTCCTTAAACTTAAAATTTTCAAATCTCCATTACAATCATGTGGTGGAGATATTTTTAAAGTAATAAATTTCTGACATAAAAAAACCGCATTTAAGCGGATATTTTATCTATTTTAAAACTTAAGTTTTAAATGGTCGGAGCAGTAGGATTCGAACCTACGACCCCCTGGTCCCAAACCAGGTGCACTACCAGGCTGTGCTATGCTCCGTTTGTGGGGTGAATGACGGGATTCGAACCCGCGACAACTGGAATCACAATCCAGGGCTCTACCAACTGAGCTACATCCACCATAACATTTGATTCTTAGTACCAAGCTACCGAATGGCGCGCCTGACAGGATTCGAACCTGTGACCATCCGCTTAGAAGGCGGATGCTCTATCCAACTGAGCTACAGGCGCGTAACCGATGATATAATTATCATGCGATATTTCGCCGAATTTAAAATATTAAATACTTCGTAATATTTTAAATGGTCGGAGCAGTAGGATTCGAACCTACGACCCCCTGGTCCCAAACCAGGTGCACTACCAGGCTGTGCTATGCTCCGATTTATCTCAGCTTTTGTTATATCGCACATCGTGCGGTACGGTGTGCATTCTAGGCGCGACGTGTGATTACGTCAACACCTAGAATTAAAAAAAGTTAAAAATCCTTATCAAATGTATATTTAAGCAGCATTTTAACGTTTTAGTGATGCACTAAACGCCAACATGCGATCCAAAGGAAGTTTAGCCCGTTCTGCCAAAGCTGGATCAACGTGTATTTCCTGATCAGCGTGCTGTAATACATGTAAAATTCCGTCCAGCTCATTCATCGCCATCCATGGGCAATGCGCACAGGAACGGCAAGTTGCCCCCTCGCCAGCAGTTGGTGCTTCAACTAGAATTTTATCTGGAACCGCTTGTTGCATCTTATAAAAAATTCCACGATCAGTTGCGACAATTAAACGCTGATGTGGCAGTGTCTGAGCTGCTTTGATCAGTTGCGAAGTACTTCCAACTGCATCTGCAATTTCTACTACAGATTCGGGTGATTCAGGGTGAACTAAAACAGCAGCATCTGGATAAAGTGCTTTCATATTTGCAATACCACGAGCACGGAACTCTTCATGCACAATACAAGCACCATCCCAAAGCAGCATATCGGCACTGGTTTTCTTCTGAATATAACGACCTAAATGTTGATCAGGTGCCCAGATAATTTTTTCACCCAGACTATCTAAATGCTCAATAATTTCAACAGCACAGCTAGAAGTCACCACCCAATCTGCGCGGGCTTTAACTGCCGCAGAGGTATTTGCATACACCACTACAGTATGATCGGGGTACTGATCACAAAATGCGGTAAATTCTTCTACAGGGCAACCCAAATCCAGTGAACAAGTGGCTTCCAGTGTTGGCATGAGAATCGTTTTTTCAGGCGATAAAATTTTGGCTGTTTCACCCATAAATTTCACGCCTGCCACCACTAAAGTATCGGCTGAATGATCACGTCCAAAACGCGCCATTTCGAGTGAGTCAGAGACACAACCACCTGTTAATTCTGCAAGCTCCTGCACATCAGGATCACAATAATAATGTGCCACAAGTACAGCATTACGCTTTTTTAGCTCTGCTGCGATTTCGGCAAATTTTGCCTGTTTCACATCTGGACTTAAATGTTGATCTTTTGGCTCGCCTAAGCGATCTAAATGCGCCTGCACAATGTTTTTTGCGTCGTTCGCAATTAAATTCGCACTACTCATAAACGTATTCTCATCCTTTTGCATACGGGCTGGTATGCTTGTAACGTTACATCACAAGTTACTGGCTATGATTCGATAACTTGAGAACCAAAAGAGGGCTGTTAAAAAAGCCTCACTGAGGAGGCCTGATTATAACTTAAATTATAGCGTAATATTTAAGATCGGTAATCTGCATTGATTTTCACGTAATCATAAGACAGGTCACAGGTATAAACAGTGTCTTTAGCCTGACCACGTCCCAAATCAACGCGTATGGTAATTTCTTTATCTGCCATAACCGTAGCACCCATTTCTTCGGTGTAATCAGGATTTGCACCACCATCCAGACAAATTTGTACATCTCCCAACCAAACCTGAACTTTACTACTGTCCAAGTTCTGAATGCCCGCTTTACCAATTGCCATTACAATTCTTCCCCAATTTGGATCAGACGCAAACAAAGCAGTTTTGATTAGCGGTGAATCTGAAATGCTATAGGCGACGTCACAGCATTCTTGCGTATTGGCTCCACCTTCCACTGTAACGGTGATAAATTTGGTAGCGCCTTCACCATCGCGCACAATCAATTGTGCCAAACGATTCATAATACGAGCCAGCACTTCAAGTACAGATATATAACGAGCATCATCGCTAGACTCTATTACATTTCCACCCGCCTGTGCTGTGGCAACAAAAATGCAAGAGTCATTGGTCGAAGTATCGCCATCAATGGTAATGCGGTTAAATGAATGTTCGACTGTGGTCTGCAATAGCTGTTGAACCATTGCCTGACTAATCGGTGCATCTGTTGCTACAAAACTCAGCATGGTTGCCATATTTGGGCGAATCATCCCAGCACCTTTACTGATACCAGTCATGGTATAAGTCACACCATCGAGTTCAAACTGTTCAGATGCTCCTTTAGGAACAGTATCCGTGGTCATAATCCCAAAAGCAGCATCCATCCAACTTGCTTCATCCAATGTGTCCAACGCAGGTTGAATGCCATTTAATAAACGTTCGATCGGGAGCTGTTCACCAATAACGCCCGTTGAAAAAGGTAAAACCTGCTGACTTTCTACATGGGCTAGTTCAGCCAGTTTGGCACAGGTTTTAGTCGCATTTTCTAAACCGAGTTTTCCTGTTGCAGCATTGGCATTACCAGTATTGATAATGAGATAACGCGGCTGTTGTGCTGATGAGCTTTCATTTAAATGTTTTTTGCTAAGTAAAACTGGCGCAGCAGCAAAAGCGCTTTGGGTAAAAACACCCGCAACCTGTGAACCTTCAGCAAACTCGAAAATAACTAAATCTCGTCGATTGGGGTAACGCACATACGCTTGGGTTGAACCAATTTTTACACCCTTTACCACATGCATATGCGGCATTGTTACGTCACCAACAGCCATTTTGAATATCCGATGAATTCGTTATAGAAAAAGAAAAGCTTAGTTCAAAATAACATAAAAATCGAGCGCTCAAACTCACTTTACAGCAATAAAAAAACCAGCAATATTGCTGGTTTTTAAGTTTTGACTTTTTAATTGGCAGCAAGTTGAGCAGATGTACCCAATAAAGCCTGTTTCGCTTTTTCCTGACTCGCAGCAGAAAGCGCAGGGTTAGTGGCTACAATGCGGTTTACATTTGCAGAGTTGGCAGCACTAATCGCCGCTGTTTTAAAAATAATAGGTCGAGTTCCCGTATTACCTAGTGTATAACGAATTCCTGTTCTAGGACTGACTAAAGTCGTCGTTTGATTCTGAACAGTTGCTTGAGCTGTAGTATTACCCTGTGCAGCCATTACCTTGTCAACGGTCGTGGTTTGTGTTGGCTGTGCATTTTCTGTTGCAGCAAATGTAAATGCTGGAATCGTTAAAGCCGTCATTGCTAATGTTTTTAATACTTTTTTCATTGTCTTTACCAGTTTTCACGTCAAGATGTGCAAGTAAATACCATTTAATCGAACAAACTGCAAATACTATTCACACCTTGCAACATCTCGTAAAAAAAGCAGAACATAAATGTTCTGCTTTTTTGAAATCACGATCTTTATTTCACGATTAAATACGACCATGACATTGTTTATATTTGAGTCCAGATCCACATGGGCATGGCGCATTACGGCTCGCAGGTGGCGTAATTTGCTGCTGTGGCGCTTGTTCTTCAATCTCGTGATGAGTCACTGTTCCTGTTAAGCCGTCAACTTCATCATGTTCGAAAGATAAGCGCATCGCTTCTGCTTGTTGCTGCTGTTGAGCTTCAAGTTCTGCCAGTTCTTCTGGTGTAGGAATATGAACGCGTGACAAATCAGTCACTACGTCAGATTTAATAATGCCTAACATATTAATGAACAAGTTAAAGGCTTCTTTTTTATATTCCTGTTCTGGATTCTTCTGAGCATAACCACGTAAATGAATCCCCTGACGCAGATAATCCATCGCCGCCAAATGGTCTTTCCAATGGCGATCCAGTGAATTCAACATAAAGTGACGTTCAAGGGTAACGGCTGTATCTGTTCCCATTTGGGTGCGACGCGCTCGATAGCGATTAATTACTTCATCAGTAATTCGTTCTACCAATCCTTCTTCATCTAGACGGCGATCATCATTGAGCCATTGTTGAATTGGCAACTCAATACTGAGGTCAACGCGTAAGGCATTTTCCAAACCTTCAACATCCCATTGGTCGTGGATCGATTCAGGAGGAATAAAATTCGCAATCATGCCTTTCATGACATCACGATGCATTTCTTCGATATAATCTTGCAGCGTGCTTTCAGCTAAAACTTCATCACGTTGTGAATAGATGATCTTACGTTGTTCGTTATTGACATCATCATACTTTAACAAGTTCTTACGAATATCAAAGTTACGTGCTTCGACTTTGCGCTGTGCATTTTCAATCGAACGACTCACCATTTTATGCTCAATGGCTTCATCTTCTTTTAGACCCATTGCACGCATCATACCAACCACACGATCGCCTGCAAAAATACGCATCAAGTCATCTTCGAGCGATAGATAAAAGCGCGATACACCAGGGTCACCCTGACGGCCAGCACGACCACGTAACTGGTTATCAATACGACGTGATTCGTGACGCTCAGAACCCACGATATGTAACCCGCCTGCATTAAGCACGGTTTCATGATCATGTTCCCATTCTGCTTTTAAACGCGCTTCATCTTCAGGCGTTGGATTTTCAATTTTAGCTAGCTTGGCTTTCCAGTTACCACCCAAAATAATATCGGTACCACGACCAGCCATATTCGTTGCAATGGTGACTGAATCTGGACTACCTGCCTGTGCAATAATATCGGCTTCACGTTCATGTTGTTTCGCGTTAAGGACTTCATGCTTAATGCCTGCCTGAGTCAATTTATGCGATAAAACTTCACTGGCTTCAATTGTTGCCGTACCCACCAAAATTGGTGCACGGGTTGCCTGAATACGTTTAATTTCCTGCACAATCGCATCGTATTTACCGTTACGATTCAGGTAGATTAAATCATTTTGATCTAAACGAACCATTGGACGATGCGTTGGGATAATCACCACATCTAGTCCATAAATTTCTTTCATTTCCGCTGCTTCAGTATCAGCAGTACCTGTCATACCTGAAAGCTTTTTGTATAGGCGGAAATAGTTCTGGAAAGTGGTTGTTGCAAGTGTTTGGTTTTCTGGCTGAATTTCCAGCCCTTCTTTGGCTTCAACAGCCTGATGCAAACCTTCAGACCAACGACGACCTGGCATAGTACGCCCAGTATGTTCATCGACGATGATCACTTCACCATCATGAATAATATAATGAACATCACGATGATATAAGAAATGTGCACGAATTGCGGCAGTCACATGATGCACCAGACTTAAGTTACTAGCAGAATAAAGGCTTTCACCTTCTGCCAACAAACCCATTGCGATCAGTTCTTGCTCGACTGTTTCAAAACCCACTTCAGTCATTTCAACTGAACGCTGCTTTTCATCAATCCAGAAATGTCCGCCATCGGCTACTTTTTCTTCTTTTTGAGCACGTAATCTAGGTGGAATGTTATTGATTGCAGCATAAAGTTGAGAAGAATCTTCACTTTGACCTGAAATAATCAACGGAGTCCGTGCTTCATCAATCAGGATCGAATCGACCTCATCGATAATCGCATAATTTAAACCACGCTGTTTTTTCTCTGGCAGTGAAAACACCATGTTGTCACGCAGATAATCAAAACCGAATTCGTTATTCGTACCGTAAGTGATATCAGCTTGATAAGCGTGAGCTTTTTCAACTGGAGATTGCATTGAGTAAATTGTACCAATGCTCAATCCCAAAAATTCAAATAATGGACGGTTTAATTCGGCATCACGCTGCGCCAGATAGTCATTAACGGTAATAACATGAACGCCTTGTCCACTTAATGCGTTTAAATAACAAGCCAGCGTACCCATCAGGGTTTTACCTTCACCTGTACGCATTTCGGCAATTTTACCTTCATGTAGGGTAATACCACCAATCAACTGTACATCATAATGGCGCATACCCATGACACGTTTTGCTGCTTCACGGCACACAGCAAATGCTTCTGGTAATAATTTATCCAGACTTTCAGCATTTTTATAACGTTCTTTGAATTCTGGAGTTTTTGCAGATAAGTCTGCATCGCTTAGTGCTGATATCGTCGGCTCGAGCGCATTGATTTGATCGACAATTTTACGCATGCGTTTGAGTTCGCGCTCATTTTTTGTACCGAAGATACCTCCGATCAGACTTGCCAACATGAATAAACTCTCTAATCCTGTTTGTTATAAGGTCTGCCAAAACAACAAACCCTAGGTCGGTTAATTTTTTCTTAGCTGTTATTATGGTGTCAGAAATAAGAACTACAAGGGTTTTGCAGCTAAACAGCGAAAAAATCTGCTCGACGACTCTGACATTACACAACCAAAGAGCGTTAATGTAGCAAATTTGCATTTAAGTTACACCGATTTGCATGCGATTTTCTGATCTATTTTTTAATGACTGCATTTTCGTATATCTCAAAAACTCATAACAACATGCGAAAACAATAATTTTAAATGCAATAAAAAAACTGCATATTAAATGTCATACAACACATCAAAATGTTATGAGGTTTTGGCAATGAGCTTACGTTTAGGTGATACCGCACCCAATTTCGAACAACAATCCAGTGAAGGTGAAATCAATTTTTATGACTTTTTAGGTGATCATTGGGCAATATTATTTTCACATCCTGCGGACTACACCCCTGTATGTACGACTGAACTTGGTTATACCGCGAAACTCAAAGATGAATTTGAAAAACGTGGAGTCAAAGCCATTGCCCTTTCTGTAGATGATGTCGAATCGCATCAGGGCTGGATTAAGGATATTAATGAAACTCAGAATACGAACGTAAACTTCCCAATCATTGCAGATAAAGATCGTAAGGTTTCAGAGCTTTATGGATTTATTCATCCTAATGCAAGTGAAACCACAACCGTACGCTCACTTGTCATTATTGATCCAAATAAAAAAGTCCGTTTAATTATCACTTACCCAGCCTCAACAGGTCGTAATTTTAATGAAATTTTACGGGTAGTAGATTCATTACAACTGACAGACAAACATAAAGTCGCCACTCCAGCAAATTGGCAACAAGGCGACGATGTGGTGATTGTGCCATCACTCAAAGATGAAGAAGAAATTAAGCAGCGCTTTCCGAAAGGCTATAAGGCAGTGAAACCTTATCTAAGACTGACGCCACAGCCTGAGTGAAGATAAAACGAGCAACGCTCGTTCTGAACGCAAGGCGAACAGCTATGCTGTGAGTTAAGAGGTTAAAGCAACGCTTTAATTTTGTGCAAGACAAGCGAAGCGCGTAGTATTTGAATGTGAAACTTCAATTTTGTGCAAGACAAGCGAAGCGCGTAGTATTTGAATATGAAACTTCATTTTTGTGCAAGATAAGCGAAGGCATCGTATAAAAATGCAACGTTTCAATTTTTCGCAAGACAAGCAAAACGTGAGGTTTGTCCTATAAATAAAATCCAAGTATCAAAACAATAGCGTATAAAGCAGTTTCTCCATTCGATGCCCACATCAATGGTGGGTTTTTTTATGTTCAACGGAGTTGGTAAAATATGCAGGCTGGGTTATAAAGGGGTCATTACACTGAAAACAATAACCTTATGATTCATAAAATCCATCATTTGCATTGCGGTACGATGTGCCCTGCATGTGCACCTCTAGTCAGTCAAAAAGGCATTCAAGCACATTTTATTTGTCATTGTTTATTGCTTGAAACTGATCGTGGGTTGGTGTTGATTGATACAGGTTTAGGCTTACAAGACTATTTACATACGCGACAACGTCTTGGCGCACTGATGTATCGATTAGGAAAAATTGAAATTAACCATAACTTAACTGCCTTTCAACAAATTCAACAGCTAGAACTAAACCCCAAAGACGTACAGCATATTTTTGTGAGTCATCTGGATTTTGACCATGCAGGGGGTATTTCTGATTTTCCGCAAGCTACTGTGCATGTGTTGGCATCAGAATTTAATGCCACTCAAGCGTTGTCTTTTAAAAATCGGATTCGTTATAAAACAGATCAATTTAAAAATCATCGCTTCTGGAATTTTATAGAAGATAAACAAGGCGAAAGCTGGTTCAATCTGGAAAAAGTTTCTGGTTTACCTTTATTTCAGGATGAAATCTTAATGATTCCTCTATTAGGGCATTCTACTGGACATTCAGGTATCGCGATTAAACAAGGACAAAGCTGGGTATTATTTTGTGGAGATGCTTACTTCTCACATTTAGAGCTTGATCCTAAACAAAAACTTAAAGGTCTGCATCTATTTGAAAGCATGCTCGCTTATGACAATAAAATGCGTTTAAACAACCTTAAACAACTGCAACATTTAGCTCAACACCAACCACAAATTGAATTGATTTGTGCGCATGATATTCAAGAGTTTTTACGCTATCGCCCACTTTCATGAAAACTTTATTTTTATTCTCTTTCACAGTTTGCATCACCTTAAATCTATCTGGTTGCATCACTCACCCTGCGCTTCCACTTGAGCAACGCCCCATTCATTGGGGTAGTTTAATTAAGCTTGAGCATAATTTTTATAAAATTAGTAATGATGTGTATCGAAGTGAACAACCTTCACAAGCACTAATACCCGAATTACGACAACAGCAGATTCAGACCATCATAAATTTACGTAGTCGTAATGATGATATAAATGTGCTTAATCAAAAAGAGTTTAATTTGATCCATGTTCCAATTCATACGTGGGCCATTAATCGAGCAGATTTATTACAAGTGATGCAACACATTCAAGTTGCAAAGCAAAATAAGCAAAAAGTCTTGTTGCATTGTTATCATGGTTCAGATCGAACTGGCGCCAGTATTGCCATGTATCGTATTATTTTTGAAAACTGGTCGATTGAAACTGCTGTTCAAGAAATGAAATATGGAAGTTACGGCTATCACCCGATCTGGATAAATATTGAAAAAATATTTACGCCTGAAAATATAAAATGGATGCGCGAGCAACTCGCGAATCCATCTTGAAACCATTGAATTGCTTAACGCTGATCGAGTGGAACCCAGTCGATCACCCAAGCAGATTTCATATTCAAGCTGCTATCTGAAACAATTTTCTTACGAGAAGCATCGGCAGTTTCGCGGCTTTTAGATGGCCCGACCATAATTCGTATGCCTTTAGAGGTTGGACTTGTGGTGACTTTATAACCTTTAGCACGAAGTTTGGAAACCACTGCATCAGCATTGGCCTGATTCGCTGCAAGAGCCACTTGTACCATCCAGTTTTTATCGCCATTTTCTAGCAAATCACGCGCTTTATCTGCATCTGCTTTCTTCTTGGCATCTTCTTCCGCTTTATGCTTTTTCTCATCTGCCGCTTTTTTCTCAGCTTCTGCTTTACGCTTATCTTCGGCAGCTTTCTTTTCAGCTTTTTCTGCGTCTAGCTGACGCTGTTTTTCTTCTGCCGCTTTCTTCTCAGCAGCTTGACGTTCCTGTTCGGCTTTACGTTTTGCTTCAGTTTCTTTCTGCTTTTTCAGTTGTTCCGCTTTTTGTTGTTCCGCTGCTTTTTGAGCTTCACCCTGCTTCTTCTGTTCAGCAAGTTTTCTCTCAGTATCTAGCTTTTGCTGATCAGCTTTTTTTTGATCCGCAGGCTTTTGGGGATTATTCTGTGTAGCAGCTTTTGCCTGATCACTCATTTCAGGCGGAATATTATCTGAGCTTTCCTGAGCGGCATTACGGCGCGCATTAATCGCTGCATATTCTTCTGCAGCTTTACGTGCCGCAGCTGCTTCTGCCTGTTGCTGCTGTGCTAAAAAGTCTGCTGCACGAGCTTCTTGTTCTGCCACTGCTTTTTCACGCGCACGTCGTTGTTCTTCAAGCAGGCGCTTTTCCGTTTCCACATCGACAGCAAGCGGTTGTAACTGCACCATTTCGCTCGCCTGATTTGAACGATTATTGTTCTTTGCAGGTTGTTCGACTTTTGGTTGGGTTTGAACTTGCGTTTGGTGTATTTCTTCTTTTCCTTTCAGGAGTAATGCTGCCAATAAAACACCACCACCTAATAAAACAACACCGCCCATCCAGCGCTGTTTGTTATTCATTGACATTGTTCCAAATACTCCCACACCGCTTCTAATGTATGAAACGAACCACAGACTAAAATTAGCTGATTATTGTTGGTTTGCTCAAGTGCTAATTTAAACGCCTCTTGGATACTTTCAAAGCTGTGTACTGTCTCACCTTGTAATGCACCCATTAATTGAGATAACGGTGCAGCACGAGGAACATTCAACGGCGCAATTTTCCAATTCAAAACAGTTGGTTTTAGTAGCTCTACCACTGATTTTATATCTTTATCTGCCAACATCGAAAATACAGCAACAACTTCTGTGTACTGTTTATTGTATTCCAAGAAATTTCGCAATTGCTTTAACAAAAATTCTACACCATGTGCATTATGCCCAGCATCAAAAATTATGGTTTTATTTGCGATGACTCGTTGTTCAAAGCGACCTGCGAGCTGTGCTTTTTTTATGCCCTTGTTTAAAGCTGCCTGAGAAATAACTAAATCGCTCAAAAGTACCGCAGCAACTGCAGTTGAAATATTTTCAAGTGCTAGGGAACTGAGTGGAAGTTTTAATGTTGTTCCTGACGATGCAAAATTCCAACTCTGACCATCACCCGCATCTTGATAAAAATAATCTTTTTGCGCCACGTATAATTTGGCATTGGCTTGATCGGCCTTAGTTTGAATCGCTTGCGGTAAATCTTGTAGGCCAGCAAAAATGACAGGAATATCTGGACGTATAATCCCTGCTTTCTCAAAAGCAATTTTTTCAATGCTATCACCGAGCCAATCGGTATGATCCAAACCGATATTTGTAATCACGGCAATATCTGGATCAATCACATTCACGACATCCAAACGACCGCCCAAACCGACTTCAAGTACCCAGACATCACATTGTTTTTGTTTAAAAATAACAAAAGCCGCTAAAGTCGTGGCTTCAAAAAAGGAGAGGCTTAATTCGCAGTAACGACGTGCCTGATCAACCAGAACGAAGGCCTCAATTAAAGTTTGATCATCAACTTCCTGACCCTTTAATTTAACCCGCTCATTAAAACGATAAATATGTGGCGATTGATAAAGACCAACCTGATAACCCTGTTCATTTAAAATGGAAGCTAAGGTGGTGGTCGTTGATCCTTTACCATTGGTTCCAGCCACAGTAAATACTTTGGCTTGTGGTTGCATGACACCCAAAGCCTCAGCCACTGGAATCACACGTTCCAAACCTAAATCAATGCCTGTAACGTGAACATGGCCCCAATAATCGAGCCATGTATCTAAATCATCTGTTATTTTTGGAGCATCAGGTTTCAAGGTAAGTTCATCAATTTCGCCACGATACGAGATACAGTATCACGTAATGCATGACGATGAACAATTTGATCGATTACCCCATGATCAAGCAAATATTCAGCACGCTGGAATGGTTCATCCAGTTTTTCACGAACGGTTTGTTCGATTACGCGCTTCCCTGCAAAACCAATCATGGCCTTAGGTTCAGCAATATGTACATCACCTAGCATCGCCAAAGATGCCGTTACGCCACCATAGACAGGATGAGTCAAAACTACAATGTAGGGTAAATGAGCATCTTTCATTCTTTGGATTGCAGCAGATGTCCGCGCCATTTGCATCAGAGACAACATGCCTTCCTGCATACGCGCGCCGCCAGAAGCAGCAAAGCAGACTAAAGGCTGCTTGAGTTCAATTGCACGTTCAGCCGCTTGAACAAAGCGATCACCTACAACTGTCCCCATTGAACCGCCCATAAAGTCAAATTCAAAGGCACAGGCGACCATTGGGATATGATTAAGACTCCCCTGCATCACAACCAAAGCTTCTGTTTCACCCGTTTTGCTTTGTGCTTCACGCATACGCTCAGGATAAGGTTTACTATCGACAAATTTAAGTGGATCTTTGGCTGCAAATTCCTGACCAAGCTCGGTTTGAATCTGATCAAAAAACCATGTTAGACGATCACGTGCTTTCATACGCAAATGTTCATCACATTGTGGACAAACATAGGCATTGAATGCGATTGCAGTACGCGTCACCAATGCATGACATTCAGGGCATTCAATCGTTGGCTCAGTAAATGTTGCCTTAAGAACTTGTTGCTCATCAGGCGTGTGGATACCAGGAACATGACGTTCGGTCCACGGTGTCGATGGGCTAAGAATTTTCCCTGATTTCACTTCTTGATTCATACTAACTCGTCGAGCGCAGCTCGAAGCTCCTTGATTTTATTGACCGTTTGTTCAACCGCTTGGTCGATTGCCAATGTAGCAAAAGGTTTAACTAAAGCACTTCCCACAATTACCGCATCGGCAACTTGTCCCATAGCCTTTGCAGATGCCGCATCACTAATCCCAAAACCCACACCCACAGGTACGTTAGTATGTGTTTTGATCTTGGCAATACGTGCCGCAGCTTCAGCAGTATCTAGGGTTGCTGCACCTGTTACGCCTTTAAGTGATACATAGTAAATAAAGCCGCTGGCTTGTTTTACGACATGTTGAATACGCTCATCGGTTGAGGTTGGTGCGAGCAAAAAGATTTGATCCATATCGTGCTGCTTTAATACAGCATCCAAATCTTTGGCTTCTTCAGGCGGCATATCCACCAAAAGAATGCCATCTACACCAGATTCTTTCGCAGTTGATACAAATTTTTCATAACCAATCACTTCAACAGGATTTAAATATCCCATCAAAACTACAGGCGTTTCTGTATCATTTTTACGAAATTCCTTGACCATATTCAGTGCATCAAGCGTGTTGGTTCCACCTGCTAAAGCGCGTTCAGCCGCCAGTGCAATCACTGGCCCATCTGCCATTGGGTCGGAAAAGGGTAAGCCCAGTTCAATCACATCCACACCCGCATCAACCATTTTATGTAACAGTGATACTGTGACATGTGGCTCTGGATCACCCGCCATCACATAAGAAACCAACGCTTTACGTTGTTGGGATTTAAGCTGTTCAAAACGAGTGGCGAGACGTGACATAGGGTTGTGCTTTCCTTGATTTTAAAAACTGAGGAGTTGTTTGTAGAAATACAGAACACCGCATTGTAACGCTATTTTTTGCTCATTGAACAGTTTTCGCATTCACCTATACGCTGTTGTTGTGATTCCCTACAACCCAGACTATACATTTATCAATATTTTGCTTTTTTTCTCAATGATCAAAGCTTCCTATTTTTAGCCGTCATTTAAAGCAATAAAATCTTCAATAAAATCTAAATTTATAAAAAAAATGATATAAAAACAAAATTATAAGTCACGATACAATGTCATTAAAGTGATCTGCCGATGTATGAAAAACATGGCACTTTCATATACGCAGCTCTAAAAGTGAGTCTTTAAATCCCGTTTTTTTGGCTTTGTACGCTTAAAAATTTAGCCAATTTTCAAAGTGTTTTCTATTCCACTAAGACTGTTTTAAAAATTGTTTTGGTGTTTGTCCTGTCCATCGTTTAAACGCTCGACCAAAAGCACTTTGGTCAGCATAACCTAATAACTCGGCAATCTCGATGAGTGAACGGCCCTGCTGCAAATACGATTGGCTAAGTTGCAAACGATATTCGTCTAAAATGTCCTGAAAATTAAGTTGATACGACTTGAGCTGTCTTTGTAAAGTTCGTTCAGAACAATGCATAAGTCGAGCAACTTGATCCTGAATGACTTCATTGTGTTGTTTTAATGCTTGCTCAATAAAACCCAAGACCTTTTGTTTTAATAACTGTTGGCGATGTTCAAAAGTATCTGCTTGCTGCAAGGACTGCTTGGCTTGAGTGGAAAGTACCTGATTAAGTTGTTGATCGGCAGCAAAATTTCGTGCCAATAATACTTGTTGATCAAAACAGATTTTGTACTGGCCTAAATACACCTGAATTTTACAACCAAAAAACTGTTCGTAGTGTGCAAGTGATAAATGTGGTGTCAGGCCTAGCTGAATGAAACTAGGCGGGATCAATTGTTCCTGCACAATGAGTTTGGCGATTCTAAAAATCAACGACAAATTAAGTTCATAAATTTCACGATAATCCTCATAGTTTGCACTCCATATAATTTGAATCAGTTGATCTTGCTCGACAATTTTGAGTTGTTCCAAATTGGTTTGTTTAAACAGCAATGGATAGTATTGCTCAAGCAAATACATCGCCTGCTGTAAGTTTAAACTGGTCGATGCCAGATAACCCATCATCCCGACATCTTGTAAACTGGCTTGTTCAGCGACAACCAGACTAATTGGACGTTTAAAATGTGTTTGTAACTGTTTGAGCAACTGTACATAGACAGTTAAGTCAAATCCCTGTTCTGAATCATTCTGCAATGCCTCGGCAAACTGCTTCCACTGTAGCTGTTGTTCTATACCGCCAATCAGATACTCCAGTTGATAATGCTGCAAGACACGTTGTAAAAGACGCACATATCCCACAATAATTTTTACCGACATTGAAACATCCTTTTAGGTCTATGTCGCTATTTGTATAAAATATGGCAACAACTGTCAAAACAAACCAGATGGTTGTCGCCATACTAAAATCATTGTTTCAACCGAGAATTAAAACAAATGAATGCCCTTGTCCAATATCAGGTAGACCCTGTGGTTCGCAGTAAGCTGGATTTTAAACTAGAAGATGTTCCTCGCTTTTGGTTTGCAGGTGATCCATTTCGTACTCGAGTATTTGACGCACTTAGCCTCACTTTTCCTGATGGAGAGCGTTATTTTATTGAATGCGTCCGTTTATTTCGTGACAAAATTCAGGATCCTGACTTACAAGCACGTGTGGCTGACTTTATAAAGCAGGAAGCTCAACATGGAATTGCTCATGATAAAATGAATCAATTGATGAAAGAGCAAGGCATGCCTGTCGATCAATTCACCACCATACTGAAGAAAATTTTTCGCTTTGAACTCACCAAACGTTCGCCGCAATACAATATTGCCATGACCGCAGCGGCTGAACATTTGACCGCACTTATGGCAGAAACTTTTTATAGCAAAAAAGAAACTTTAAAAGACGTTCATCCTTATGTTCGAGCTTTATTGGCATGGCATTCGATTGAAGAAATGGAACACCGTGATGTAGCTTTTGATGTGATGCAGCAAGTTGGTGAAGTGCCTGAGGCTACTCGTAAATTTACTTTGGCAATCACGACTATCTTAATGCTGAGTTTTACCTTATATCGCGCCAATGTCATGTTACGTTGCGATGGCTTTAATGGTCGGCAGCGTTTGCAATTGTTCCGTAAAGGCTTACCGTGGTTTTTAGGACGCAAGGGAATTTTAACGGCGATGAAAAAAGAATATCTAGACTGGTATAAATCTGACTTTCATCCAAGCCAACATCCTGTGATTCATCAATATGATGTTTGGGTCAAAACCTACGAAGAAACTGGCGACCCTATTTTAGCGGGTCAGGCATTTTGGGAAGCAGGCTATTAAAGCCTGCTGTTCACTCGAAACATTACCATTTGGCGTAATGCTGTTCGAGTAAGGCATATTCACCATCAAGCTGAATGACTTCATCTTGTGCTAACCGAATCTGTCCAGTCACTTTAGCTTGCCACTGACTAAACTGACTACCCACCATTCTGAGATTAATATTTTCATAACGTCGCCAACCCGTTTCAACTTCAAGTTGCAACTTTTCATCCAGAGAGCGTATACGCCAGCGATTTTCTTGTACGCGCTCAAACAAGACATCGCTCAGCGGATAGAGTCTGCCATTGACCCATAGACAGTTTTCATTCCCAAAACTCTCATTGACCCCAGATGCAAGATTAATTCCAATACGCTGTCCATGAGCATCCCAAAAATTACAGGACAGCCAAAACCACGCAGTTTCGGGGCGTAAAAATCCACAGGTATCATCTAAAGCAGCAAAGGTTTTATCATTAAACTCGATGAGTTGATTTTGTTTATTGATAAAATATCCTTCAACGGCCAAAGTCGTTTTCTTTTGGGTATAAGTCCAACCATTAATACCATTGGGCGAGCATAAACTTAAAGGTTCAGTTCCAGCGCAAAAAATACGGGCGCTGAGTTTAATCTCACCGTATTTTGTCACACGCACATAGCGCACACCATTGGCATGTTGCATTTCAATTTCAAAGGGCGATTTATAAAAATAGCTTTGATTAAACTGCGGCTGTTCATCTACATGTGTCTTACGCGCCAACGGTTGAATGGCATTCCACTCCATGACTTGTTGAGTCGCATGGTCATAGATATACACAAAGCCATGCCCAACCCAAGCAATATCCGCAATCGCTAGTCCAATAGAATAATGTTCATGTTGGATGCTACAAAATTTAAATTTCTTGTATTTCAGTTTACGTCGCCAACCCTTTTCTATTTTGCCAAAAGGTGATTGATAAACATAACGACTCAAACTAATCGCAGTAGGTATTTCTTTAAAACGACCATAACGTGGTTGACCACTTTCTTGTATTAAATCCATTTAACCAATCCATTTAAATCAGGATGCACGTGCAAATTTTACACAATTTTTACTTATAGATGAAAAACATATCGTTTTTCTGCACGATTATTTTGATATCAGAGTTTTTATGCCAATGTGAGATAGGTATTTTCCCAATGATTCGCAACAAATGAGCCTTGAGTCAAATGAATATAACGTCCATGAATACAATCAATGGCTAAACAATCATCGACATCAATCACCCGATCGGTATGTGCTTTTTGCCATTTCTTATCTATATATGCTTTACCTATTTGTTTAGCAAGTGTGGCATCGCTTGCAGCCACCAAAACATAACGATGTAATTCACCAAACTCGTGTATGTCATAACCACCCAGATTAATCAAATATAACTTTTGATCCTGCGCAGATGGTGCCGCATGAGATAAATGAACTTGATAAGATACGCCTCCTGATTCTAAGCCATTCACTTTCATCCACGCATCAATATGCAATCCTTTTAACTCACCGAACCACGCTTGTTTAAGTTGCGCAGTAATTTCATTTAGTGATGATCCGATAGCGAAGACCACATCATGAACTTCAGTATTGGCTCGAGCATGGCGACCACCTAGCATCACAATAAATAAATTTGACATTTTTATCCCTTTTTATTTAAAAAAAAGGCCACCTTATCGGCAGCCTAAATCTTGAAAACAAATAAGTTGAAGATTACATTTCAACCATTTCAACGCCATCGACACGTGCAACCGTCATCAAGTCTTTATCACCACGACCTGAAACTGTCGCAATAATAATTTGATCTTTCGACATCGTCGGTGCAAGTTTAGTGACATAAGCCATTGCATGAGAGCTTTCTAATGCAGGAATAATCCCTTCAATTTGGGTCAAATCACGGAAACCCTGTAACGCTTCATCATCGTTGATTGGCACATATTGCACACGTTGCATATCTTTTAAGAAACTATGCTCTGGTCCCACACCAGGATAATCCAGACCTGCTGAAATACTATGAGTTTCAATAATCTGACCTTGTGCATCACTCATCAAATAAGTCCGATTACCATGCAGTACGCCAATATGCCCTGCATTGAGTGGTGCAGAGTGTTTACCTGTTTCGACACCATAACCAGCGGCTTCAACACCATACATTTTTACATCATAATCATTCAAAAATGGATAGAATAAGCCCATTGCATTCGAACCACCACCCACACAAGCCACCAGAGCATCGGGTAAACGACCTGCCTGTTCCTGAATTTGCTGACGTGCTTCACGACCAATAATCGATTGGAAATCACGTACCAGTTGTGGATATGGATGCGGCCCTGCCACTGTTCCAATCACATAATAGGTGCTGTCAACATTGGTTACCCAGTCACGCATCGCTTCGTTCATGGCATCTTTAAGGGTTTTTGAACCACTTTGCACAGGCACAACAGTTGCACCTAATAAACGCATACGATAGACGTTCATCGCCTGACGTTTAACGTCTTCAGCACCCATGTAAACCACACATTCCATGCCCAAACGTGCTGCAATAGTCGCCGTTGCCACACCATGCTGACCCGCACCTGTTTCAGCAATAATACGCTTTTTACCTGAAAGTTTAGCCAGTAATGCTTGACCAATGGTGTTGTTCACTTTGTGTGAACCTGTATGGTTCAAGTCTTCACGCTTTAAATAGATCTGCGCCCCGCCCAAGTGTTTCGACCATCGCTGTGCATGATATAGCGGACTAGGACGTCCGACATAAAAAGCCAGATCACGGTCGAATTCTGCCAAAAATTGCTCGTCATTTTTCATACGGTTATAGAGGCTTTCTAAATCTTCCAAAGCCGCCATGAGCGTTTCTGACACAAAACGTCCGCCATGAATACCAAAATGCCCACGAGCATCTGGGTATTGCGTATAGTCAACCATCTGACCGTTTTGACTAGCGTTTTGCTGATCCACGTTGGACTCCTTGCATAAATCGTTCTATGAGTTGTTGGTCTTTTATACCTTTGGCAGATTCTACACCGCCACTAACATCTACTGCATAAGCATGTGTTGTTTGAATTGCTTCCTCGACATTTTCAGGCGTTAAACCACCTGCCAAAATCAGAGGAATATCTATTTGAGGAAACTTAGACCAATCAAATTGATGACCCGTTCCCCCTTTAAGTTCTGGATGCCACGCATCCAATAATATTGCACTGGCACCTGCGCGCTGATAACGCTGAATTTCTGCGATCACATCCAGATCAGGTTTAACCTGAATGGCCTTATACCAACGGCGTTTGCATACTCTCGCAATTTCTTGACACTGTTCTGGGGTTTCATCGCCATGCAGTTGTATGACATCCAATGCGACCCGATCAAGTGTGGTCTGTATTTCCGCTGCACTGGCATTGACAAATAAACCCACCACTTGAACATACGGTGGAATATTTTCGATGAGTTGCTGTGCCAGCGTTGGGCTTACATGACGTGGACTTGGTGGAAAAAACACAAAGCCTATGGCATCAGCACCCGCTTGAACCACAGATAAAATATCTTGAGAACGGGTAATACCGCAAATTTTTGCGCGCGTTCGCATAAGGATAAGGCTCTTGGTTGCCTGATCTATAGCCATCTATAAATCATAAAAAGAAAGCTATTGTAATGCAATTCCGACCCGTTGCGTGAAAACTTAGCGTGAATAGATCGTATTCAGATTGTTTAATTCACAGCCAGACTTTATACTTCGCCCAAATGGCAACAAGTCAAAGCAATCGCCATAGGGAAGCTGGTGAAACTCCAGCACTGCCCCCGCAACGGTAACAATGTAAAGTATATTTTTTAAGCTAATTTTAGTTTAACACCACTGCATGCTGACATGTGGGAAGGTGAATATATGAATATCAACATTGGTATAACATTGAAGTCCGGAGACCTGCTTGTTGCATCCTTTAACTCAATCATTCACGTGGGGTGAATGTATGGAGCATATCATGTCTATTTCTTTACAGCCTACGCGTTTAGTGGCTGCTATCGCGGTTGCGATGGGGTTTTCATCTGTTGCATTTGCCGATGAATCAACGAATGCCACCAAACTTGACCCAATTGTCGTCACTGCATCTAAAAGTGCAGAGAAAGTGAGTGAAGTCCCTGCGCGTATTTCCATCATTGAACCTCAAATACTCGAACAATCACCAATTGCAGAACTCCCTCATTTATTAATGAGTGAAGCCGCCATCAATATGGTTCAAAGTGGTGGTTATGGGCAGGTTTCCTCTATTTTCCTACGTGGTACAAATTCCAATCATACGTTGGTACTTCGTGACGGTGTCCGTTTAAATACCGCCACAACAGGTGCAGCGTCTCTTGCATTTATTGATACCACTGACCTTAAACAAATTGAAGTATTAAAAGGCCCAGCGTCTGTTTTATATGGTACAGATGCAATTGGAGGCGTCGTTCAACTCATTTCAAAAACACCTGAAAAAAACTCAGCCTTTGTAACAGGCGAGTATGGCGAACATAATACTTACAAATCTATTCTGGGTGCTGATGTGGCAGAAAACGGATTTTATGCACAAGTTCGTGGACAGCGTTTAGAAACTGATGGAACACAGGTCACCGATTTTAAAAATACTGATGTCAAATCTGCAGGTTATGACCAAAAAGGATTTAGCACCAAAATTGGGGTGGAAAAGGAAAATTATGCGTTCTCTGCAGACTATAATCAAAATCAGGGAACATCAGGCTATATCGACTGTGCGACTTATGATGCAAGTTATAATTGCACAGGGTTAAAAAATCTTTCACAAGATTTTAAAAATGAAATCATTAATTTAAAGGGACGTTTAAACTTAAATGAGGCATTCTCATTGAATGCTCGTTTGTCTCAATTTAAAGATGATATCGATCAAAACAACCCAAATTATGATGATTCCTATGATTTTATTCATAGTAAAACGCAAGAAGCAGAACTCTACGGTAAATGGCAATTTGCGCCACATCAAAACGTATTATTCGGTGCAACTCACCAAACCATTAAAGGAGATATTCTTTCCTTTGCAACCCCTTATGATGGTGATGTTGACTCTACAGGCTATTACATTCAGCATCAGTACAGCCAACCAGGGTTAAATACCCAAGTAGGTTTACGTGTTGAAGATAATCAAAAATATGGAACGCATACGGTTGGACAAGCTGCCATTCGTTATCAACCTCTGCCTTTAACTAGCGTCTATGCAAATATTGGCACTGCATTCCGTTCTCCTACTCTCAATGAACTTTACAGTGCTTATGGCAATCCTGATTTAAAACCAGAAGAAAGTATTTCTTATGAAATCGGTTTGGATCAAAAACTTAATTACGGTTTAAGTACGGGCCTTTCACTTTACAAAACTAAAGTAGATGATCTGATCGACTACGACGGCGCAAATGGCTATAAATTTGGTAACGTCAGTGAAGCATCATTTGAAGGGGGTGAAGCATATATCTCATGGCAACATGACATATTCTTTAGCAAGCTCGGATATAACTATGTAAAAGCAACAAATGAAGTTACGGATAAAGAACTTAACCGCAGACCTCGTCAAAGTTTGACATTTACAGCTGGCTTGCGCGATGAAAATTATGGCGTGAGTGGTTCTCTTTCATCCAAATCAAGTGCTAAAGACTATCAACAAGACACTCCTGGCTATGTTACGTTGGACTTAAATGCCTACTGGAATATTAACCAGAATATTAAGGTATTTACCAACATTGAAAATGTAGGCGATGTTAATTATAAAACAGCATCATACGGCGGTGGATATTACTACATCAATGGCGGGCGCCTTGCTTCAGCAGGGGTAACTCTCTCCTACTAAGCAAAAAACCAATAAAAATATTTTAAACAGCGCAGTTTAGGGATAATGTTATGACCGACATTATCCTTTTTTAAATGCTTCTAAAGGAAAATTTATGGGACACCGTTTGAGTAAAATTTACACACGTACAGGCGATGCGGGTACGACTGGTTTAGGTGATGGTTCTCGTGTTGCCAAAGATGATTTACGCATTGCAGCGCTCGGTGACGTCGATGAACTCAATGCTATTTTAGGTGTTTTAAGAGCACAGATAGCAAATTCCGACTCTACCGAAAAAGCAAAATGGGAAAAACATTTAAGTCTGATTCAACACTGGTTATTCGATTTGGGCGGTGAAGTTTGTATTCCTAATTACAACTTACTGCAAAGTACCAGTATTCAATATTTAGAAGATAGTATTGACCAAATGAATGAGCAGCTTCCAATGCTCAAAGAGTTCATTTTACCATCAGGTAGTTTGGCGTGTAGTTATGCGCATCAAGCTCGGGCTGTTTGTCGCCGTGCAGAACGCAGTTTAATTGCGGTACAACAACGTGATCAAAATATCCAAACCACGTCATTACAATTATTGAATCGTTTATCGGATTGGTTATTTGTAGCTTCTCGAACTTTACAGCGCGAAAGTGGTGGTTCAGAAGTACTTTGGCAACGTAATATTAATGACACGATTTAAATCTTGATCTAAATCCTTGCTATTTTCAGACAGGTAAAACATGCAAATTATTGGTCATCGTGGCGCACGTGGCGAAGCGCCTGAAAATACAATTGGTGGTTTTCAGTATTTAAGAGACTTGGGCATTCGTGCTGTAGAATTTGACATTCGCCAACTCAGCAATGATCAACTCGTGATTATTCATGATGATAATTTTTTGCGAACTACAGGTATTTCTGGTTCGGTATATGAGCAAGAGCTTGATTTACAAAAATTTGACCATCGTAAAAACTGGCAGAATTGGCCTCAAGCTGAATACACGCCAACTCTTGAACAAGTTTTAACATTGTTACACGATTTTGATCATATCGAAGTTGAAGTCAAAGCGGTCAACACTCAAGTAGATGCTGAAAAACTCACTCAAAGCTTAACTCAATATTTACAAGGCTTTGAGCAACAAGTCACCATCACCAGTTTTGATGAAAAAATTCTGCATTCTCTACAACAACAAAACAGCAAATTTAAACGCGGTTTTTTGATTGAAGAAGATATAAAGGCTCAAGCCATTGAAATAGCTCAAAAGCTAGGGTGCTGTCATATTGGCTGGATGGATCAATTGGCAACACATGAAATGCTAAAACTTTCGCAGCAAGCACAGTTAAATATCAGTGTTTGGACAGTCAATAATGTAGAACGTGCCAACCAACTCAGAGATGAAGGTGTACAAGGTTTAATTACAGATTATCCTAAGTTAATGTTAGAACAGCTTTAAGATATAATGCACATATAAATACAATACAAAATCATAAGATGCTCAGCCAATCAAAACTCATACTATGGCTTTGAATGGCTGAAAAAAACAAAATTTTAATCATTGGACAAAAGCCAGACGATATATGCATCATTTATCCAACATCGATTTAACTATTTTTTCTGCGCTTGTAATAAAATTTGTCCGTTTTGATCCAATAACAGGATTGCATTGCCCTGTAGTTTAAAGCGCTTAACACGCTGAAAGGCATCAATCAATTCAGCTTCTTGCGCCAATGCACCATCACAACTTTGATGACCAGCACGAATATCCATATCTAACTGTTGCAAAGCAAAGTTATAAGTATAGCGACCATAAATTGCATTACAGCCTGTACTTCCCTGTACGGTCTGTGATGTCGAATTCAACGTTAAAAAAGGCGTCTGACTAAAAAATTTGGCACGTTTTTGTTGAACAGACGTAATCTGCCAAGTCACATCCTGTATGCCATCACTACTTTTTCTTGTAGGCTGTGGCAATGCTTGTGGATGGTTATGAACATTTGAAGAACGTTTAACATTATTTTTTTGTACTGGTGTTGTTGTACTTTGACATGCTGCCAAACTCAAAACCACACTAAAAAACACTAAGTTGCGTAAAAAATTTCTCACAAAATGCCTACCCTTTTCATTGCATCGTTTATCTTTCATAAACATGATGGATCTTGCGATAAAATCAATAAACACATTGTTGAATTCTGTTACTGTTTTGCTCAATACACTTGTACAATATTGCTAGTGAACATGTGTTCGCTCATGTTAATATGTTCACTTCATAGCCCGTCATTTTAGTTATAATTTCAGGGTCAGATAGTATTATTTTAACCTTTGACAAAAAGGTTTCCAGGAGCGCTGATGGAGATGAATACTCCCGCAACTCAAGCCCCAATCAACTGGATTGCAATTTTTGCTTTAGTTTTTTTACCGATTGTCGCGGTTATTGCGATCCCACTTTATGCATACCACCATGATTTTAGTTTAGCATCATGGATCAGCATGTTTGTGTTATTAGGTATAAGCAGTCTAGGTATTACAGCTGGTTATCATCGCCTATGGGCACATCGTGCCTATGAAGCGACTCTACCTCTCAAAATTATCCTGATGATTATGGGAACTTTTGCGGTTCAAAACAGTATCCTTTTCTGGGCTTCTGGACATCGTACCCATCATCGCCATGTAGATGATATAGAGAAAGATCCATACTCCATCAAAAAAGGCTTCTGGTACGCGCATCTAGGTTGGATGTTACGTGATTATCCAGCAGCAGAACCTAATTTTAAAAATGCACCTGATTTATTAAATGATAAATTAGTGATGTTTCAACATAAATATTACGTTCCACTGGTTATCGCCGTTCATGCCGTGATTCTGGGCGCAGTTGGCTGGGCTGTCGGTGATGTTTGGGGTGTAATGTTATTAGGCGGCTTGGTTCGTTTGATTTTGAGCCATCATGTGACCTTCTTTATTAACTCACTTTGTCATATGTGGGGCAAACGTCCTTATACTGACGAAAATACAGCACGTGACAATTTCTGGCTTGCGATTGCCACATGGGGTGAGGGTTATCATAACTACCATCACATCTTCCAATACGATTACCGTAATGGCGTGAAATGGTGGCAATATGATCCAACTAAATGGTTGATCTGGTCATGTTCAAAACTGGGACTAGCCAAAAACTTGCGCCGCATACCAAGCTTTAACATTCAAAAAGCTGAGTTAGCGATGCGATTTAAATACGCAGAACAGGATTTGGCAATCTATGGTCATGATGTCAACAACGATCTTGCTCAGATGAAACAACGTATTGCGCAAGAATACGAAGCATTTACCCTTACACTTAATGATTGGGCAAAGCTTAAAGAGCAGGAACTACAAGCCAAAAAGGCAGCCATGGCAGAAAAAATCCATCAAATGGATCATAAGCTTAAAGTCGATTTTCAACTGCTTGAACATCGCCTGAGTCATCATCGTGAGTGTTTAGAAACCCTGATGCGCAATGTCAAAAAACGCAACCCTGTTTCTGAATAATTGATAATATTTTGATTTCACCATTAAAAAAGCCAATCTAAAATAGATTGGCTTTTTTATATGACTTCTTTTAATACCGCTGAACTAATTTCCTTGTATTAAGCGACGCGCACTAATAATCCCTGGTTGTTGCTCCAAACGTGCCAACAAACGTGATAATTGCGCCAATCCTTTGACTTCAATTAACAGTTTCATATTGGCAATCCCATCGGCTTCTGAGATGGTATTCACTTGACGGATATTGATCTGATCCGAAAAAATCACTTGTGTCAGATCTTTCAACAGACCACGACGATCATAAGCATCAATCACAATCTGAACACTCTGACCGCGTGTAGGTTGCATTTCCCAATCTGCTTCAACTGCACGTTCAGGCTCATTCTTAATCATGCGCAAATAATCTGGGCAAGCTACTTTATGAATGCTCACACCACGATTCAGCGTAATATAACCCCCAATAGATTCACCATGTACAGGTTGGCAGCATTGTGCGATATGCAGTTCAACATTATCCAAACCATCAATCAAAATTCCATGTGCAGACAAGGTATGACTAGCACGAGGATTTAATGTCGGTTTGAGTACCAGTTCAGGCTCGTCATTGTCCAAATGCATTTGACGATTGACCTGATTGATCAGTGCATGCAGACTAATGTCTCCACTAACCAATGCAACCAATATGTCATCACCTGTTTTAAGATTAAAGTGTGATGAATAGTCATTAAGATCAATGCTTTTTGGGTGAATCGCCAAGCGTGATAATTCTTTATTCAGAATTTCACGACCCACTTCCAGATTTTTACTGCGATCTTGCTGTCTAAACCAGTGACGCAACTTATCACGCGCACGTGATGTTTTAATATAACCCAGAGAGTTCACCAACCAGTCACGGTTTGGCTCACGATCTTTTTTGGTTAAAATCTCAACCTGCTCACCTGTTTTTAAGGCATAAGTCAGCGGTACATAACGCTGATTAACCCTTGCGGCATAACACTTGTTACCCACTTCGGTGTGTACATGATAAGCAAAGTCCAGAACCGTAGAACCACGCGGTAATTCCTTGATATCACCATCACGGCTAAACACATAAATCTTTTCAAAGTCTTCAAAGTTTTGAAGATCTTCTAAATTTTCTGATTCATCTTCATTTTTATGAACATTACTTTCATTACGTTCCTGATAATGCTCCAGAACAGCTCTTAAAGAATGCAAACGATGATTAAAAGAATGGTCTGTCGTTTTAGAGCCTTCTTTATAATTAAAGTGTGAACAAACGCCAAGCTCCGCTTCTTCATGCATTTCATAGGTACGAATTTGCACTTCTAGTGATTTGTTTTCAGCAATCACCGCGGTATGTAAGGAACGATAGCCATTGGCTTTAGGGTTAGTAATATAGTCATCAAACTGATGCGGAATATGCCGCCAAATTTGATGAACAATCCCTAAAGAGTGATAGCATTCAGGAATCGTTTTAACTAAAACACGTAAAGCGCGAATATCATACAATTGATCGAAACTTAAGTTTTTACTTTTCATTTTTCGATAAATTGAATAAATATGTTTTACTCGACCTGTGATTTCAGACTCAATGCCATGCTCACACAGCTCGGCTTTAAGCTTTTCGATCACAAACTGAATATATTGCTCACGCTCAAGTCTTTTTTCATTCAGCAAAGACGCAATTTCTTTATAGCGATCTGGAGCCAAATAGCGGAACGCGAGATCTTCGAGTTCCCATTTTAGTTGAGCAATTCCAAGACGGTGTGCCAAAGGCGAGTAAATCGTTAAAATTTCACGTGCGACACGCTCCTGACGCTCACGCGATGACGTCGCTAGTTCACGCAGTGCCAATGTACGCTCTGCCAGTTTAATCAGCACCACACGGACATCTTCTGTCACTGAAATCAGCATTTTATAAATGCCGCTTAAATGCTCACGTTGATTATTATTAAAATGATCTTCTAAGCGCTTATTTTTTTCGATGAGTTCAGATAATTTACCCATCGCCAAAGTACCCGTGACGAGGTTATAGACCTGATCTCCAAATTTCTTTTGAATTTCATCAAGCGTGATGACATTTTCACGGACACAACGGTACAGCATGGCTGCGCATAAAGTATCTTCATCGGCATGTAAATGTGCCAGAATATCTGCCATCCCAATTCCTGTAGAAAAGGTATTGGATGAATGATTGGTACTTAAAGCCAGTTCTTTTTGCAAAATAAGATAAGCGATATCTTCAAGCTTATTTAGCTCTGCCCCATCTAAAATATCACGAACACGATCTAGCCATGTTGCTAGTTCGCGCTGTGCTTCCTCGGCATGTTCCACAGTCGTTTCTTCTGACAGCTCTGTAAGCCGTTCAGGTAATTGTTCACGTACTGTGACCATACCATTCTCCTATGGTGATACTCATTTCTAATCGTTTATCTCTTTGATTTTTTCAAATAAAGCAATGGATTCGACATGTCCCGTATGGGTAAACATGTCCATCACTCCCGCCTTTTTTAATTGGTAACCATGCTCTGCCAGTACACTTGCATCCCTTGCCAATGTTGCTGGATTACATGATACATAAACGATTCTTTTTGCTCCAAAATTTGGGATATATTGCATAACTTCATATGCACCCGCACGTGGAGGATCTATTAATAATGCATCAAATCCCTGTTTTGCCCAAGAATGATGCGAAAAATCTTTTGTTAAATCTTGTGAATAGAACTCGACATACGAAATACCATTCTGCTTCGCATTCTCTGTTCCACGTTGTACCATTTCCTCGCTACCTTCTACGCCAACTACCCGACCCGTTGTTCCAACACAACGCGCTAGCGGTAACGTAAAGTTACCCAAACCACAGAATAAATCGAGCACATGCTCACCCTGCTTTAGCTGTAGCAATTCACATGCCAATTGTACCATCTGTTGGTTTACACTTGGGTTAACTTGCGTAAAATCCAGAGGAGAAAATGCAAAGTTTAAGTTAAATTCTGGCAAAGCATAATGCAAACGCATACGACCCTGTTTATCATCGATGCGTTTTAAACTCCCTGCAAAACTTTTGGGCTGTAAATAAAGCTGCCAACCCTTTTGTTTTACAAAATTAAGGAGCAAATCAACATCCTTATGCCCTAGTGGTTCCAGATGTCGAACCAAAAGTGCAATTTCATGATCACCCATCGCCAATTCTATATGACCAATACTGGCTTTGCCTTTTAGACTTTGGAGTAATTGTTTTATTTCTGGCAACGCTTCTGAAAGCTGACGCTCAAGAATCGGACATTCCTCAATAGCAGTCAGACGATTACTTTGATGTTCACGAAAGCCCATTATTAACTGCTTTTTGGCAGGCAAATAACGCACACCGATACGAGCGCGATGACGATAATCCTGCCGCGTTGAACGTAAAGGGCTTAACCACTGCATCGCGTCTAATCTGGCAAAATGTTGAAAATGTGACTTTAATACACCCTGCTTTACTTTGATCTGCTCATCAGAATCAATATGCTGCATGCTACAGCCGCCACAAATGCCATAATGTGGACAGATTGGATCTACTCGTAACGCAGAGGGTTCACTCAACAACTCAAGCATTTCCCCTTCTTCCAGACGTTTGGTTTCATGGGTAATTCTGGCTCGAACTGTCTCGCCAGGCAATGCATAGCGGATAAAGACTTTTTTACCTGTTTTTAATTCAGGATGTTCAGCAGCCGTACCAAAATGTGCTATACCGCGCCCTTCATGCGATAAGGATTCCACCTGAAACGTATAAACAGGAGGCTGAGTAGAAGCTTTGGCGGCGTGTTTCAAAGAGATAACCTAATGATTTGATAAGTTGGCTGATGAGTCGTGAAAATTTGTGGAAAAATAATGTTGAGTAAACTGAGTATGCTGAGAAGTTTGTTGCCAGACCTGTAAAAACTCAGTGTGTTGAGATTGTTGCTGTAAATACTGGATGGTCAACTGAATCCACTGTTCATGATCCTGAGCGAATAATTGACCTTTCAGCAACAACCAACGCAAATAAACCAGCCACGTATTTAGCACATCACCTTCACAATAACTGGTCAGTTTGAGCCATTGTTCGTTTTGAACATAACTAGGCACATGATAACCCGATTCTCCACGTTTACCGGGAAAGCCTAGTAATGAAGCAATATCATCTAGTTTCTGAAAATTTCGCCCATTAAACATTGCCATGACATCCATCACATCAATATGCCGATGATGATAACGATTCTGGTAGTTATTATAACGCTTTTGGGTATCCAACTCACCCTGATCAAATAAACTGGGTGCAGACAAACCATGATACATGGCACGAAACAAAATGACAGGCAAATCGAACTGTGAACCATTCCAACTGACTAAAGTCGGATGACGTTTATCAAAAATAGATAAAAACTTGGTTAACATTTCAGCTTCAGAATACTGCTCCTGACTAAAGGAAAATAACCTTAGGCCCTGCTCATCTATCCATAAACCAGAAATGCAGACAATTTCATGTAAGGGCAAACGCTGAAAATCCATGCCAGACTCCTGACGACGAATCTTGGTCAGCGCTTGTTCCAAATCATCATCTGGCAGATCCAAATGATATAAATGCGCCCCCGCCTTTAAATCGGTCAAGGTTTCAATGTCAAAAACCAGTGTCGGAAAGCGCATAATAATCTCTAAATAGTACTCGCTATAATGTTTATTCAGGATCCTGCACAGAGAACAGGCCTGTCGATAAATAGCGATCGCCACGATCACAAATAATGCAGACAATCACGGCATCAGGCTGTTCTTCTGCAATTTTCAAAGATGCCCAAACCGCACCACCCGATGACGTTCCTGCACTAATGCCTTCTTCACGCGCCAGACGACGCATGGTTTTTTCCGCTTCAATCTGAGGAATATCGATAATACGATCTACTCGTGATGCATCAAAAATTGTCGGCAAATATTCTTTCGGCCAGCGACGGATACCTGCAATACTAGACCCTTCAGAAGGTTGAAGACCAACAATCTGAATCTCTGGATTTTGTTCTTTTAAATATTTAGATACACCCATAATCGTACCAGTCGTGCCCATCGAACTGACAAAATGAGTAATTTTACCGCCTGTTTGTTCCCATATTTCTGGGCCAGTGGTTAAGTAATGTGCCTCAACATTATCAGGATTACCAAATTGATTTAAGACTAAACCCTGACCTTCTGCCTGCATTTGCAAAGCTAAATCACGTGCGCCTTCCATCCCTTGTTGCTGAGTCACTTCAATAAGTTCTGCACCATAAGCCAACATCGCATCTTTGCGTTCTTGGCTCATATTATTTGGCATGATCAATTTCATTTTATAGCCGCGCATCGCTGCAACCATCGCCAGTGCAATACCTGTATTTCCACTGGTGGCTTCAATCAAGGTGTCACCCGGTTTGATTTCACCACGTTTTTCGGCCTGCATAATCATATTGTAGGCTGGACGGTCTTTTACAGATCCTGCTGGATTATTGCCCTCGAGTTTTGCCAATACCGTCGTTCGACCATTCTTGGCTAAACGCTGTAAACGCACTAGAGGGGTTTTACCGACATAGTGATCCAGCAAAAATTCATCGGCAAAAAAATTAGGTTCTGTATTACTCATGATCTACACCTAAATCGAAGTGCGGCTATTGTATGAAAAAATGACATGCCCTGCACCCATTTCGCAGGCTTTTTCTTGAAAATGCTTAAAGCCTCATCAGTTTGTTACAAAGCATGTTAATATGCCGTTCAACGAGATAGATCTGATCGGGCTATGTCAAATTTTAATAAAAAACTCTCCAAACGTTTACACCTCAATCATGCCTATGGTCAGTTGATTGCGTTGATCTTTGTCCCGATCATGGTTTTAACAAGCGTTGGGACAGTGTTGGTACTTAACGAAACTAACACGTCTGCCAAGTCTCAACAGCGTCACGCTGCGGCGGCATTGCTCACACGCTATCAGCATACCTCTGAAAATTTACTCAAAGTGGTCGAATTACGTCCAGATCAATACGATCATGCGCAAGCCATTATGCAGAGCATGTTTGCTGAACATAATTTACAACGCGCAGCGATTTTAGATAATCAGGGTCAGGTTTATTTAAGTATTGGTTATCGTGATACCCGTTTTTGGCCGAAAATTCCCAATCTGGTTTTTTTTGGTCCAATTCAGCATAACAACAACAATATTTATGGTTTAAGTATTCAAAGTAGCAACAACACACCAAAGTGGCTTGTGGTTGAAATGGATAATCAGCCTTTGCAACTGGCACGTTATCGAGTATTCACGGTTTTAGTCATTACAGGTCTGATTACCCTGCTATTGCTCTTGCTATGTCTCAATTTTTACTCGCGACGCTGGATTGCTCCGATGTATGAAATTCGGATGCAATTACAACGCCTCAATGCCGATACTCTTGACCAGCATATGATCATTAACAGTACAGGGGAATTGCGACTGTTACAGCGTGATATTGCAAATATGGTGAAACGTCTGCATTTCAGCTTTCTCGAACTTAAAGAACATACTGAACAAACCGAAGATGATTTAAGACGTACACTCGATACACTTGAAGTCCAAAATATTACCTATCGTCAAGCACGTGACCAAGCGATTTCTGCCAATCAGGCCAAATCAGTTTTTCTCGCCAATATCAGCCATGAACTACGAACACCACTTAATAGCATTGATGGTTTTATCCATTTGATGTTGCGTCAGCAAAATCTGAGTAATGAGCAAAGCCTTTATTTACAAACCATTCGTAAATCATCTGCGCACCTATTGGCATTGATTAATGATGTACTAGATTTCTCAAAAATTGATGCAGGCAAGCTTGAGCTTGAAACGGCTTCATTTGATCTGGAAGAAGCCATTTTTGATGTGATGGATATGTTGTCACCTCTAGCAGCGCAAAAACATATCGACATGGCTTTTTATTTCGATGACCTGATTCCACCGCAGGTTATTGGTGATGTGCTGCGTTTTAAACAAATTCTGACCAATCTGATTTCCAATGCCATCAAATTCACACCAGATGGTGAGATCATTGTTCGTGTTCGTATGGAACAGGATGATATTGGACAATGCTTAATTCATTTTAGCGTGCAGGACAGTGGGATTGGTTTAAGCGGAACGGATCGTAAAAAGTTATTTGAATCTTTCTCTCAAGGCGATGCTTCCGTCACACGCCAGTTTGGCGGAACAGGTCTGGGCTTGGCGATTTCCAAACAACTTGTACATCTGATGCATGGACAAATCGGTTTTGAAGACAATCAGGAACGTGCACCGACAGAAAAAGGTTCGACTTTCTGGTTTACTGCTTTATTTCAGGTGGATGAAGATCACCAAATTGCACATCCTCAATTTAAACATCTACATGTGGTTTCTTTTCTGGCACACCCTGCAACCGCTAATATTCTACGTCATTATCTTGAAAATTATCAAGTTCAGCATACCGAAGCACAATCTATTCTGGATCTATTTAGTCGCTTGAACAGCCTAAAAACCGCAGATAATACGTGGTTGATTGTGGATCATAGCGGTGACACGGAAGCCTTGCTCAAAGAAATCCGCAGCCGTTATACAGGGAATTTAGCGGTATATGGTTATCAGATGGCACTTGAACCAAATATGCTGCATGAGTATCGGGCAAGGCCACTGTATCAGCCATTAAGTCGTGCTGCGCTGATTCAACTCCTTAGTAATCAGCCTATTTTTGAACCTGAGCACGAGCAATTTAATGGACAAGGTTTACATGTATTAGCGGTGGATGACCATTTACCAAATCTGATTGTACTGGAAGCCTTGTTGGGTGAACTTAATGTCAAAACGACCAAAGCGCTTAGTGGTCAAGAAGCATTGAGTATTATTGAAAACCGTCTGGAACGAGATAAAAAACCATTCGATATTGTGTTTATGGATATTCAAATGCCAGTGATGTCGGGAATTGATACCACGCGCGCCATACGCTCACTAGAATCAACATTAGATGGAAAAATGCGTTTACCGATTATTGCTTTAACCGCACACGCACTATCGGATGAAAAACAAAAATTACTGAAAGTCGGGATGGATGATTATGTCACTAAACCGATTCAGATTGAACAAATTATTCAAATCCTGAATGAATGGACTAAAAATAATTTTGCAAGCAATACCAGACCTGAAAACACCATTTTGATGGATGCGCTTGATCCCACAATTTTAGATTGGCAGCAAAGCTTGCAACTTGCAGCCAATAAAGAAGATCTGGCACAAGATTTACTTAGAATGCTCGTAGATAGCTTTGATACTGAACTCAATGAAATGCAACAGTTGATCGAACTGGAAGACTTCCCGCAACTGGAACATGTGTTGCATCGTCTTTATGGTGCAACTCGCTATGTAGGAACGCCTAAATTACAACATGTGACTGGCGATTTTGAACAATTCGTTTCAACCTTGAGAAAAGAACGCCGTCGTGCAGATGACACTTTCATTCAAAATGTTTCAGACCGCTTTGAAGAACTTCAACTCAGTATTCGTGAAGTTGAGAGTGCAGCACAGCAAATTCTAAACACTGCATCCTAGTACAAAGTATCTTCACGTGACTGAGCTGTCATTTATCCACATTCAGCTCATGTTATGCTGCATGCATAGATAAAAAGTCAAAGGAATACACATGGCACTTCTCAATGTCAGCAATCAAAATGGTATCGTCACAGTTCGTCTGAATCGACCAGAAAAGCGTAATGCCATGAGCTTTGCTTTACTACATGAACTAGTAAGTACTGCAAAAAAAATTGAAAAAGACCGTCGTGTACGTTGTGTCATTCTAACAGGCGAAGCACAAGTCTTTAGCGCAGGCATTGATCTGGCTGACTTAAATGCGCCTAAAAACAGCCTATACGCAGCATGGGAATTGCTAAAACCCGGACAAAGCCTCTTTCAAAAAGCCTTTTTAGTATGGCAGAACCTACCTGTTCCTGTTATTGCCGCAATCGAAGGTTATTGCTTTGGGGCAGGCATGCAACTTGCTCTCGCCGCAGATATCCGTATTGCACAGCCAGAAACCAAAATGTCCATTATGGAAAGTCGCTGGGGGCTTGTTCCAGATATGGGTTTAACCCGTACCATTAAAGGTTTGGTCGGCATAGATTTAGCAAAAGAATTAACCCTGACCGCACGTATTTTTGATGCAGATTATGCCAAAGAAATTGGTTTGGTTACCCATCTTTCTGAAAACCCACTTGAACGTGCAAATCAGTTAGCACTTGAACTATTACAGCGTTCTCCTGACGCATTAACGGCAGCAAAACGGGTTTTAGATGCGATGGAACACGAACCCCAAAAAGCACTACGCTTGGAAAAACTTTGGCAGCTTAAACTTATTCTCGGCAAAAATAGCCGTTTGGCACGTAAAAAAGACAAACATCCTGAAACTGAATTTTTGCCGCGCCAATACAAATAGATTGATATAAATATCGATAAGGAAGCCAATATGAGAGTTGATGTAAATACGCCAATTGCTTTTTTAGGTATGGGCTTAATGGGCAGCCGCATGGCAACCCGTTTAGTGCAAGCAGGTTTTAATGTTGCTGTTTGGAACCGCACATACACAGCGTGTGAACCATTAGTTGCAATGGGTGCTACATCGTTACAACTTAAAAATATTGGCGATTATCCTGTCATCTTGACCTGTCTGGCTGATGATCATGCGGTGAGTCATGTATTTGAGCAAATTAAAGCTTATTTAAAACCAGACCAGATCATTGTTGATTTTTCCAGTTTGTCTGTAGAAACGACCTTAGACCTTGCCAAGCAAACCACTCAGCAACAAGGATATTGGATTGACTCCCCTGTTTCTGGTGGCACAGTTGGCGCAGAACAAGGAGCACTGGTCATTTTTGCAGGTGGCAATGCACAAATTATTGAAACACTAGCTCCGATTTATCAGGTACTTGCACAACGTGTTACCCGCATGGGTGAAAATGGTACAGGACAAGCCACCAAAATTTGCAATCAATTGATCGTTGCTGCAAATAGTGCATTAATTGCAGAAGCCATTGCTTTAGCAGACCAAGCAGGTGTAGATACCACGTTACTGGCTCCCGCTTTGGCAGGCGGCTTTGCAGACTCAAAACCTTTTCAGATATTAGCACCGCGCATGGCGACGCATAACTTTGAACCTGTCCAATGGAAAGTACAAACTTTATCGAAAGACTTAAACAACGCAGTACAATTGGCGAAAAATTTTAACCTAAACATTCCTGTTGCCAACAAAGCTTTAGATCAGTTACAAGCGCACCAACAAAAGGGCTTTGCCGAGCAAGATTTAGCGACTATGATCAAACAGATAGAAAATAAATCTTAAAGGATGAAGATCATGAGTCAGTTAGCAGTGAATCTTTCCCTTATTTTTACTGAAGTTCCTTTAATTGAACGTTTTGCCTTGGCACGCCAACATGGTTTTGCACACGTGGAAATTCAGTTTCCTTACGAACTCAGTATTCACCAGATTCGAGATCAACTTGAACAGCATCATTTAAGTCTTTGCCTGATTAATGTCCCTACGGGCGATCTAATGCAAGGTGGTAATGGACTAGCGGGCGTTCCTGGTAAAGAAATTGAGTTTCACCAAGCACTTGAACAAGCGATTCAATATGCCAGTGCATTGAATGTACCACGAATTAATATTTTGGCAGGAAAGCAGCCTCATGATGCAGACTTATTACCTTGTTTAAACACACTGGCCAGCAACTTAAAACTGGTGTGTCACCTGATGACTGAACATGGTATTGAACCTGTATTTGAAATGATTAATGGCACTGATATGCCGCGCTTTTTAGTTCAAAATATTGCACAGGCTCAAGAAATGCTTGAAGCAGTTCAACACCCTGCTTTAAAAATGCAATATGACTGTTATCACATGGCGATGATGGGCGAAGATGTACTGGAAGGTTTAAAAGAAAATATTGACCAGATTGGACATATTCAGTTTGCAGATTGTCCCGGTCGGCATGAACCCGATACCGCTCAATTGAACTTTGCTCACATTTTTCAGTGGCTACAGCAAAGTAACTATACAGGATACATTGCAGCGGAATATAAACCTCAGCAAAGCTCCGCACAATCGTTCGAATGGAAAAATAAATATTTTTCTGATGACGTAAATACATAATGTGTTACAGCGAAGGTTTGAAATTTAGTCAAAACTTCGCTATATTAGACCATGAGTAATTGTCAGGAAATTATACCCTTTATGAATTTAGAACCATCGCCCAGCGCTTCTAATTCTCACGATCTCGCAATGAATTCAACGCCGCATAATGTAGAGACTTGCCTAAAAGTTGTACATAATGCCCTTATCGATGTAAAAGCAAAAGATATTTTAGAACTTGATGTTAGCAGCATTAGTAATGTTGCTGACGCGATTGTTATTGCCAGTGGCACTTCAACCCGCCATGTAAAAGCCCTTGCTGACAACGTTGCCGACGAAGCACGTAAAGCTGGGTTTCGCCCGATTGGTATTGAAGGCGAACGTGATGCCGAATGGATCCTGATTGATCTAGGCTTTGTTGTTGTTCATGTCATGTTACCTACTGCACGTAAGTTTTACGACTTAGAAAGCTTATGGCGTAATGCTCCAGAGGCAACCGCCTAAAATTATAAGAGCAAAAAAAGCGGCCTAAATGGTCGCTTTTTCATTTTAAAGCCAATCTTTTATCGAACATTTTAGGATTTACTTAATCATGGTTTAAAAAGAACTACAAAATAATATTAAAAAAACCAACATATAGATTAAACTAGATCCACTTTTATACTTTACTTTCAAATTAATTTTATAATTTAGACCAAAGGCATCCTCATGGCTGTTCAACAACTTATTAAACGCCTTTCTATCAGTTTGTGTCTCACCTGCATTAGCACAGGTTTATTGGCTTCGCCTGCGAAACTCAGTACAGTCAAGGAACTTATGCAGGTCAGTTAGATTGAATATTTATTACGTCAATCACTCACAGAGTTAGAGCCTTATTATAATAAACAGGCAGAGCAAATTATTTTAAATACAACGGGTTCGCAAACACTAAATAGTAAAGAGAAACAAGCTGCAACCCAGTTGAGCCAACTTTTAAAAGAGTCAAGCAATCAAATCATTACTAATCCTAAAACTCAGCAGGTGATTCAAGATATTTACTTGAAAACTTACAGCGAAGAAGAGTTACAAGCGAGTATTAAATTTCTCAAAACGCCTGAAGGTCAATCCATTACTCGTAAAAATGCCAAAATGATGGGTGAGTTGTCTACCTATATGATGCAACTAGGCCAAGAAATGTTTAATGATGATCAAACACGCGAAAATTTTCAGGAAAAAATGATGGCTATTATTGCCCCTCTTATTGTCGAAAAAAATAAGAATCAAGAAAAACCGTAATTTATCATCAATTTTCAAAGCTTCCTTTAAGCGCTATAAATGCAAATTCGGCTGTAGCGATATATATAACCCTTCAGCCGAACAGATTTACCATGTCATTGGATTCCAGATTTTAAATGGCTTAACCAATAATACATCTGATTTTTCATCATATTTTGCAGGTTTTAGCTCTTGAGGTTTATGTCGAATCTTGCCTGAAGTATCTTGTGCTACAAAGTTGTAGCTCGATGATTTCAAACGAGTAAATGCAATTTCATTACGCCCCATTTTTTCCTGCATAATCAAAAATGGCCCTGTGCGTTCTTTACGTGCAGGATTTTCCTCATCATATTTCAAATAATAGCTTTGTCCTGCACCTACCGTCATATCGATATATTTGGGTTCTTGAAAATGAAATACAGTTAAAGGCCTACTGGTAGAAATACGATATGTACCCGCAGGTAATTCCAACCAATAATAATGATTATTTAATAAACTCGGAATACGCTTACCATTAATAAAAATATTGGCAGCAGCAATTTCCTGTTGATTCCAACGTGAGTCTGGGCGATATAAATACACGACGGCAGCTTGGGGATTTTGTGGTTGAATCGGCTGGAAATATTGTCCTAGTTTTTGGTTAACCCAACCACCGACAGAAAACCCACCCACATGATATTGATCCAATATTCCTGGTTCTTGATGAATATCTACTTTTGGTAAAGTCGATGTTAAAGTTTCAGGCTCAGCTTTTAACTGAGATGAACTATGGCAACCAGCCAAAACCCCGACACAACATATTGATAATAATAAATAACGCATGATATCCCTCAAGGCGTTTTATTTCATTTATTTTTACGGCGCAAAACTATGCGTATTTCGCCTCAAGATTAACACCTCACTTCATATTTGCAAATAAAAAAGCATGAAATGCCTGAGCAGATCATGCTTTTTCAGATAAGTGTCAGATGACTGAACTTATGCAGATTTAGAATCAACCACTTTTAAATCAACATGATCGACAGCATCATGATTTTTTTGCGGGATACGCTCCTTTTGATAAAGTGGTTGCGCTCCCTCTGTAATCACCGCTTCATTGATAATCACAGTCCCGACATCATCACGGCTTGGCAGATCATACATGGTTTCAAGCAAAACATTTTCCAGAATTGAGCGTAGACCACGCGCACCTGTATTCCGCTCTAGTGCTTTTTTTGCTACTGCACGTAATGCTGCATCTTCAAATACCAGATCAACATCTTCCATGTTAAACAGGTATTGATACTGTCGAGTCAATGCATTTTTTGGTTCAGTCAAAATCTGCATCAAGGCTGCTTCATCAAGTTCTTCAAGCGTCGCAATAACAGGCAAACGACCAATAAACTCTGGAATTAAACCGAATTTCACTAAATCAGTAGGTTCAACTTGACGGAACAATTCAGCCAGTTTTTTGCTTTGGTCTTTATTTTTGACTTCTGCATTAAAACCAATGCCACCTTTTTCCTGACGTTGCTGCACAATTTTTTCAAGTCCAGAAAAAGCACCACCACAAATAAACAGGATATTCGACGTATCGATTTGAATAAATTCCTGCTGTGGATGCTTACGTCCTCCCTGAGGAGGAATCGAGGCAACTGTACCTTCAATCATTTTTAGCAATGCCTGCTGAACCCCTTCACCCGATACATCACGAGTAATGGATGGATTTTCAGACTTGCGAGTAATTTTATCGATTTCATCGATATAGATAATGCCTTTTTGTGCTTTTTCTACATCATAATCTGCTTTTTGCAAAAGCTTTTGCACAATATTTTCAACATCTTCACCCACATAACCTGCTTCGGTTAGTGTCGTTGCATCTGCCATAGCAAATGGCACATCCAATAAACGTGCTAATGTCTGTGCAAGCAAGGTCTTACCTGAGCCTGTTGGCCCAATCAGTAGAATATTACTTTTGGCAATTTCAATATCTTGATTGGCTTTATGTCCAGACTGCCCTACTTTCAGGCGTTTGTAATGGTTATAAACCGCTACAGATAAGGTTTTTTTCGCAATATCCTGACCAATCACATATTGATCCAAAGCCTTACGAATCTCTTGCGGTTTAGGCAGCTCACGACTTGCCCAATCCCCAGCCTCAACTTGCTGACTGGTTTGAACAAGGTCTAGGCACACGTCCACACATTCATTACAGATATATGCGTCCTCGCCTGCAATCAGTTTCCCGACTTCAGACTGCGTTTTACCGCAAAATGAACAATGTTTTTGTCCTTGAGGATGTTCGGACATAATTACTCCAACTTAAATCTTAACTTTTAGGGACGTTTAGATAAAACCTGATCCACTAAACCATATTCTTTCGCTGCTTGTGCTGTCATGAAATTATCACGATCAGTGTCACGGGCAACTGTTTCATAGTCTTGACCACTATGCTCTGCCATTAGGCGATTCAAACGCTCTTTAATAAATAAAATTTCACGCGCATGAATCTCGATATCAGAAGCCTGACCACGGAAACCACCTAATGGTTGGTGAATCATAACACGAGCATTTTCAAGGCAATAACGTTTACCCTTAGCACCAGCATTGAGTAAAAATGCACCCATAGATGCCGCTTGACCCATACAATAAGTCACTACATCTGGCTTAATAAACTGCATGGTATCGTAAATTGCCATACCTGCAGTCACTGAACCACCTGGTGAATTAATATAGAGGTGTATATCTTTATCTGGGTTCTCTGCTTCTAAAAACAACATCTGAGCGACAATTAAATTCGCCATGTTGTCTTCAACTTCACCCGTTAGGAAAATTACACGTTCGCGTAACAGACGTGAAAAAATATCAAAAGAACGTTCACCACGTGAAGACTGTTCAACCACTACAGGAACTAAAGCATTTTCAATTGTTGGAACATACATACGATTATTTATTCCTAAATTTTTGTAACTTAACTCATTCCCACAATATGAGGGATAATCATTAAAATTGCAAAAGCATTCCTTTCAAAATATCGTTTTATTTCTGTATAAAACCCGCATTTTCGTCAGAATATCAGAAAAAGAAACGATTCATAAAAAAAGGCGCTTTCGCGCCTTTTCTCAATTGATGACAAGATTAACGAGCTTGGCGTGCTTGTTGTTCTTTCAACAAATCTTCATAAGTAACATCTGTATTCGTCACTTTTGCAGCAGCAAGAATGTGATCAACCACTTGATCTTCTAAAACTACAGCTTCGATTTGAGCACGTTGCTGTTTGTCATTTTTGAAGTATTCAATCACTTCAGTTGGATCTTCATAAGAAGATGCCATGTCATCGATATAAGCATCTACACGAGTTTGATCTACTTCAAGTTTAGCATCTGCAAGAACTTTACTTACCAGTACACCAAGTTTTACAGAACGCTCAGCTTGCTCTTTAAACAGTTCGTCTGGAAGCATGCTTTTATCAAATGATTGTGCGCCTGCACCACCAAACTGTTGAGTGAATTGTTGAATCATTTGTTCGCGTTGACGATCAATTTCTTGAGCAACCATTGCAGCAGGAACTTCGATTTCATTTGCAGCAACAAGTGCATCAAAAGCGGCTTGTTTTACTTGGTTACGCAAACCGTTACGAACTTCGCGCTCCATGTTCTTACGAACATCGGCTTTAAGTTTTTCAACACCATCTTCTTCAGTCAAGCCAAAGATTTTAAGGAATTCTGCGTCAATTTCAGGAAGTTTTGCTTTTTCAACTTGCTTCACAGTAATTTTAAATTGCGCTTGTTTACCTGCAAGGTTTTCAGCTTGGTAATCTTCAGGGAAAGTAACGTCGATCTCTTTTTCTTCGCCTGCTTTCATCCCCACGATCCCATCTTCAAAACCAGGAATCATGCGACCAGAACCTAATACCAGTTTAAAGTCTTCAGCAGAACCGCCTTCAAACTTTTCACCATCAATCGAACCTTCAAAATCGAAAGTCACTTGCATGTCTTTTTTCGCCATACCTTTGGTTACAGCCCAAGTTTGACGTTGTTTTTGCAAGTTTTCGATCATTTGGTCAACGTCTTTGTCGTTGATTTCAGTTGATTTGCGTTCAACTTCCAAATCATTAAATGCTTTAACTTCAACTTCTGGATACACTTCAACAGTCGCTTCATAAACTAAAGCGTCATCTTTATGTTCCACTTTTTCAATGTTCGGCATGCCTACAGCATTGATTTTTTCTTGTTGAATTGCTTCAAATACACTGTCACGAATGATGTCGTTCACTACTTCCTGATAAATACCAGGACCGAAGTCTGAACGTACACGTGACATAGGCACTTTACCTGGACGGAAGCCGTTGATCTTCACAGTTTTGGCAGTGCGTTTTAAACGAGCTTCAAATTGCTCATTAATACGGCTCGTCGGTACAGAAACATTTAAACGACGGGCAACGCCCGAAACCGCTTCAGTCGTTACTTGCATGGCTTCCTCGATAATTAGTTAGAGTAACAATTTTTAAAAGTGCCACATTATATGACAACTTTCCCGATATACAAAACGGATGATGAAAAAGGAAGTTTTTAATGGGAAAAAAACCAATTTGCCAAAAAAGTATAAAACTTAAAAAAAGCTTAAAAAATATTTTTTTTAAAAGAGCATATTTTCATCTATATCAATAATTTATTTAATTTTCATAATGTTAAATATATACATGTAAAATAATGTATCTAAAAATCCATAATAGCTCCTTTTTTTAACAAGAAATCCAATCATCAAAAACTATTTATAAAAATAATAATCATTATTATTCACATACTTTTTATTATTGATATCTGTGGCTATGTCTTTTATTAAAACGCGCAAGAAGATTGTTTCATCCGCAATCGCCTCTTCTTTATCTGTTGTTGCTGTTTCAGCAATTGCACAAGATGACGTTTCCCATTTACCTACTATTCACGCTGAAGCAAGTACTGACAGTTTGAAAGTAGATAACTCGGCTAATAAAAAATATGTTGCACCTCTTTTAGATACACCAAAATCGGTTACCGTTGTTTCGCAGAAACTTTTACAAGATACAGGTTCCAACTCTTTAACACAGGCATTACAAAACGTGCCTGGAATTACATTTGCAGCAGGCGAAGGTGGTACACCGTTTGGAGATACACCTTATATTCGTGGTTATAGCTCCCAGTCTTCTATTTATATAGATGGTGTACGCAATGCCACCCTACAAAATCGTGATATGTTTGCGATTGAACAGGTAGAAGTCACAAAAGGTTCAAGCTCCACTTTATCGGGCGGGGGCGGTGTTGGCGGTAGTATCAACCTCGTTACCAAACAAGCGCATCAGGGTGATGTTTATCAAGGCACTGTCGCAGCAGGTACAGACGACTATCGCCAGATACAACTCGATGCCAATAAAGATTTTGGAAATGGTGTTGCTGGCCGTGTTGTTGTGATGGGACACCAAAATGATAAACCAGGCCAAAGTAATGGTGCTGAATATAATCGTGTTGGTCTGGCGCCAAGCATCGCATGGGGCTTGGGTACAGCAAATCGCGGATTATTAAGCTATTATTATTTACAAAGTTATGACGAACCTGATGCAGGTATTCCATTTTTATCTACAGGCGGAAAACCCTATCAAGCCAAACAAGGAATCTACTATGGTTGGAAAAATCGCGATTTTGATAAACGTGAAAACCATATTGGCACCTTTAAATTAGAGCATGATTTCAATGATAATTTGACCTTATCTAACGTTATTAATTATACAAAATCAAAAACAGATTATGTTTACACCAACTCAAATGACTCTAAAACGGGTACAAATGGGCTAAATAATGTTTTAAATGGTTATATTTATCGTGGTCATGCGCTAAGTCGAATTTCTGACACCGATGCTTATTCAGACCAACTTGCCTTAACTGGGAAATTCAATACAGGCGCCATTAAACACTCGTTTAACACAGGCGTTGAATGGAGTTTACAAGACACTGATATGGGGTCTTACACTTTTAGTAAATCTGCAACAAATGCAGATGCTCAGTGTAATGCTGTGACTTATTGGTGTACTAGTGTCAACAGTCCAGATAATCCAGCCATGATTGGTACACGTGATGCAAATCCTGCGGTCACGACCACTCGTAGTCGTACCGTTGGTTTATATGCGCTTGATAGCATCGAATTTACACCGCAATGGTTAATGAATCTTGGTTTGCGTTGGGATAAATTCGATACAGAAGCCAAATACAATAAAGTATCTGGAACCACCCCTGCGGGAACGAGCATTGAAAGCGATAGCGATTTCTTTAGTTATCAGGCCGGTCTAATCTTCAAACCAACTGAAAATGGTAGCATTTATGCGAGCTATGCGACTTCTGCCAACCCAGTGGGTGTTGGACAAGGCGATAGCAGTGAATCGGCAGTTGCCATTACCATTAATGACTTGAAACCTGAAAAAGCTCGTACCTACGAAGTGGGTACAAAATGGGATATCTTCAATAAACGTGCCAATGTCACTGCTGCTATTTTCCGTACTGAGAAACAAAATACTCGTATTCAGGATGCAGCAGGTTTTTATTCAAATGTGGGTGAAAGTAAAGTTGATGGTTTTGAGCTTGGCTTAAACGGTCATATCACCAATAAATGGGAAGTTTCAGCAGGTTATAGTTACTTAGACAGTGAACTCACCGATGGTGGCTTTTCACGTGGAACAGCAGTTCCAGCAGGTGGCCCAATCCCATATGTTGCAAAAAACAGTGCAACATTATGGTCGACTTATAAAGTCTTACCACAGTTGACTGTAGGTGCGGGTGCTCAATACAAAGACAATGTCTATGTCAATTCAAGCACAACAGCAGAAAAATATATGCCTGCTTACACCATTTATAATGCCATGGCGAAATATGAAATTAACCCCAATGTGAACTTACAACTAAATGTAAATAACATTTCGGATAAACGTTATTTCACAAGCGCCCATGCTGCACACTACGCTTTTGAAGGTGATGGTCGTAATGCAGTATTAGCAATTAATTTTAAATACTAAGCCTTAAAGCCATAATTTAATTATGGCTTTATTAAAAACTCATATAAAATAGCCTCATCTTTGAGGCTATTTTTACAATTGACGCTTTCTTGCCAAAGGTATATTCCACATGATTCATCATATTCCCAATGTACTTAGCAAAGAACAGGTTACAGAATTTAGAGCATTGATGGGGTCGGCCAATTGGGTTGGGGGTAAAGTCACTGCTGGAACTTTGTCTGCATCAGTCAAACATAATCAACAGTTATCTGAACAAGATCCTTTGACCCAGCATTTAAGTGATCTGGTGATTAAGGCTATCTGGAATCATCCTACATTCCAAACCGCAGCCCTTCCCCATCAAATTATTCCACCTTTATTTAATCGTTACGATGAACATGAAAGTTTTGGATTTCATGTAGATAATTCGATTCGATTGATCCGTGGTACAACTGAACAAATCCGCACCGATTTATCCTGCACCTTATTTTTAAGTGAACCTGACGAGTATGACGGTGGTGAGCTTGTCATTGAAGATACTTATGGCTACCACGAAGTTAAACTTCCCGCAGGCGATGTCGTACTTTATCCTGCAACCAGTTTACATGAGGTCAGTAGTATTACTCGTGGTACACGTTTCGCTTCTTTTTTCTGGGTACAAAGTTTGATTCGTGATGATAACAAACGACATTTATTATTTACTTTGGATGAGTCCGTTCGCAATTTACGTATGCAACATGGAGACCATTATCCAGAAGTGATGAAGTTAACCAATATTTATCATAATCTAATGCGAATGTGGTCTGAGTTATAAAACAAACCCCACCAACCTATAAATAAAAAATATTGCCAATATACAACCATTAATAGGGAAATATTTCCTTATAAATTGCAATTTATGCAAAAAATAGGGAAATATTTTTCATTTATTCAAATTAAAATTTAGGATATGATTTTGCATGTGCGATGTTTTTCACCTACACTCAAATGAGTTGTAAAATCTTTTACTCAGGTGAAACCACTAAGCTTTTTTAATGGTATATGGAAATGAAATATATTTTTGCTTTTTCCAAATCTACAACTGATTTGACCGCACTCCTGATGCTGCGCCAAGCGCGCATACTCTCTTTTTGCCTCTAAAACAGGCCTCAAAATTTTTAAGCTATTTTTCTTTAAATCATTTTATTTAGACACCATATATAAAGTAGTAAGCTGCCTGAAAAAAATTGAGCAAGTGCGCTACGACAAGGAGTTATCTCATGATGTTGGCAGATCCAAGCAAAAAATACCGCCGTATGTATCAGCGCGTCGACTTACCTGACCGCCAATGGCCAAATAACGAAATCACAAAAGCACCCATCTGGATGAGTACCGACTTACGTGACGGTAATCAAGCAATTTTTGAACCGATGGATATTGATCAAAAATTTAAAATGTTCCAGATGTTGGTCAAAATTGGTTTCAAACACATTGAAATTGGTTTTCCTTCAGCGTCTCAAATGGACTTTGATTTTACCCGTAAGTTAATCGAAGAAAATCACATTCCAGATGATGTCTATATTGAGGTCTTGGTACAAGCACGTGATCACTTGATCGAACGTACTTTTGAATCTTTAGTCGGTGCAAAACGCGCTATTGTGCATATTTATAATGCAAATTCACCGACCTTCCGTCAAAAAGTTTTAAATGTCGATGCGAATGGCTCTAAGGCTTTAGCCGTCAATGCAGCTAAGAAAATCAAAGAAATTGCAGCGCAATATCCTGAAACAGAATGGGTATTCCAATACAGTCCAGAATGCTTTTCTGCCACAGAATTAGAAGTTGCTAAAGATGTCTGTGATGCTGTGACTGAAATTTGGGAAGCATCACCTGACAACAAAGTTATTTTAAACTTGCCTGCAACAGTCGAAGTCTCAACGCCAAATGTTTATGCAGACCAGATCGAATGGATGCACCGCAATATTGCGCGTCGTGATGGCGTGCTTATTTCAGTTCACTGTCACAATGACCGCGGTTGCGGTATTGCAGCTTCTGAACTTGCGATTATGGCGGGAGCAGATCGTGTTGAAGGCTGTGTGTTTGGTAATGGTGAACGTACGGGTAATGTTGATGTCGCAGCAATTGCCTTAAATATGTACACGCAGGGTGTTGCACCTGAGTTAGATTTTTCCAACATCAACGAAGTAATTGCCACAATTGAAGAATGCACAGGTTTACCTGTACATCCACGTCATCCTTATGCAGGTGACTTGGTCTTCACGGCGTTCTCTGGTTCACATCAGGATGCAATCAAAAAAGGCTTTGAATTTCAGAAAAATGAAGAAATCTGGGATATGCCTTATTTACCTATCGATCCGAAAGACTTGGGTCGTGACTATGATGCTGTGATTCGTGTCAATAGTCAGTCTGGTAAAGGCGGTATTGCTTATTTGTTAGAGTCCAACTACAACGTGGTATTGCCGCGTCGTTTACAGATTGAATTTTCGCAAATTGTGCAACAACACACCGACAGTAATGGCACAGAAATTAGCGCAACTGAAATCTGGAATTTATTTCAAGATACTTATGTAAATGCCAAAGAGCGCCATTATACTGCGAAAAACTATCGCCTTTCTGACGTAAATGGGACTCAAGCGATTGAATTAGAAATTGAAATTGATGGAGAAATTCAGCAATTGCGTGGTGAAGGCAATGGTCCAATTTCTGCCTTCTTAAATGCACTTCAATTACCAATTGACGTTTTGAACTATGAAGAACGTAGTATTAGCTCTGGCGCTAACGCCAAAGCCTTAACCTTAATCGAAATTCAGGTAAAAGGAACTGGAAAAAGTACTTTCGGCGCAGGTGTCCATGACAACACTGTTACATCCTCAATTGAAGCGATTTTGGCCTCGACCAACCGTTTAATTGAACAAGGCGTATTAAGCACCGAACAAGTGGCTGCCGCTGCTGTATAAACGATGTAAAACACTCTTTTTGAAAGGATACCTATGGTATCCTTTCTGTATTATTGATTTAAAGATAAAAGGCGAATCGCTCCCGTGTCTTTTCCATCTGACTCCGTGGGTTTGGTCACTCCACAAAAGTTTCAATTTGAACACCCTCTACATTTAGAATGTGGCCGAAGTTTACCGCGTTTCGAACTGATGGTTGAAACCTATGGTACGTTAAATGCGGATAAATCTAACGCAATTCTCATTTGCCATGCGCTCTCTGGACATCATCATGCAGCGGGTTATCACCACGAAGATGACAAAAAAGCGGGTTGGTGGGATGCTTGCATCGGTCCAGGAAAAGCGATTGATACCAATCATTTTTTTGTGGTAGCGCTGAATAATATTGGTGGATGTAATGGCTCGACTGGGCCGACCTCGCCAAATCCTGAAAATGAAAATCGTCCTTACGGCCCCGATTTCCCATTGGTCACTGTGCGTGATTGGGTCAAAACCCAAACCATGCTGTCAGACCGATTAGGCATTGATATCTGGTATGCCATTATTGGTGGTTCTTTGGGAGGAATGCAGGCGTTACAATGGTCGGTGGATTATCCTGATCGCTTAAAAAACTGTGTGATTATTGCCAGCGCACCTAAACTTTCCGCACAAAATATTGCCTTTAATGAAGTGGCGCGCCAGTCGATTCTTTCTGATCCAGATTTTTATCATGGTCGTTATCTGGAAAATGACAGCTACCCAAAACGTGGGCTGATTTTGGCACGGATGGTCGGTCACATCACCTATCTTTCTGAAGAAGCAATGAAACAAAAGTTTGGTCGTGATTTAAAATCTGGCAAATTTATGTATGGCTTTGATGTCGAATTTCAGGTGGAAAGCTATCTGCGCTATCAAGGCGAACAATTTAGCCGAAACTTTGATGCTAATACATATTTGATTATGACCAAAGCATTGGATTATTTTGACCCGTCACGTGAGTATGAACAGTCATTAACTAAAGCGATGGCACAAACTCAATGTCGCTTTCTGGTAGTTTCATTTACAACGGATTGGCGTTTTGCCCCAGAACGTTCTCAGGAAATTGTAGATGCTCTCATTACCAATCATAAACCTGTGACTTATCTGGATATCAATGCTGAACAAGGGCATGATTCATTTTTATTTCCAATTCCACTGTATGTAAAAGCATTACGCGCTTTTTTAGGCGGTGAAGCGCTTTTAAAATCGACAGTACAAGTGGAGGCGATCTGATGCGTATAGACCAACAACTTGCAGAAAAGTGGATTAAACCTGGGTCTAGTGTGCTTGATTTAGGCTGTGGAGATGGCGAATTATTGGCTCATATGAGCAAAAAACATCAAATTCGTGCTTATGGCCTAGAAATTGATCAAGAAAAGATTGCAATTGCCGTCAGTCGCGGGTTAAATATTATTCAGCAAGACTTGAATCTTGGCTTGAGTCGTTTCGCAGATCAATCTTTTGATAATGTGGTTATGGCACAAGCTTTGCAAGCTGTAGATGCACCAGATGTTTTATTACGTGATATGGTGCGAGTGGGCAAACAAGCCATCATTACTTTTCCAAACTTTGCGCATTGGAAGACGCGCTCGTTTTTGGCTTTGAAAGGAATGATGCCTGTTTCAGATGCATTACCCTATATGTGGTATAACACGCCCAATATTCATTTATGTACTTTCCGAGATTTTGAAGCACTCTGTGCAGAAAATCAGATTCGGATCATTAATCGACTTGCCGTCAATGGAAATCAGCAAGGGAGCTTTTTAAGTAAGCATGTCCCTAATTTGTTTGGTGAAGTCGCAATATATCGAGTGAGCGCTCTATGAAAAAAACATTATTCAGCACACTAGTAGTTGGACTTTTGAGTATTCACGCACATGCTGATTACGTTGCCCAACCACAGTCTATTGCAGCTCAGGCTGCGCACTTTTCAACCATGAGTGTGAATGACCTGATGAAGGCCGCTAAAGCTGGACAGGCGGGTGCACAGTTTTATTTAGGTTCGCATTACCAGTATGGTAAAGACGTTGCTAAAGATGAAAAACAAGCCTTTACGTGGTTTAAAGCAGCCGCAGATCAGGGCCTATCTCCTGCTCAGTTAAATGTCGGCCGTATGTATGCAGATGGTGTAGGCGTTGCTAAAAATGAAGCTATGGCGCGTAAATACTTTGAAAAAGCAGCCAGTAATGGTGACAACCGTGCTAGTTATAATCTCGCCATGATGGAAGAACAAAAGAAAAACTATCAGGGCGCGTACCAATGGTACGAGTTATCGACTCGTGATGGCATGTTAGATAATAAAGTGATTAACATGTCACAAAGCAAAAAAACTGCTTTGGCTGCCAACTTGACCCAAGATCAGATTCGTCAAGCGGTTGATCGTGCTGACAAATGGATTCAGGCGCAGTAAGTTCTTAAAATTTTAAAGCACCTTCGGGTGCTTTTTGTTTTTTAATTTTCTCTTTTTATTCAGGTTTTGATTATGTCTGCACCGCATTGGCTCTCTCAAGGTACTTTAGTTTTAGCCAGTAACAACAAAGGTAAAATTACCGAATTTGAAAAACTCTTTGCAGAGCTTAAACTTCCTATTGATGTCATTCCGCAAGGGCAACTGGACATTCCAGATGCGATTGAAGATGGACTGAGCTTCATTGAAAATGCCATTATTAAAGCACGTCATGCCGCTAAAATTTCAGGAAAACCTGCCATTGCAGATGATTCTGGAATTTGTGTTCCTGTATTAGACGGCGCACCGGGTATCTACTCAGCACGTTATGCAGGTGATCATGGCAATGACACGGCCAATAATGAAAAATTACTTGATGATTTGAAACCTTTCCGTCGCTCAGGACAAGTCATTGAAGGCATGTTTGTCTGCATACTAGCGTTGGTCGAACATTCAGAAGATCCGCTCCCGCAAATCTTTCAGGGCTTTTGGCACGGCGAAATTTTAGAAGTAGCGCGCGGCGAACATGGTTTTGGTTATGATCCTTTATTCTGGCTACCTGAACTTGGCATCAGTAGTGCTGAAATGAGCAAAGAAGAAAAAAATAAGATTAGCCATCGAGGACAGGCGATGCAACGCTTTCGTGAGAGTTTGATGACTAGATCATGAATTAAAAAATGAATAAAGTATTTATACAACATTAGATACGCGAAAACGTCGTTCGCAACTGTTCGAGACAAACCATAATCTGCAATATATTGTTTCTGCGATATATTATTATGTAGTGCAAGATAACGAGTTTTGCGAACGACAATGGTTTTGCCTACTTTTGCCAAAACAAAAGTAGGTTTGATCTATTTTCAAACATTATTAATGATAAGACACTCTTTTGAAATAAAGACTTAATAGATTAAATTCTATTGCGCTTCGACCATTTAGACTTAAAAATAAAAATGCAGCAACATCCCATAAACTGCAATCACCACACAACTGACAATCGTACCCGACGCAATATACTTCGCTGAAATTCCAGTCCCCTGATAATGGGTTTCCAGTGCCACAATATTTGCCGCAGGCGGTAAACAAAACAATAAAAACATGACACCGATATATTGCTGAACATGTGGAATCGGCAGATAAAAATAAGCAAGACTACACAATGCTATACCACAAATGATTTTAAGCCCCAAAATCATGCTACTCCGTTTTAAGTCATCCATATTGACTTTGGTTCGGCGTAACCACATGCCCAATACACACATTCCCGCAAAAGTCATTCCAATCTTACTTACACTATAAATGTGATCAAACCAATAAGTTTCTTGGATATTTTGCAGCCCCATCAGCCTAAATAATCCAGCTAGAACCAAAGCAACAAAAGGTGGGGATTGCATCACTTTTTTTATAATGACCGATTTTGGCTGTGGCTCTAAAGATACCGCAGTAACGGCCCAGATATTGCCAAAAATAGACCCGCCAATATATAAGGCAACCATAGCAGAGCTAATCTGAGAGCCAAATAAAGCAATTGCAAATGGAAAGCCCAACCATGCCATATTGACGTAGCTAAAACATAATGCGCCTAAACGATCTTTAAAGAATTGCATAAAAAGCGCATATAGCAAAACTGCAGAGAAAAAACTAAAGAGCATCAAACTTAAACTACCAGCCTGATAAAACACCATATTGTAAATAATTACAATCGGAATAAAGACACGGGCAAGTAAGGTCGCAAGGAATGGTTTTATGCGCTCAGAACATCTAGTCTGAGCCAGAAATAGTCCAATAAGAAAGGCAATAAGAGGGAGAGCTAAATTCACAAGAAACCCTGAAATGCAGATGCAATGATCGGATTCCATACTAACATTATTCTATCACAAACCATAAATTGTCTTAAAAATGAAATATTTCTGTCACCTTCCTGTCATTGCATACTGTTGAAATATCCACAAACTTTTGGAGGATATAAAAATGGCAGGCTTATCGATTTGGCATGTAGTCATTTTCTTAATCGTTGTTGTACTTTTATTTGGTACATCTAAACTCAAAAATCTGGGTAAAGACGTAGGCGGTGCGGTTAAAGACTTTAAAAAATCAATTCGTGAAGACGAAGAAAAGGCTGCGCTTAATCAACCTAAAACCATTGATGCAGATGTAAAAACGACTGAACCTGCCTCCTCTGTCAAAGGTTAAGGAACAGGGTTATGCTGAATGTTGGAATGACAGAAATCCTGTGTTTTGCAGTCATTGCAATTCTGGTTTTAGGGCCTGACAAATTGCCTGAAGCGGCACGTTTTGCAGGGCGTTGGTATGCCAGAATTAAGCGTCATATCAGCAATATTCAAAATGAAATTGATCGTGAACTCAAAATTTCTGAATTCCGCAAAGAAATGCAGGATGAGTTAAATCGAATTGAAGCACTCGAACGCAAAGTACAATCTCAACTGGAAGAAATAGAAAAGAGAAAACTTTCCGAATTAGAACAAACTCCTCAAAATCATCAGGAAACACAAAAAATTGTTCGAGTGTATTCATTTATTTCAACCGCAAATTATGTTCCGTTTAATACATGGCAGCGACATCAAAAAATGAATGAATGCGCCCATCAAGAAGCTACCCTGCAACCGACTTCTCCTATTGAACTGAAGATTGCCGTATGAATCAGCTACCCTCAAACACCCTAAATACAGCCGAAACATTACAACAAATGCCGCTGACCAATCATTTGATGGTGTTACGCAAACATCTGTTTAAAATTGTTGGGGTAACGCTATTTTTATTTTTTTGCCTACTTCCTTTTCGTAATTATACTTATCAATGGCTGTCTGAACCGTTACGCACGCAATTACCTGCATCATCATCCATGATTGCAACGGACGTTACAGCAACCTTTATGGCACCATTCAAACTGAATCTGTTTGTGGCAATTGTACTGGCTATGCCTTTTATTCTTTATCAATTATGGTCATTTGTTAAACCTGCACTTTATGCCAGAGAACGTTATTTAGCTTTACCGTTGTTAGTCGGTAGCATTGTTTTATTTTTTGCAGGCATTGCCTTTGCTTATTTCATCACCCTGCCTGCGATCTTGCATTTTTTCATTAGCGTTTCACCTGAAACAGTTGCACCAATGACTGATATCAATAGTTATCTTGAGTTCTGTCTTAAACTATTTCTGGTCTTTGGCTTTACTTTTGAAATTCCAATCATCACTTTATTGCTGATTTTAATTGGTGTCGTAACGACAAAAAGTCTGGCCGAGAAACGACGTTTTATTATTGTCGGCTGTTTCTTTGTTTCTATGTTTATTACCCCACCTGATGCCATTTCAATGGTGATGCTTGCTGTCCCGATGTGGCTATTATTTGAGATGGGATTGTTTTTTGGGAAACTACTAGAAAAACCAGCAAACTAAAATGACCAAATACGAAACCCTATTGCGAGCTTGAATATTCACATATTCAGGCTTTTTCATTATGAACTATTTATTTGATTTTAAAATAATAATGTCTTTAAATTGACTTTAAATCGTAAGAAAAATGTCATGTAACTTGCCTAGAATCAATGCCACAAATATACCCACAAACGTTATGGATTTATTATGACATCGGCAAGCAATCATCCTACCCGTCGTGATTTACTTAAATGGTTTAGCGGAATTCCTTTCTTGCCACTTGGGGCGATGGCAACAGCTGCAACTCTTGCAGGCTGCAACGATAGCGATAATGACACGGCGACTACACCAATTAAACCAGCCAATTTTAAAAATGCAACTTTTACTCCAATGACAGCACCGACATTGGCTGATCCAGCAGCAATGGCAACCACATCTGTCGGTTCAAAATTAAGTATCTCTTGGGATGATGGTTCAAAAACAGACTATCAACTTGGATACAGCTCATTTTTTAAAACAGGTGAAAGCGTTCCTGCCTTAAATGGCGGTACGATCGTTGCTGGTGGTTATTTTGATGTCAATGGTAACCCAATCAAAGATACGTCTGTTGCAGGTTCAGAGCGCCAATTCTTCTCTGACTGTCCAGATGGTTCATCTTTGATCCAAATTGAAGGGGCTTCTGTTGCGGGCGTTACCAATCCTGTGTTCCATGTTGTTCAATTTGAATACACGACTAAAAATTTGGCAGGAACCAGCATGTACGGTCAACTGCCATCGCCTATCGCTATTTTGACGCTTGATCAAGATCAAAAAACAGGTCATTTAACGCTTAAAAAATATTTTAACGTGGATATGTCCAAAGTTCATGGCTTATGGATTACCTGTGGTGCTAGTCTTTCTCCGTGGAATACACACCTTTCTAGCGAAGAATATGAACCAGATGCATTTAAACAAGGTATTGGTGGCCCAAGTGCGGATGGTATCGGGACATACTATTTTGGCGATGCCTCAAAAGCAAATCCTTATAACTATGGCCACTTACCAGAAATTGTGGTGAATAAAGACGGTTCAGGTACAGCAAAAAAACATTTCTGTTTAGGTCGTATTTCACATGAATTGATTCAAGTGATGCCAGATAATCGTACTGCGATTATGGGCGATGACTATACCAATGGCGGTTTCTTTATGTTCGTGGCAGATAAAGAAAAAGATTTATCTGCGGGAACACTCTATGTTGCCAAATATCTGGATGTATTAACCGAATCGACAACAGCGCGTATTCAGTGGATTAAACTGGGATCAACCAACAGTAAAACGATTGAAGATCTTGTCAATGTTCGTGGTATTAAACCCGAAAACATTATGGAAAGTTTAACAACTGATCCAAATGATGCAAGTTATACCCAGATTGTACTTGCCAAGAAAAAACTTTGGATCAAACTCAAAACTGCCAACAACGGCTTTACGGATGCAGAAATTCAACTTGCTGCTGCTTTCCTTGAAACACATCGTTATGCTGCACTTAAAGGCGCAAGTATGGCCTTTACCAAAATGGAAGGCACAACAGTAAATATCAAGGACAAAGTTGGTTATTCTGCACTGGCCAACATTCAGGACTCTATGGTGAAAGGAGCTTCTGGATGGGTTGAAAGCAATAACGTATCCTTTAGCAAAACCATCAAAGCTGGCGGTGTATTGGCGCATGATCTCGCATCAGGTCAAGTGGATAGTACTGGTGCAGCCATCAATAGTGACTGGGCAGCAAAACAAAGCCATATGCTGATTGTTGGCAGTGATACAAGCATCGATAGTCTAGGTAATACAGCCGATCCAAACAATATCGCAAGCCCAGATAACCTCAAATATTCAGAAACATTGCGTACGCTGTTTATTGGTGAAGACAGTGGTAATCACATCAATAACTTCTTATGGGCATATAATGTCGATAGTAAACAGTTGATTCGATTACTTTCAGCACCAGCAGGCGCCGAGTCAACAGGTTTACATGCGGTAGATAACGTCAATGGCTGGACGTATATCATGAGTAACTTCCAGCATGCGGGTGACGAATGGGATCGTTTCTATAAAGTAGATAGCAAAACAGGCGTACGTACTGGTTTAAGTGAAAATGACCAAAAAGTGCTGACTGATGCCATCAATAAAAACTATAACAATGGCTTTGCTGCATCAGTGGGTTACATTACCGCAGATCCAATTGCACCTTCTGTTGTTAAAAAATAATTTCAGTGATTTCAAACAAAGCTGACTTCGGTCAGCTTTGTTGGTTTAAGGGAATATTCAAATCTATGATTTGATCTTTTAAATCGCCCCACTGTGTTTTTTCCAGCCAATTCCATTGTTGATTTTTCATGCTTAAAAAATTAGAACAACGTGTGCCGTATATAGGGCTTTGAATAAATGTAGATGATAAAAGTTGTTCCATTTCTGAACTAATACCAGTTTTAGGTAAAAGCTCAGGAATCACTTGACGTTCATCTTCCAAAATGTCCCATGCAGCATATTCAAAATCATCTTCATTTGCATTGACTTGTAACATAGGCAGAAATTCTTGAGTAAAACGAGTTCTTAAATGCTTGGTTTTTTCCCAATGCTCTGACATTAAACCATTAGAAACCACATACACGCCTTTGGCTAATACTTGTGGTGCTTCCCCGCGATTACTCATATAAACCGCCTGAGCTTGATCTCCCATAAATAAATTAAAACCTGCATATTGTTGTTGCCGTTGCTCAAGCTGTTTTGCAAAACGTATCGGCGTTAAATCGGACAACAAGAAATCTTCGACCAATGCACCTCTCGATGTGTCATACGTTTTTTTATCCTGACCATCACGAAAATTTGTGACAACCGCCCAACGCCCTGAAGCAGTCACGCCCATCCACGTGCCACCTGACTGTAAGTCCTGTCCTGCTACAATTGGAAGATTTGACCATTGGTAAAGTTGTGTGGTGGGCCGCGCATAAAATTCATCCCGATTTGATAATAAGCAGATCGGCGTTTGTTCTAAAACTTGCCAAGCCAATGCGACAATACACATGATTTTTTTCTCGTCATCTTTTACACATTGAATGTACAACATTTTTCTTTTATTCCGTTAGAATCTCACGAAGATAAAAAATCAAGGAATAGGAATGCTGACCTACCCGAATATTGACCCTGTTGCACTGTCGCTCGGGCCATTGAAAGTCCATTGGTATGGGCTGATGTATCTCTTGGCCTTTTTATGCGCTTGGGGACTTGCTTCTTATCGTGCTAAACAACGTGATGGCTGGACAGCCGACATGGTTTCCGATCTTGTGTTCTATGGAGCGCTTGGCGTGGTACTGGGTGGGCGTATTGGCTATGTGCTGTTTTATGAGTTTGGCAAGTTCTTGTCTGATCCACTTTGGTTGTTTCAGGTCTGGACAGGCGGCATGAGTTTTCATGGGGGATTCATCGGGGTCATGCTTGCCATGATTCTCTGGTGCCGAAAATACCAAAAAACTTGGTTTGAAACACTGGACTTTATTGCGCCTTGTGTTCCGACAGGCTTAATGTTCGGTCGTATTGGTAATTTTATCGGTGGAGAATTATATGGTCGTGCAGTTCAAGATCCGAATTATCCATTTGGTATGATCTTTCCAACAGATCCCTTGCATCTGGTACGTCATCCATCGCAAATTTATCAAGCCGTCTGTGAAGGTCTTATTCTATTTTTAGTGCTCTGGTGGTTTAGCAGTAAACCGCGTCCACGCATGGCTATTTCTGCTCTATTTCTAATCGGTTATGGTCTAGCTCGATTCAGTATGGAATTTTTCCGTGAGCCAGATGCAGATCAGGGTTTTATTCTATTTGGCTGGATGACCAAAGGACAAATCTTGACAGTACCCATGATTTTAATTGGTTTATGGATGCTCTGGTACGCCTATAAACGAAAAATTTATGATTGGGGTCCACTAAAGAATCGTTAAAATAGATTTTCAAGCGTATTAAATTTCGGTCTAGCCAAGAACTAGACCGTTTTTTTATGCTTCATGAAAACGTTCAACCTTTATGTTTGAGTCGATACTGTTCTGGTGTCAGGCTGGTAAGCGCTTTAAAAGCACGGGAAAAATTTGAAGAAGATGAATATCCCAACTCATAAGCGATGTCGGTAATACTGACATTGCTTTGTGTAAGTCGTTGTTTGGCTCGTGACAATATCACCTCTTTTTTGATTCGATTAAAATCCTTTTCTTGTTTATTTAACTGACGTTGTAAGGTTTTAGTAGAAACATGCAATAACTGAGCGCATTCGGCCAAAGTCGGTATGTGATAAGTATTCATCAACATCATTCTGATCCATTCAGGGAAATCCTGTCCACGCGTGATTTCCTTCATCTGTTCCTGACATTTAATTTCAACCGCTTTTAGTGTCATGTCATCAGCCAAAGGTAATTTATAGTTTAACAATTCCTGAGTAAAAACAATTTTTATTCCTGACTTTAACAGAGCATTAAAATGAAATTTGACCTGTTTTAACTGCCGAAAACGATTGAGATACAGCGGCTCATAGGTCGAGAGAAAAATTGAATAACTTGTTGTAACCTCATCATTAAGCAATTCACAAATATTGTGATGCAATGCCACCGCAATCGCTTCAATATGAAAATTGAGAGTGAGCTGCTCCATCACGACATCAGGTTCAATTAATAATTCAAGCTGTTCATGGTCATAACGAATAGATGCCTTAAAACTTGGCATAATCAAATTAAAATAACGTGTCACCAAAATCAGCGCATGTTCTAAGGTTTCACTGGTTAAAATGGCATATCCCACAAGACTGTGCGAACTTAAACGTAAAGATGCGCCTAATTCAAAAGCTAAATCTCGATTTTCGGGAAAGCTCAAACAATATTGAATAAATTTTTCAACCTGATTAATCGATACTTTTAAATCTGGTTGCTGCTGAAATTTTAGAACATCAATATCTAGCTCATCAAAAATCGGCTGCATAGAAATTTGACGTGCCACAAGTAACTCAATCAGTCTGAGATAATAACGCACAGGAATCAGCGGAATATTTTTATTGATCATATAATATTTACAGGTGGAGAAACCCATCATCCCAAACTACGCAGAATCTGAACAGAACGCATTCAGATTCTGCTATGACTCAACTTAAATCTCAATCATTTCAAAATCAGCTTTACTGACACCACAGTCTGGACATGACCAATGTTCAGGTATATCTTCCCAACGTGTACCCGCCATAATCCCCTCATCAGGCCAGCCAATCGCCTCATCATAAATCCAGCCACAAACAATACATTGGTATTTTTTCATTTCAACCTCAACTCATATCATCTGTTTGCTCTGTTTTTTTGAAAAGATTTTGATATTTTTTAAGCAATCTATTACGAGCTTTAGGATATACATTAAGCCGTTCAATTTGTCCTTCATAATGTTGAATGACTCGTTCGTCCATTAATTTAAACCACCATTGGGGAATTAATGCTGGAAGTACCATACTGGCGTAACCCGCAGGAAGTTGTGGAACATGTTCAAAATGGCGCAGTGATTGAAAACTGCGTGTCGGATAAGCATGATGATCTGAATGGCGCTGCAACTGATACAACAGAACATTACTTAACATACTATTATTGTTCCAGCTATGTTCAGGCATAGTACGCGCATAGCGACCGTTTCCCAGATCTTCACGCTTTAAACCATAATGTTCCATATAGTTGACCGCTTCGAATAAAGTAATCCCACAAAAAGCCTGTGTAAGTTGGGTGGGAATAATGCGCGATCCAAAGAGTTTAAGCATCAGCGCATGATATGCGGCGCTAATTACCCAACCATGAATCAACTCATTATCGAATGACCAAAACTTTTTACCTTTGCGCTCCAAACGACGGGTTTCAATTTCGATTGCAGATTTAAAACTACCGACCACTGTTCTCGGCCAAAATTGCCAGAAACTTTCACCCAATTGTGATGAAGCAGGATCTTCAGGCGTAGCAACCCGACGATGATGACCATACGGATGTTCGATCCGAAAATGGTTATACCCCGTAGGCGCCAAACATAGATGAGAAAGATAATGCTCAAGCTTTCCTTGTTTATGGCTTAACTCATGGGCAGTATTAATTGCGACACCATTGACCACACCCAATAAATGGCCAAATAGAATACGGTCAGCCATCGGTGTCGATGCCCGACTGACAATATAGTTTCCATAAAGATTGGCAATCAGTTGAAAAGGAATAAAAAGTTTGGTCACTCGTGCATAATAGGGATCCTGCTCCAAAGCTGCGATTGCTTCTTCAGGTGGATTATCTGGATCTTGTCCCATAATTTTATCTAATGCAGGAATAACCAGATGCAACGCCAACGGCCCAAAAGATGCAAATAATTTACGTGTGGCTTTCGGCCCAAATTGGTAACCTAAAAAAGCAGTATTGGCAATATTGGGAATCACCACACCTAACAGCCATAGCTGACGTTTTTTATCTTTATATGGCTGTCCTTGCTGAACGGGATCAATCTGCGTTATAGCATTCATCTCTTTATCCTCGACTGAATTCTCGATAAAGAAATTTTGCCAATAACGCTGTTTATGCAATATTCATTTTATGACATTCATCATTCATTTTAAGACATAATCTTAAATATTTATTTTGTTCCTGATCATTCAATTTTTTAATAACGTTTGCTACATAATGGCTTCAATACCCTGATTGCTGATTTGTATGTTACATTTTCAGGGTTTCCATTTACGATCCAATGAATATGCTTGAATTCTGGTTTAGTTCCGATATTTCACGTACTCAAAAAGTTTTGATTTTGATTATTACTTTACTTATTGCGGTTGGCTTGTATCGTTATCACCCTTTGCCTTTGGATATTATTTTAATGTTTGCTGGAACAGGCATTATTTTTTTAATCTGCCGCTACTTCAAGCAATATTTTGCTCAAAACAATCCAACTGGATTGCTTTATCGTTTATTGACATGGATTCCGATTGCACTGTTACTCACTCTACTTTTTATGAAAACCATGAATAATCTGATGTGGTGGGGCATTCAAGGGATCGCCTTTATGGCACTCGCTGTATTTATCTTTTCGCCACAATTCCTGTTTAAATCGAACGCAATCACCCCGCCTAAAGAGCATTAATATGTTAGCTTTTTGGTACTCAGAGCGTTGTACCCGCGGCATAAAACTTAGTATTTGTATTGCTACATGCTTAATCATCTATATCAGTTCAAGCATTGAGAAATTACCAACTCTTTTTGTTGTCATGAGTCTGTTACTTGGAATGATCAATCATTTTTTACAGCAAAAAATAAAGCGTATTCAAGCTGACAACCCCTATGCAGAAGGGTTTTCAATCATTGGTTTTGTTTTTCCCATTATTGCTCTTATTAGCCTCATTTCTTTTTTGCCTCAATTACATAAATGGGCGCTGGCAATACAGGTCATCGGCTTTAGTGCTTTAGGCTTATTTATGGTCTCGATTTATCAAAATCGCGCGCCTCGTTAAACTTCAATTCTGCCTAATTGGCTGTTCATTACCAAGAAAAACCGCTAAGATTTAGGGTTAGTTTGTACTTATGTACACGCCCAAAAATGACGACATATCAGAGAGCATCATGCGCGCATATTTAGACCTTTTACAACACATCCTCGACAATGGCGGCGACAAAGGTGACCGCACAGGAACAGGAACACGTTCAGTATTTGGTCATCAAATGCGTTTTGATCTATCTAAAGGTTTTCCTTTACTCACCACTAAAAAAGTCCATTTCCGTTCGATTGTGATTGAGCTATTGTGGTTTTTAAAAGGCGATACCAACGTCCAATATCTCAAAGACAATAAAGTCAGCATTTGGGATGAGTGGTCGACCGCCGAACAAACGGCTCGATTTGGTCGACCTGAAGGTGAGCTTGGCCCCGTGTATGGTCATCAATGGCGAAACTTCGGCGCAACAAAACAAGCAGATGGTCGATATAACTCCGATGGTTTTGATCAAATTCAATGGCTGATCAATGAAATTAAAACCAATCCAAATTCTCGTCGTCTGATTGTATCTGGTTGGAACCCCAATGAAGCAGGTCAGGTTGCACTTCCACCTTGTCATACTTTGTTCCAGTTTTTTGTTCAGGATGGCAAACTTTCCTGCCAACTTTATCAGCGAAGTGCCGATGTATTTTTAGGCGTGCCATTTAACATTGCCAGTTATGCTTTACTCACACATATGATTGCGCAAGTTTGTGATTTAGGTGTCGGTGATTTTGTCTGGACAGGTGGAGACACGCATCTTTATGCCAATCATTTTGAGCAAGCACAATTGCAACTCACTCGTGAACCACTTGCGTTATGTCAATTAAAATTAAATCCAGAGATTCATGATATCTTTGATTTTCAATTTGAAGATATTGAGATTGTAGATTATCAATCACATCCAGCCATTAAAGCCCCTGTTGCAGTATAAGGTTAAGGAAAATCAAAATGACATTTCAAAACCTCGAAGTGGTACATGTGGTGGCTATGGATCAGCAACAATGTATTGGTAAAGGCAATGCTTTGCCGTGGCATATTTCCGCTGACTTAAAACATTTTAAGGAAATTACACAAGGCGGCGTGGTGATTATGGGCCGTAAAACATTGGAATCAATGGGACGCCCTTTACCCAATCGTATTAACTGGGTGATTACTCGCGATCCTACTTGGCAGTTTGAAGGAACCAAAGTTGCAGCCAGTATAGAAGCTGCCTTACAGGGCGCGGTACAAGATCTACAGCAATCTGATAAAAAATCATTGTTTATTATTGGTGGTGGTGAGATATTTAAACAAACACTTGATATTGCTGACCGTTTGGAACTTACGCATGTAGAACTTGATGTTCAGGGGGATACTTTTTATCCTGCGATTCCTGAATCATTTAAAAAAATGAGTTCCGAACAGCATATCGATGATAAAACTGGCATTGCCTTTGAGTTTGCAAGCTACCAAAAATAAAACTGATCGATTAGATGAATTATGCAGAATATTGGAAAAACAGAATTTTTAATGGCGCTGAGTAAAGGAATTGTGCTCACTGCCTTTTCAATATTTTTGATTGTTTCAAGTTTATGGGTGTGTCTCGCACTTTGGATTCAACAACCTTTTGGTTGGTTAATCAGTCGAGTGCTGATTGGCATATGGATTGCTTTTGCTCTAAGTATACTAGGCATCTACATTACTCAGCATTTGATCAGTCGTCGGGTCGATATGCTGATTTATATCGTTGGGTTTATTGGTGTTCTGTTCTGGTATTTCAATATTACGCCACTACAAAATCGTGAATGGGACCCTGAAGTCGAAAAGATTCTTTCCTATGAACGTGATGGCGATGTGATCACATTACATAATATTCGTAATTTTGACTGGAAGCCTGATGGTAGCTATACCCCACATTGGGAAACCCGTCGTCTGGACTTAAATAAAATTGAGGGTGTCAATATTGTGACCTCCTATTGGATGGGACCACAAATCGCACATACCTTGGTGAGTTTTAATTTCAGCGATCAACAACCTCTCACCTTTTCTATTGAAATTCGTAAAGAAAAGAATGAAAGTTTTTCCGCAATCGGAGGGTTCTTCCGACAATTTGAACTGAGTTTAGTCGCAGCAGATGAAAAAGATATTATTTATACTCGAAGTAATATCCGCAAAGAACAAGTCTATCTATTCCCAATTAAAATGTCGAATACGCAAGCCAAAGCCTTATTTAATGAATATCTAAAAAGTGTAGATGAATTGCAAAAGCACGCTCGCTGGTACAATACTTTAACCAGTAATTGCACCACTCTGGTTTTTGATATGGTGCAAGCAATTAATCCAGATGAACTACCCAAAGATTATCGTTTAATTGCGTCAGGTTATTTACCCAACTATCTTTATGATTTGGACGTGTTAAGTCATCATTACACTGTACCTGAGTGGTATCAAATGGCTTATATCAATGCACGTGCAGCCGAGTATGAAACCTTTAAACACAAAACTAGCGCCAATTTTTCTGCGGTCATCCGTGAAGGTCTGCCACAACCAAACCAGCAACCCGAATAGATTATGAAGATAATGTGGGGCTATACTAAAAATTAACTACACAATTTCACGCTTTTTCACTGCCTTTACTGTTTTTTTTTGCTCTTATATCTAGCAATTTAGATCAGTTTATTTAGGGTTATTTTCATGCTCAAGCAGTTGATGATTTCAACAGGTTTCATTTCGTTTCTTACCATCACAGGTTGTGCAAGCATGACCTCAACACCTGTTCAGTCAGAACCAAAGCCTGCTAGCCCAGTGCTTCCTGCTCAATCAGAAAATTCAAACCTATTATATGCTCAACGCTGGGTAGCCACAGAAATTAATGGCTTTCAGGTTCAACCTTCTGAAAAAATGCCTCAAATCCAATTTGATTCTAGGTCTAAACGTTTTAGCGGCTCAGATGGCTGCAATCAGATTATGGGCAGTTTTAGCACAACAGATGACAGATTAAACTTAGGTCAAATCGCAAGCACCAAAATGATGTGCACAGATGCGAATAGCCTTACAGCCACACAATACCAACAAGCACTGGAAAAAGTTGCCCGTTACCGTGCTAGCTCACAACTACTGGTATTGTTTGATCAAAATGGTCAGACCTTGATCGCTTTAAAAAAAGCAGATCAATAGATTTATTATTTTAATTTACAAATTTAACCTTATGAATAAATTGTGGTAACACTATAGCGTTAAAGTTATAAGCAATGAAAATAGAGGGATCAATATATGCAACAAGCTTTATTTGGCGGAGGCTGTTTTTGGTGTACCGAAGCGGTATTCTTGCAGATTCAGGGTGTCAACAAAGTGGTCAGTGGTTATGCAGGTGGAGATATTCCAAACCCTAGCTACGAGGCCGTGTGCACAGGTCAAACCAAACACGCAGAGGTGATTTTAATTGATTTTGATGAGCAGCAAATCAGCTATACGCAATTGCTCAATGTTTTCTTTGCAACACATGATCCAACGACACTGAATCGTCAAGGGAATGATGTCGGCACTCAATATCGCTCCGTTATATATTATTTTGATGAAACCCAGAAACAGCAAGCTGAGCAATTTATTGCAGAATTAAAACAGGAAGGTATCGATATCGTCACCGAACTCAGCCCTGTACCAACCTTTTATCCTGCTGAAGATTATCATCAAAACTTTTATGCCAAAAATCCTTCGCAGGGCTATTGTAACTTTGCAATCCCGCCCAAGCTGTCAAAGCTTAGAGGAAAGTTTCAAGATTTACTAAAACACTGAGTGAATAAAATTTTGAGATAAAAAAAGCAACTCATTTGAGTTGCTTTACTTTTTTAAATTTCAAGGGGAAACCTAGTTTTCACTCACGAAAGCAATATCACTGAGTCCGGCTTCACTCGCACGTGACATGACTTGCGCCACAGTATCATAACGTGATTCTTTATCTGCACGTAATTGTACAGTTGGCTTCTGAGCTGATTGACCTGCTTCATTAAAACGTCGCTGAAGTTCATCCAACGTAATGTTTTCTTGTCCCCACGCGATATCACCATTTGCATTAATACTAATCGTAATTGGTTTATCTGGTGGTGGCTGAATTTCAGCAGTTGTTTTTGGTAAAGTTAATGGCACTGATGGGTTGGCGACCGTCGCTGTGACAAGGAAAATGATCATCAATACCAACATAATGTCAATTAACGGAATGAGGTTCATCTCATTCATGCCACTGTCGTGGTCTTCACCCAATTGAAAAGCCATTAAGCTTGACCTCCAACATAACTTTGTGAAGTCGCTTTCACATCAGCTTTCGCTTCTACTGAGTCTTGTAGCAACATTGTATCAATCAATAAGCTATGTGCCTGATCCTGTAAATCATGCGCCAAGCCGCGATTAAAACGTACACAAATGTTGTAAGCCAATACTGCAGGAATCGCAACAGCCAAGCCCAAACCTGTCATGATCAGTGCTTCACCCACTGGTGTTGCAACCTGAGCCAAACCTGCCTGACCACTTTTACCAACCGCAACTAAAGCATGGAAAATACCCCATACCGTACCAAACAAACCAACAAAAGGTGCGATTGATGCAATGGTACCTAATACTGCAACACCTTTTTCAGCATTTGATTTTTCGGCAGAGATCTGACGAAGTAAAGCTTGTTCAGCTACAGCTTTACGCTGATCAAATGGAAGATGTACAAATTTTGCTTTTAAGCTAGATAATGCTTTGGTCAGTTGAGCATAAGCTTGTTGTTTTAATTGGCGTGTTCCCATCAAACGCAGGATGAAAATCGTCCAGGTTGCAATCGACATGACCAAAAGCACAAAATACAATGTTTTGCTGACTGCATCTGCATGTTGCCAATAAACTGAAAAGTTCATACTCGAACTCCTGAAAATGTTAGCCGTTAGGATTCAATGTTAATTCAAATGGTTGTTCTGCCCGAATCGGGTAAGCCACACCATTTTCTTTATACGGTTTGAATTTTGCACTGCGCACTGCGCGTAAAATCTTGTCATCTAGTGAAGCAACACCACTACTACGCGTCACACGCGCATTGGTAATTTTGCCACTTTCATCTGCTTCAATCATGATCACCACAGTTCGGGTTTCGCCTTGTAAATCCCGATTGGTGTATGAAGGACGCGGAGAACGACTCCACTGTACACCTGAGCCACCAATCGATACGCTTTTAGGCGATGGATCGCGTTGCGGTTCCGCTGCTGGTTGTGGAGCTGGTTTCGCTTTTTCGACCACTTTTTCAGTGACTGTCGTCGTGGTCGTTAAAGGTTTCATATCAACCTTTGGTTCTGCTTTAACCACTTCTTTAGGTGTTTCCGCCTTTTTCACCTGCTGCACTTTTTCCACTTTCTTTGGTGGTGGTGCAACTTTTTCTACAACCTTAACCTCTTTTACCTCTTTTTTCGGTTTTGGCTCTTCCTTCTTAGGTTCTGCCTTCGGCTTTGGAGGTAATGGAGGTGGTGCCTGAATTTTAACGAAACGAACGTTTAACGGTTGTTTCTCAATCGGTTTCAGTTCAGGACTTTTAATATGACTCACCGCCCATAACACTCCCATATGACCAATCACAACCGCAATAAGTGCAGTGATGACCTTTTTTTTCATCGGATGAGGAGAATTCGGAGGAGTAGAATTCAAAGTTATTGCAGGAGATTGACTCATGTGAATCTAATTACCTTGTTGAAAACCAAACGTCCGAAAATATGTATCAGAGCGATTTAGTTCATCGGTTCAAACAATTAAAGTAACGCGATAATAAATGAGAAGTGTTTTCATTTGCAACCATTATTTTACTAATTTGTAACCAATAAAATTAAATTTACATATATTTCAATAGTATAAAACAAAAGTTTAACTATAGAAAATTCCTTAAATAATATGCATTGTAATCGGAAACAATGGATATGTTATATCATAACAAGCAGTGCGGTTAAAAAAAGCATATCCTTAAATATGCTTTACCGCGTGTACTGCTTTAAAATTTTACTGGAATACGACGGTCTTGTTGCCATCGACAATAATACGATCTTCAAGATGCCATTTTACCGCTCTCGCCAATACATTACGTTCAACATCTTGTCCAAGTTCGCGTAACTGTTCTACGGTAAAATCGTGATTAACACGTTCTACATCCTGCTCAATGATCGGGCCTTGATCCAGATCAGCAGTCACATAATGCGCCGTTGCTCCAATCAGTTTGACACCTTTTTCATAAGCTTGTTTGTAAGGATTGGCCCCCACAAAGGCGGGTAAGAAGGAATGATGAATATTAATCACCTTCATTTCCCAGCGCTGAACAAACTCTTCATCCAGAATTTGCATATAACGCGCCAATACCAACAAGTCATTACCTTGCATCAGCTCATCGATTTTGGCATAAGCTTCACGTTTATTTTCTTTGTTAACAGACACCACTTCAAATGGAATACCAAAGTTTTCCACGGCTTCACGTAAGTCTTCGTGATTTGACACTACTTTGGTAATTTCACAAGCCAAACCACCCCGTGCATGTCGCCATAATAGCTCAAGCAAAGCATGGTCGACCTTAGAAACTAAAATTCCGACCTTTTTTAGCTCATTTACAAATGCTAGACGCCATTGCATGTTATAGCGCTCAGCGACGTTTGCCGCAAAAGTCTGAATCAATGTATCTTTACGGCTTTGTAGATGCTCCAACTCAAACTCAACACGCATAAAATAGCGTCCGCCCTGAGCTTCTGTTGCGTATTGATCAAGTGCGGTAATATTTGCTCCCTGATGATACAAAAAGCTCGATACAGCTTGCACGATGCCCGGCTTGTCTTCACAAGTAATGAGTAAACGTGCTGTATTGGCGGTGGTCGTGTTCATTTGATTAATATCACTTATAAGTCAATTTAAAAACAAGCCGAGTATTCTAGCGCTTTTTCCGCAGAGACTAAATAGTTTCCTTAAGCGGACCATCACGCGAAATAAGACTGACTACATATCATTCTATTTTTGATGATAAACTGGCAAAAAGCTCAGAACTTCCAAAACTTTCCAACAAGCTTTCGTAAGTTTGACGGCTTTCCCCCATCAAATACGGCCCTTCCAAAAACACCATCTGACGCAAAGCTTGCCAAATCCATTTTTCGTCAAGACGACTACTATCACTGATATGCCCAGACATATAAAGAAAGTTGGTCCAGTTCGTCAAAACAATCCACAGGTTAATGACCAACGCTTCAATTTCTGAATTGGTCATTTTCATAAGACCTGCATCGACAAATGCCTGATAAATTTTTTGTCCCTGCTGCATCACTTTTCCTGCAAAACGTGGATAAATCTTTTTGAAGTCGTTATTACTTTCAATTAAATGATAAACATCACGATGCAGAAAACGATAAGCCCACAGTTGATTACTCAATACCTGAAAATAGCGAATTTTATCATTGGCATTGACTAAACGGTCATCTGGTAATGCCAGCATCTCCAGTGTTTCTTGTTGGTACTGTTCCGCCAACTCTTTGATAATTTCCTGTTTATTACGAAAGTGATAATACAGATTGCCAGGACTGATCCCTAATTCAGCTGCGATATGATTCGTCGTAACGGAGCGTTCACCACGTTCATTAAACAATTGCAAGCTAATGTGCAAAATACGATCTTTGGTTTTAAGTGTTTTGCTAAGAGACATTATTTAATAACCGTATGTAAATTCAAAGAGTAAAAATGCTGACACATAAACCAGCTTGACTATTTAGAGTATTTACTCTAAAAATATCATATAGAGCAAATTTTAGTTATGGAAGCGTGTCATGAATAGTCAAACAAAAAAAATGTCGATGACTCCTCATTCATTCGATCACCAACAGTTAAAAGACTTACTGGAACATCAAAAATTAGCATATCAACGCTACCCTGTGCCAACTGCAAAAGATCGTATTGATCGTTTAGCTCGGCTCAAACGTGTTTTAATCAAATATCAGGATCAAATTGCCGATGCAATTAATCGTGATTATGGTAACCGTTCTATCGGTGAAACCAAAATTGGCGAGTTACTCACCTGTGTTGAACAGATTGGCTATTATAGCAAGCATTTGACTGAATGGATGAAACCATCTAAACGCCATGTCAGTCTAATCCATCAGCCTGCCAAAGTCTGGGTTCAATATCAACCATTAGGTGTCATTGGTATTATTGCACCGTGGAACTATCCACTACTGCTCTCTGTTGGCCCATTGATTTGTGCGCTAGCAGCGGGTAATCACGCCATGATCAAAATTTCAAGCGCTTCGGCGCACTTTGGTCAAGTACTTGAAAATGCACTTTCAGAAGCCTTTCCACAAGAGTTAGTGGCTGTTGTTAATGGTGGCGGTGCTATTTCAGATGCATTTAGTCATTTGCCTTTCGACAAAATGATTTTTACGGGTTCAACCAATGTCGGTAAAACGGTGATGGCTGCTGCGGCTGAAAATTTGGTTCCTGTAATTTTAGAACTTGGCGGCAAATCTCCCGCAATTGTACATCCATCTATGGATATGAAAGATGCTGCACAGCGTTTAGCTGTAGGAAAACTCTGGAATGCAGGTCAGACCTGTGTCGCACCTGACTTTTTATTTTTACCAAAAGGTCGAGCTGCCGAGTTTATTGAAAACTTTAAAATTATTGTGAAAAGCATGTACCCAACTTTCCATGATAATCAGGATTACACCTCGATTATCAATGATAAACAGTACAATCGCTTGCAAGGTTATTTAGAAGATGCACGCTCACAAGGCGCACGTATTATTGAAATCAATCCTGAACAAGAGCAGCTTGATGATGTTCGTAAAATCGCACCGACTTTACTGACAGGTGTGACTACAGAAATGGACATTATGAAGAATGAAATCTTTGGTCCAATTCTTCCAATCTTTGAATATGATCAAATTGAAGATGTCATTGAGTTTATTAATCGTCGTCCGCGCCCACTTGCGTTATACTACTTCGACTTTGATCAGTCACGTGCCGACTATCTTGCTGAACGCACACATTCGGGACATTTTGGTCAAAATACCGTGTTAACCCATGTTGCACAAGATGACCTTCCTTTTGGAGGCGTTGGTGCTTCAGGAATGGGTAAATATCACGGACCAGAAGGTTTTTTCAATCTGTCGCATGAACGGTCTATGATGTCAAATCCAAAGCTGTATAGCTTAAAATACATCCTACCACCGTTTAATAAGCCGATTCATCGATTGCTTTATAAAACACTTCTACGCTAGGGTGATCAAGGCATGATCTATCACACAGAATCATGCCCTGTTTTTATCAAATTCGCTTGTCTTTTAATCGTATTTTTGGTATAAAACGCCCCTTGAATAAATTCAATCCGTTTATTTGTATGACTGGCCACAGATTTGCTGTTGGCTAAATCAATGGAGTTCCACCATGTCTAAGGTTTGCCAAGTTACCGGCAAGCGTCCAGTCGTTGGTAACAACGTCTCACACGCCAACAACAAAACCAAGCGCCGGTTCGAGCCGAACCTGCATCACCACCGTTTTTGGTTAGAAAGCGAAAAGCGTTTTGTACGTCTTCGTTTAACCACTAAAGGTATGCGTATTATCGACAAATTGGGCATTGAAAAGGTTGTTGCTGATCTTCGTGCTCAAGGTCAAAAGATCTAAGGAGTCCTTGCAATGCGTGACAAGATTCGCCTAGTTTCTTCTGCTGGTACTGGTTATTTCTACACTACCACTAAGAACAAACGTACTATGCCGGAAAAAATGGAAATCAAAAAATTTGATCCAAAAATCCGTCAACACGTTATTTTCAAAGAAGCTAAAATCAAATAATTTTAGATTCTTAAAAAAACGGCTTCATTTGAAGTCGTTTTTTTTTGCATTTCTTTTGTCCAGCTTGTTAAACTTTTCATAATTTTAATATTGGCATTTTTTATGCTTAATGTTTAAACCCAACCACCATAAAGGAGCGCTGAGTGCCACATGACGTAGATTTGATTATTTTACTGGCGGTTGGGTTCGGTATAGCCCTCATCTTTGGCTATATTGCCGCACGTCTACGCCTCCCTCCTCTGATTGGTTATCTTATCGCAGGCATTATTATCAGTCCCAATACACCAGGTATTGTTGCTGATATGCAATTGGCCAATCAGCTTGCTGAACTTGGTGTCATGTTTCTTATGTTTGGCGTGGGAATGCATTTTTCCCTAAATGATTTACTCCAAGTACGCCGTATTGCCTTGCCAGGTGCGATTTTGCAGATTGCTGTCGCCACTTTGCTTGGCGTTGCAGTCTCTATGTGGTGGGGTTGGAGTTTTGGTTCAGCATTGGTATTTGGTTTAAGCCTTTCCTGTGCCAGTACCGTAGTATTACTCAAAGCTCTGGGTGATCGAGGTTTATTAGATTCAGTTAATGGTAAAATCGCGGTAGGCTGGCTTCTAGTTGAAGATCTAGTCATGGTGTTGGTATTGGTGTTACTGCCTGCGACTGCTGTTTTGTTAGGCGGCAAAGAACTTGCGCATAGTACAGCCCACCAAAATATCTGGCTAACGATTGGCATTACTCTACTCAAAGTTGCAGGTTTTATTGCCTTTATGCTGATTATCGGTAAACGTCTCGTACCGATGATTATGCAGTTTGTCGCTAGATTAGGTTCACGTGAACTATTTACGCTTACTGTCGTTGCTGCTGCTGTTTCGATTGCATATGGTTCATATGCCATTTTTGGTGTTTCCATGGCATTAGGTGCTTTCTTTGCAGGCATGGTGGTAAAAGAGTCTGACTTTAGTCATCGTGCAGAAGAAGAAACACTACCTTTACGTGAAATTTTTTCGATTTTGTTCTTTGTTTCGGTCGGAATGCTCTTTGATCCACGTATCTTGGTTGAGCAGCCTTTACATATTTTGGCAGTCATCGCGATTATTATGATTGGTAAAACCCTCGCAGCAATGGCATTGGTTTTATTCTTTCGTTATCCGATTAATACTGCGCTCACTGTAGGTGCCAGTTTGGCACAAATTGGCGAGTTTTCTTTTATCTTAGCAACACTCGGTGTGTCTCTTGGCCTCTTAACTTTAGATGCGCAAAACCTGATTTTGGCAGGTGCTCTATTTTCAATTACGCTCAATTCTTTTGTTTTTTCAGCTATTGAACCAATCCAACGCTGGATCCGTGAACGTTCACATCTGGCACGCTTACTGGAACGAAGCGGCGATCCACTGGCAATGTTACCCGATGAAGTTGATCAAGACTATTTACGCGATCAAGTGGTCATGGTCGGCTATGGTGAGGTTGGACGAAGAATTACTAAAACACTGATGGAGCAGGATATTCGAGTCGTTATTGCAGAAGAAAATCGTGAAATTGTGGAAAATCTACGTAAAAAAGGGATTGCCGCGGTGAGTGGTGAAGCCACTGAACCCAGTGTATTGATTCAGGCACATATTATGCATGCACGGTTATTGGTGCTATCACCAATGGATATTATCGATATTCATCGTATTGTCGATATTGCCAAACAGCTGAATCCTCGAATTGAAGTGCTTTGCTGTGCAGAAAGCCATGAAGAAGCTGAGGTCATTCGGCAGGATAATGTCGGGTTAGTCTTCTATGCTAAAGAAGAAATGGCGAAGAATATGAGTCAGCATATTTTGCATCAAATTGAGTTGGCACATCATACAACAACCAGTAACCATTAAAACCGCCCAAAGACACCATGAAAAAAGCGTACTCTCGGTACGCTTTTTTTAGCTTAAATGTTGTGGTTGCTCGTCCACTACTTCGGCTTGCCATTGATTCATTTGTTTTTCCAACAAACCAAATAACGCAGCCTGAATCATATGCTGGGCGACCATGGGTGTTTGATCTCCAAGAAGCGCTTTGACTTCATCATTAAACTGGATTTTAACCAAAGGCTCCTGTTCAGAATCAGCATTTCGCAGTGCCAACTCACCACCTTCAAGTTGAACCAGTTCCAGAATGGCTTCCTGGCTACCAAATAATTCTTTCAACTGTTGTATAGACATAAATCCTCCATGTTCAACATGGTGGCAAAGGGCAACTGCACTTTGCGCTATGTGAGGTTTATATATAGGAACTCTTACAGCAAATTTCAAGTTCTCTATAACAATAGGGTCAGTGATTTATAACAATCAGGATAATAATCAGATTTAAAATTCGACCATTTCGTTGCGAAAGCCATCAATTAGATGACTTAACTCACGATGCCATTCACGTAGAATTTTGACATCTGGCAACCATGATTGCGGGCCTTGTGTGACTTTGATGATCAAGTGAGAAGAGGTTTCCTCTTCGGGCGTTGGTTCCGTTGGTTCTGGCGCATATTGGCACATACGGTAAGCGCGCTTAAGTTCAGCAATAAAACCATCTTTCGCAAGTTGCTGAAGAACAAGTACTTCAGGTGAAACCTGTCCTTTCTCTGCCATTTTATCTTCAATCGACTTTAGTGTCGGTTGCAGATCTGTTAAGCGATAATAACGTACTAACTCCTGTAAAAAAGCCAGCACTGCACCGTGTAGATGGAACACAGCCGTTTCTCGATAAGCCTGTGCCTGTTGTACGTGTTCAATTTGCTCGGCTTGTTGACACGCCAGACGTGCAAAATACAACTTTTGATTGGTACGATCGGCATGATAACGAGCAACACGGGACATGATTTTTCCTTAAATGAACTCAATGAATGCTATACATAGCTTAACTGGATATGGGGCAACTCGACAACTTTTTCAAATATATATCACTCACCCCAAACGACCGTCATTTATATATGACAATCAGGCTTCAGCTGCTTTGACGCGAATACCATGTCCTTTGACTTTAAAGGTATTCAAACCCTTGATTGCTTTAATCGCTTCACGCGCATGTGGCATTTCTACAAAACCAAAACCTTTGGATTTACCTGTGGCTGCATCCATTACCAATATACAGGATTCCACCTGTCCAAAAGGTTGAAACAACTCGAGTAGTTCCTGCTGACTGACAGAACGATCGAGGTTACGAACTAGGATTTTCATGATTTAACCTTTTATACAGCGTGAAATACGCATTGAGCAATTAATAAATATCAGACACAGTTTAATCGAGATCTATCCCAAAACTAAATCGTTTCTGTCTAACCTGCGTTTTTTGAGGGAATCTAGGAACCATTTGATGAATTTCTGCGTCTACAAGCGTGTGCGGCAAGTCATTGAAGAAATAACTCTCAATTTTACGCCCTTGTTCATCATATTGGTCTTGCGCCCAAGTATTATAATTTTGCTTGGTGATAATCAGCTCATTCTCAGCACGTGTCAGTGCCACATACAATACCCGTCGCTCTTCCTCTACTTCATCAAAATTACCCTGTGCCCGCGAGTGTGGATATGAATTTGGAGAAACATGCGGCACATAACAAACTTTCTGTTCAGCACCTTTGGCTGAATGAATGGTAATGATCGTCACTAAGTCCTGATCACCCGATCTCTCAATTTCTGAAATAGAAATAGGTTCCAGTACATATTCTTCCAAAAATTCGGACAATGCACCGTGCTTACGCCCCAATTGCTTGACCAGATCAAAATCTTTAACACGGCGCGACCAGTCCTGTGTTTTATAGTTTTGCTCTAATTGTTCTGATAAGGCTTCTAATGCCAAAGCGATTGAGGCCTCAACATGCTGCTGCAACACATCAAGTTGTTTTAAAATTAAAATCGCAGATGTTGCCACTTTACCGTGACGCTCCAAGCGTTCACAACGTGCTTCAATATCTGGCAAGGCAATAAGTTCATGTGCAAGTTTACTGGCTCCTACATCACCAACACCGTTCCAGAGCGTTAAAAACCGCATCCAAGCGATATCATCCTGTGGGTTGATTACCACTCGCAGCATACTTAAAACATCTTTTACATGGGCAGATTCAAGCAATTTCACTCCACCAATAAAACGATAAGGAATATTACTTGAGATGAATGCACTTTCGAGATAACGTGCTGAAAAGCCAGAGCGAACTAACAGCATATGATCATTCCAGTTCGCGCCTTGCTGCTGACGTGACATCAAGTCCTGAGCAATCCAATTGGCTTCTTCAAATTCATTATTGAAAATATGCAGCTGAGGCTTTAAACCCTGTCCACGATGCGCTTTAAGCTGTTTATCATACTCAATCGGACTATGTGCCAAAAGCCAATTGGAAAGATCTAAAATTTCCTGTGTAGAACGATAGTTTTCTTCCAGCGTTAGCACTTGAGCATCTGGAATACGTTCCTTAAAATGATGAATATTTTCAAAATCTGCACCTCGAAATCCATAAATCGACTGAGCATCATCTCCCACACAGAACAAGCTGACATACTCAATTAAAGGCTGCAAAATTGCCCATTGCAGCGGATTGGTATCCTGCATTTCATCAACCAGAAGCACTTTGCAAAATTTGGCGACCCACTGCACAAGTTCAGGTGAGTTTTGCAGATTCACCGCCACAATCGCCAAAATATCGTCATAATCCAGAAAATGGCGTTCCTGTTTACGTTGTTCATACGCCTGCATTAGTTCTGCAATCTGAGCTTTATGCTCTATTGCTTCGGGCAATTGTTTGATTAAGGCATCGGATAGTTTTGATTGGGTATTACGTGCATAAGAATACACATCACAAAGCTGGGCAGCTTTGGGTAAAACATTGTCTTTATCTTTACCGCGCAGTAACCGAAACATCAGCATTTGATCATCCCGATCGATAATCGTGAAATGTCCAAGACCAAATGCCTGAGGATTACGGCGCAATAAGTACATACAAAAAGTATGAAAGGTCGAAGCGCGAAGACCTTTTGCAGGTGCGCCCAAATGCTGCTCAACACGTGTCACGATTTCACTGGCAGCGCGACGGGTAAAGGTTAGAATTTGAATTTGATCGGCGGAAATTCCTGTATGAATTAAATGAGCAGCTCTTGCAACGATCGTTTTGGTTTTACCACAGCCAGCACCTGCCAATACCAGACAATGCTGTGCATCCGTCGTAGCGGCACGATACTGTTGTGGATTTAACTCACCGATTAACTGCTCAAAACTCATAAAGGTAAATATGTAAAAGAATAGATATAGTGTAGCAGAGTCTATTCTTTTACGCTTACATCTGTCTTTTCGTTGGTTTTCATCAAAATCAAGCTGCTGTAGATGAACTATTTGGTAAGTGCTTAATCGCAGAAGCCAAAGTCAAATAGTTAATTCCTTGAAACAGAATATCAACTGCTAAAAATAAGCCAAGCACCCAAAATGGCGCATCAGGTGACATTAAAATCAGTACGCCTGTTACAAAAGTCAAAATTCCTGAAAATAATGTCCAGCCCCAACCTGGGATTGGTTTCAAAATAAAGGCATTGACCGTGCGAAAGATTCCAGCGATAACCAGAAATATAGCCAGCAAGCTCGTCAGAACAATCGCTGTCGTTACTGGTGTTTTAAACGCATAATAACCCGCCAATAGATACAATACGCCAAATAATGCCCAAAGCCAGCGGCTACCACCTTCAAAAAATTTAAATGCCGCAATAAGATGCAACACACCACCAATCATCATCAATGCGCCAAACAGCAAAATGACAGAGTAAGTCGCGATAGAAAGTGAACCCAGTAAAATGATCCCAAAAATGATCAGTAGAATGCCAAATAAAAGATACCATTTTCGTTGTTGATGCAGCTCGTTTCGAATTAAGTCATTACCCACTGTTTTCATAATTTAGTCTCGTTATAATGAATACATGGTTATATTGAGTAAATTTTAAGCATTTGTCTGTATAAAAACTGCATTCAAATCGCACTTTTTTGTGGATAAAATCAATGTTATCCACAAAAAATTCAGCAACTAAGTCTAAGTTAGTCATTAATGAAGAAATTGAACCTGATTACGACCTCGTGATTTTGCCAAATACAGCAGTTCATCTGCCGACTTTAAAAAAGTAGTCGCATCTAGATAATTTTTTTCTGTATCCAGTGTATTTACACCAATACTCACCGTAACTTTGGAAAAAATATTTTCTGCTTTACTCGGAATATTCAGTTCAAAAATCTGACATCGACATTTTTCAGCCATTTGAATCGCATCTTGTAAACAGGTTTCAGGTAGAAGAATCACAAACTCTTCCCCACCAAAACGCGCTACAAAATCAGAAGCTCGGCTAAACATATTCCTCAATTGACCCGCAATGGTGATTAGACAAACATCACCCTGTATATGACCATAACGATCATTGTAATCCTTAAAAAAATCGACATCGATAAACAAGATCGACAAAGGGCGTTGGTAACGTAGTGAACGGCTAAACTCATATTCAATTTGTTCACTTAAAGCTTTGCGATTGGCAACACCTGTCAACGCATCTAGTAATAGTAATTGTTGATTTTTTTGATTAAGCGATTCAAGTTCCAATTCTAGTTTTTTTCGCTCTGAAATATCGAACATAAAACCAATAATCGCAACAGTTTCACCCTCTTCAATCTGGGCATAAACTACATCGCGAATCCAGATGTATTCACCGTTTGGTGTTAACGCGCGATAATCTGCTTCATGGTCAGTCCCCTGATTTGAGAGATTGACACAATAAGATACCGTTTTTTCACGGTCTTCCTCATGAATGCGGTCTATCCAGTCCTGTGCAGTTTTCCAGCTATCCTGAGGCCATCCCAAAACGCTTTCAATTTGTGGCCCAATATAGCTAAACTCTTTGGTTCGCCAATCAATTTTCCATGGAATGGCACGGGTGGATTCCAATAAAGTTTTATAAAATTGATAGTCTTGACAATCGATCATATCTGCCCCCGATGTCGGCTTTGATATTAAAATGCTTGTTATTAAGAGTCATGAAGTGGCATTGTTTTAAATGTGACAAAAATCACAATTTGCTTATGTATTTAAGTTAGCAGCCTTTTATTTAGAATGTCAATATCTATTTAAAAACATGAATTTATATAAAAATAAAATGAAAAATAATGTTTTTAATCTTTTAATTTAAACAAAATCTCACTTATTTTGTCCATCCTACTTCTTGTGCTGTTAATGCGTTAATTATGGTCTGTTTCAAACTTTCAGGCATTCTATTCTGCTGATCTGAAACAGGAAGTCTGCCCGCCATGAGTTCAGCTTGTTTTTGCGGATACAGTGGTTGTTGTTCTGGCTTGGCATAACCGATGGGAAAAAGTGGCTGACCTGTTTGTAAATTGTATTTATCAGTGGCCCCAAATGCGTGTAATAATTCGTGAGTCAACACAATATTATTCTGTGAATTTTGCTTATTTGATGCAAATAAATTTACAGTTCCTATCCTCCCTTTCTCTAAAGCAGTTGAATGTCTAAGTTCATTCACATGTTGAGGATCATAATAGTTCAGATATAAAGTCACGGATGTAGGCTGATCTGCCGATTTTCGTTGCCGCCATGCGTAAAAACGAAATTTTAGGCTCCACCACATGACATTTAAAATCGATGCATCATTAGGGACTTTAGGCGGTTGATCAGTTAAAGTTCGCCCCATTTTCATGATCACGGAAATGGGCTGTCGATAATTGGCAGACTGTTGTTCTAAATAGCTTTTTACTTCGACAAACTGGCTCAACTGGAGTTGTTGGATATATCGTGATGTAGAGGCGTGGCCATCTGCATTCACTGGGTGCAATAACACCACAATAGGCCGATTCCAGTTTTGATTCTGGTCACGCCAGTTATTGATAATGACCACCAATAAAATTAGCAATAATATAGCGATACGGATATTTTTCCACATCAAGATTGTTCCTATTCTTATCGATCAAGAAATAAAAATGCGAGCCTTGCTCGCATTTTTATTTCTCTACCTCAAGCCTCAGCCCATTTCCCTTCTTGGTACAGCAGACTCCATTTAGTCTGTTTACCTTCTGGCGTCTCAGAACCGATATATTGCGCCTGATTTTTACGGCTAAACTTGATCAAAGTCGGATTACCTTCCGGATCAACATCAGGTGCTTGAAGCAAATATTGATACTTTGGATCAAGTTGATCTGCAACAGTACGTAGTTCTGCAACTTTCGGCGCACGAGTTTCACGAATTTTTGGGAACTTACTAGCTGCTAAGAATAAACCTGCTGCGCCATCACGTAACACAAAATAATCATCGTGTTTAGTAGAGCGCAAGTGTTCCATTTTAATTGGATCAACACGCGGTGGCGCAGGCTGTCCATTTTTCAAAACTTTACGAGTATTGTCACAACTGGTACAGGCAAAGTATGGACCAAAGCGACCTGTCTTTAACTGCATTTCACCATCACATTTGTCACATGGAATGGTTGGGCCATCATAACCTTTGATTTTGAACTCGCCTTCTTCGACTTCATAACCATCACAGTCAGGATTATTACCACAAACATGTAATTTTCGACCGCCATCAATTACATAACTGTCCATCGCTGTACCACATTTTGCACAGCGATGTTTCGCCATTAAATCTGCGGTTTCTGCCGAATCATCATCGGAAAATGCAGCTAATGACTCAACTGGAGTAAGGTTTAGCGTCCCTTTACAACGCTCTTTAGGTGGTAAGTTATAGCCAGAACAACCTAAAAATACGCCTGTGGTGCCTGTACGAATCTGCATAGGACGACTACACAGTTGACACGCGACATCAGGAACTTCAACGGGCTGGTTACGACGCATACCTTCGCTACTAGCAGCAGTATTTAAACGATTTTTAAAGTCACCATAAAAACTATCAAGCAACTCTTTCCAGTTACGATCACCTGTCGCCACTCTATCTAATTGACCTTCAAGATCTGCTGTAAAAGCATAATTCATTAGATTATTAAAGCTTTCATCCAGACGATCAGTGACAATCTCACCCATTTTTTCGGCAAATAGGCGACGATTTTCCAGTTTCACATAACCACGATCTTGAATGGTCGAAATAATAGCGGCATAAGTCGATGGACGACCGATTCCGCGTTTTTCCAGCTCCTTGACCAGTGAGGCTTCGGTAAATCGTGCAGGTGGTTTGGTAAAATGCTGACTTGGATCAAGCTTTTCAAGCTTAAGAATTTCACCCACTTTAACTGCGGGTAATAACACATCATCATCAGATTTATTGGCACCACGAACTCTGGTAAAACCATCAAATACCAAAGTACGCCCTTTGGCACGTAACTCGACATTGTTGGCTTCTACAGTCAGGGTTGAAGATAAATATTCAGCAGGTGTCATTTGACAAGCAACAAATTGTCGCCAGATCAAATCATATAACCGCTGTGCATCACGCTCCATTCCTGCAAGTTGATCCCCTGTTAGCGCGACACTTGAAGGTCGAATCGCCTCATGCGCCTCTTGCGCACCCGCTTTGTTACCATAACGGTTTGGCTTGGCAGGAACATATTTATCACCAAAATTTTGCTGAATATGATCGCGTACCATATTCACCGCATCATCACTTAAAAAAGTGGAGTCGGTACGCATATACGTGATAAAGCCGCCTTCATACAGACGTTGTGCCAACATCATGGTCTTTTTCACTGAAAAGCCAAGACGAGTACTCGCTGCCTGTTGCAAGGTCGACGTAATATACGGCGCACTTGGGTTAACTTTGGTTGGCTTATCTTCACGTTGCGCGACTTTATATTCTGCATCTTTAAGAAGATTAAGAACTGCATCTGTTTCGGCTTTATTGCGTAGCTTTAAGGTTTTTCCCGCTTGCTTAAAGGCTTCCAGACGAATGTCATCTTTTTTTGAAATAGTGTCTGCAAAAATCTGCCAGTATTCTTCAGGTATAAAAGCACGAATTTCTCGTTCACGCTCAACCACCAATTTAACGGCTACCGATTGAACACGACCTGCTGATAAACCACGGGCGATTTTTTCCCAAAGGAGCGGAGAAATCATAAAGCCCACGACACGATCTAGAAATCGACGTGCCTGTTGTGCATTCACTTTATTGGTATCGAGACGTGAAGGATGCTTAAAAGCTTCCTGAATCGCATTTTTGGTAATTTCGTTAAACACGACCCGCTGATAGCGACTGTCATCACCACCAATCACTTCTTTTAAATGCCAAGCAATGGCTTCTCCTTCACGGTCCAAGTCCGTTGCGAGATAAACTTCATCAACCTGAGAAGCCAGTTTTTTAAGTTCTGCAACCACATGTTCTTTACCTGGTAACACTTCATAATGTGCTTTCCAGTCATGTTCGGGATCTACACCCATACGATTAATGAGTGCCGTTTGTGCTTTTTGCTCTTTTTCTTCGGCAGTCAATTTAGTACGAGTTGCTGGTTTTTTTTCACTGGATTTGGCTGAACCACCTGTAGGTAAATCACGCACGTGACCTACCGAAGACTTCACAATGTATTGTGAGCCTAAATATTTGTTGATGGTTTTCGCTTTTGCAGGCGACTCCACAATCACTAAGGCACGTTTATTTGCAGCAGACTCTGAAGATGCTGTCGTGCTTTTTTTGTTTGTGGATCGAGGGGCGTTCGCCATAATAAACTGTTATTCCTGTTGATAAATAAAGAGTTAGACAGCAGCGAGTTGTAATAAATACGCTTTCATGTCTTCAAGTTGTGTCGCTCTGAGATCGGTTTCTTCATCCCAATATAAGCCTACGCAGTTTGCCTGCATATCAATAGCATAAATCCCTTTTAATGCAATGGGAGAATCATTAAATTTCTGATCTCCTTCAATTACATTCAAATGATTATCCGCGATACGAGCGCGCATTAAAGGAAGCCGCGCTTCTGGAATCAATACACTATAATAAGCAACCATACTGGCACGATTTTCAGTTGCTTTAGGGATGTTTGTCCATTCAGGTGCAGCAACCAAACGCGGATGTAAACCCATTTTACGTGCTTTGTCTCGCATCAATCCCAAGGCTTTTTCACGTGGACTCACACGCAAGCCAAAAATTGAGCCTAAAACAAAAACGACGATAATGATCGCCACCCATAAACCTAAATGTTCCATACCTAACCCTATCGTGTTCTATTATTAGATTTGCATAAGCACAATATAAAACGCAAGTTTAAAATTAAAATTACTGCGAAACGTCATTTTTACGGTCAGTTAAATCACTTATTTTTCATCTTTTTTTCTCATAAAACTAAACTTCATCCAAGCTCCCAATACATCAATTGAACGCGGTAAATTTTGCCAAAATTCAATAATTTTATATTCCACACGCGGGAGTACTTCTAGATAAATCTGTTTTGCTATCAGTTGGAATTCCCTCATGCAAAATGCTGTGATTTATCTGGCAAAATTAGCAAAGTATTCACGATAGAATTAGGCAGTTTTTCAACTGTATTATTGTGCATGGTTAAAAGTTTGTTATTAAACAGCGGCGTGCATTACAACGGGCTTTCAGCAAAAGGTCAAATAAAATTGGAAATTTAACTATAAATTTCCAATTTTATGTTCGCATTGAATTCCAAATTTTTGGACGCTATTCAATGCTAGCAATCACATCATCGGCCTGACAAGTTGCACCCACTGCCGCCAATATTTGAATTTGACCTTTTTGATGCGCAAGAACTTGAACTTCCATTTTCATGGCTTCCATAATCGCTACCACCTGCCCTTCAATGACTTGCTCGCCTGTTTGAACTTTCCATGCGATGATTGCGCCATTAATAGATGCAGGCAAATGTTCAGGCTGAACTTCTAACGATATATTTTGTTGTGTCGCTTGTTCCATTGCAGTTGTGCTTTGAGCGAACATTCCCGCTGGTAATCCCAAACGGTGTAGTTTTCCATCAATCTCAATATAGCTCAAAGTCATCGGTTGCTGATGTTGAGGGATACTCCGCTGCTTAGGTTTCAATATTTGTTTAAAGTCATTTTCAATCCATCGAGTATGAACTTTAAATTCTTCAGTAAAATCAGGTTCATTCAATACTGCACGATGAAAATCTAGAACTGATGCAACACCTTCGATTTTAAATTGCTTTAATGCTCGTTTTGCGCGCGCTATAGCGATCTCACGAGTTGAGCCTGTCACAATGAGTTTCGCCATTAAAGAATCAAAATGGCTTGAAACCAATGAGCCTGTATGCACACCTGTATCTACTCGTACACCTTGTCCAAAAGGGGCTTCAAATAGGCTCAAGATACCAAATGCGGGAATAAACCCACGACTTGGGTCTTCGGCATTAATTCGAAACTCAATGGCATGCCCAAGTGCTTTTGGTGTGCTTTGAATAGATAGTTCTTCACCTAATGCTACTCGAATTTGTTCAACGACCAAGTCTACCTGTGCTGTTTCTTCTGTCACTGGATGTTCAACTTGCAGTCGAGTATTCACTTCAAGAAACGACAATGTGCCATTTTGACTCAGCAAATATTCAACTGTTCCTGCACCTACATACTGTGCAGCCTGACAAATATTTTTTGCAGAACTAATAATTTCTTGATAAATCTGATCAGTGATAAAAGGGGCTGGTGATTCTTCAATTAATTTTTGATTACGGCGCTGTAGAGAACAATCTCGTGTCCCTAATACCACCACATGACCATGCTGATCAGCAATCACCTGAGCTTCTACATGACGTGGATTATCTAAATATTGCTCAACAAAACACTCACCACGACCAAATGCCGCCTTTGCTTCTCGAACCGCAGATTCATAAAGCTCTTTGACTTCTTCAAGTTTCCAGACGACTTTTAACCCCCGACCACCACCACCAAAAGCAGCTTTAATTGCAATAGGCAAACCATGCTGTTTGGCAAAGGCTAAAGCTTCTTCTGCATTGTTCAAAGGATCTTGAGTACCTTGAACCAACGGGGCACCAACTGAAGCCGCAATTTTACGTGCCTCAATTTTATCACCTAATTTTTGAATTGCATCTGGGGATGGCCCCACCCATTTTAAACCTGCATCAATCACTGCTTGAGCAAACTCAGCACGTTCTGATAAAAAGCCATAACCGGGATGTACCATCGTCGCTTTTGATTTTTTTGCAATATCAATGATGGCATCAATATTTAAATAGGTTTGTTTGGCAGTTGCCCCCACCAAACCCCATGCCTCATCTGCAAGTTCAACATGTAAACTGCCCATATCATCATCTGCATACATTGCAACAGATGTGATTCCCATATCACGACACGCTTGAATAATACGTACAGCAATTTCACCACGGTTGGCGATCAATAATTTTTCATTGGTATAATTTTGCTTGTTCATTTCAATTCTCAATCTCTACAAATTCGGCAATTTTTCTAAACTTAATATGGCAATCTGCGGGTATTTGTGCCACCAGATCCCAATGATGTTTAGCGACCGAAGCAATCACAGGATAACCACCAGTAAGTGGGTGATCGTTCATAAACAATACAGGCTGGCCATTTGGTGGAATTTGTAAGGCTCCAATACAGGTACCTTCACTTTCTAGCTCATGCGACACTTTACGGTTCAGCGGTTCTCTACCCAACAACCGCAAACCCACACGGTTACTTTCATGGGTCACTAACCATGATTGATTACATAGCTTTTCAATACTGTCTGAATCGAACCAAGCAGTACGGGGTCCCATCACAATATCTAGCTCAACCGTGTCGCCAAGTTGAGGGAGATGAGCTTTTGGCACGTCATTGATCGTGATATTGGATGGGATAACTTGCCCCAGATAAAGCACATCTCCCACTTTTAAGGGCTGTGGGCCAAGAATTGCCAAACTGTCAAAAGAACAGCTATTTAAAACAGGCTGAATGTCAAAACCACCACGAACCGTGAGATAATTTCGCAATCCAGCACGAGGGGTTTGTATGTGAAACTCATCGCCACAATCTAATGCAATGGGCTGATAACACTCAAAATCAGCGCTTTGACCATCTGCAAATTTCACATGAATATTTGAAATTGCCCCAGTCACAGCAATTACTGCTGAATGTTGCATTTTTGCTTTCAAGCCACCATTTAAAATCTCAATGATTGGCGTTTCAGTTGGATTACCGACAATCCGATTGACACTGTGCATTGAATCAATATCCATTGCACCTGCTGTCCCCACACCAATATCGGTCTGTTGAAAGCGTCCTTCATCTTGAATTGTAGTTTGCAATCCAGATGACATGATTTTAAATAATGGTTGTTTTGAGCCCGTGTTTTGTACCGAGATAATCTGTTTTGGCACATTTACAGATACTGGATGATGTGTCACATCTTCAAAATGTACAGTCATTCCCGGTCTTAAAAGTGCAGGATTCGATCGCTCCAAATCCCACATTTTCTCAGTTGTTGTACCAATTAATTGCCAACCACCAGGACTATCCTTTGGATAAATGCCTGAATATTGACCTGCTAAACCTAGAGAGCCTGATGGAATTTTTTTACGGGGCGTTTTTAAACGCGGAATATCCGTAAACGGCTGGTCAGGACTATTCATATAGGCAAAACCAGGAGCAAAACCAATAAATGCAACATCCCACGCACTTTGATGATGAGTACGAATTAAATCTGCAACTGACAAGCCCTGTAGCTCCGCCACTTGTGCCAAATCTTCACCATCATAGCGAATGGGAATAATCACTTGATGACCATGTCTTTGAATATCTAAATCTATATTTAAAGTCCCAATCAAAGTCGATAGCGTTTTAAAGTCAGTATTGATCTCATCAAAAAAGACTAAAATCGTCTTTGCCGCAGGAATTAAATCTTTGATTCCATTCAAGTGTAAATTTTGCAATTTGTTGTATAACGCCAAAGTTTCTTGCAAACTAGCAAGTTCAATCAAGAAACTATCAGAATTTACTGATAAAAATCGCATTTACTGATCCTTTCTTTTTTAACCCATCCAGACACGATCTGGAATGTCGGTAATCAACATGTGACCCGGTGCATGACTAATTGCAAATGGAATTTTTGAGTTCATTACAGCAGCTTGAGGTGTCACACCACATGCCCAAAACACAGGAATCTCGCCCTGTTCAATACGAGATGCTTCACCAAAATCAGGTTGATTAACATCTTGGATCCCTAAACTTTCAGGATGACCAATATGTACAGGCGCACCATGTACACTTGGCATGCGTGCAGTGATTTTTACTGCTTCGGCAATCTGATCAGCAGGAATTGGGCGCATTGAAACCACCATATTTCCAGAGATACGTCCTGCGGGTGTACAACGAATGTTGCTCAAATACATCGGCACATTGGTTTTGTCATGAATGTGACGTACTTCAATACCTGCATCTTGCAATGCTGTTTCAAAAGAAAAACTACAACCAATTAAAAATGTCACCAAATCAGGATGAGCATTGTAGATATCACTCGCATCAGTCACTTCATCGACCATTTCGCCATCTTTCCAAATTCGATAGCGTGGAAAATCGGTTCGAATATCTGCATCCGATGCCAGTTTTGTGGCATAAATGCCTTCTTCTAAAACATCGAGAACAGGACAACTTTGAGGATTCCGGTGAGCATATAGTAAAAAATCATATGCCCAATCTTTTGGTACAGAAATCATATTCACTTGGGTCATCCCCGGTGCCATACCAGCCGTAGGTCGATCAAAACCTGCACGAATTTGTTGTCTTGCTTGTCGCGTCGCTTTTAATTGCGCTGGGTCAACTTTGATATTTTTGAACATGTGTATCTTCCTTTATGCACAAAATGAACGAATCTGAATATCATTTTTTAACAGTTCAGCTTTAATCGCAGCAGACATTTCTAAAGCGCCCGCAGTGTCGCCATGTAAGCAAATCGTATCGGCTTGAATTGGGGTAAATACACCATCAATGGATTCAACTCCACCATGTTTCAGCATAGAAACCACACGTTTCGCTACCAAATCAGCATCATGCAACACTGCACCGTGCAAACGACGTGAAACCAAAGAGCCGTCTCGGTTATAGGCACGATCAGCAAATGCTTCAGAAACCACGGTTAAACCCGCTTGACGCGCCTGCTCGACCAGATTTGAACCTGCTAAAGCAACCAATACCAACGCTGGGTTATACATTTTTAGGGCTGCAATAACGGCTTCAGCCTGAACGGCATCTTTAGCAATCGTGTTATAAAGTGCGCCATGCGGTTTAACATATTGCACTTTTGAACCAGCAACTTTTGCAAGACCATCCAATGCTGAAATTTGGTAAAGTACATCGGCAATTAACTCATCTCGAGACAAATCCATATTGCGACGACCAAAACCCACTAAATCAGGATAAGCGACATGAGCGCCTATACAGACATTTAACTGTACAGCCTGCTTTAATGTTTTTAATATTCCTAAAGGATCACCTGCATGAAAACCGCAAGCAATATTGGCGCTGCTCACTACAGGTAAAATCTGTTCATCATGCCCCATTTTCCATGAGCCGAAACTTTCACCCAAGTCACTATTTAAATCGACAAACATCAGCGTCATTCCTTTTCAATTGAGTGTTAGATTGATTACAGTTTGGTGAGATAATTAAATACCGTTGTAAATGACATATATCCCATCCACCATGTCAACAAGCAAGTTAAAACACCCAAAATCAATAACCATTTTGGATAGTTATAATGACCCATAAGATCTTTACGGCATGCAGCGACATAGACAAAAATCGTTAAACCAATTGGTAAAACCAGACCATTAAAACCACCAACAAAAATGAGCAATCCAGCAGGTGTTGCACCTAAAATCACATATAACAGTAATGCCAAAGAAATAAAGCTGATGGTGATATAGTTGGTTTGTTTCGCACTGAGATTCTTTTTAAATGCAGAAATAAATGAAACTGATGTATAGGCTGCACCAATGGTACTACTGATTCCAGCTGCCCAAAAAATCAAACCAAACAGTTTAAATCCAAAAGTACCTGCCGCATATTGAAATGCTTGAGCTGCAGGATTGGCATCATGGCTGGCCAAGTCAATTGTTGCACCACTCACCACCACCCCTAAAAATGCCAAGAACAAAACATAGCGCATGATCCCGACGACCACGATCCCTTTGGTTGCTGCTTTTGCAACTTCATCAATATTTTCTGGACCAACAGCACCTTTATCTAATAAGCGATGCGCGCCTGCATAACAGATATAACCTCCAACCGTTCCACCGACTATCGTGGTAATAATTGCAAAATCAATCTGGTCTGGCGCAAAAGTTTGTTGAACTGCTTGTCCCACCGGCGGCATTACAATAAAGGCGACAATGACAATCAGAACAATTTTGAGCAAACCCAAAACAATCATACTTTTGTCCATCACCAATGTGGCTTTTCTGGAAGCAAAAATAAGGATAGCCAATGCACCACTAAGTACACCACCAACTTTGGTATCTAAACCAAATAAGGCATTTAAACCGAGTGCCGCACCCGCGATATTTCCAATACTGAAGAAGAAGCCCCCAAGGATGACCAAAAATGCAAGCAAATAACCACTGCCAGGTAAAGCTTTGTTGGCAATATCTGAGGCTCGCATTTGAGTTAAGGTCACTACACGCCAAATATTTTGCTGTACGACAAAATCAATAATGATTGAAATCAAGATTGCGAAACCAAATGCAGCACCTAATTTCACTGTGAATACAGCAGTTTGTGTAAGAAAACCTGGCCCCATTGCCGATGTTGCCATCATAAATATCGATGCAACAATCGCCCATTGGCGCTCAGATAAGAAAGAAGATTTCAATAAAGACATGTATGCGTTCCTCATCCATTTGAGTTTAATCAACGCTATTTCAAGTTAAACAAAGAACATCAATTTTTCTGAAAATATGAAATTCTTTTATCCTTTAAATCCTGAAGATTTTTTTGACTGTGAAGTGCTAAATCTATATTTGAGATAAAAACATAGGAAATGAACCAGAACAATCATGCTTTAAGACGGGAAAATTAAACCCAAGAAACTGTATTTATTGAATTTTATTTTAACAAAATTATTTTAATAACGATTCTTTATGACTTTTGATAAGTTCTGATTATCAATAATGTGACAATTTTGGAAATTTTAAAGATCAAATTATGAGTAAAAAATAAAGTACAACAGCAATAATTACTTAAATTTTAATTTTATCATTTAACTTTTTCATCGCTTTTTCTGAGGTCAAAACTGCTAAATCTGTCAGCTTTTCCTTTAAAGCAGTATCATTTCCCTGTGTATAAATTGCAGTGAAGTGGAAAGTTTTAAGTTGTATAGGGGTATTTAAGATTTCCAAACGACCATCTAAAATTTCTTTTAAAGCGGTCAGGGTTGGTACAACAGCAATGCCTAAACCCTGCTCTGCCAAACGTAATAACGTCACCAATGAATAACTGGTGATTGAGAGTGGCTCATCTATTCCTTGTTCTTTCATTTTAGCTTTCAGTTCTTTATAAGGATACGTGATTCGTGGATAAGTCAAAATGGTATGAGACATCAAGGTTCGAAATGACATTTGCCCGATGCCTCCTTTAAAGGATGGTGATGCCAAAAAACTCAACTCAAAATCACAAAGCGAACGTTCAATACATTCAAAAGGCAAAGTCGGTCCCAGTAAAAAAGCCATATCTAAATCACCGACCCGTACACCCTCTTGCAGATCTGGAGTCAGGCTCACCACAATTTCAATAGAAACTTTGGGAAACTCTTTTTGGACTTGTTCCATATATTCCACTAACCATGTATGCACAATGGTTTCAGAAACACCTAAACGAATTGTGCCCGTTAAATATTGGCTTTCAGTAAGTTCAGCAACCAGATCGGTTTCAAGCCGCATAAATTTTTCAGCATATTTGAATAAGGTCATTCCTTTATGTGTGGCTTTGATTTGACGAGAACTACGATCAAGCACCTTAAAACCAAGGTCATTTTCAATCGCAGTAATTTTTTGCGAAATTGCGGGTTGCGTCGTTTGAAGCTTGGTCGCCGCTTTGTTAAAGCTTTTTAAAGTCACCACCCAATAAAATGCTTCAAGGTTTTTTAAGTTCATGATCCATTTTGACCTAATGTTTGAATGACAACATTGCGCAAATCCTTTGCCAGCGTAACCGATAACAGTGTAAATGCATAAGCAGTTTAAATCATGTTACCAACATTCAGATTACATTTTGTCTTCTCAGTAATGCGGCGGTTTGTTACTTAAAGGATCAAACGGTGCAATTCCATCGGATAAATCAGTGGCTTCAACCCGTTGATACAAGAGTTGCATTTGTTTTTTTAAATCAATGATTTCCCTTGATTGAAGGGCCAATTGAATATTTAGCTGTTCAACTAAATCATCTAAAAATGCAATTCGTACTTGCAAATCTTCAATGGGTGCGGAAAATGACGCATGATCATCATAATCTGTTGGTTTAGTCATTTAACTCTCCTCATTTGGGATTTTGGAAAACATTATGGCCTATATTACTTTAAGGGATGTCCAACTGGCATTTGGTGGACCCGCCCTCCTCGACGGCGCGAACTTTGTATTGGAGCGTGGCGAACGAGTGTGTTTGATCGGTCGTAATGGCGAAGGCAAGTCTACTTTACTTAAGCTCATTGAGGGAAGTTTATTGCCCGATCGTGGCGAAGTTTCTATTCAAAATGGCTTAACCGTTTCGATGTTGGCACAAGATGTTCCAATGGATTCTGGTAAGGTCGCTGATATTGTTGCGGATGGTGCTGGTGAAGCAGCAACCGTGCTAAAAGAATATCACGAAGCAAGTGATGCCTGTGTATTGGGTGATATGGAAGCTTGCGACCGCATGGGACATTTGCAACATAAATTGGATCAATTAGATGGCTGGGCGCTCGAAAATAAAGTCAATACGATTTTAGGCAAAATGGGACTTGATCCCCATGCGGATCTTGCCGATTTATCTGGGGGTCGTAAACGTCGTGTATTACTCGCACGTGCATTATTGACGCAGCCTGACATTTTGCTTCTTGACGAACCTACCAACCATCTGGATGTTGAAAGTATCGAATGGTTAGAAAAATTCTTATTGGAACAAAATAATTTAACCTTGTTATTTATCTCGCATGACCGTTCATTTGTTGATCGTCTGGCAACGCGTATTGTGGAGCTTGATCGTGGCATCTTGCGTAGTTATGAAGGCAACTATTCACGTTATCTGGATTTAAAAGCACAACAGCTTGAAGCTGAAGAAAAACAAAATGCCTTGTTCGAAAAGAAACTGGCCGAAGAAGAAGCATGGATTCGTCAGGGCATTAAAGCGCGTCGTACCCGTAATGAAGGACGTGTTCGGGCGTTAAAAGCTTTACGTGAAGAATCTAAAGCACGTCGCTTTCAGCAAGGTAAAGTCAACATGGGTGTTCAGGATGCTCAGCGTTCCGGCAAACTGGTATTTGATATTGAAAACTTAAGTGTCAGTTACGATGCTAAACCACTTATTCAAGATTTCTCAGCTATGGTAATGCGTGGTGATCGGATTGGTTTAGTCGGTGACAATGGTGTTGGTAAGACAACATTGATTAAAGCGATTTTAGGTGAAATTCCACATGAAGGCACGGTAAAAACAGGAACTCAGCTTGATGTGGCGTATTTTGATCAATTGCGCAATCAGCTTGATTTGGAAAAATCAGTAATGGCAAACGTGTCTGAAGGTTCAGACTTTGTCGATGTAAATGGTCAACGCCGTCATATTTATAGTTATTTACAGGATTTTCTATTTTCACCTGAGCGTGCACGTACCCCAGTAAAAGCCTTATCGGGCGGTGAGCGCAATCGTGTGCTATTGGCGAAACTATTGCTTAAACCTTCTAATCTAATCGTCATGGACGAACCGACCAATGATCTTGATATGGTGACTTTAGAGTTACTTGAAGAAATGTTGGCAGATTATAAAGGGACGTTACTGCTGATCAGCCATGACCGTGCATTTATGGACAATGTCGTGACCTCGACATGGGTGTTTGATGGCAAAGGTGGTATCGAAGAGTATGTCGGTGGATATCAGGATTATCTGTTGCAACGCCCGAATCAAACCGTAGTTGATCAAAAGTCAGATGTAAAAAAAGCGCAGAGCAAAGCTGAAGCTAACAAAGCTGTTGCTCCTGCCAAGAAAGTCAAATTGAGTTTTAAAGATCAACGTGAACTTGAACAATTGCCTGCCGAAATTGAAAATTTGGAAACTGAACAATCTGAACTTTCTAATAAACTGGCTGACGGTTCATGGTTTGTGAAAGATGCAGCGGCTGCAACTCAAGCCAGTCAACGGTTATCGGAAATTGAGGAGCAACTACTTGAAAAACTGGAACGTTGGGATGCACTGGAAAACTTAACCAAAGGGCTATAGATTCCTAATGATTTAAACTCCGACATTTGAGCTGCGCCTGACTATCATGAACGATCGTCAGGCCTCATTACGGCTTTAAAAGTATTTACTTTTTTCGACATAATGTGCAAATCGTTCCAACACACTCAGCCAATCAATACGCTGTTCTTGCTCGGGTAGATCTGGATCAGCGTCAAACGTTTGATTCATTTGCACTACAGCACCTTTCTGGACAAATTCAACCCATACGTTACGATGCTCTTCATCGATCCACTCAATGCGTTTCTGTTCATCGACATGCGTATACCTTGCTGTAAAATTCATTACAGTCTGATCCTGCCGATTAACAATTTCTAATTTAAGTTGCCCACCAACACGTAAATCATTACAAGCTTTAGCGGTATACCACTCTTCGGAAGAATCCCATTGAATAATGTCTTCTGGATCATTAAACGCTTGCCAGACCACTTCTAACGAAGCTTTCACTTCAACAGAAATACTAATTTTCATATAAATCAACTTTTTACTTAATACGTGACAATGGATTTAAAATCTCATTGTCTAGTGATTAAATTCTAATTTTGCTCAACATTTCCGAGTTTCAATTCACTTGATCCCCATTTCAACACTACAAGTTAAAAATCAGTTCATGTTACACTGCTGATACATCAGGTCATTATTTTTGATTCTAAAACAAGCATGAGCCAGCAACAATCCTATATTCCCGGTGAATTTCAGTGGTCTTTTCTATTGCCCAAGTATTGGGGCATCTGGGTGGGAATTGTTTTTCTCATGCTGCTTGCCATTTTACCATGGTCAATTCAATGGCGTCTGGCTCAGGGTATGGGGCATTTGGCATGGACATATTTGAAATCCAGACGTAAGACCACCATTCGCAATCTGGAAGTCTGTTTTCCCGAATGGTCTAAAGCAGAAGTTGAACAGCATGCCAGACAAGTGTTTATCGACATGATGTTAGGCGTGTTTGAAACACTCAATGCATGGTATTCACCGCAATGGTTTAAAGGCCGTTCCAGTATTGAAGGTCTTGAACATCTCACCCATGCACAAGCCAATGGTCAGGGCGTTTTATTGCTGGGCACTCATAGCACTTTGTTGGATGCAGGCGGTTATATTTGTTCGCAGTATTTTGAGCCTGATGTCGTGTATCGACCACAAAACAATCCATTATTGGATATGCTGATTTACCGCTGTCGTGCTACGATTTATAAACATCAGATTGATCATGATGATATGCGTGGTTTAATTCGTAAACTTAAAGATCATGATGCAATCTGGTATAGCCCCGATCAGGATTTTGGTTTAAAACAAGGCGTAATGGCTCCTTTTTTTGGTGTGCCTGCTGCAACTGTAACCGCTCATCGTCGATTACTAAAAATATCCAAAGCGGCAGCAATTCCTTTATATTTTTATCGTCATGGAGATATTCGCAATCCCAAGTACCATGTTTTAATTGAAGCAGCCGTCGAAAACATGCCAAGTGATAATGAAATTGATGATGCAACACGTGTCAATAAAATCATTGAAAATCAGCTTCGTATTGCGCCATCACAATATATGTGGTTTCATCGCCGCTTTAAAACTCGTCCAGATGGATACGAGAAAATTTATTAATATTCAGAATTAAAAAGAGTTGAGATCCGAGCATGAAAGTGATGCAGCTTCTTCCCGAACTAAATAGTGGTGGCGTTGAACGCGGAACAGTTGAAATTGCACATGCTTTGGTTAAACAAGGTCATCAATCATTGGTCGTGTCCAATGGCGGACGTTTAGTTCCACAATTGGAAGCCGAAGGCTCTAGCCATATATCTCTCCCAATCCATAAAAAATCATTGTCTAGCCTATGGCAAATTCGACCTTTGCGTAAACTCATTGAACAACACCAACCCGATATTGTCCATGTTCGTTCCCGCGTACCAGCATGGTTAACGCATTTTGCGTTACGTGGCATTCCTGCACAGCGTCGCCCACATCTGATCAGTACTGTACACGGTTTTTATTCAGTCAATCGTTATAGTGCAATCATGACTCAAGCTGAAAAAGTCATTGCCGTTTCTGACAGTGTCGTGAAATACATTACAGATCATTATAAAAACTGCCCTCCAGAAGACATTATTCGAATTTATCGCGGCATCGATCCAAAAGCATTTCCACATGGTTATCAACCTTCTGCTCAATGGATCAACCATCAATACACGTTATTTCCACAACTGGAAAATAAATTTTTAATTTGTTTGCCTGGACGAATTACTCGTCTCAAAGGTCATGAAACCCTGATAGACCTAATTGAACAATTACAACCAGATTATCCAGATATACATGCGATTGTTGTAGGCGGTGCAGATCCAAAAAAAGCAGCCTATCTAGATGAACTCGAAGCGACCATTCAAAATCGTGGTCTACGCGATAAAATCACTTTTGTAGGGCACACTTCAGAAATTCGTGAGTGGCTCGCGTTGAGTGATATTGTGCTCTCTTTATCCAATCAGGCTGAAACTTTTGGGCGAACTGCGCTAGAAGCGTTATCAGTTGGAACGCCTGTGATTGGTTGGAATCGAGGCGGTGTTGCTGAGATTTTATCGAGTCTCTATCCACAAGGTCTTATTGATGTCGATGACCGCGAAGCTCTGTTTAGCGCAGTTAAACATCATATTGATCAACCACAGCATGTTGATCCTGTAACACACTTTAGTCTAGATGAGATGTGCAACGAGACAATTAAGTTGTATCAGCGTGTGCTTTCAGAAAATAGAATTTAAACACCCCATCTTAAGTGAGCTATTTAAATAAAGGAAAATAATCTATTTAAATTGTTGGCATTTATATTGCATTAAAGCCCTTGACGTAAATCATTGATTTAATTCGGGGCAACAATTATGATGCAACATTCATATTTATTAAAACGGTTCAGCTTACCTCTCCTCATCCTTACTGGTTTCATATCAGGCTGTAATGATGACGACGATAACTCCCAAACCAATAGTCATGTTACACCTCAGCCTTATCAGTTTGTGGAAGGCACGATTGAACAAATGCAAAATTCAATCAAAACTGGAGGGATGACCTGTCATCAAGTTGTACAGGGCTATATTGATCGCATCAATGCCTACGATAAACAAGGGCCGACTTTAAATAGCGTTATCACCATCAGTGAAACTGCATTGAACGAAGCAGATAAACTGGATGCCTATTTTAAACAAAACGGAAAACTGATTGGGCCAATGCATTGCGTTACAGTTTTGCCTAAAGACAATATCGATACGTTTGATATGCCAACCAGTGCAGGTTCTAAAGCATTAATGTACAGCCAACCGTTGCAAGATGCCTATGTCATCAAGAAAATTCGTGATGCTGGCGGTATTATTATCGGTAAGGCCAATCTGGATGAATTTGCCTTCGGCTTTCAAGGTAACGGTACACACCCTCGTGGCGGTCAGGTCAAAAATGCCTATGATCTCAGCAAAGGTCCAGGTGGCTCATCATCAGGAACAGGAGCATCCATTTCAGCCAGCTTTGCGCAGGTCGGCATTGGTACTGACACAGGTGGATCAGTTCGTGTTCCTTCTTCTGTTGAGGGCCTATTTGGCCTGCGACCAAGTCTGCGTTTAGTCAGTCAGAGTGGCATTATCCCATTAGCACCCTTTCAGGATACAGCAGGCCCAATGTGTAGAGCCATACAGGATTGTGCCATCCTGATGGATCAAATGATTGGCTATGATTCCAGTCCATTTGCAAATCAACGCGCTTCATTTGATATAAATGCGCCTGCTGTAAATGGAAGTATCGCCTACCAGACCATGACCAATACCCCGACCAGTTATCTAACAGGACTCAACAAAGATGCTTTAAAAGGAGCCCATATTGGAGTAGTTCGTGCATTATTTGACGCTAGCAACAGCACTGAAACTCAATTAGTGAATAACACCATTGATAATGCAATCGCCCAGCTTAAAGCTGCTGGAGCCACTGTCGATGATGTAACGATTGAAGATCTAAATGCAATCATGACTAATTATCGAAGTGTCTCAGCATTTGAGTTTAAAACCAGTCTGACCAAATATTTGCAGTCTTGGTCAAATATTCAGGATCATCATTATCTAAGCTATGATGAAGTTCTGGCAAGTGGCGAAGCACGTAGTAATTTTAATGCCTATAATATTGATCTAAGTGCTGAAAGTGTTAAAGCAGAATATAAGAAAAATACTGAAGAGCGTCCTAATTTTGTGCGTACTCGACTCAATAACGCACTTGATAACAAAACATTGGATGGCGTTTCCAAAGGTGCTGCGTATGATGTATTGCTCTATCCAACCATTCAAGGTTTACCGTCTGTATTAGGTGGCAGCCCGACAACTGGTACCAATAACCGTCTGAGTCCATTTTCAGGGTTTCCTGCAATGAACTTACCTGCGGGTATGGTCACTACGGCTTCAAATCTTCCACGAGTTCCTGTGGGGATGGAAATTTTAGGACGAGAATTTGCAGAACCTACTTTATTTAAAATCGCATACGCATGGCAACAATATGCACAGCCTCGCCAAGCACCTATCAATACACCTGAGTTAAAAAAAGCCAATTAAAACTGATTTTTATTTCTTGATGCAAAAAATAAAGACCTCAACATGAGGTCTTTATTCATTCATGCAACGATTAACTTGCTTCTGGCTGATTTAAACTGGCTTCATAAGCTTTAGCTTTATCTACATCGTAGACTTTTTCCCACTTACTAATCACCAAAACGGCCAGTGCATTACCCACTACGTTCAGTGCAGTACGTGCCATATCTAAAATACGGTCAACACCCGCAATAAATGCTAAGCCTTCAAGTGGAATGCCTACACTGCCTAGCGTTGCCAATAACACGACAAAAGAAACACCAGGTACCCCTGCAATCCCTTTAGAGGTAATCATTAGGGTAATAACTAAAATCACCTGTTGATATAAAGACAGATCAATCCCATACAACTGAGCGATAAAGATGGCAGCAATACTCTGATACAACGTTGAACCATCCAGATTAAATGAATAACCTGTCGGAATCACGAAACTGGTAATCGCTTTCGGAGCGCCATAAGCTTCCATCTTTTGCATAATACGCGGCAAAACAGTTTCTGAACTGGCGGTTGAATAAGCCAGAATCAATTCATCTTTGAGAATTCTCATCAAAGTTAAGATATTAATACCGCATAATTTTGCAGTAATACCTAATACGACAAAAGCAAAAAAGAAAATAGTGGCATACACCAGAACAACCAGCTTAGCCAAAGGAATAAGAGATGTAAAACCGAAATTCGCTACCGTGACAGCAATGAGACCAAACACCCCGATTGGCGCATATTTCATAATAATATGCGTCACACGGAACATGGTTTCAGAGACCGCATGGAATACATGCAACAAAGGCTCTTTGGTCGTGGTTGGTAATGATGACAAACCAATACCGAACAATACCGCAAAGAAAATCACAGGCAGCATTTCACCATGTGCCATAGAACTAATAATATTCGTTGGAATTAACGATAAAATCGTCTGGATAATGCCATGAGAATGCGATTCAACTTCTTGAGTGGTATGCTGATATTGAGAAATATCTGTTTTCACCAAAGCTGACATATCTACACCAGCACCTGGCTGGAAAATATTTGCTGCGACTAAACCAACGATAATGGCAATCGTGGTGATTATTTCAAAATACAAAATTGTTTTAAAACCAAGTCTTCCCAGACTTTTTGTGGTACCGACACCAGCAATACCCAAAATAAGCGTAGAAAAAACGATTGGAATAACGATCATTTTGATCAAGCTAATAAAAATCTGACCCAAAGGCTTCAAAACATTATTAACCGCGGCGTCTTTTATTTCAGGTTGGTTGTGTAAAATAGCCCCGACAACCACACCAAGGATCAAAGCAATTAAAATTTGCCATGCAAGGCTAATTTTAAAGTTCTTCATAAGACAATCCTTTATGCTCAAAAAGCACGATATAAGAACAGGAGAGTAGATGCGCTCTATAACAAACAATACGTTCGTAAAATTCCTTTTCGATCCGAGATGAGGTCTAGCCCTTGACCCATCAGCTCAAGATTTGGGTTTCTACGGACAACGAGCGATAAATAAGCGGCACATTCTAGAGAGATTTTATTATTTAACAATACTAAACCAACATAAAGTCAGACAAAGCCTGCTTGATTAAAAATATATCTATATTTTTTAAACATTTAAGCAACATTAATTGTTTAAAAATACATCAAAACCAAAATAATAATTCAAATAAAAGACCTATCTTGTAGTTTTATTAATCAAAACTTGTTTATTTAGAAACCAATACTGCGATAAAAAAACAAATGAATGAACAAAGAACAGGCAAATACCTTCATAAATGATCTCAGATTTTTCTATTTCAAAATTTTAAATTTTGCGATGAGCCATAATACCAAAGGCCAAAATATCGTATTAAGAAGATCATGCAAACTTGCATCAAAACGCCAGTACCCATAGTTGATAAAATCATCTCTGGCATCGAGCAATTCTGCACCCATTGCAATAAACATTACGGCAACCAATGCCCAAACTGATTTCAATTGGCGCTTATCTAAAAAAGCGACACAAAGAAATACCAGCAAACCAGCATAGATATGCAAGGCATCACGTGCCAAGTGAGTGAAATGAACAATATAAATTTTAAATTCTTGAAATTTTGAATCGTACATAGACAAATAAGTATATTTTAAGCCTTAAAAAATCATAACCCGAGTTCTGCATCCTGCAAAACTCGGGCAAATGAGGTTGTGCTTTCAGTAATTTTTGTTATTGTAAAAGTTGCTTCCCTAGCGTCATCAAGTCCTTGATGTTCATCCTTCGGCTTAGTCTTCCATAGTGGGGATATTCCGTTCCCAGTTCCTGTGCCAATGAAGATAGAATACCTTCTGGGAACTTGACTGGCTATTCGTTCAAGACCACATTTAATGTAAGCAATTGCTTACATCAAAATTTAGATTTTATAGGCTTGTGCGATATCATCAGTCACCGTTTTTTGTTCTTTTTCTGCCTTGCTAATGCCCTCTTGAATCGCTTCCTGAGCTTCCTCATGATCATCCTGAGTTTCTGGCAATTCCTCTTGTATCTGTTCAAAGATCCGCCCTGTTTGCAACACCACATACACAGGAAAGTGATCTGACCCAATATTCGGTAATCGATTCATTTTAACTAAAGCAAAGTCTGTGCTATGAAAAATATGATCCAAAGACCAACGCAACAAAGGATAATTGGCATGAAAAGTATTAATAAAGTGACGCCCTACTCGTGGATCGAGCAAACCACTAATTCGCTGAAACAGACGTGTGGTTCGTGACCATGCTACATCGTTAAGATCGCCCATCACAATACAGCTTTCATCAAGATCTTTGATTTGATCACCCACCATTAATAACTCTGCATCACGTAAGGTCGAATCTTTCGCTTCGGTTGGACTTGGTGGTTTTGGGTGCAAACAATAAAGCTGAACTGCCAAACCACTTGGTAAAATCACCGTGGTATGAATTGATGGAATTTCATCGCTTAAGATAAACTTGACTTCGGTATCCTTGAGTTGCAATCGACTATATAAATGCATGCCATATAAATTATCTAGCGGTACAGGAACTCGGTAAGGATAATCCGCTTCAATCACGCTGAGTTCATTTTGCCATGTTTGATCGGTCTCCAAAGTCAAAACCAAATCTGGTTTTAACTTTTGAATCTGTTCAATCAATAAATGATACTGATCATTAGGCGTTAAAACATTAGACACTAACAACGAGATTTGCTGATCGGGATTAAGTTGTTGTGCTTTGACCTGCTTCACCTGTTTTTTCCAGATAAAGGTATAAGGCAACACCATTTTTAACTGATAGGCTATCGCAGCAATTAGACCCAATAAAATTAATTCACGCGTAAGATTCCACGGCGCATTCAAAAATAATAAAAACAATAATGCCACCAGACCCACAGCTAAAATTTGCAGTCGTGGAAAGTCTGCACCACGAATCCACCATTCATCTCGTGGGATAAGCGACCAGAAACTTAACCAAATGACGAGTAAGGCACACACTTCAATAAATAGTATCAATGACTGACTCCAGCATGGGTTTTATCAATTATTTCGATTTTCTTGTTCTTATGTAGCACATTCATAAATTTACACACAATAAACAGAATGTTTTAATTGGATAATACTTGCAGTTGTGGTCGCTTTTGATACACTCAAGCCCCTTTTTACATTTTTTAACGCACCGAGGCAAAATGACATGAAAGTAGGTCTGGTCGGTTGGCGCGGGATGGTTGGTTCCGTCCTTATGCAACGTATGGTTGAAGAAAATGATTTTGCTCATTTTGAGCCATTTTACTTTTCTACCAGTAATGCAGGTGGTGAAGCCCCTTCATTTGGTGGTAAAACTGCCCCAGCACTTATGGATGCGACAGACATTAAGAGTCTGAAGCAAATGGATGTCATTATTACCTGTCAGGGTGGTGACTATACCTCTGAGGTTTTTCCAAAACTCAAAGCAGAAGGTTGGAATGGCTACTGGATTGATGCAGCATCGACATTACGTATGGCTGACGATGCGATTATCGTACTTGATCCCGTTAATGCTCAAGTTATTAAAGATGGCTTAGTCAAAGGCACTAAAACATTTGTCGGCGGGAACTGTACGGTTTCTCTTATGCTGATGGGCTTGGGTTCACTCTTCCAAAACAATTTAGTGGAATGGATGAGTGCAATGACGTATCAAGCTGCATCTGGTGCGGGCGCACAAAACATGCGTGAATTGCTCACGGGTATGGGCTATTTATATAACAATACCAAAGAATTGCTGGATGATCCTAAATCAGCCATTCTGGATATTGATAGCCGTGTTGCCGACTTACAACGTGGCGAAGGCTTCCCTAAAGCCAACTTCGGTGTACCACTTGCAGGCTCTTTAATTCCTTATATCGACAAACAGCTTGAAAATGGTCAATCCAAAGAAGAATGGAAAGGTCAGGCGGAAACCAACAAAATTTTAGGTAATTCGCAGATCATTCCAATTGATGGTCACTGTGTGCGTATTGGTGCAATGCGTTGCCATTCACAGGCACTCACGATTAAGCTTCGAAAAGACGTTCCTTTAGATGAAATCGAAGATATGATTCGTCAATCAAATGAATGGGCAAAAGTCGTGCCGAACACACGTGAAGCTTCAATGACTGATTTGACCCCTGTTGCAGTGACAGGGACACTTTCAGTTCCAGTGGGTCGTTTACGCAAACTAAATATGGGCAAAGAATATTTAGGCGCATTTACGGTAGGTGACCAACTTCTTTGGGGTGCCGCTGAACCTTTACGCCGTATGTTACGTATTTTGATTGAATACAAAAACGCTTAAACCCAATATTTAAATCCAATAGCCGATCTAATGATCGGCTATTTTTATGTACTTCTTCTGTAAAAGTTTTACATTCGGGTAACATCTGGGTATTGTATAGCGTGACCGCTTTGCTCTTGCTTCATGGAACGAGATGACTGTCTATAACAAATTAAAAATTGCGATTCTAACTATTCTTGCGACGCAGACCTTACATGCGATAACGCTTGAACCTCTACAAGTCATGTCTGCTCCTGGGGATTTGCTCTATGCTGAAATGAATTTCAGTCAGGCCAATGTATCCTCTAATTTGCAGGTGGGTTTAGCAACGCCTGAAGATTTGATGGGTTTAGGAATTTCTCATCAACCGTCTGCACAACTGAATTTTTTTGCAAGACGTAATGGGCAAGGCACTGGCGTAATTGTGATTACTTCCTCGCGCCCATTTACCCAACCTGAGCTGGATATTGTACTTAAAATTCAGGAAGGCAATGGCACACGATTACAGCACATTAAACAATCAATTAATCGTAAAGCTGTGCCTGCGCTACAAACAGCCAATGAAAAACCACTTACTCCCAAATTTATTGTAAGTGAAAAAGATATTGCGTTGAATTTACCTGAAAGTACACGTTATTCAGGCATAAATACCAACTCAACCGTTGCAACATCTACTCGAAATACAGATTTGGTGGCAGATCGTTCTCAAGCACTTAATATCAACACAACTCCACCACCCGCATTACAAACATCCACAGCCTCGGTACAAATAGCCGCTCCTGTGAAAGAAACAAAAGTACAAACGATAGATCAATCACCGCCTGCTCATTTGAATATTAAAGAAACTGTACAACCAAACGAGGGATTATCTAAAATTGCCACTCAAAGTCAGGTGCCAACGTCCACTCCACCTGTTCAACCCTCGAAACCAGTCGAGGGAACTGCTAAAGAACAAAAAAAATCTTCTTCTCTCAATAAAACACCTCAATCAAATGCAGAAAAAACACCAGAGAAAAGTAACACTGCAAAAGTAAAAGAAAAAACGACATCAGAAAGCAAAGTGTCTAGTGAAAATCAGCATATTGTGCAGCGCAATGAATCATTATGGAGTATCGCAAACCGTATTGCGACTCAGACCAATCAACCTATTGCACAGGTCATGCAACAAATTAAAGCACAAAATAGTCATGCTTTTATTCAAGGTGATGTTAATCGTTTAAGACAAGGCGCTGCATTAAATCTCTCTGCTCATGGAGATCCAAACGCTCAAAAAATAGCTGAGATCAAGTCACCAGCCAGCTCTACACAAGCGTCAGGACGTGCGAAATATCGACTTAATCAGGCTGAAATGAATCTGGTTGCAGACAATGAACAAGATTCTACGCAAGGAAGCGCGAAACACAGCACAAAACAGGATCAAAGCAATGCTGAGTTGTCATTAAAAGTTATGACAGCACGACAAAAAACCGTTAAATTACAGCAAAGCGTCACTGAAATGGAACTGGCCTTAAGACAAAAGGATCAAAGAATCCAGCTTTTAAATGCTCGTCTGGCACAATTACAGCAGCAGTTAAAAGAGCGAGAAAATGCCAAGAAGCCATTGCATTAAAGTCATCTGCATCATATAGATATTTGAATGAGTCAAATAAAATGACTCATGCTTGAAGGGGTAAAAGCATGTTGTATGTGATTCCGTTTATTATTTTATTGATTATTGCGGTTGTTTTAAAAAAACGGGAAGCAGGTAAGGAAGAACAAAACCTAGCAAACAAAGCCAATGCGAAAAAGAAAGGCAAAAAAACTGTTGGGAGAACTGCAAGCCGTCCGCGTGCCGAGTCTAAAGAAGTTACGCCTACAATTATTGCTGAGCAGAAGAAAACCACCCCTGTATCTCAGGAGTTGCATCAAAAGATTGTATCTTGGATACAAAGTGGAAATTACTCTACCGCAGAAGCACAGATTAATCAGGCCTTAAACCGTGATAATTCACAGCACGGTTTATACTTACATCTTTTAGATATTCATATTCTGCAAAAAGACGAATTTGCAATTGATCAGTTAATCACACATCTGCGCGCATTGGATTTACAAGATATTGTAATGCAGGCAGAAGCTAAAAAACGCGAATACGAACAAAAGAAACAGCCAGAAGGAATAGACTACTCTTCAGACAGTCTCAATTTTCAAGCCGTTGGCAATGAGAAATTATCTGAGACTCCTCAGAATGCTATGACTGATGCGGACTTTGATGCATTAGTTCAGACGCAAGCACAAAGCAATGAATCGACTGCAACCGATAGTATTAAAATCGAGAAAGATAGCGTTTCAGAAGTTGAACCTCTGGAATTTAATTTTTCTTTTGATTCATCTACAAAAGTAACAGAACAATCAACAGACCTTGCTGAACCACTTTCTGAAAAACCGACTGATCTTTCCGAATTTTCATTAACACTGGAACCAAGAGAAGTTTCAAGCAACCATATTGAAACTGGAAAAAATATTGATGTTGACCTTCTAAAAGCAACTCCAACTGAAATAGATCCACCAAAAGTTAGCCTCGACTTTTCTAATCTTGATTTTGCAACACAACCATCATTAGAACCGACAAACGAACGTATTAAAACTCAAGTAGAGGATACAGCAGAAGCTTTACCCGAATTTAAATTTGACCAACTAGAATTAGAATCGACTTCAGCACCTTTTGAAACAAAATTAGAGCCCGCTTCATCTGTTGAGCAAACGACAGAACAAGTCTTAGAAACTTATACTGATGTTTCTAAAGGATCTTCATCGTTTGATTTAAATGATCCATTGGTTCAATCTTTTCCTGAACTTGGTCAGATTAATGAGCCTCAATTAGATCTGGATTTAGCAAAGCAATATATCGAACTGGGTGCATATGATTCAGCACGGATTTTATTGACCAAGAACCAAGCAACTTTTAGTCCAGAGCAGCGTGAACTTTCAAAAAATTTACTAAATCGAATAGCATCTTAAAAAAGATCGTTCTACCATAAGCAGTCTGTTCAGACTGCTTTTTTATTATGAAAAAAATAGCATTAATATATATGGGTGGAACCTTTGGCTGTGTTGGAGAACCTCTGTCACCCATGCCCTATCCTCAATTTACCCCCCAATTACAACGCATCATTCCTGTTGAGCTGGATGTAGATTGTTTCGCTGCCCCCATCATTAAAGACAGTAGTGCTTGTACTGCTCCAGACTGGCTCGTTTTAATTCAGCAAATACAAAGCTTACAGTTACAAGGCTATAGTTATTTCGTCGTAATTCATGGAACGGACACCTTAAGTTATGCTGCCGCCACATTGGCACGCTTTTTGGGTCAATCATGTCATTTAGTTATTACAGGAAGCCAATACCCTCTGCTTAATAAAGCAGGAACGGATACGCGCGAATTTACCGACGCATTAGACAATTTATATTATGCGCTTGATCAGGTCGTAAAATTGCCTGCAGGAAGTTATTTGGCTTTTCATCATCAGATTTTTCACGCACAAACCGCTTTAAAAATACAGACCACTGAACTAGATGCTTTTACTGGGATATTGGCAGAAAAAGACTGTAGCACAGCGACATCCTCTTATTTGGTCAATGATGAAGCAATATTACGTAGTCAGAATTTATCACTTTTAAATATAATGGCACAGCCGATTGGCTTAAGTGCATTCAAGCAACAACTACAAAACTTACTCTCACATCCGCCCCATTTTTTAATTCTTCAAGGTTTTGGGACAGGTAATTTGGCTGTTGATGAAGAGATCATTGCACTATTACAACAGCTTCGACAACAAGGCTGCCTGAGTATTTTAACCACTCAAGTCTGTTTTGGTCAGATGGATCAACGTTATGCAGTCAGTGAATGGGTAAATACTGCTAACATATTGATCAATAGCACCCATAGCCATGCCGATTTATATGCCAAAGCATTGCAAATCTATTTACAATTTGACTTGCCAGAACTGCGTGAGCAACACTGGACACTGTCTTAATCTTTGAGGTCTAAATATGCAGCGCTTTGCAATCGGTATTGAATTTTGCGGTATTCGTTATCGGGGCTGGCAAACGCAACAAGCGGGCGTTCCAAGTGTACAGGAAACTTTAGAACGTGTATTAAGTACCATCGCAGATGAACCTATTATCTTGCATGGTGCAGGTCGTACCGATGCGGGTGTGCATGCCACCAATATGGTGGCGCATTTTGATACCAATGCGATACGCCCTGAACGTGGCTGGATGATGGGTACAAATAGCCAACTTCCCAAAGATATTTCGATCCAGTGGATCAAGGAAATGTCTTCTGATTTTCATGCGCGCTTTAAAGCCATTGCACGTCGTTATCGTTACGTCGTGTATAACACAAACTATCGTCCAGCTTTACTTTATAAACAGGTGACGCATGTTTATCAGCCGCTAGATGTAGAAAAAATGAAGCTAGCCGCAGCTAAATTTGAAGGTACACATAATTTTGAAAGCTTTCGGGCAGCTGCATGTCAATCCAATCAGCCAGTGCGTCATGTCAGTCATTGCCAACTCATTGAACATGGTCGTTATTTGGTACTCGATATTCAGGCAGATGGTTTTTTACATCATATGGTGCGTAATATCATGGGATGCTTACTCGAAATCGGACAGGGGCTATATGGCGTAGATCATATTGATACCATGTTTGCAGCGCAGGATCGAAAGGCCGCAGGCGTCACAGCCCCAGCACACGGCTTATATTTTATTCAAGCTTATTATCCAGAACAATTTGAACTTCCTCAGCCTCCACTTGGACCACATTGGCTGAACCTGCCTGATGCATTTGCCTAATTTTTTGTATTAACGCAAGAATCGGGTCATCACATGCCCCCAAAATTTTCAAAATGAGCCTTTCAATATCATTTAGGCTCATGATGAAACGTCTTGAAAATAAAATCGTCATTATTACAGGCGCAAGCTCAGGCATAGGCCGAGAAAGTGCAGTACTCTTTGCACACGAAGGTGCAGTCGTCATCAATGTGGCTCGGCGTGCTGAACGTCTTCAAGAGCTTGAACAACATATTAAAGCAAACGGCAATCATTGTTTCTCTGTGGTTGGCGATCTTTGTGATCCATCGACCATGCAACGTGCTTTAGATCTAGCTTTACAACATTTTGGTCGTATTGATATTGCATTTAACAATGCGGGTATATTAGGTGCATTAAAACCTACTCACCAAATAAGCCAAAATGAGTGGGAAAACACCTTAGACACTAATCTTTCAGCAAATTTTTATGCTGCACAAATGCAGTTGAATGCGATGCTTAAACAAAAAATGGCTGTATTTTATTTACCTCGACGTTTGTTGGGCATCGTATAGGTTTTCCAAACATGGCGGCTTATGCTGCCAGTAAAGCGGGGCTAATTGGCTTAACTCAGGTGATTGCCGCAGAATATGGTCGTTTGGGTATTCGTTGTAACTGCCTCATTCCTGGAGGTACAGATACAGAAATGGGACGCGCTGCTGTAGATAATGAACAAGCTTATCAACACATTCAGAGCTTGCACGCTTTAAAACGAATGGCACAGCCTCAAGAAATTGCACAAGTTGCTTTATTTGCGGTGAGTGATGAATCTAGTTTTATGACAGGCTCAACCCTTTACGTTGACGGCGGTATTTCCGTAGTGCGGGGTTGACTCAAAAAAAAGCATCCATTGAGGATGCTTTGTCTTAAGAAGAACGCTGCTTACGCTTTCTATATTCTACTGGCGTTTCATTGGTCCAGCGTTTAAATGCTCGATAAAAAGTACTTGGTTCAGAAAAACCCGTTAGATAAACAATACGTTCAACACTTTCATTGGTATTAGCCAGTAGTTTCTTGGCTAAACGGCAACGGTAATCTGACAAAATCTGCTGAAAACTGGTATTGGCTTCGCTCAACTGAGTTCTTAGGCGACGCGGTGTAATGTGTAACTGCGCTGCAACTGTTTCCAGTGTAGTTTCACCGCTTTCCAATGTTGAACCAATCGCACGGCGTACCTCACCCACTAAATCGTAACGTGCCAGTTCCTGAAGCTTTTCAATCGCAAGTTGCTCATGCAATTGCAAAAGTTCTGGTTCAGCCTGCCAAAGTGGATAATCCAGAATATCGGCATCAAAGTACAAGCGTGTTTCTTTTTGTCCAAGACTAACTGGACAACCATAAACACGAATGTATTCTTCTTCAGCAGCCCCATGATTAAAATCAAAATCGATAAAAATAGGCTTAAAAGCACCTTCGGTAATAAATTTAAAAAAGCGTAAAATTCCAGATAAAGCACATTCTGAAAAGTGTCGATTGACGATATTGTCAGAAAAAGGTTGTTCGCCATTGGTCAAGTAACACCCATGTTCATCGACCACTAAGCGTGCATGTAAAGCATCGCTAATTAAACGTTGATAAGCCAAAGCGCGTTTTAACCCTTCACCAAATGTCTCACTACTAATAAATAAATGTTCAATGACTTGACCACGATATAATGGTAAATGCTCTCCCAAATGCAAACCGATATCGGGGTCTTTACTCACTTCTTCTGCCGCAATCCAAAAGGCATATTGTGCGTTTAAAGGAGTGCGGGTATTGGTATCCACCTGATTTAAGGCGACACCTGCTTTTGTTAAAATTTCTTCGGTTGGCAATCCTGCACGACGAATCGCCTGATAGCCAAATCGTAATACAACCGATGCATCTGTTAGCTGACCCACGTGGCATCCTTCCTTGTATGTTCTTCATTTATACTTAAAAACTTAATTTAGATTACCGCTGATTGACCAAACTGACAACTCAATTCAGGTCATTTTTACACATTTTTTTTATTGAATTTGACCCATTTGCCACTTTAACATGCTCCACAAATTGGGGCGTTGGTCTTGTTTTTTGATAAAAAATTGACTACAATTTGCGCCTTTCCAATTTGATCATCAGGTAGGCTATGGCCAATAAAGAGGAACTCATCGAGTTCGAAGGCGTTGTCACCGAAACGCTTCCTAATACGATGTTCCGTGTACGTTTAGAAAACGGTCACGAAGTAATTGCACATATTTCTGGTAAAATGCGTAAACACTATATTCGTATTTTAACGGGCGACAATGTTAAAGTTGAAATGACCCCTTACGATTTGACCAAAGGTCGTATTACTTATCGTGCGCGCTAATTCCGTTTAGTGAATGCAAAAAAGCCACTTTCCAAATGTGGCTTTTTTATTGTTTTAAATTTGATTTTCATCGCTTAATCAGCCGAGTTTACTCAAATTATCTCGACTCTCACTGAGTCATCATTTTTAATCATAGAATAAATAGAAAAGGATTTTTTATGATGAACCACAAAATTTATGCGGTGATAGGTCTTACTTTATTCATCCAAGCCTGTGCCACACATACTCAGCCCAAAGTAAATTTGCAAGATTATTTACAACAGTTTATTGGTCAATCTGCGCAACAGATTCAGCAACAGATCGACCTCAAAGCACTTGGCTATCAAGTGCTTGATCAACCCAATATGACCAAGAATCAACTTACCTATACAATCTTACGCCCCATGAATATTCCAACACCAATGGTCAGTAATGTTGAGGTCGGTGGAACGGCTGTCCCATTACAATTGGGAAACCATTCTGCCAACTCTTATGATGTAAATTTTAATTGCAAAATTATCTTTAATCTAAATAATCAGATCGCTGAATCTATTCAATTTCAAGGCAAAGCCTGTTGAGTTTGATTTGGAATTTAAGCGCTAAAAACCAATAAAAAACGCAGCCTAAGCTGCGCGTTTTTATATACGAATTTTGATTAAGCCAAAGCTTGGACTACAGCATCGCCCATTTCTGAGGTACCAACTTTCGTCATGCCTTCAGACATAATATCGCCAGTACGTAACCCTTTATCCAATACACTGCCTACAGCATCTTCAATCGCTTTTGCTGCTGCTTCTTCTCGGAAGGTATAACGCAACATCATCGCCACTGATAAAATGGTTGCAAGTGGGTTCGCAATATTTTGTCCAGCGATATCTGGTGCAGAACCATGACAAGGTTCATACATGCCTTTACCATTTTCATCTAACGATGCAGATGGCAGCATGCCAATTGAGCCCGTCAACATCGCTGCTTCATCAGATAAAATGTCACCAAACAAGTTACCCGTAACGATCACATCAAATTGCTTTGGTGCCCGCACCAATTGCATTGCTGCGTTATCAACATACATATGTGAAAGCTGAATGTCTGAGTAATGAGCCTGTTGCAAATCAGTCACGGTTTGCTTCCACAGCTCAGTCACTTCTAATACATTGGCTTTATCGACTGAACAAACCTTACCACCACGTAACCCTGCCATTTCAAAAGCAACTTTGGCAATACGTTTAATTTCAGATTCGCTATAAACGTCAGTGTTGTAACCTTGTTTTTCGCCATTTTCCAGTTCACGGATACCACGTGGCTGACCAAAGTAAATACCACCTGTCAATTCACGGACAATTAGAATGTCCAGACCTGCAACAATTTCTGGTTTTAGGCTTGAAGCATCAGCCAGTTGCGGATAAAGAATAGCGGGTCTTAAATTTGCAAATAAGTTTAATTCACTACGAATTTTAAGCAAGCCGCGCTCTGGACGGATCGAGCGCTCAATCGTATCCCACTTAGGTCCACCCACTGCACCAAGTAAAATCGCATCTGCTTTTTTGGCTTGTTCAGAAGTGACCGCAGGATACGGCTCTCCATGTGCATCGATAGCTGAACCACCAAGTAGTCCATGTTCCCAACTTAAACCTAAATTAAACTTTTGATTGACTGAGGTTAATACTTTTTCAGCAGCAGCCACAATTTCTGGCCCAATGCCATCACCCGCTAAAATTAAAATTTGTTTAGACATCTTTGCTTTCCATTTTTACTGTATCAGCCAACATGCTGATGGATCATTAAACCTTTTGTTCTACAAACTCGCCCAAACCTGTCACAGCATCAAAAGGTCGACAAAAACGGCGAATGGTACGCTGCCCTTCTTGCATTGCGACACATAAGGGTTCTGGTGCAGACACATTAAGTAAGCTTCCGCCTGTATGTCTGGAACGATCGCGGTACATTTTAAAGGTATATTGCTGATTCGATTTAAATTGGTGAATCACATGGAAAGTTTCAGCACGATCTGGTGAAATAGGATAGAAACGAATCACCAATTCATATTGATCGGCTGGTACAGATAAATACATGGCATTATGCTGACTAAAAACCGAGCCTTGTAAGCGAACAATTCCCTGTTTAAGGCTATCGGAACTTACCCGATGACTATTTGCATCCATAATTGGCGTTGTATTTATACGCTCAAATTCACAATGTTTTACGCCAGCGCAATAGATAGAGGCATTGGCTCGAGTAGCTCCTGTCTCCGCCTGCTTAATACGCAAAGTATCAACAACAGTGTTCGTGCTTTGACATGCACTCAGTGCGACTGAGCATATTCCAAGCATTACACTATGGCGAAATGTCCTCTTCATTGTCAGAGCCCAACCTTATTTACAGTAAAGTTTTCAACGTCTTTAAGCCTGCATGGTAACAAGAGTTGAACCTCTATGCTATTGCTATCTTTAAAATCTACCGCTCCTGTTGATTCGCTTAATTTATTGCGTTAACTCTTGAAAAACCCATGGACGATCTTGTCTGGCTTTAGCTTCAAATTCACGAATTGCATCTGCATTTTGCAAGGTCAACCCAATATCATCTAAACCATTTAATAAGCAATGTTTACGGAACGAATCTATCTCAAATTTAAATGCTTGACCTGATGGTGTACGCACTTCCTGCGCTTCTAAATCAACAGTCAGTTGATACCCTTCAGTTGCAGCACATTCCTTAAATAACTGGTCAACAATATCTTCTGCCAAGATTACTGGTAACATGCCATTTTTAAATGAGTTATTAAAAAATATGTCGGCATAGCTCGGTGCAATTACAGTACGAAAACCGTATTCATTTAATGCCCACGGTGCATGTTCACGACTTGAGCCACAACCAAAATTAGTCCGTGCCAATAGAATAGTTGAACCTTGATAACGTGGTTTATTTAAAACAAAATCAGGATTTTTAGGACGTTTGCTAATATCTTGCCCCAAATAACCTTCATCCAAATAACGCAACTCATCAAACAAGTTATCGCCAAAACCTGTACGCTTGATCGATTTCAAAAACTGTTTTGGAATAATTAAATCGGTATCGACATTGGCACGATCTAAAGGTGCAACAATACCCTGTTCAATTGTATATTTTTTCATGGTTTGCTCCCTTAGAATGAACGAACATCAACAAAATGACCCGCAATCGCTGCTGCTGCTGCCATCGCTGGGCTGACTAAATGCGTTCGCCCACCATTACCCTGACGACCTTCAAAGTTACGGTTTGAAGTTGAGGCACAGTGTTCACCCGGCTGCAATTTATCAGCATTCATGGCCAAGCACATTGAGCAACCTGGTTCACGCCATTCAAAACCTGCTTCTAAAAAGATTTGATCTAAGCCTTCTTGTTCTGCTTGTTGTTTGACCAAACCAGAACCTGGCACAATCATCGCCTGTTTAATGCTTGAAGCAACTTTGCGCCCTTTAACCACTTCCGCTGCGGCACGAATATCTTCAATACGCGAATTAGTACATGAACCAATAAACACGCGGTCTAATTGGATATCTTCCAATGCCTGACCCGCAGTTAAGCCCATGTATTGATAAGCACGTGTCCAATCGTTACGCTGAACATCGTCTTTGGCTTGTTGCAAAGTCGGAACAGCTTGAGATACTGGAATCACCATTTCTGGTGAAGTTCCCCAAGACACTTGTGGCTCGATCTCTTCACCTTGTAAAACAACCACTGTATCAAAGTGAGCATCTTGATCAGAATGTAAAGTATTCCAGTAGGCTACAGCTTGATCCCATTGTTCATCTTTCGGTGCATATGGACGGTTTTTAACATATTCAATGGTTTTGTCGTCGACTGCCACCATGCCCACGCGCGCGCCTGCTTCAATTGCCATATTACAAACCGTCATACGACCTTCGATTGACATATCACGGAATACCTGACCACCAAATTCAATCGCATGGCCTGTTCCGCCCGCAGTCCCAATTTTTCCAATAATTGCCAAGACAACATCTTTAGAGGTTACGCCTTTGCCTAAAGTACCATCGACACGAACCAACATGTTTTTCATTTTCTTTTGAACAAGACACTGGGTTGCCAATACATGTTCAACTTCTGATGTTCCAATCCCGTGTGCCAAGCAACCAAATGCACCATGTGTTGCAGTATGTGAGTCACCACACACCACGGTCATTCCTGGCAAAGTTAAACCTTGCTCTGGCCCAACCACATGTGCAATACCCTGACGAATGTCATTGATACCAAATTCAACGATATCGAAAGTTTTGCAGTTATCATCAAGGGTTTGTACCTGAATACGTGAAGTATCATCTTCAATTCCCGCAATTCCCTGTTCACGTTCTTTTTTTGAAGTCGGAACGTTATGGTCAGGTGTGGCAATATTGGCACTTAAACGCCAAGGCTTGCGATGGGCAAGTTGTAAACCTTCAAAAGCTTGTGGACTGGTCACTTCATGCAATAAATGACGGTCTATATAAATCAGGCTTGAACCATCATCACGTTGTGAAACCAAATGGTCATCCCACAATTTGTCATATAAAGTTTTTGCGCCTTGGGTATTGCCTGCCATGTCGTCGCTCTCCACCGTGCTTGCCATTGGACTGGGTAATTTGAATCTTATCCCGATTATAACGAATGTTTTACATAAAACTAATTTATCATTTTTATTAATTAAAAAACTTTTTGGAATGTTTTAATTTAGTTCTGGCGAACGAACCAATTCAATGAATAATCTTTGATTTATTCATATTTTCTTTGAATAATAGATTTGATATAAAAAACTGTTATGAGTAGCCCCGTATGAATCTTGCCGCCTTTGAAGCTTTTGTAAAAGTGATGGAAACTGGTTCAATTTCTCTAGCTGCTGAACAGTTGTTTATTACCCAGCCTGCTGTCACTAAGCGTATTCATAGTTTGGAAGAGTATTTTGGGGTCAAGCTGTTTGAATCTGCGGGTCGAGGCGTACAACCCACTCACGCAGCACACTCTCTGTTACCACGAGTAAAAAACTGGCTGAATGAACTAGGTGACATTCATTACACATTAAGCCATGAACATGACCAAGTACAAGGTCAGTTAAAAATTGGGACGAGTCATCATATTGGCTTACATCATCTTCCGCATTATTTAAAACAATATGTGCAGGAATTTCCTCAAGTCAAACTGGATGTGCATTTTGTCGATTCAGAACAGGCGCATGAACAAGTGTTGGCGGGTGATCTGGAACTGGCTTTTTTAACGCTCCCTCCACAAGGCGATGAACGCTTAAGCTATATGAATGTCTGGACAGATCCATTGGTGTTTGTTGCAGCGCCTTTTCACCCATTAGCACAACAGCATAATTTATCACTGGAAGATCTACTAAATTATCCAAGTTTATTGCCTGCGGCTCAAACCTACACCAGTCAAATCACATTGGCAGAATTTGAGAAGCATGGTTTAAAACCCAAAATCACCATGAGCAATAATCCACTTGAATCAATTCGGATGTTAGTTTCAATAGGTTTGGGTTGGTCTGTCCTACCTAAAACATTGGTCAATCAAGATCTATATCAGCTTGATCTTAATATGGAATTACATCGTCAATTGGGAATGGTCTGGCATCCATCGCGTAGTCAATCCAAAGCGGCACAGGCCTTGATTGAGCTTATGCAACACCAAACTGAGCTTTTGTAAGCGATCACTTTGTAAATAAGTCACTACTCCTTTTTACTTAAATATAAAAAACCTCTACTCAAATAGGAGTAAGTTGGTCATTACCCCATGATTTATTCCAAATAAAGAATAATAAATCAGCTTTCTTGCAAATGCTGAATCATGGCTTGGTTATAAAATATTGCCCAACATGGAGTGCAAGCATGCTGAACGAAGCCTCAAAAGTAAGCCATGAACAAAAGAATAACGAGGAAATTACAACCTGTCATGCAACTCAAGCCAATCGTGCCTTAAAGCCTACAAAGCTGCTTCGGACACCTAATTTACGTGATCACGATAGCAACAGCATGCGCAGTATGATGCGGGATTACTTCTTAAATACTTTTAATAGTTATGAAAGCTTATTTGAATGTTTAGCCAACGATGATGCATTTTATAAAAAACCAATTTCGTTACGTCACCCGCTTATCTTCTATTATGGTCATACTGCTACTTTCTTTGTAAACAAGCTGTTATTGACACGCCTAATTGAACAGCGCGTAGACCACAAAATGGAATCGATGTTTGCGGTCGGCGTCGATGAAATGAGTTGGGATGATCTGGACGATACCCATTATGAATGGCCAACTCCCCAACAAGTCAAAGCCTATCGCGATAAAGTTCGTCACCTCATATTAGATTTAATTGAACATGCACCACTGACCATGCCAATTGACTGGGATAATCCGTGGTGGGCAATCATCATGGGTATTGAACATGAGCGGATTCATCTGGAAACATCTTCAGTTTTAATTCGCCAACATGATCTGGATTTTGTAAAACCGCATCCACGTTGGCAAGCAAACACCCAAAGTAATCATCCCCCCGAAAATATGCTGCTTAAAGTGCCTGAGGGAAAAGTTTTTCTCAATAAGCAAAAAGATCATGCCTACTATGGTTGGGACAATGAATACGGTCAGCACGAAGCAGATATTTCAAGCTTTGAAGCCTCAAAATATCTGGTCAGTAATCAGGAATATTTAGCCTTTGTTGAAGCACAAGGCTATCAAACCCCAGAATACTGGCTAGAAGAAGGTCGTTCGTGGCTAGCGTTTAGCAAAGCGACCCATCCTACTTTCTGGATCAAGAAAAAACAGGGTTGGTTTTTACGTCTGATGACCGAAGAAGTTGCCATGCACTGGGACTGGCCTGTCGAAGTCAATTACCATGAAGCCAAAGCATTTTGTATATGGAAAAAAGCGACGACAGGTTTAAATGTTCGCTTACCGACCGAAGATGAATGGTATCGGTTATACGATGTGACTGGATTAAAAGAATTGAATGCCTTTCCTGCCAATGCCAATATTCATTTGGACCATGGTGCATCTTCCAGCCCGATTGACCAGTTCCAGCACGGTGATTTTTTTGACGTGCGTGGCAATGTCTGGCAATGGACAGAAACACCCATTTATCCATTCGAGGGCTTTGATGTTCATCCGATTTATGACGATTTTACTACGCCCACTTTCGATGGGCAGCACAACTTAATTAAAGGCGGCTCATGGATTTCTTGTGGGAATGAAAGTTTGTTTTCTTCCCGATATGCATTTCGCCGTCATTTTTTCCAACATGCAGGATTTCGCTACGTGATTTCAGAACAAAATGCCATACATCCAGACTCCCACTATGAAACAGACCAGTTGCTTTCACAATACGCGGAATTTCATTATGGCGATGAATATTTTGGAGTTAAAAACTTTTCCAAAGCACTGGTTGATTTAGCAATGCATACATTGGGAAATCGACCAAAAACCAAGGCGCTTGATATTGGCTGCGCGCTTGGTCGCGCAAGCTTTGAGTTAGCACAACATTTTGACCACGTAACAGCTATCGATTTTTCCGCGCGTTTTATTCAGCATGGCGTACAACTCGCAAAAGGTGAAACTTTGCGCTACACCCTAACCACCGAAGGTGAATTAGTAGATTATAAATCCTGTTCCTTACGTGATTTAGGTTTTGAATCTGTTCAAGATCAGGTCGAGTTTTATCAAGGTGATGCCTGTAATCTCAAAAGTCATTTTACAGACTATGATTTTATTTTCGCATCCAACCTTATTGACCGTTTATATAGCCCAAGTAAATTTTTACAGCAGATTCATGAACGACTCAAGATTGGCGGCGTTCTCATGTTGGCATCGCCATATACATGGCTAGAAGAACATACCCCACGTGAAGAATGGATTGGCGGGTTTAAAAAAGACGGCGAGAATTTCACTACGTTGGATGGATTACATGCCCTACTGGATCAACATTTTCGTTTAATTTCCGTACCACAAAAAGTCCCTTTCGTAATTCGGGAAACTGGACATAAATTTCAACACACTTTATCGGAAGTGACGTTTTGGGAACGTATCAATGAATAGGAAATAAAATGCTCAACCCATAAGGGTCATCGTGACAGGCGACATGGATGTCGCCACGCTGGATTGCGGTTGCAGGGATGCACCGTCAATCCAGCAAAAGATTTTTGTTACTTTTCATCTTTGAAAAGTAAGGTATACATAAAATAGACAACCTCGACCCAAATCTAAAAATGTAGAGATTCTTTGTTTAATCAAAGTACAAACTAAACCTATCTCTAGACTGAAAACTTAAATCGACCAATCCTGAATATCCCAACCGTTCTCTTGCGCCAATGTCTCCAAACGATCATCTGGATTCACCGCAATCGCATGCGTTGCATACTCAAGTAAAAATCGATCATTGATTGAATCTGAATAAGCCCAAGATTCATTCACTTGACGACCATCCAGCCATTGATCCAGACGAACCAATTTCCCCTGCTGATAACACGCCAATCCTGCGACCTTGCCTGTATAAGCCCCTTCTACCACTTCGGCATTGGTGGCAATAATTTCGGTAATCCCAAACTCACGAAAAATAGGCGCGGTAATGAAATCACTGGTCGCGGTAATCCCCACAATCTCATGACCTAACTTTTTATGATGCTCAATCGCAGCAAAACCTTGTGGACGCATTTGTGGTCGAATCACCTTTTGCATAAATAATTGATGCAGTTCAGTTAAATAAGCGCTGTCATGCTGAGTCAAAAACTGAAAAACAAACTCATTGTAGGCATACGGGTCAAGTTGCCCAGCTTTATAGTCTTCATAAAACTTATCATTCATCTGGCGATGATGTACGGGATCGACCAAACCTTCATTGACTAAAAATTCTCCCCAAGAATGGTCAGAATCTGTATTGAGTAAGGTGTGATCAAGATCAAACAAAGCCAATTTCATGAAAATACTCGTTAAAACTGAAATTTAAGAAAAAAAATGTAAATCTATCTCCGCTAGTCGATAGAAATTCGTTAAGATCATAGCAATTTAAATGCATTTTACTTTGATCTTTTCGCGCTGGGCTTCAAGAGTGACCGCCCCCGATTTCAAAGTCAACGATATTGATAAAATTTAGGTAGCCAAATGATCGACTCTGAAGGTTTCCGACCCAACGTCGGGATCATTTTGGCAAATGATAACGGACAGGTTTTATGGGCAAAACGCATTGGTCACAATGCTTGGCAATTTCCACAAGGAGGAATCCAGTTTGGAGAAACACCTGAACAGGCACTTTACCGTGAACTGAGAGAAGAGGTCGGCTTATTGCCCCAACATGTCCAGATTATTGCGCAAACCAAAGGTTGGCTGCGTTATCGTTTGCCACACCGATACATTCGACCGGACTCAGATCCCGTATGTATCGGACAAAAACAAAAATGGTTTTTACTGAAGTTGACTGCACCTGCGGGTAATATTCAGTTAAACCTCTCTGACCCAGCCGAATTTGATGAATGGCAATGGGTGAGCTATTGGTATCCATTGGGTCAGGTGGTGAACTTCAAACGTGATGTTTACCGCCGAGCCATGATGGAGTTGTGCATGTTATTGCCACAACAACAATCGGCTGAAAAATCACTTCTTTAGCAAGTGATTTTTTGACTGAGTGCTGTTATAACATCACTAAGCGCGATTTACTTTTTGGAGCATACATTCATGTCAAACATGCAACTCGACACCTTAAGACGGATTGTTCAAGAGATCAATGCGTCGGTGAGCTTGCATGATTCACTGGATATTATGGTCAATCAGGTCGCCGATGCCATGAAAGTTGATGTCTGTTCCATCTATTTACTGGATGAACGCAATCAACGCTATCTTTTAATGGCATCAAAAGGACTTAACCCAGATTCAGTCGGTCATGTGTCATTACACGTCGGTGAGGGTTTAGTTGGCTTAGTTGGACAGCGCGAAGAAATCGTCAACCTCGAAAATGCCTCTAAGCACGAACGCTTTGCCTATTTACCTGAAACAGGTGAAGAAATTTATCACTCCTTCCTTGGTGTCCCTGTCATGTATCGCCGTAAGGTGATGGGTGTATTGGTGGTTCAAAATAAACAACCTCAGGACTTTAGTGAAGCAGCAGAATCGTTTTTGGTAACGTTGTGCGCCCAACTTTCAGGCGTGATTGCACATGCTCATGCTGTAGGGAATATTGATGTCTTTCGTAAGCCGACCTCAGGTGCTGCTTATAAAACCTTTCAAGGTGTTTCTGGCGCGGGAGGAATTGCTTTAGGTCGTGCGATTGTGCTTTATCCTCCTGCTGATTTAGCTGCTGTTCCTGACCGTGAAGCAGAAGATATCAGTGACGAATTGCAACTCTTGGATCAAGCCATTCTTTCAGTACGCACTGAAATTCAATCTCTTGATGAAAAGATGCAAGACTCACTGATGTCAGAAGAACGCGCACTTTTTAGCGTCTTTCTACGGATGCTAGATGAAAATGCGCTGCCTGCCGAGATTAAAGAACTGATTCGGGCAGGAAACTGGGCACAAGGTGCGGTACGCCGTGTGATTGATAAACACATCAATCTGTTTGCGCAAATGGAAGATGATTATTTGCGTGAACGCGTTTCAGATTTAAAAGATCTTGGGCGACGGATTTTGGCCTCATTACAGGAAGCCGATTCCAGTCACCGTGAAATCAGTCCTGATAGCATTATTATTGGTGAAGAAATCAGCACAGCCGCACTTGTAGAATTGCCTGTCGATAACATTGCTGCCATTGTCACCACAGAAGGCGCGGCAAATTCACATATGGTGATTGTGGCACGTGCATTGGGCATTCCAACCGTGGTTGGTGTCACCGAGCTGCCAATTAACACGCTTGATGATGCTGAAATGATTGTCGATGCTTATCAGGGACGTGTTTTTATCAATCCCCCACGACGGATGCGCCAACGTTATAAAGAGATTCAAAAAGAAGAAGAACAAATCGCCAAAGATTTAAAACAGTACGAAACCCGTGATGCAATTACGCCTGATGGTGTCGCAGTCCGTTTATATGTCAATACAGGCTTAATGATCGATGTCGTTCGCGGCGTACAACGTGGTGCCAAAGGCGTGGGCTTGTACCGCAGTGAAATTCCATTTATGTTGCGTGATCGCTTCCCTGGCGAAGAAGAACAACGCGCCATGTATCGTCAACAACTCAGTCACTTTGCCAACAAACCTGTGACCATGCGCACACTGGACATTGGTGCAGATAAAGACCTACCTTATTTTAGTATTGAGGAAGAAAACTCGGCACTTGGCTGGCGTGGTTTACGCTTTACCCTTGATCATCCAGAGATTTTCTCGACACAGGTTCGCGCAATGCTCAAAGCAAGCATTGGCTTAAATAACCTGCATATTTTATTGCCAATGGTGACGAGCGTCAGTGAAGTCGAAGAAGTCTTGTATTTATTGGAACGCGACTGGATCGCAGTACAGGAAGAAGAACAGGTTAAAATCACCAAACCCAAAATTGGGATTATGGTCGAAGTTCCAAGCGTACTGTTGCAGATCGATGAGTTTTCAGAATTGGTCGACTTTTTCTCTGTGGGATCAAATGACCTGATTCAATATCTACTGGCGGTTGACCGTAATAACCCTCGCGTTTCTAGCGTTTATTCACACTTTCATCCATCGGTATTACGTGCTTTGCAACGTCTGGTTAAAGAATGCCATAAATATGAAAAGCCTGTGAGTATTTGTGGCGAAATGGCAGGAGATCCTTTCTCGGCAATTTTATTGATGGCAATGGGTTTCAATACACTCTCCATGAGTTCGAGTAATATTTTACGTGTCCGCAAGGCGATTTGCCATGTACCCATGAGTGATGCAGAAAAGTTACTGAGCGAAGTCGTTAAAATGAATAATCCATTGATGGTTAAAAGCTGGATGGAATATTATTTTAAAAAGCATGGCTTGGGCGATATGGTCAAATCCAATCGTTTATCCGTTTAAATTGACCCAACTAAGATTCTCATAAATAAGGGCACATCGATTGTGCCCTTATTTTTTACTTCAATTGAGCGTTTTTTAGATTGGTAAGCTACGCTCTAATATCTGCTGTACTATTCTTGCGTCTGGATCTGTTTCTGGCATTAAAATTAATCCTGTCACACGACCATGAAACATACTATAACGCGACTGGATAAAAGTATTTGCAACTTCATCAGGTGCAAAACGTTTTAATAATACGGCTTGAGCAAGTATTACTAAACGACTCACAAAACTTCTTGCCATAAATTGCAGTTGTTCAGGCGATTGTTTTAAAACATCCAACAGTTCATTAACTTCATTGTGCAGTTGTGGCACCTGTGAGGTCACGTCATAAAAAGATTCAAATAAAGTCTGAATCGATGCTGGATGACGTTGAATCGCGCGTAATACATCCAGACACATGACATTACCCGAACCCTCCCAAATTGAATTGACAGGTGCTTCTTTAAATAGTCGTGCCATAATTCCAGTTTCGACATAACCATTACCGCCAAACACTTCCATCGCCTCACCCGTAAGTTCAACGGCGCGCTTACAAATCCAGAACTTTGCAGCAGGGGTCATGATACGTGCCCATGCCTGTGACAGTTCATCCTGATCTTGATAACTCGCAGCTAAATGCATGCTGAGTTGGACTGCTGCTTCACTTTCTAAGGCCAAATCTGTCAAAACAGCCTGCATTAAAGGCTGATCAGCGAGGACTTTGCCAAATGCCTTGCGCTGACGCGTATAAGCAATACATTGCACCAAAGCCTGACGCAAAATGGCAGAACTTCCCACGACACACGTCAACCGAGTATATGCTGCCATTTCTATGATGGTCGGAATCCCTCGCCCTTCCTCTCCAATCATAATGCCCCATGCATCATGAAACTCAACTTCACTGCTTGAATTACTACGATTCCCTACTTTGTCTTTAAGACGCTGAATATGCACACTGTTTTTTGTGCCATCTTCTAACCAGCGCGGAACATAGAAACAACCTATTCCATCTGTCGGGGTTTGTGCGACCACTAAATGTGCATCGGACATCGGGGCAGAAAAAAACCATTTATGCCCTGTGAGTAAGTATTGCTGCCCCCGACCAGAAGTTGCAATCGGTTTCGCCAAAGTTTGGTTGGCACGAACATCTGAGCCACCTTGTTTCTCAGTCATACCCATGCCAATCCAGATCGATGATTTTTCTGAAATTGGCACATCACGCTCATCATAGTTTGTCGATAACAGCTTTTCTCCTAACTGTTGCCACAACTTCGGCTCACGTTGTAATAAAGGAATAGCCCCTAAAGTCATGGCATTTGGACATAGATTTCCACATTCAACTTGTCCACTAAGGTAAAACCGTGCAGCCCAATCGACCCAATTTGTTTTAGACTGCGCCGCAATAAACGGATGCGCATGTACGCCATATTGACGATTTAACTTCATCCACGCATGCCATGCAGGATGGAACTCCAGATCATCGATTCGACGACCACGTGCATCAAAAGACTGCAATTCTGGCGTATGTCGATTGGCTTGATCTGCCAACATATAAGCCTGAGCTGAGCCAAGTTTTTCAGCAAAATCTGTAAGTAATGCTTGATCCTGGCTGCCATAACGTTTCATGATTTCTTGTAAAACAGGATCCGTTCGATATAAATTATAGTTCTGTAGCTCATCAAACTGATTTTTGATCTGGTGGGTGGTCCATGCATTCATCTTTTTTGTCCTTCATGTTTTATCACAGTATAGAAACAAATCAGCTTTGAATTGTTCGGGTTTAATTTATGAAAATAAACAGTATCAAAGTGCGTAGAAAGCCCAAGCAGTCAAGAGCCAGATTTACTCAGGATGCACTGGTAGATAGCTTTGTTCAGCTTTTGCTGGAAAAAGAAGCCACTGCGATCACGATTCGGGAAATTACCGATCTGGCAGGTGTTGGTCTGGGGACTTTTTATGAGTATTTCAGTCAGAAAGAAGATTTACTCGCACTGACTATTCATCATTATGTGCAGCGTAATGCTCATGCATTACAACAAGCAACCGAAACTGCTCTTAAACAGAATACCAATCTAAAGACATACATTAATACCCTAATCCATTTGCAAATTGCTTCTATTGCTGAAAAAAGTCATCTCTGGCAAAAATTGTTTTTATTAGAACGACAAATTTCAAATATCGATATTTATCAAAAGCATTATTTACAACATGTCCAAACTTGGTGTTTTGCCCTCAAACAACATCCTGATCATACCCTTATAGATGTTGAATCGCTTGCACTAAATATTCATCGTATTAGCTATGGTTTTATTTCCCAAGCCCTTCTGGTTTCTCAGCGAACACCTGACTGGAAATTAATTGAACAAGATATTCAGATGGCAATTTATGGATTTGTCCAAACAGTTTGATATTAATCGCTTTTATCTCTTATAAAAATAAATTTAATCGTTTTTACATTATACAAAATACAGCGTATGTTAAATCTAAGCACTATACGGACTGAACATGAGAGTTTTTAGATGTTCATAAGCTGTGAGATCGCACTTTTTTATGCTTAAAACCGTATCAATTGAAATCTCAGATTTGTATATTTTTTACAAAATATCCAATGTCATTCTGGGGTAGGAATGTTAGTTATATAGTATTGCTATACCCATGACATTATTACAATTTTAATCACAAGACACTGTTTTATGGAGAATTAAAATGAGTGACGATAAACTAAAGTGTCCAGTCACCCACCTTACTACTGATGCAGGCGCGCCTGTTGTAGACAATCAGAATAGTATGACGGCAGGTGCACGTGGCCCTCTTCTTGCCCAAGACCTCTGGCTCAATGAAAAGTTAGCCAATTTTGCCCGTGAAGTCATTCCAGAACGCCGTATGCATGCCAAAGGTTCGGGTGCATTTGGTACATTTACCGTAACCCACGATATTAGCCAATATACCCGCGCTAAAATTTTTAGTGAAATTGGTAAAAAAACTGAAATGTTTGCCCGTTTTTCTACCGTTGCTGGTGAGCGCGGTGCAGCCGATGCAGAGCGTGATATTCGTGGATTTGCCTTAAAGTTTTATACCGAAGAAGGTAACTGGGACATGGTGGGGAATAATACGCCTGTGTTCTTTTTCCGTGATCCTCGCCAGTTTCCAGATCTTAACAAAGCAGTTAAACGTGATCCTAAAACCAACTTACGTAATCCTACTTACAACTGGGATTTTTGGACACTTTTGCCTGAAGCATTTCACCAAGTCACCATCGTAATGTCTGACCGTGGTATTCCAGATGGTTATCGTCATATGCATGGTTTTGGCAGTCATACCTATAGCTTCATCAATGCCAATAACGAACGCTTCTGGGTTAAATTCCACTTCCGCACTCAACAAGGGATTAAAAACCTAACCGATGCTGAAGCTGAAGCTCTCATTGGTAAAGACCGTGAAAGTAGTCAATCTGATTTGTTTAATGCCATTGAACGTGGTGATTTTCCAAAATGGAAATTATGTGTTCAAATTATGCCCGAAACCGATGCAGAAAAAGTCCCATATCATCCATTCGATTTAACCAAAGTTTGGCCACATGGCGATTATCCACTGATTGAAGTCGGTGAATTTGAACTGAATCGAAACCCTGAAAACTATTTTCAAGATGTTGAACAAGCGACTTTTGCACCAAGTAATCTAGTTCCTGGTATCAGCTATTCTCCAGACCGTATGTTACAGGCACGTTTGGTGAACTATGCAGATGCGCATCGTTACCGTGTAGGTGTCAATCATATTCAGGTTCCAGTCAATGCCCCTCGTTGTCCTGTTCACAGTAACCGCCGTGATGGGCAAGGTCGTATGGATGGTAACTATGGTGGTCTTCCACACTATGAACCAAATAGCTTTCATCAGTGGCAAGAACAACCCCAATACCGCGAACCACCATTAAAAATTAATGGGGATGCAGATTTCTGGGATTATCGTAAAGATGATAGCGATTATTTCAGCCAACCACGTGCTTTGTTCAATTTGATGAATGCTGAACAAAAACAGGCTTTATTTGACAATACTGCACGAAACGTGGGTGGCGCATTAGACTTTATCCAATATCGTCATATTCGTAACTGCTATGCATGCGATCCAGCTTATGGCGAAGGTGTCGCAAAAGCATTGGGTAAAACTGTTGCAGATGCACAAGCGGCACGTGCAACTGATCCTGCACAGGGAAATCCTGGTTTATTGTAAATCTTTAAATTAGATAGATTGAATTATTTCATTGATCTTTCATCTAAAATAAAACAGCCAGTAATTTTACTGGCTGTTTTATTTCCAATATCCGAATCGATTATTACTGTTTCAAAGCAAAAGCCATAACGTAATCGCCCACTTCATTGGAATGCGCTGCGCCGCCTACCGATACGACAATATATTGCTTCCCTGTTTGAGGTGACACATAAGTCATTGGTGTTGCACTCGCCCCAATCGGTAAACGATATTTCCAGATTTCCTGACCCGTTGCAGCATCATAAGCGCGCAGATAATAATCCTGACTTCCAGCAAAAAATAATACCCCACCAGCAGTTACCGATGTACCTGCATAAGTTGGCATTCCCATCGCTAAAGGAATATGAGACTTGATTCCCCAAGGCCCTAAGTCTTTTGTGGTACCTACTGGAACTTGCCACAACACTTGTTTACTTTTCATATCAATCGCGCTAATGGTACCAAACGGTGGCTCAGTACATGGTGTTTCCATGGCAGATGTCCACATCATGGTGACCATACCATATGGTGTACCCGTTTGAGGTGAAGGCCCATGTCCTGTTCCATCGGATGGATATTTTTTACTGACCTTTGCAAACTCATCGCGTTTCACCAACCAGAATACCGATGGAATACGAATATCATTCATATAAGCAATCTGATTTTTGGCATCGTACGCCACACTTCCCCAGTTCATTCCGCCTAAATTTCCAGGTTGCTCCAGAGTTTTATTAAAACCAACTGGAGTAAAGTCACCTTCATAGCTCATCTTTTTAAACTGGATTCGGCACACTAGTTGATCAAATAAAGTAACACCCCAAATTTTCTTCTCATTTAAATGATCAGCACCAATGGTAGGCATACCGACTGAATATGGCTGAGTTGGAGAAAGTGGTTTTTCATCTGGAATCGGACTCTTTGAAGGTACTGGTTTTTCCACCACATCGGCAATGGGCTGACCTGTTTCACGGTTCAGCACAAAGATTTGTCCGCGTTTTGTGGTTTGCATCACTGCTGGGACAATGTGACCATTTTGATCTGGAACATCCATCAGTGCAGGCTGTGAAGGCAAATCATAATCCCACAAATCATAATGCGTGGTTTGAAAATGCCACTTTTCTTTACCAGTACGCACATCCAATGCCACTAAAGATGAATTATATTTATTCGAAAATTCAGGACGTTCTCTACCGTAATAATCAGGCGTGTTATTACCCAATGGCACATAAACCAGCCCTAGTTTGTCGTCATAACTTAAGGTTGACCAAGAATTTGGAGTACCACGTGTATAGGTCTGACCTGTTGGCGGCAACTTATCAATTGCAGGATTACCCAAATCCCAAGCCCATTTTAATGCACCTGTTTTTGCGTCAAAACCGCGAATTACTCCCGAAGGCTCACCTACTTCCTGATTATCAACCACCCATCCACCAATCACGATAGTATCATTTGCAACCAGTGGTGCTGACGTTTGAAAATAGAAACCAGGTTTCACATCTCCCATGCCTGTCTTCAAATCAACATAGCCTTGCTGACCAAACTCCTGACAAGGTTGACCTGTTTTAGCATCAAGCTCTAATAATCGTGCATCATTGGTGGTTTGCACAATACGTTGCTGGCATTGGGCTTGATTCGCCCCCTGTGCCGCTGTTGCTGCTATAGATTTGGTTAGATTTGTCTGACGAGCATCAAAATAACCTAAACCACGACAACGTTGCCAAATAGGTGATCGACCATTGGCATCAAATTTCCAGACTGATTTTCCTGTATCGACATCTAAAGCAGCAATAATGCCGTTACGTGAACAGCTATATAGCAGATTATCTACCTGTAATGGCGTATTCTGATCAATCCCTGGCCCTTTATCGCCAGTATGATACGTCCATGCGACTTGCAGATTTTTAACGTTATCACGATTGATTAAAGTAAAAGGAGAAAAACGGGTTCCTGCATTGGTACGCCCATAGGCTGTCCAATTTTCTGGCATTCCAAAAGGTGTATGCGCTTGGTAAGACTTACCATTTGCATATTGAACATCATGGGGAAAGAAAGCGGCTATCGCCATACCAATGAAAATCACCAGTGAACCTAGACTAAAACCTAGCGTTTTGGCATTGTAATGCTCTTTTCGTAACGCATATAACGCAACAAAAGCCAAGCCCAACGGAACCATAATTCTCGCTAGCATTGGCCAATAGGCAAACCCACGTTCGTAAATGGCCCAGAGAAAAGTTATAACTAAAGCAATGATGACTAAATAAAATCCAAGTGATTTATTTTTATACAATAAAAAACTACTCGCCAGATAAATCAGACCAAGTAAAAAGTAATAAAACGATCCACCAGCGCTAATTAAACTTATTCCTCCAATAATCAGAAATAAGCTAGTAAACAACATAACGAGGATGATTAAAAACCTAATTATTTTCATACTGAAGTGACCTTTTTTTGATCTTTTTATTTTTTATAACACATGTTTGACGTTACATGGTTGTCACTTTGTGAGCAATTATTTTACTTTTCACATAAAAATAGGAAGTTTGACGATTTACACCGTCAATTTATGACCTTCTCTAATACAATAAAATGGATTAACAAATTTCGATGAAGTTTTGAGTAAATGACTCAACTCTTGTTCTGGCTCATCACGGCTTTCATCAGTCAGTTGAAAGGTTCGATAATGAATTGCCATAGAACGTTGTGCTTGTAAGTCTAAATGTGCATGCAAGGCATCCTGCGGATTCATATGCACATACTGCATTAAATTACGCGGTTCATAAGCACCTATCGGCAACAAAGCGATTCTTGCATCCCCAAAGCGTTCATGAATTTCTTTGAAATGTGGAGAATAACCTGTATCTCCAGCAAAGTAGCAGTGACCATTGCGAGTAATCAGTGAAAAACCACCCCACAACGCTTTATTTTGATCACGTATACCACGTCCAGAACCATGTTGAGCAGGTGTATAAGCAATCGTGACTTCATCATGAAACGGAATCATCTGCCACCAATCCATTTCAATCACATGAAAGTCTTTAGGAAGATAATAGCGATTACCCAAACCTGTATAAATCGGCATTGCAAATTTCTGATGCAACCAATGTAAAGTCGCCAGATCCATATGGTCATAATGATTATGACTAAGCAAAACAGCATGAATTGTCGGTAATTGTTCCAATGCAATACCTGCTGGGCAAACACGTCGTGGACCACGCCCTTGTTGTGGACTGGCATATTCACACCAGACTGGATCTGTCAAAAAGTTAAAGGGGCCAATTTGAATCAGTACTGTTGCATGCCCAACAAACCAGACTTGCCAATCATTCATGTCTGCATCAGGGCGATTTTTTGGTAAGGCGATGGGAGTATTAATACGATGCTCATATTCTTTCTGAATATCGACCTGCCATGTAAATGATTCGCGCGTGGCAAGCCATCGTAATAATTCTTTTGATCCTTTTGCACCAGAACGCTGGATCTGATTTTGAAAACGACTAGAACTGGCATGTTCTGAATCTGCATAACGAAATGGTGGTTTACTCCATGTATGTGTCCAACAGGATTGAGTCGGCAATTGATAAGTTAATGTCGGCTTCTCTTTCATAGGGCAATTCGGTTATGCAGCAATAGTTTAGGGTCGAGTGTTTATCCATCTTAACGATTAAATCAAATTATGCTACTCCTCAATTTATTTCTCTTGTAACCGACCTTTCATTCGCTGCAACCAGACTTGCTTAGATTGAGGTTTAATAAACAGTGCGACAATTTCAGGATAAATCTGTCTTGCTGTCATTTCGATACGATTGACACAAGCTTCAATCTCATCTGAAGTTAAATTATCTTTAAATTCAAGACTTAAAGATGCAATTACCTGATGAGCGCCCATTTGTTCAGTCAAGACACCATTTGCCGAAAAAACTGCTGGATCTTGTTGGGCAATCAATAATAGATTTTCACGCAGCTCAGGATTGGCTGTTTCACCCATTAATAAACCTTTGGTTTCACGCGCCAATAAAAAAGCAGAAATCGCCAATACAACACCGATCAAGATAGATGCCACACCATCTAATACAGGCATATTTAGATAATGCGCTGCGGTAATTCCGATTAGAGCAATAAACAACCCAATCAATGCGGCAGAGTCTTCAAACAATACAGTAAATGTCGTCGGATCTTTACTACGCCGAAATGCTTCAAAATACCCCAGTGAACCTTTTTCTTTACGAAAACCTTTCAGTGCGACGCGCCATGAAATACCTTCACAAATAATTGCAATCCCAAGCACAATATAATTAATCATGGGAGAAACCATTTCTTCAGGTTGACGGATATGCTGTATTCCCTGATAAATTGAAACGATTGAACCCAATGCAAAGACTAATAATGAAACGATAAAAGCCCAGAAATAAAGTTCGCGCCCATAGCCAAAGGGATGTCTAAAATTAGCAGGTTTCTGCGATTGTTTTAAACCGTGTAACAATAAAATTTCATTCAGTGTATCGACCACAGAATGTACAGCTTCACTGAGCATAGCAGAACTATTGGTGATATAAGCTGCGACAAATTTAACCAAAGCGATCACCAGATTGCCCAATAACGCCGCATAAACCACGATTTTATTTGACTCTGCCATTTCAAAATCCTGTTTTTATTTTTTCATTCATTTGTTGTTATAGCGATAATCAGTTTATTTACAAAGAATTTTCCTGTTGTCATTTGTTGTTTTAAAGTCTTCATGACTCACTTTTTTCTGATGCATGCTTAGCACAGATTTTACTTTTTATTTCATAGATATAATGCCTTTAATTCCATCAGGTAAGGCAGCACTGTTATGCAAAATATTAATATATGGTGTTAAACAAGTTATGAACTTATTTCATTAATAAAATCATCTCTCTAAAACATTCAACAATTTATAATTTAACTACTCAGCCTGAGTTTTTTATGTTTTATAATTAGCTCCAAAGCTATTTTAATATTTTTTGGATAAATTTATGGAGTTAAGGCATCTTCGTTATTTTGTCACTGTTGCAGAAGAATTAAATTTTAGTAAGGCCGCACTCAAACTTTACACTGCTCAACCCTCTTTAAGCCAACAAATTAAAGATTTAGAAGCAGATGTTGGTGTTAAATTATTAAACCGAACCAAACGCAAAGTTGAACTAACTGAAGAAGGTGCAGCATTTTTAGAACAGGCTCGTTTAACACTAATCCAAGCAGATAAAGCTGTCGCCACAGCACGTCAGATAGCAAAAACAAAGCAACAACGTCTAAGGATTGGTTTTGTACCCACCGCGGAGATCAATGTTTTCCCTCAAGTGCTTCCACAATTACGCATTCAAAACCCTGAACTGGTGATTGAACTCATTCATATGAATGAGCAGGAGCAAATTAGTGCGCTTAAAAAAAATGAGTTGGATATTACATTCACTCATCAAGAGCTTAATATCGACAATATTGATAGCAAAAAAATATTGAGTGAAACTTTAATCTTTGTCATTCCTGAAACGCATCCATTGGCGCAGCAACCTGTGATTCACTTAAACACTTTGAGCTATGTAGATTTTATTTTACCGAATCAAGAAGACTTTCCTACTTTACATGCACTTATCTCAAGGTTCATCAAGCAATATCACTTAACCTTAGATACACATAAAACAGATCATCTACTGTTAGATCTCAATAAAATGGAGCATGATAACTGGTGTATGATTTTACCGTCCTATACTAAATCGATGTTGGCCCCTGATCTGGTGATCAGAACATTAGCCGCAGATTTGCCAGATTTACCCCTATTTATGAGTTTTAATGAACAGCCAACTTCAATCAACACACAAAAATTTATTCATCTGATATCGAAAGTATTTTGTTCTGAATAAATCCTGATTAGATTAAATCATGCCGAATATGTAGCAAGCTCATTTTATGGCATTATCATGAACGTAGCTTGCTTTAGAAAATCAAATAACACTATTATTTTAACAATTACAATAACCATATCTCAGAGAAAACTTGATTATGTCTTTCTTTTTACATCGGCTCAAAAGTGGTATCCATAATCGCCCACAGTTTTTTTTGGCACTCTTGATTGGCATCGTCATCTCTCTGATTTTAACCATTATCACGCTTTGGCACTGGTCAACAATCATCTTATTCAGTTGGAATATTTCTGTAGGAATATATCTCATTCATGTTAAAAAAATGATGTGGCAAGCCGATCATTCAGCCATGCAAACTCAAGCAAAAAAACAGGATGAGAGTAAATGGGTGATTATGCTGTTAGTGATTTTGGCCCTTTTGATGTGTCTTATTGCCATTGTGATGCAACTTTCATCGATTACGAAAAATACGCCTTTTCAATACTGGCATTTAGGTTTAGCACTACTGACCATTATTTCAGCATGGCTATTTATGCATACCGCTTTTGCTTTGCACTATGCCCATGATTTTTATATCGCTCGTTCTTATGGAAAAGAAGACGGTCTGGACTTCCCCAAAACACGCGATCCGATGTATCCAGATTTTGTTTATTTTAGTTATATCATCGGAACTTCAGCTCAAACTGCTGATGTTTCAATTACTTCGCAGCATATGCGCCTTTTAAATATTTTTCATGCGATGCTGGCATTTGGCTTTAATACGACGATTTTAGCAATTTGTATTAATATCGCGGCAAGTTTTATATCAGGTTAAAACCATAAGGAAAGCACATCTGCTTTCCTTAAAGAACCCCATATTTAACTGAGACAAATAAAATTACGTTACTGTGCCCTTTTTCTCTGATGCACAATCCTGAGATATTGCTCGATATTTAGGATTCAATTTTTTCTTGAATCAATTGTTTCAAATAACGATGCAGTTCCGCAATATTATTCACTATCGTTAATGGCTCATATCGTTGCAATATCTCGATATCATGTACACCATAACTCACACCAATACGAGGCATTGCGATATTCATTGCCATTTCAAGGTCATAACTACTATCACCGACCATAATCGCATTGTCCACATTTACCCCCGTAAACTGCAAAATTTCTTGCAGCATTAATGGATGTGGTTTCGACATAGTCTCACTTGCAGCACGAGTGATATCAAACAAGTCGTGACTTTGAGTCTGGGTAAGCACCCGATCCAATCCACGACGGCTTTTACCTGTTGCGACTGCCAATTTCATGCCTTGATTTTTTAAATCCTGCAAAAGTTCAGCCACGCCATCAAACCATGCATCATGTCTGGAATTTTCTACATAATGCTCGCCATAGCTGACCAAAATCTCTTGTTGTAGATGAGGCACTTGTGGAAATAAAGTTTGCATCACCTCAGGCAGGCCTAAACCAATAATGCTTTGTGCCGCCTCATCAGTTAAAGGTTGTTCAAATTTTGCTGCGGCAAATTTGAGGCTTGCAACAATTTGTCCCACTGAGTTAAACAGTGTGCCATCCCAATCAAATATAATCAGTTCAGGTCGGTTCATTTTTTCGCTCTCAACTGTGCCACAACACTTTGAATATCTTCCGGAAGCGGTGCTTCTATGACAGGATAATCTGGTATTTCCAGACGCATCGCATGTAAACATAAACGACGTGCTTCTGGCCCTGTATAAACGGTTTGATGACCATATTTATCATCCCCGACCAATGGATGACCAATACTTAGACCGTGTACCCGAATCTGATGCGTACGTCCAGATAATGGCGAGGCATAGACCAGTGTTGCATCCTTAAAGCGCTCCGCAATGACCCATTCAGTTTTACTTGGTTTGCCTTCTTTAGAAACACGAACACGACGTTCACCATTGGCCAATTCATAACGCAATAATGGGGCATCGATCAGTTGCTTATCTAGACTCACCTGCCCTTTAACTAAAGCAGCATAAGTTTTACGGATTTTATGTTCTCTTAATAAATCTTGAAGATGTTTTAAGGTACTGCGTTTTTTGCTGATCATAACCAACCCAGAGGTATCTCGGTCGATACGATGAATCAGTTCAAGATATTTTTTACCCGTCGCAGCACGTAATGCTTCAATCAAGCCATAGGCGACACCACTCCCGCCATGCACCGCAATTCCCGCAGGTTTATTGATGACCAATAACCCTTCATCTTCATAAACTACACGCTTTAATAAACTTTGTGCCACTTGATCACTCACAGGCGCAGCAGTTTCATCTTTTGGTTCATAACGAATAGGGGCAACCCGAATCTGATCACCAATATTAAGCTTGCTTTCTGCCTTAATGCGTTTTTTATTGACCCGTACCTGCCCTTCACGAATCAGCCGATAAATTCGACTTTTAGGCACACCTTTTAAGCGACTAAATAAAAAATTATCAATGCGCTGCCCTGCTTGATGCTCATCCACGTCAAACCAAGTGACACTTTGCCATTGCTGTGTAGAATTCATACAGTATTTAAAATCCGATTATTTATTAAATTTGAGTGAAAAATAACCATTTAGACAGTTGATTTCACAAGAAACATCTATTTAGCCCATAGGCAGATGCTGCAAGGTTTGATATAGTCAGCGCACGGATACCGCCGTAAGTGAACAAAAACGAAAAATATTTCAATGTTTATGAAATCCATTTTCGTTCAAGATTTCACCTAAAGCTCGGAAAGGTCCCAAAAGAATATGCCGACGCCGAAGGCTTATTATATCGGCAAAATGACAAACTGTTGCGTTTAATTATGCTTTTGCATACGCAGTTTGTTGAAAAATATATGTTGCCAACCTTTAATGTTGGTTATTAAACGTAAACTGATGCACATCAGACACGTTGCGTCATCATGACCTTTCAGGCTCAAGCGTTGATGCATTGGAACTGCCGAGCACCGATACGACGATCATTCCGTATCAAGACTTCACAAGGTAAGTCTTCAAGCTCCGTGACAGTGAAAGTCATCATCCAATGCACCGCTCACTCGCCAGTGAAAAGTCAGGATTCGTCGTTAATCGAAACTGGATGAATACGCGACTACTGACATCATTACAAGCATCATTCACCGAAGCTACATGTGAGATCAGGGAATTTTAGCAACAGAGCAAAAATATTTTGTGATCTGGGTTAAATAAGATGCATGATGACTGCCAATAGTTGTCCGCTTTATCGATGTTCGTACTTTGTCTGAGTGAGTCACTATTAGGTGTCACACCCATGAAACGTATGTTGATTAATGCAACTCATGCTGAAGAAGTACGCGTTGCACTTATCACTGGTAATCGTCTTTACGATTTTGACTTAGAGAATCGTACCCGCGAACAAAAAAAATCTAACATCTACAAAGGTCATGTCACTCGCGTAGAACCTTCTCTAGAAGCCGTATTTGTTGAATATGGTGCGCAGCGTCAGGGCTTTTTGTCCATGCGCGAAATCGCCAATACTTACTTTAAGGCTGACCCACGCCAAACTTCAAATATCCGTGAATTGATCACTGAAGGTACTGAACTTTTGGTACAAGTGGAAAAAGAAGAACGTGGCAATAAAGGTGCTGCGCTTTCAACTTTTATTTCTCTTGCTGGTCGTTATCTGGTCTTGATGCCAAACAATCCGAAAGGTGGCGGTATTAGCCGTCAAATTTCAGGTTCAGTTCGTGAAGAATTGAAAGAAATGTTGGCATCACTCAATATCCCTCGTGGTATGAGCGTGATTGTGCGTACTGCTGGGATTGGTCGCTCTCAAGAAGAATTACAGCTAGACCTACAACATCTACTCGATTTGTGGAATCAGATTCAAAACACAACGAATTCTGGCCCATCGCCAATGTTGGTACATCAGGAAGCAGGTGTTGTGACTCGCGCTATTCGTGATTATTTGCGTGATGATGTTTCTGAGATCCTGATTGATAGCGAACAAGCCTATAACGAAGCCTATAACTTTGTTAAAGCAGTGATGCCTCGTCAATTAGACAAGCTAAAAACATATACATTAAACGAGCCTTTATTTGCTCATTTTGGTATTGAAAGTCAAATTCAGACTGCTTATGAACGTGAAGTAAAACTTCCTTCAGGTGGTTCAATTGTGATTGATCAGACTGAAGCTTTGGTTTCGATTGATATTAACTCGGCCAAATCAACGCGTGGTCACGATGTTGAAGAAACAGCGCTAAATACCAACCTTGAAGCAGCCGAAGAAATCGCACGTCAATTACGTTTACGTGATATTGGCGGATTGGTAGTCATCGACTTTATCGATATGACCAAAGATCGTAACCAGCGTATGGTCGAAGCCAAATTACGTGAAGCAACCCAAAGTGATCGTGCACGTATTCAGTTTGGTCAACTTTCTCGTTTTGGTTTGATGGAAATGAGCCGTCAGCGTTTACGTCCATCTTTAGAAGAAGCAACTGGCTATGTTTGCCCACGCTGTCATGGCACAGGCATGGTACGTGACCTGCGCTCTTTATCACTTTCGATTATGCGTAAAGTGGAAGAAATTGCACTACGTGAACGTCATGGCGAAGTACAGGTTGAAGTACCTGTTGAAATTGCGGCATTCTTGCTCAATGAAAAACGTCATAGTCTGGTGTATTTAGAACAAACTTCAAGTGTTCGTGTAACAGTATTACCACATCCTCACTTGGAAACACCCCATTACGAAATTCAATATAATCCTGAAGGTTTTGCACCTTCTAGCTATGAGCGTACTGAAGCTACACGTTCAAGTGAAAAGGAACTTGGCTACGAGTCATCTGAATGGCATCTGGAAGAAGCGGATCACGTTCATGCTGCTCCCGTACAACCTGAGCAAAATAAACGTAAAGCTGTAGCTCAAACGTCTAATACTCCAGCAGCCCAAGCGACTGTTGCCGCTAAAGCAGCAAGCCCATGTGCGTGGTTAGAAAATCTGTTTGTACAAAAGCAGGCTCAAACCACTGACCAATCGCGTTCTGCGCAAAATGCTGCATCAGCCATTGAGCAAATGGTGAATGGAGGTGCTGTAAGCCGTGGTCAATTTGGTCAGGTAAACATTGCTAGCACGACAGAAACTGTAGTTGCTACAACCTCAAGCAATAATGCTTATATGTCTCAAGCACCTGCGGCTAAGCAGGAAGTCCGTGACAACGCTGAGCGTGACGAGAAAAACAATCGTCCAAATAACAATAAAAAGCGTAAGCATAAAGATCAGCGTGAACGTACCGACCGTGAACAACCACAACAACGTGAGTCAAATCAAGAGCAACAACTTGCACAAGTTCATGAAGAAGTGATTCAGCTTTCACGTCATGAGCAACGTGAACAAAAACGTCAGCAAAAACGTCAGCAGCCGCAAGAACAAAACCATGTACAAAATCATGCGCAAACTGAAGTACAGGCTGAAGAAGTTGTACCACGCCGTGATCGTAATAATCAGCAACGTCCAAACCGACCAAATCGCAATCGCGACCAAAGCGTTTTAGACAATGCCAATCACACGGCGAATAAGCCTGTAGTGAACGATGCACAGCAGGTTAAAGTCAATGTCATCGATACCCCACGTAATGAGATGATGACGACTGCACTGGTGATTAATGTCGATCAGGCACAAAGTGAAATTGTGGCATTAAATCCACAAGTTACACCACAAGAGCCGCCGAAGCAGACTGAAAATCCTGTTGCGAATCCAGTTGAAGAAGTGGTGGTAACTGAAGCACAGCCTTCCGAAGCACAGTCTAAACCAACTGAAGTTGCCACTGAGCAAACTCGCTCACAGGTGAAACGTGCCAGTAATGATCCACGTATGCGTCGTCGTCAACAACGTGAAGCACAGCAATCTAAAGCTGTAGCAGTAGCGAAAGTACAACCGTCGCAAATTCCTGAATTGGCAAACTATACATTGGGCAGTCTCATTCGCCATGTGTATGGTGAAGACTGCACCGTACTGATTGAGCAGTTTGGTCTTGTTCCAACTTTCAACCGTGCTTTGGTTAAGTTTACTGAGCAATATGCCAATAATCAGGCTCCAGAAGCAAAAACGGTTCAGGAAGATAAAAAACCTGTAACACGTGATGCACAACTTCCGAGCGTGAAAACGGCAGAAGAAAGTGAGCCAGCTGCTGTACTGCCATTAACTCCACCAGAAGCAACGGCAAATCGTGTGGCAAATGATCCGCGTGAACGCCGTCGTTTAGCCAAACTTGCAGCAGAACAGGCACATGAGCAAGCAAAGCAAGCTCAAACTGAGCCAAAAGCTGAAACTATGAGTGAAGAAACAACAGAAATTAAAACAATTGATTCAGCGCAAGCTGCATCTATTGCACCTGAAGTTTCAGAAACTGTAGAACCAACAAACCATCAGGCTGAAACGCAACAAACTGTTTCTCAAGAAGAAGCACCTACGCCTGTAAAAACAGAGCAAGCTAAAGTAAATACTGAAGCAGAAAAAGCGACCAGTAAAACTCAAGCAAAACCTGTACAAGTTGAACTAAACGAAGTTACTGCTTCAGCACAAACATCAGAAACGCAAGTAAATGATGAAACGACTGAAAAATCGGCAGCGACTGAAGCAGCCGCCGATGCAGACAAACCAAGTCGTCCGCGTCGCCCACGTGGTCGTCCGCCTAAAAAGGCCAGCACAACTACGGAATAATTTGCACAATTGCATGTAAGTTATGAAAGCCTAGTCATTTCGGTGACTAGGTTTTTTTTGATACTTTATGTCAGATTAGGTTGATTGCACTAGTGCAAAACCTTTAAAACAACTTCTGCGTCATTTTAATGTCTACGTTTTCGTAAACATAAAACTGTATTGGATAGATCGAAAAATAATAGGATGTATATGAGCCAGACTGCACAACCCGATATCATTACGCTTGGAAATGTTGCTTCACGCCTTCCTGCTTTTTTGCCCAAAGTCCCGCATATCCTTGCTGGTCTAAAACAGGCCTATTTACGTACGTCCTCCACTCCAGCAGGCTTGGGTATTGCATTTGAAAAGGCAGTTAAACGTAATCCTTTAGGTGATGCGTTACTATTTGAAGAGCAACGCTACAGCTATCAGGCCTTAAATGAATGGGCAAACCAGATTTCGCACTATTATCTTTCAATAGGCGCACGTAGAGGTGATGTCATTGCCGTTATGCTGGAGAATCGTTCCGAGCTAGTTGCAACTGTCATTGGTCTGGCTAAAATTGGTGTCACTGTTGCATTAGTTAATACGTCACAAACAGGCAAAGTCCTGACTCATAGTATCAATCTGGTCAATCCAATCGCCCTTATTTTGGGAGAGGAAGTTCAATCCTGTATCGATGAAATTCGTGACGATATCAAGCTTCCAGCAGATCGCTTTCATTGGTTTGCAGATCAGGCGACTCGTCAAAATGTCGGTTCAGCCCCGACAGGGTATCTCAATCTGGCAGAAAAAATTGATCATTTTGCCAAATTCAACCCACCCACAACACATACTGTTCAGGGTAAAGATGGATTATTTTACATCTATACCTCTGGAACAACAGGACTGCCTAAAGCGGTGATTTTCACACACAGTCGCTGGACTCTGGCTTATGGAACTTATGGTCATATCCTTAACTTAAAACCTGATGACGTTATGTATGTCACCTTACCGCTTTACCATGCAACGGGGATCGTGGTGTGTTGGTGTGGCGTGATTGCAGGTAGTGCTACATTGGCAATTCGCCGTAAATATTCGACCAGTGCTTTTTGGAAAGATGTACAAAAGTTTAATGCTTCAGCAATTGGTTATGTTGGCGAGCTTTGTCGTTATCTTATGGATGCACCTCCCTCTGAACTTGACCGTGCCCATCGCGTCACTAAAATGATTGGGAATGGTATGCGTCCAAATATCTGGGACAAATTCAAACAACGCTTCGGTGTTCAGGAAGTCCTTGAACTTTATGCATCGAGTGAAGGAAACGTCGGTTTTAGTAATATCTTCAACTTTGATAATACGGTTGGCTTCTCTCCGACTCCTTATGCAATTGTTCAATTTGACAAAGAAAAGAATGAAGTCGTTCGAGATAAAAAAGGTCACTGTATCAAAGTACACACAGGCGATGTAGGGCTACTCATCGGTAAAATTACTCGACGCTCACCATTTGACGGCTATACAGATCCTGAAAAAAACAAAGCTGTGATCTTAAAAGATGTCTTTAAAAAAGGCGACTCTTACTTTAATACGGGTGACTTAGTACGTGATATTGGTTTCCGTCACGCGCAATTTGTCGATCGTTTAGGTGATACTTTCCGCTGGAAAGGTGAAAATGTATCGACTACTGAAGTCGAAAATATGATTTGCGACTATGACAAAATCGCAGAAGCTGTGGTTTATGGTGTCGAAATTCCAAATACCAATGGTCGTGCAGGAATGGCTGCGATCACGCTGGCAGATGGAGCTGAACTAAATGATCAAGACTTGACCAATATGGTTAATGATTTCAAAAAGAGTTTGCCCGCCTATGCCATTCCCGTATTTTTACGTGTTCAGAAAGTGGTTGAAACGACTGGAACATTTAAATATCAGAAGAATAAACTCAAGGAACAGGCATTTGATCCAAGTAAAACAGATGAGCGTTTAATGGTTCTTTTACCAAATGCTAATGCCTACTGCGATGTAACTTCTGAGATTTTTGAAAACATTCAGGCCTATAAATATCGTTTTTAGCATATTTTTTAACTAAACAAGAGAAAATCGTGCTTTTTATAAACAGTTATTCGATTGTTTTTAAATTTTCTCTTGTGTTAGTTGAGGATCTTGCTAAAATACGCTCCATCAAAACGATACAGTGTTAGAAAGTTTACTTTCTTCTGAATCTAGTAGAGTTCGAATATTTTAGAAGATTAAAATTTTCTTTTTTCATTCGGGTAAATCCTTAAAGCGATGCTTTAAGTTTACTTATTCTCGATTAGGGTCGTTAGCTCAGTTGGTAGAGCAGCGGACTTTTAATCCGTTGGTCCCGCGTTCGAGTCGCGGACGACCCACCATTGATTGTTTTGATAATCCTAGCATTGCTTAAATGCTTGCTCAGGGTCGTTAGCTCAGTTGGTAGAGCAGCGGACTTTTAATCCGTTGGTCCCGCGTTCGAGTCGCGGACGACCCACCAGATTCTAAAAGCCTCAACATACAATGTTGAGGCTTTTTTTATGGATACTTTATTTTCTCATCATGAATATTTCATGACATTAACCATGATTTAAAATCTAAATATTCGATCATATTTATAAAAAATAACTGTTTTTACGATTTTAAAAAATCCATTATCTTTGTTCTCAAGTTAAGAAACTTTCTCATTCAACCCAGAGGACTAGAGCATGAGTTTAATCAATACTGAAATCAAACCGTTTCAAGCCACTGCTTACCAAAATGGTCAATTCTTTGATATTTCTGACGCAGACTTAAAAGGCAAATGGTCTGTTGTGTTCTTTTATCCTGCTGACTTCACTTTTGTCTGTCCAACAGAACTTGAAGATTTAGCAGATCAATATGCAGAATTTCAAAAGCTTGGTGTTGATATATACTCAGTTTCAACTGACACACACTTTACCCATAAAGCATGGCATGACACGTCCGACGCGATTGGTAAAATTCAATATGCCATGATTGGCGATCCAACATGGACAATTTCTAAAAACTTTGAAGTTTTAATCGAAGCTGAAGGTCTTGCAGACCGTGGCACCTTTGTCATTGATCCAGACGGTAAAATCCAGATTGTCGAAATCAATGCAGGTGGAATCGGCCGTGACGCTCAAGAATTATTACGTAAAGTCAAAGCGGCAGTATATGTCTACAATCATCCAGGTGAAGTTTGCCCAGCAAAATGGAAAGAAGGTGATGCAACACTTGCACCATCAATTGATCTCGTCGGAAAAATCTAAATGATAAAAGCGAATTTTTAAACTAAATCTTGAAAAACCACGTTCTTTAAAGAAGGTGGTTTTTTATTTTAACGGTGTAAACAACATGTCTGTTGCAATACAGGAATAAGCCAACTCATAAATACATCCAAACGACGTGGAATGTATTGTCGATTTGGGTAAAGTATATTCAGAGGCAACGCAGGACACACATAACTGCTTAAAATTTCTATCAATCTGCCCTGTTCCATATCCTCACGCACATCATAATAAGGAATTTGAATGATTCCTAACCCAGAACGTGCTGCCTGAATATAAGCCTCAGTATTATTTACACTCAGCCTAGCATTGAGTTTGATCTGTTCTTTGCCATAACAGAAGATACCCTGCTGCTCGCCAACGCTACTTGGATAATTAATCATCGCGTGTTGTTGTAAGTCTTGCAATGTTTGCGGTGTGCCAAACTGCTGTAAATAATCTGGACTGGCACAATTGACCATCTCTAAAAATCCTATCGATTTGGCAATGAGGCTACTATTTTCGAGCGTTCCAACACGAACCACACAATCCACCTCTTGCTCAACCAGATTGGTCAAATGATCCGAGCTATGAAGTTGAATTTGAATGTTGGGATATTGCTGAAAAAAATCAGATAGCACAGGAACAACGATCTGATGTGAAATTCGACTCGGCATATCTACTTTTAAAATACCTTGATAATCCTGATTATGTGTCTGAATCATCTGTCCAAGCAGTTGATAATCCATAAGTAAATTTTGGCATTCAGGTAAAATCCGTTTACCATCCTGTGTCAGGCTAACTCGTCGTGTCGTGCGCTGAAATAGTCTAACCTTATAAAATGCTTCCAGATTTTGAATGGCGGATGTAACTGTAGACCGAGGTAAATCCAGACGCAGTGCCGCCTCACTAAAACTCTCCCGTTTAGCGACTTCCACAAAAATTTCAAATTGCTGTAAACGGTCCATGCTATTGTTCGTGATTTCTGAATAGTGAAACTAAATTAGCATAATTGATGCTTACATGATTCAAATCTAGACTCATACATATTCAAAAATAGATCTGTTGAAAGGAAAAAATCATGGCGGCACAAACCTTAAACGATAAAGTTGTTTTAATTACTGGCGGTGCAAAAAATTTAGGTGGACTGATTTCTCATCAGTTTGCTAAACAAGGTGCAAAATTAGCTATTCACTACAATAGTCCATCGACTCAAGCTGATGCAGAAAAAACATTGGCTGAGGTGAAAGCCCTAGGTGCAGACGCCATTTTATTACAAGCAGATCTCAGCTCGATCGATCGCATTGAAGAGCTTTTTGTCAAAACCAAGCAACATTTTGGTGGGATTGATATTGCCATTAATACAGTAGGTCGTGTTCTTAAAAAGCCAATAGTTGACACCACAGAAGACGAATTTGATTCGATGAGTGACATCAACTCAAAAATTGCTTATTTCTTTATTCAATCAGCAGGTCGTCACCTGAATGATGGCGGTAAAATTTGTACCATTGTGACGTCCTTGTTAGCCGCGTACACAGGTCTTTATTCGACTTATGAAGGATTAAAAGCACCTGTTGAACACTATACTCGTGCTGCATCAAAAGAATTTGGTGAACGCGGTATTTCGGTGACTGCGGTAGCACCTGGCCCGATGGATACCCCATTTTTTTATGGTCAGGAAGCACCTGAAGCAGTGGCTTATCATAAATCGGCTTCTGCACTTGGCGGGCTTACCAAAATTGAAGATATCGAGCCTTTAGTACGTTTTTTGGTGACAGAGGGCTGGTGGATTACAGGTCAAACGATTTTTGCCAACGGCGGCTACACGACGCGTTAAGTCCCTGCTCATGTTGGGGACGCCGATCCCCAATATTTTTATTTAAGGCTCTAGATCAAAGCGGTCTGGGCCTGACTGAATAACATGAAGATGATAAGTAGATTTCAACATATTCAGCGTTCTGGCTAAATCCTGCGTGGAGTATGCACCAGAAACCTGTATTTTCTCTAAACTCGGATCAAGATTAATCTCACTTTGATGGTAGCGTGACAATTCTGTTATAAATTGCTCTAAATGCATACTATGCACAACCAGTAATTGTTGTCGCCAAAGCAATGGCAGATCACTGTAGGCATCGATATAAATTTGCTTTTCATCGAATCTTATTGTGTGCTGAGCAGGAACATCGCGATAGTATTGAGACTGTTGTGGTTGAGTGCGTACTATGCCCTGTTTTACAATTAACTCGGTCTGAGTGGGTAAATGCCGCACATTAAATACCGTTCCAAGTGCCAATAAATCGCCATCTGCCGTATGTACCGTAAATGGACGTTGCTGACTGTCCTTATGTGTTTCGATATAAATTTCACCGCGTGCTAATTCAATACGACGCTGCTTGGTATTGTATTTTACCCGAATCTTGCTATTACTATTTAACCAAAGTTGGCTGCCATCTGCCAAACTCAGTTGTTGTTGTTCCCCGATTTGTGTTTTATAAATATCAACAGGGTCAAAACTAAACATTTCGGGTAAATAATCTTGCTGACGAATTCCCTGAACAGCATAAAGCGCAACACATATTGCAAAAAGAATGAGGCTAAATTTAGTTGCATAATGCTGTTTTGGCTGCATGTGTTGCATGGTTTGAGCCATGACCGTCTTGGGAACTCGACCCAATTTTTCATCAAACATGATGACATTTGCCCAGACCTCTTGATGCAATACGTCAGCAGCTAGCCATTGATCAAAGCATGTTTTTTGCTTTGCATCCAAAGCCTGCTCCTGCATCTGCATATACCATTCAGCAGCTTCACGATAGGCACGCTGTCTAGCACGATCTATTTTAGTCTTTAAAGGGATATTCATATAGCAGCCAAAATATTAAAACTGGCATTATTCCATCGCCATAAAGCAAGCTGCCATGGCATGGGTCAAATCACGCTTAATCGTTGAAATTGAAATATCAAGTTGTTGTGCAATTTGCGCATAACTCAAGCCTTCTAATTGTGCGAGTATTAATACCTTTTTTTGTCGATCTGGTAAATCCTCAATCAAATCACATAGCTCACACAGGGTTTCAATGACTAAAAGATGTTCTTCAAGGCTGATGCTGTATTCAAGTTGTTGTTCTGCCAAAACACTCAAATAGGCTTGTTCAATTTTTTTGCGTCGATACAAATTAAACATCAAGCTTTTGGCAATGGTGGTGAGTAACGCCCGTGGTTCATAGTAATAATAATCAGCGTAACGGCTCATAATTTTGACAAAAGTATCCTGAGTCAAATCGGCTGCATCACAGTGATTACTCATTTTTTTACACAGCCAAGCATATAACCATGATTTATGTTCACGATATAAACCATCAATATGCTGATTAACCTGCTGTTTTGTCAAAATCTGATCGGAAAGCATCTTGCTAAACCAAAGAGAAAATAATAATAATTATCGATACTATGTGATGTTTTGTAAATAACTTAATATTTATAATTTTTAAAACTATAAATTTCATAAAGTTAATCAAAATAAAAAAATAAATAACGAATCTATGAGCTGTTTTCGATTCTCAGGTGATAACTCTATAACGGAATCATTATTTTTAATTACATACCATTCTTGTGCGGGGAACAAATTATGCACGTTGAATCTTTAACACCTTTGAGACTCAAAAAAAGATTAAGTATTGCCATAAAATCTATCATGTTAGGGACTTTGCTTAGCGGAGTGGGAACAATTACATTAGCAGCAGAGGCCAAAGCATCGCCCACCAAGACTCAGTCCATTCAAATCCATGCGGGTACGCTTGATCAGGCTTTGGCTCAGTTTGCAGGTCTAACAGGTACAGAGCTGTCTTATGATCCAACATTGGTCACAGGTAAAAAGACACAAGGCTTAAATGGTCAATATACATTTGAACAGGGTATTACCCAATTATTGAAAGGAACTGGCTTAACTTTAGTGAAACGTCAGGATGGGACATGGGGCATCATTAATTCTAAAACACAGCCGCGTGAAGTTGGTCAGTTACAGTCGATTAATTCAACTGCAACCCAGCAAGGTCAGACCTCTAACTCTGCACAACTTCCACTGATAACAGTTACAGCAGACAATCCAACTTATACGTCGCGTAAATCTACCAGTGCAACCAAGCTCAATCTGTCCCAGAAAGAAACACCTCAATCTATTTCAGTCATTACCAGTCAGCAGATAGAAGACCAACATCTGACTTCGCTTGAAGATGTCATGGATCAAACACCAGGTATTTCAGCCTTCAAACAAGGACAACGCGCCGCAGGCTATCGTACCTTTAGTGCTCGTGGTTTTTCCATTTCCAATTATTTACGCGATGGTATTCCCACTTCTTATGGGGCAACTTATGGCAAAGACATTGCCGCATTAGAAAATTCAGCAATCTATGAAAAAATTGAAGTCATTCGTGGTTCAACAGGATTAACCACTGGCTCAGGAAATCCAGCCGCCAGTATTAATTTAGTTCGAAAAAGACCAACTGATGATCTAAAAGGCTCTGTTCAAGTTTCAGCAGGTTTGTGGAGCAATTATAGCAGCACAGTGGACGTATCAGGCCCACTGGATCAAACAGGTGATCTTAAAGGAAGAATGGTCATGTCCGCTCAGGAGGGGGACAACTGGCAAGATCGCTATGATTTTTCCGACAAACTTATATATGGTGCATTGGATTATGATGTCAGCGATAAAACGGTACTAACCAGTGCGTTAACTTATGAAAAAACACGTGCAAATGACGCAACAGCACAAGGATTTCCTTTTTATACCAGAACCCAGACTGGCGTGATTAATTCAGTACAAACCATCTTTGACCGAAAGGATAATCCTGCAACAGATTTCGCCTATTCAGATACGGAACGTCTAAATATACTGGCGGGTGTCGAACACCAGTTTAATGACAACTGGAAAAGTGTTGCGAATTATAGCTACTCTGACTCGGAAATGGATCGTGTGGTGGGTGTTGCAGGTTCGACTTTCTTTGATCCAGACAAGGATCGAATGTCTATTGTCTACGGTCGTATTTACACTGCCCCTAAAGTCCATTCTTTAGACTTGTATACAACAGGGAAATTTACAGCATTCGACCATGAACATACGCTTTCATTTGGTGTAAATGGTTACACCCTCACAGATAAAAACTTATTTAAACTGGCTCGTAATGGCGTTGCATCCATTTCAAACTGGAATGGACAACCGATTAGTTACGGAGATATTCCATCCAAAGACTTGGCAACTGATGTTGACTCGAAACAACTGGGTATTTTTGGCGCAGCAAATCTGCAACTGCTTGACCCGCTAAAATTAGTTTTAGGTAGCCGTTTGAGTTATTGGGAGCGTGACAATGGTCCAGAGAACAAACAAAAAGAAAATGGTGTGTTCACACCTTATGCAGGTTTAATCTACGACATTAATCACTATTTATCTGCGTATGCCAGTTACACTTCAATTTTCAACCCATCATCACGTAAAGATATTGACAATAATTACCTCGATCCAGAAGAAGGAAATACCTCTGAATTTGGTTTAAAATCTGAATTTTACGATGGTCTACTGAACACCAGTCTTGCTTATTTTATGTCGAAAATGGATACCTCGGTTGTTGGTGGTACTCAAGCAGATGGCTCGACTTATTATGTCCAAGCCAATGACACTAAAACCAAAGGCTGGGAATTAACCGTTGCAGGTGAAATCTTACCAAACTGGAATATTCAGGCAGGCTATACTTATACGGATGCCAAAGACAATAATGGTATTCGCTTAAATGCAGCAGAAATTCCTAAACAATTATTCAAATTATTTACCAGTTATAAAATTAATCAATTTACTGTCGGTGCTGGTGTGAATTGGCAAAGTGAAATATACAGTCAAGTTGCTAATCTAAAACCTTTGCAGCTACAGGAAGATCGACAAAAATCGTATGCACTGGTGAATGCGATGGCAAAATATCAAATTAATAAAGATATGGACGTTCGTATCAATTTGACCAATCTATTTGATAAAGAATATAAACAAAGCGTTTATAACGTCTATGGCGATCCAAGAAACTTTACCGCAACATTCACCTATAAATTCTAAGTGATCAAAATGAGCGCGCCCCAAATCAGAATGAATTACACTGATTTTGGGGCGCTCTTTATTTTCAGGATCTGTGTTTTTTTATTGCAAGATTACAAAAAAGCATCAAGTACCGAATTTAAAAACAAATGGCCCTGTTCCGTACAGGCAATACGTTCAGAATCAGCAACAAGTAATTTTTTCTGACGCAAACCATTTAGGGCAGGTTCTATTTCAGACAGAGATAAACCTGTACGCTGTTCATAAAAATAGACTGGCACACCCTCATTTAGACGTAAAGCATTCATCATAAATTCAAATGGCAATTCATCTGCCTCAATCCGTTTCCATTGGCCATGTTCAGCAGGTACTTTAGCGAGATAATCTTTAGGTAAACGGGTTTTCTGAAAACGATAAATCCCATCTGCTTGGGTAACTTTGCCATGCGCTCCCGCCCCGATCGCCAGATAATCGCCAAACTGCCAATAATTTAAATTATGGGCAGAGGGTCGCTCTTTACGCCATGCCGAAACTTCATAATTTATGAAACCCTGTGCTTTTAAATATTGCTCACCTTGTAATTGAATCTGTTCAAGGGTTTCATCCTGTGGCAAGACAGGTTGTGTTCTGAAAAACACCGTATTCGGTTCAATCGTGAGTTGATACCAACTGATATGCGTTGCGCCATGTTCAGTTGCAAGCTTTAAATCAAATAATGCCTGCTCTAAAGTTTGTTCAGGTAATCCATGCATTAAATCGACATTAATACGTTCAAAACCTGCCTGTTTTGCGAGTTTAATCGCCTCAATTGCATTGGCTGAACTATGAATACGCCCTAATCGCTGTAGATGTTCCTGATTGAAACTTTGTACCCCAATTGACAAGCGATTAATCCCAGATTTTAAATAATCGGCAAAAGGATCATGTTCCACTGTTCCCGGATTAGCTTCTAAGGTAATTTCACAGCCTTGTTCAAACTCAAGCAAAGATCGTAATTGTATAAATAACCATTGATAACCTTGTGCCGAAATCAGCGAAGGCGTTCCCCCGCCGATGAACACACTGTGAATTTTACGTCCCTGAGCAAAATCAAGCTGTGTCTGAAAATCGGCCACCAATGCATTTAAATATTGTTGCTCAAGTTCCAGCGACAATGCACCGTTGGGTACAGCATGCGAATTGAAGTCACAGTAAGGACATTTACGCACACACCACGGCATATGAATATATAAAGAAAGTGGAATTTGGGTAGGATCAAGTAAACCAGTCAAGAACAACGCTCAGGCAATACAACTGCATTAGTTTAACATGACTACCGCAATTCGTTGTGCGCATACAGATTGAATTGCTTTAGACTGAAGTGAAATGAAGAAGAATGACATGGAAAAACAATGCTAAAAATAGGCTCACAACTTTTGTTCTTTTTGCCCTTGGCTTTAGGCATTGGTGTTGCTATGGCGATACAAACGGCATTAAACACGCAGTTGCGTAGTTATCTACATTCACCTTTGCAGGCCGCTTTTTTATCTTTTCTAGTCGGTACAATTTTATTGGCGTTGATGGTTTTATTACAAAATCAGCCTAAACCTTCATTGCAACAACTCAGCCAAATCCCGTGGTTTTTGTGGCTTGGTGGTTTTTTAGGGGTTTATGCGATTAGCCTGAGCATTTATACTGCTCCCAAATTGGGTTTTCTCACATTATCTGGATTGATTATTTTTGGCCAACTGGCAATGTCATTATTGCTAGATCATTTTGGTTGGCTTGGGACAGAGAAAATGCCTGTCAACTGGCAACGCCTACTTGGGGCGATCGTCATTTTCGTTGGGGTTATATTGACCTTACAACGATAATTTTCTTTTATAGATGAGTATTTTTTGTGTCAAATGTCGCGGGATTCCGCTTTGAATTAAAACAACTGTTTCACTTAATGTGGCCAATTCTGATCACACAATTTGCACAAGCAGGATTAGGTCTTATCGATACGATTATGGCAGGACATTTGTCTGCCAACGATTTAGCAGCAATTGCAGTCGGTGTCGGTTTATGGATGCCTATCATGCTGCTATTTAGCGCAATCATGATTGCGACAACCCCACTGGTTGCAGAAGCCAAAGGCGCGAGAACACCTGAAAATATTCCAGTCATTGTCAGGCAGTCTTTATGGGTCGCGTTTATTCTAGGCATCATCGCAATGCTGATTTTACAGATCATGCCATTTTTATTACCCATACTTGGTGTACCAGAAAGCTTACAACCCAAAGCGGGATTATTTTTACACGCGATTGGTTTTGGTATGCCTGCTGTAACCATGTATGCGGCTTTGCGTGGTTATTCAGAAGCTTTAGGTTATCCGCGCCCTGTAACTGTAATTAGCCTATTGGCGCTCGTGGTGTTGGTTCCGCTCAATTATCTGTTTATGTATGGCATTGGCCCTATTCCACATTTGGGTAGTGCAGGCTGTGGTTTTGCAACAGCAACCCTACAGTGGCTCATGTTGATCACCTTAGCCAATTATATTTATCGCGCCAAAGCTTATCGATCAACCCAAGTATTTTCACATTGGGAAAAAATCAATCCTGTCATTGTGAAACGTATTTTAAAATTGGGGTTTCCTATTGGACTCGCTGTTTTTTTTGAAGTCAGTATTTTTAGTACAGGTGCGATTGTTTTAAGTCCACTCGGCGATACGCTAGTTGCCGCACATCAAATCGCGATGTCAGTCACGTCTCAGTTATTTATGATCCCAATGTCACTCGCAATTGCACTGACCATTCGAGTCGGTATGTATTATGGAGAAAAAAACTGGGTGGCCATGCGTCATGTACAAAAACTGGGCTTAGCAACTGCGACTTTTTTTGCGATTTGTACCATGAGTTTAATTTGGTTTGCCCGTCCGCAAATTATTGCGATTTATACCCAAGATCCTGCCGTATTTAATGTCGCTTTATATCTATTATTGTTTGCAATGGCTTATCAATTGATGGATGCATGGCAAGTGGGTGCAGCAGGTTGTTTGCGGGGTATGCAAGACACCAAAGGCCCAATGTGGATTACTTTAATTGCTTATTGGGTCATCGCATTTCCTGTCGGGATTTATCTGGCACGGGTTGCAAAGATGGGGCCTGCTGGTGTTTGGCTCGGTTTGATTATTGGTCTAACCATTGCCTGTATCCTACTTCTAGCTCGGTTATATCGTAATAATCGCAAACTGGCAGCACAGCTATAATTTTAAAACAATCTGAGTTCGATACAATTGGACATACACAAACATCATCTACGACTGTTTGATTCAAAAAATATTTTACCCTGATTTATGACCAGCTCAGGTTAAAGTGATTCAAATGAAATAAGCCAATCTCAATCGATTGGCTTATTTCGTTCTACATTTCTAAATTGTTTAATCAAGTAGATTTTGCTTTTGGACTTGCGCCAATTTGCCAAACAAAAGGAAGTTCTGTCTGATTTACGACCCAGTCACCAATGACTTTTTCTTTATAAATTAATGGATTATGTGAAGATACAGTCCGTGCATTACGCCAAAAACGATCGAGTTGCTTGGCTGTACTACTCGCAGAGGCACTGAGCGCGTTAAACAATTTAGTCGTAAGCTCTAGAACTAAATCAGCAATCACCACTTGTCCTTGTGCAGACTCCAATTCAGCATCAATGTTGGCCAGACGTTCTTTCTCATCAGATTCGGCAAAATGACTGAGATAAGCCCGTTGTAATGCTTCGGCTGTAGCTTGCGTAATTGCTTCACTGGCATAAGCCTGTGCAGATGCTTTTCCAATCACTTGAAGTACTTGTGGATCGTGTCGTGCCAGATCAGTATTGGCATGACTAAAAATACGTTTACGCTCACGAACTTCCTCACTAAAGGTTTCAACCGCAGCCTGAGCAATCCCAGACAATGTTGCCAAATGCACTACCTGATAAAAAGCGGTTTGATATTTAAAACGCTGATCAAAAGGAATAATATGCACAGCGGGCAATTCAACTTGTTCTAGTCGTAAAGTTCCACTTCCTGTGGTTTTTTGACCAAAACCATCCCAATCATCATCAACCTGAACACCTGAAGCATGGCGATCGATGGCTGCAATTACATGCTGCTGACTGACTTCATCATAGGCAAATAAGTCGACCCAATCCGCAAAAATACTGCCTGTTGAGTAATACTTTTCTCCATTGACCACTAACTTGCCTGTCGCTTCATCTTGCGTAATTCTCGTATTTACATCACCAATCTGAACAGAACCCACTTCTGTCCACGCATTCCCCACAATATCTCCCGACACAAAACGTTCAAACCAATCATTTTGTAGCTGCGTACGATGCGCAACGAGACGATCTTCCACAAAAGCAAAGTGTCCACGTAATGCCTGTACGATATTGGAATCGGCTTGAGCTAATTCAGTCAATAGTTGAAATAACTGAGGTAACGACACACCTGCCCCGCCATAGGCGACAGGAACACGTAATGCACCGAAACCTGCTTGTTTTAACCATTGAATTTGTTCATAAGGCAACTGACGACGCTGTTCACGTTCCAATGCGCCTGCTTGGATTTTTTTAAAAATAGACCGATATTTCGCAGCAACCAACTCATAATCGGCACCCAAAGAAAGTTGATCTTTAATTTGTTCAAACTGACTCATCTCGTTATCCTCTTGATGTTTTTATGATGTGGGTATCCTTAGCTCCACGGATGACGTGGAGGTTTTACACCATTTAAGTAATAATTTCCGACAATATGATATTTCCAGCGCACAGGATCATGCAGCGTATGGGTACGTGCATTTCGCCAATGTCGATCCAGATTTAACTCAGACAAAGTCGAGCGCGTCCCCGATAGCTCAAAGAGTTTATTGGCAGCCAAAATAGCCACTTCAGTCGTCAACACTTTTGCTTCTGCAACCAGCAAAGTCGCCTGAGAAACATGTTCTTCTGTGGGTTCATCTATCGCCAGATCAATTTGGTCGGCTGCCAGATCCAATACCGCTTCTGCTGCACGGAGTTTAATTTTTAAAGCGCCAATACTGGCAATGGTATAAGGATCATCCGTTGCTCGTTCCAGACCAGAATCGATCCACGGACGACTATATTTTTTAACGTATTGGATTGTTTCTTCAATTGCACCACGCGCAATGCCTGCATCTACAGCCGCCTGTATGAACTGCGAAATTGCTCCTGCTGCGGTTGGTCGGTCAAATGCCTGATGAATCGGCACCACATATTCCTCACGCACCGCTACTTTTTTCAGTTCAACTGTGCCACTGGCAGTGGTGCGTTGCCCAAACCCAGACCAGTCATTAATGATCTGTACACCTTCTGTTTCACGAGGCACCAAAGCTGCATAAGGTTGTCCTGACTCATTAATTGCAACAATTGGAATCCAGTGCGCTAGTAATGCGCCTGTCGCAAAGAATTTTTGCCCATTCACTTCATAACCTGTTGCGGTTTTATGAATGGTCGTGGTTAAGTCTGCAACCGTTTTGCTACCTTTTTCTGAAAAAGCATTGCCAAATCGAATACCTTTTAGAACCAGATCGAAAAAGAAACGCTGTTGTTCCAAACTCGCGTCCAGACGTAAATGCTCTAAAAATGCCCAATGATTTTGTGGTAATTGTCCAAGTGACGAATCAACACTGGAAATGGTTTTGACGACTTCTGCCAAAGTACGATATTTAACTTGGGCGCCACCAAACGCTTTAGGAATGGTAATGGCCCACAAGCCACTTTGAGAATATTGCTGAATTTCATTCAGTGGTAAACGACGTTCTTTATCACGTAAAGATGCTTCTTTTGCAAACTCACTTGCCAATTGTTTAGCAACCTGAATCGCTTCAGCATCTGTTTGAATCACATGGGCATTTTCTGACTGTTCAAACACCTGTAAAGGTACAGAATTTGCTCGATGAGCATGAATATTATGGGAATTAACAGCACTACTAAGTTGACTCATAATGGAAAATCTCGTCATTGTTATTGGACTATGTAAACCAACATAGCACCAAAAAAATGAAGCTGTTATAGAGATTAACGCATTGTTTATGAATTGATTTTTGAAATACTTTGCAAAAAAAATGAAATATATTCAAGCGTTTGTTTTTAGACTTAATTCTAAGGCTTGTTAACAATTTGAAGTAGGCAATTTGGACTTTGTCGCCTATGATCAAGACTAAATCCAGCTTGGGTAAAAGGTAAAATAGAGATGGCTAAAAATACAAGTTCTCCAGGTCGACGCTTCATGAAACTTGCGGGAATGACTGCCAGTATTGCTACCAAAACAGTCTCAAGCTCGATTCGAAATTTAACCGCAGACGACGAACAAAAACTTGCGGCAAAAACCAAACTTTTTCAGGACATCGGTATTCAAATTGCAGATACTTTAGGCGAAATGAAAGGCGCAGTGATGAAAGTTGGACAAATCGCCTCGCAATATAAAGATATTTTCCCGCCTGAAGTTGCCAATGCTATTGCCAAACTCCAGCGACAAGCACCTGCTGTACCTTTTAGCGCCATTCAGCAACAAGTCGAAAAAGAATTAGGTCAACCTTTACTCACCATCTTTCAATCTTTTGAACAAGCGCCTTTTGCCGCCGCATCTATTGGTCAAGTACATCGTGCAGTTCTACCCAATGGACAAGAGGTTGTGGTTAAAGTGCAATATCCTGGTGTGGATGAAGCCTGTGAAAGTGACTTGAAGCAGGTTCGTTTGGCTTTACGCCTCATGGGTGTCATTAAAATTGATAAAAAATTGCAAGATCAATTATTTGCTGAAATTCAGGACAGTCTTTCTGCTGAACTTAACTACGAAATTGAAGCACAAAACCTAGAAGTTTTTAAAACCTTCCATGAACAACTGGACGATAAAATTATTATCCCAATCGTTTATAAACAATATTCTTCACGTCGGATTTTAACTTTAAGTCTGGAGCGTGGGGAATCGATTGAAACAGCAAGTACATGGCCTATTGAGATTCGTAATGAAATTGGTCGTCGTCTGATTCAGGCTTTGGGTCAAGAGATTTTCTATTTAAAACGCTTTCATTGCGATCCACATCCAGGAAACTTTGCTTTTCGTAAAGATGGCAGTGTGATTATCTATGATTTTGGCGGCGTAAAAACATTAAGTACCGAGGTGATTGAACATTTTAAAGATTTGGTACAAGCTGCCCGTCAACAAGATATTGATGCAATTGAAACTCATCTGGATGCCTTACATGCGCTTTCAGCCAAAGGCTTATTTCCTGAAGATCTCTATCAGCAATGGCTTGAAGTCTTGTTACGCCCACTCACCACTCAGTATGATTTTGCTCAAAATTCTGCCCATCATGACGGCGTTGCTCTTGTCAAAAAATCTTTAAAATACTGGGATGTATTTAAGCCATCTCCAGATACACTTATGGTTAATCGAACCATTTCAGGACATTACTGGAATCTGATTCATTTAAAAGTTGATGATAATCTGAATGATTTATTTGAAGAATTAGTTCCTCATTGACACTGGAAATTTATCTTTTAATGATGATTTGGTGTAATATTTGACTTATTAAATGAAACATTATAACATATCAATATAAATCAATTGGAGAGTTTCCCATGCGTAACGGTATACATCCAGAATATAAAGAAGTGCTTTTTCATGACACCAATGCAGATGCCTACTTTGTGATTGGTAGCACTATACAAACGAAACAAACACGTGAATATGAAGGCAAAACTTATCCATATATCACTTTGGATATTTCTAGTGCATCACATCCGTTTTATACAGGTGAGGTACGTCAGGCTAGCAATGAAGGTCGTGTCGCAAGCTTTAATAAACGTTTTTCACGTTTTAAGCGTTAATCTCGCCTTAAGTTTTTCTTTTTATACTGACCCTATTCGAAGCCTAAGCAACTATCTCCTCCACTTAGGCTTCTTTTTTTGTCCAAAATTTAGACCTTGTGTATAAACATCAAGTTATCCACAGTTCTATTCATCTTTTTATAAAAACTCATTCGCACTTTTTCTCACCCTTATTCTTTGAATTGAATACTGACACCTAGCTATTCAATGCTATGCTTGCTTACACTTTTGACATGTCATTGAATCACGGAAAAATCATGGTACAAGAACTATTGAATCAGCTTCAACATGGTGAAGCCAAATTTGCTGATGTATTGGCGCATATCGAAGCGCGTTTTGAACATACCGCAACAGCGTTTAAAAATGGTCAACAGCATAATGCTGCAACTGAAAATCAAGGCAGCGCAAAAGTATTTTCTTTTGCCAAAATTGAAGGTCTTGATCAAGCTCAAACACTAAGCCTGTTTGCAGAACATTATGCGGCAGTTGTTGCGACACCAGAAGGTACAGATCATCAAAATATTCGTCAGTTTATGCAACATGGCTGGGATGGCGTGAGCTTTGAACATCAGGCTTTAACAGCCAAATAAAACAATCTGGTCATAAAAAAACCCAGACATCCTGTCTGGGTTTTTCGTATTTACGCTTTAGGGTCAACTCCTGTCATCCCTCACGATCCTGATGATTGACTGATTATCGTTGTTTTATGTCTTCGAACATCCTGTTCTGTATGTCTTCATCATAGGAAATTAGCTTGGTGCTGACTATTGGTCATTTTCTATAATCGATGTAAGCCAAAACGTACATCGCGAATGATGAAAGTTTATGCTTCAATTATTTCATAAGATTTAGATATTATTTTCAGTTGTTTGCTGCTTGAGAGATGAGGAAAACTCAAATTTTAACTGAATCGATCATCTAGCACTCACTTAAGCTACCATAGTGGAGAACCCAGTACACTTGATATGGCAGGTTATACGATGCGTATCATATTTCAATCCAACGCCACCACATATTAAATAACATGGCAAATACAACTTAAAATATAAAAGTAATATAAAACACTATAAAGCATAGTTTGTTAAAATTATAGATTAGATGTTATATCAATATCGTTAATATTGAAAAATTCACAGTTCGAGTTCAAATATTCACTTTAAAATAATTTTTTAATCTCTGCAACTGGCAATGATTTATAGAAATACCAACCTTGTATAAGATTAGAACTATTATGTTCATATATATATTTATATTCATCTTCCGACTCTACGCCTTCAAAAACTATTTTTTTGTTTAATTTAGATATTGCATTGAGTAGTGAAATAAAAAATAATTTATTTTTATCATCAAATAATCCATTTATGAACAATTTATCTAATTTAATTTCATCAAAATCAATTTCTGAAAGCCACTGAATATTTGAAACACCAGTTCCAAAATCATCAAGTGAAATAACAAACCCTTCTTCCTTTGCTTTTTTTGAAAATAAATTAATACATGTAAAAGATTCGTTTATTTTTTCTGTAATTTCAAGTTTTATCTGACGAGTCAAAATATGATGACTTTTTACTTGCTGGGATAATTTTGAAATAAATTTAGGATTATTAATCTCAAAATTATTTATATTTATTGATAAATATAAATTCCTATTTTCTGATAAAATATCTTTTAGTTCTTGAAGCGCTGTATCAATAATGAAAACACTTACTTTGTCATAAAAATAATTTTCTTCAGAAATATTTATAAAAAGTTCTGGTGATACTTGTCCATAAACATGATCTTTCCATCTAACAAGCACTTCGAAACCAATGATTTCTTTTGTTTTACTCAATACAATCGGCTGATATTCCAAATAAAGTTTTTTATCTTTAACAGCCCTCATTAATCTATATTCAATCGTTTTAGACTTATGCTTTTTAAAAAAAATAATATAAGAAACTAGACCACCTATAACAGAAAAAAATAAAGTCAGCGCAGCCAAAAGAGTATCATTTATAAAAAATATCCCTGTAAAAGGTTTGTTTGTAAATACACAATAAAAATACTTTGTGCTACAAATTTTAGTCGATACAATTTTATGAGGTAAAAGGCTTTTAAATTTCGAATATTCAATTGTATTTTTAGAATCTTGAAATATATGCATACCATCACTAGATGCCAATTTATAATTAAAACTTGGTGGAAAATATGAAAATTGACCAAAAATTGAATCAGATGTAATAACTGCTATATTTCCAGATTGAGTAATATCAATGACGTCTTTAGAAAAAACTCTATTTTTAATATTACTATAAAATTTATATTTTTTTGGAGTTTCAAAATTTGGTGGAGGTAATTGTACTTTTTCCTTTAGCAACCCTTGATTAGCAGTACAAACCATAACACCGTTTTCTAGAAAACCAATATCTTCGACATATCTTGACCCTGAAACAATGTATCTTAGTTTTTGAATATTATCACTACTACAGGATGTTACTTTTAAATGATCAGCTAGATGAAATGAAGAAACAATTTGATCTGTAACAGTATCAGCTTGTTTTAATAATTTAGTAGAATATTCGTGTTGATCTACAGCAGAATTTTTATAAACTATAATATTACCAATCAAATAAAATAATAATGTAGATATAACAGCACCTAAAAGGATCCAACGTTTTAAACCATATATTTTCACGTCTATCCCTTCATTTAAATGAACTAGAATTCTTAACACTAATATTCATATCATTTTGATCATCCATCTTTCTGATAATCAGATGACAGCATTGATAGGAACTCTTAGGCTTACGAAACATTATTTGTAATCTCTTCGTTGAATCCAAATGATGAAAAGAAGTCGATAGACGATAAGTAGCATGACCAATAAGTAGATTTTTACTTCACTATGAAAATTTTCTAAAATTTACACAATACAACTTATGCGAAACGATTATCTTAGAAACAATTTAAATTTTCTACTATATCAAAGTATGTGATTCTAAAGCTCATCACAATAGAACGCGCTAATTTTAATAATTATAAACGCGATTGAGCAAGTTACTGACATGAATTCAAGCAAAATTTTACATTTTAGAGACTTAAAAGAAAAATTTGTATCTATCCAAAATAATATTCTCTGAAAAATACAGATGGTATTTTTAATGAGAAAATAGTGTTATGCGCTTTCAGTCTGCTTCACATGTTGCCCCACCTGATGATAATCACGATTAAAATAAACTAAACTTTGTGCATGTTGACTCTGTTGAATCGCAACAATACGGCACATAAAAATCGTATGTGTTCCAACTGCTTGAACCTGATCAATTTCACAATCAAAATTTACCAGAGCATCTTTTAAAACAGGTGCACCTGTTTCTAGCTCTGTCCAAACACCATGTTCAAATCTTTGCTCAGGACTTAGTTTTGATGCAAATGCTTGAGAAATATGCTGATGATGTGCGCCTAAAACATTCACAGTTAAAATTTTATTTTCTAAAAAATGCCCGTGAGAACTCGATGTTTTATTCATACAAACTAATAATGTCGGTGGCGTATCTGTAACACTACACACCGCAGATGCAGTAAATCCATAACGACCCGACAAACCTGCCGTCGTCACCACACTCACTGCACTGGTTAACATCGACATTGCATTTCTAAAGTCCGATGCTTCAATCATGATTTTATTCCTCACAAAAGTTGACAGTTTGATCCTATCTTGAGATCAAACTGCTCACCCTTTACATCTAACAATACCGATTATGACCCGCTTGAAAGTTCTTTTCGGATGATTTCTGCGCCTGCACTAAGTGCTTGCAATTTGCCTCTCGCAATATCACGAGATAAAGGTGTCATGCCGCAGTTGGTCGATGGATAAAGTTTATCTGCATCCACAAACTGAAGGGCTTTACGTAAGGTATCCGCCACTTCTTCAGGCGTTTCAATAGTATTGGTCGCCACATCAATCGCGCCCACCATGACTTTTTTACCGCGAATTAGTTCTATCAGATCCATTGGCACACGGGAATTGTGACATTCCAGTGAGATAATGTCGATTTTAGATTGTTGCAGTTTAGGAAAAGCCTCTTCGTATTGACGCCATTCTGAGCCTAAAGTCTTTTTCCAGTCAGTATTGGCTTTAATACCATAGCCATAGCAAATATGTACGGCAGTTTCACATTTAAGACCTTCAAGCGCGCGTTCTAAGGTGGCAACACCCCAATCATTCACTTCGTCAAAAAATACGTTAAATGCAGGTTCATCAAACTGGATAATATCGACACCCGCGGCCTCTAACTCCAAAGCTTCCTGATTTAAAATTTTGGCAAATTCCCAAGCCAGTTTTTCACGACTTTTATAATGCGCATCATATAGCGTATCAATCATGGTCATTGGACCAGGTAACGCCCATTTAATCGGTTGATTGGTTTGCTGACGTAAAAACTTGGCATCTTCTACAAAAACTGGTTTTTGACGAGAAACCGCACCCACAACTGTAGGTACACTTGCATCATAACGATTACGGATCCGAACTGTTTCACGTTTTTCAAAGTCAACACCATCAAGATGTTCAATGAAAGTCGTGACAAAATGTTGGCGGGTTTGCTCACCATCGCTGACAATATCAATCCCTGCATGCAACTGTTCTTGTAAGGAAACCAACAGCGCATCTTTTTTGCCTTGCGCCAGTTCATCCCCTTGTAATTTCCACGGTGACCAGAGTTTTTCAGGTTCTGCAATCCAAGACGGTTTTGGGAGGCTGCCCGCAGTTGAGGTCGGTAATAAACGTTTCATAATCAATTATCTTCTATCTTAGGGTTAAACGGCAGCGCAGTTTTTTTCAGAATCACTTTTATCTGAGTCACTTGTATCAGCGTAATTGGCAGCCCATCGCTCAAGAATCGTATGATATGGCTTGATGAAATATTCTTCAGTCCATTTACCTTGTTTAACGGCTAACTGACTACGTTCTTCTCGGTCATAGACAATTCGGGTTAATGAATAATCCTGATGTTTCAGACTCGGTTGATAGATTTGTCCGGCAGCAGCATTTGCGTTGTAAATCTCTGGACGGTAAATCTTTTGAAAGGTTTCCATCGTGCTAATCGTGCCAATTAGCTCAAGATCTGTGTAGTCACTGAGCAAATCTCCACGGAAATAAAATGCCAATGGTGCAACGCTATTTTTAGGCATAAAGTAACGTACCTTTAAGCCCATTTTTGCAAAATATTCATCAGTTAAAGAATATGCATCTTGCTCATATTCCACCCCTAATACAGGGTGTTCATTCATGGTACGACGATAAGTCTTAGTGGTTGAAACACTGAGACAAATCACAGGTTGTTTCGTAAAATTATCTTTGAATGTATCTGAATTAACAAAAGATTTAAAAATTTTGCCATGAAGCTCACCATAGTTTTCTGGCGTACTAAATTTAGCTTGATCTTTATTATGTTCGAGTAGCAACACGCTAAAATCGTAATCTCTGACATAAGACGAAAAGTTGTTTCCAACAATGCCTTCAATACGTTGATTCGTTTTGTGATCAACAATATTGGTTTTTAAGATTTCAATCGTCGGGAAAGTCTCGCCATTACCTTCAACATCAATATCAACCGAAATGATATCAAGTTCTACAGAATAACGATCAGCTTTTGGATTATCCCAATGCGCCAATGAGTTGAAACGATTGTCGATCATTTTTAAGGTATTGCGCAAATTCTCTTGACGACTCGCTCCTCTCGCCAAATTCGCAAAATTAGTAGTAAGACGTGTATTGTCTGAAGGATGATAATTTTCATCAAAACGAATGCGTTTTATCGCAAATGTAAATTCTTGGCTCATTTTAATCTGCTACCCAAATCTCTATGTTGCAATTTATACCCAAATCACGACATGAATAAAAACGATTTAGTTTCAACAAAAGATGAGCCAAATTCATCTTTATAAATAGGGTCACAGCTTTAGCTCAATGTTGCGCTCACTAGATGTAAGATTACGATCCAGAAAACAACCACAAAAAAACAAAATACGATGTGAAAATTTGAACGATTAAACATTCACATTTTTAGATATTTTTAAAATTTATATAAAATTCAAAATATTAACCAACTTATAAATATTGTATTTTACGATTTATATGCAAACTAAAATTAGCATAATCCCCTTATCCCAAATACTTAAAATTTTAGTCAAAATGTTCCAGCAATTTGCATACTGGAACGTTTTTCATAATCTATTTAAATCTGATTCAAATCTGCTATTCGATAAGTTGTAGAAAATATATAGGCTTTATCGAATTAAGGTCGTTCAGCATACTGTGGCAGATCATCGCGAATACAATCCCATTCTGCTTTATGCGCAGTAAAAATATGCATACTTGGCTTTTGCTCAATCTTGGTATCTAAAGTCCCAATCCGCAACCGATAAAATTCTGGCGTATCCGCTTTAATGCTCATAATTGGTGAACCACATTCACTACAGAAACAACGCTGCGTGGTCGGGGTAGAATGATATTTTTTTAGCAGATGTTCGCCTTGCACAATTTTAAAATCATTTACATGCACAGGCGTATTGGTGGCATATGCAGTGCCATTGGCTTTACGGCAGCGTTGGCAATGGCACTGAATAATATCGCCCAGTCCATTACCCGAAATCTCATAACGAATGCCTTGACATAAACAGCTTCCAGACAAAATTGTACCTTGTGACATCATCAATTCCTTGCATTTATATGTATAGATTCAATTCAGTAAAAATGATAAACCATACTAAAGATTAAAACTTCGATTTTAAGCTATCATAGAAAGAGATAACTCAACTGAGAAAAAATTTTCAATAAAATCCGATCCTGTCAAACCTTATGCTATAGATGAATCAACTATAAATCACAATATGAATCATGATATAAAATTTAAATTCATTAAAGCTGATCTAGCTTTATCAGATTATGTCGAAAGTTTTTGGATGTTGCATAATGGCTCTGATGAAGCTAAAGAAATCATTGTCTTACCTGATGGTCGTATGGATTTGACCTTATCTCAATCTTCGATACAGCCCTTTCAGATTGTATGTTCAGGACTTGAAACCCAACCGCAACCCGTTATTTTACAAGCCAATACATTAATCTTTGCGATCAGTTTTAAGTTATTGGCGGTGGAATACCTTCTAGGAAAATCTATTTCTAATTTGCTCAATGATGCAGAACATCTGCCTGCAAAATTTTGGGATTTTGACCCCTCAGATTTACTGGATTTTGAGTTATTTTGTAAAAAAGCCTCGGAAAAAATACATTCTCTTTTGCCACAACAGATCGATTCGAGAAAACAAAAATTATTTCAATTACTTTATCAATCCCACGGTGATTTAAGCGTCTCCTACATTTCAGAACAGACCCATTGGAGTCAACGCCAAATTCATCGCTACTTTACTGAAAATTTTGGAATTTCATTAAAAAAATATTGTGATATTTTACGCTTTAGGACATCTTTTGAACCCATTAAAAAAGGGCAATTATTTCCTGAACAGCATTTTGCTGATCAATCGCATTTTATCAAACATATCAAAAGATTCTCTGGCGTATCTCCCAAACAGCTCAAGCTCAACCAAAATGACCGATTTATACAATTCTTAGTTTCTCCATCCGAATAAAGTATTCCTATATTCAAAACCGCCGTCTGGAAACATCATGCTGTTAAAAAATAAAAAAGTAGCCATTATCGGTGGTGGACCAGCAGGCTTAACTCTTGCACGCTTATTACAACTTCATGCGGTTGATGTTCAAGTGTTTGAACGTGATTTGAATCAAGAGGCTCGAGTTCAAGGTTCGCCTCTGGATTTGCACGAAGATTCAGGATTAAAAGCATTACAACACGCAGGTTTGATCGAACAATTTAAACAGCATTTTATGCCCAAAGCAGATCGTAAAAAGATAATGAATGCAAAGGCCGAAGTTTTTTTGAGTGATCATGATGATCAGCTCAAGCGAAAGTTTGGTGATCCTGATTTCCGACCTGAAATTGATCGCGGGACTTTAAGAAAAATTCTATTGGACTCTTTACTGCCCGATACAGTGCAATGGAATCATCAATTTATCTCGATGCAGACACAAGCCAATGGTTGGCGATTACACTTTAAAAATAATACGACTTTCTATGCCGATCTGGTCATTGCTGCGGATGGAGCCAACTCCAAAGTTCGTCCTTACCTGACTGATATTCGGGCATTTTACTCAGGTATTACAATGTTAGAAGGTTATATTTCAAATATAAAACAAACCGCACCCCAAATAGATCAATTGCTCAATGGCGGAAAAATCATGGCTTTTGGTCATCAAAAAAATCTACTCATGGGACAAAAAGCAGATGATGAAATCGGTTTTTATGCCAGTTTTAAAGCTGAAGAATCGTGGTCAACAGCGCATCAGGCTATTTTTTCAGATCGGTTAAAAACCCAACAATGGTTTAATTATTTTTATTCAGAATGGGATGCTATATGGGATAACCTTTTTGAGCATGCTTCGCTTCCCTTAATTCCTCGTCCTATTTATTGCATGCCTTTAGACCAAACGTGGCGTACTCAAGCCAATTTAACCCTTATCGGCGATGCCGCTCATCTGATGCCACCTTTCGCTGGTGAAGGTGTCAATGTTGCGATGTTGGATTCTTTAAACCTCAGCGAATATTTAAGTTCCGATCACTTTTCAACACTGCAACAAGCCATTGGAAGCTATGAGCAAGAGATGCGTCCACGTGCAGCAAAGATGGCAGAATATTCACTCGCCAATGGCGAACGTATGCATGCCACCAATGCACTAGAGAATATGCTTAACTTTTTTCAGTCACATTAAGTGCCTGATGAATCCCTATTCCTGCCTGTCGACCTGTTGCCAGACAAGCTGTGAGTAAATAACCTCCTGTTGGTGCATCCCAATCCAGCATCTCACCACAAGCAAAAATATAAGGGGAATTCTTCAGCATCAGATGCTCATCCAATGCATCTAGCCGAATACCGCCTGCGCAGCTAATCGCTTCTTCAATTGGACGAAAACCCTGTATGTGAATGGCAATTTGTTTAATATGCTGCGCCATTTTAATCGCATCATTCCAGTCATTTTTACTGACGACATCACGAATCAAAGCAATTTTGGTTTTATCCAAGCCAATCTTTTGCCATAAAGTATTTAAAGACTGCTTTTTGCCTTGTTGTAACTTTTGTAAAATTTGTTCTTGGCTCAGGTCTGGCAGTAAATCCAGATATAAAATCGCTGAATTTTGAGTCTGCATCGCTTCACGCAAATCGCGATTACAACGATAGACTAACCCGCCCTCTAATCCATAGTGGCTCATCACCATTTCGCCAAACTGAGGTGTTTGCCCTTGAACCCAAGCTCGAATACGTTTCAAAGGTTGCCCAAACATCGGCTGTAAATAACTTGACCAATTTACCAACACACCGACATTACTGGCAACAAAAGGCTGAATCATGCATGACTCTAACCAGTTTTGCCATTTTCCATCACTTCCCAGTTGTGGCCATGATACTGCCCCACACGCCAATACAATCGCATCAGCCGTAATGTGATTCTGCTGCTGTTGCACTAAATCCATAACAGTCAAAGACTGATTCTGTATTGCCAAGACTTGATGGCGGTAACGAAATTTTACGCCGCGATCTTGCAAACGCTTGAGCCATGCGCGTAATAATGGCGCGGCTTTCATCTCATTTGGGAAAATCCGTCCTGAACTACCAATATACGATTCAATCCCTAAACCTTTCATCCATGCCTGAATGTCTTGAGCATGAAAACCTTCAATCATCGGGCGCAACCATTTGGCATGATCATAGCGCGATATAAAATGATCTAAATCTTCAGCATGACTAATATTGAGTCCTGTTTTTCCCGCCATTAAAAACTTGCGTGCTGCCGATGGCTTTTGCTCGTAGATGGTAATGTCATAATGACCAAGTTCAGACAAAACTTCGGCACAGGCCAGTCCCGCGGGACCTGCCCCAACGATCACGACTTGTTTATTCGGCATGATTTTGCCCTTGTAATGGCAAAAATTCATCAAACCGAGTCTGATAACCTTCGGGTTTAGTGATGATGAGCTGTTGGCAAAGTTCACCACGCTCCAAATATTTAACCTCAAAGTGTGTGCGTGCCGAATCAGATGCTATGCGTTGTTTAACGTAAGGTAAGTGCCATTGTTGCTCAAGTTGATGTTCGGCTTCATCGATATAATCTGAAATATTACTGGCTAAAGTAATCGTGCCTTGAGGTTTTAAACGTGACAGCAAAAACTCAAAAAAAGGCATATTCAGCCAACGTTGTGCTGGATTGTGCGGTTCAGGATTAGGGTAAAGAATAAAGAACTGATCAACTTGCTGCGGATAAAGCGCATGGACAATCCACGGCAAAGCATCCGCATGGATGGGATATAAATTATCTCTAGGTTCCAATCCTTTTTGTTTCTGCATCGCCAAAAATTTTTCTTTGGTGCGCTCGATTGCAAATAATATTTGTTCTGGATGTTCACCACTAAATAACAATGCATGCTTGCCCTTACCCGCACCAATTTCAACACAAATTGGGGTATTTTCAATGGAACTAAAATCACGCGGAGCCTGCATGCGCTGGGCTTGAAATTGACGAATCGAGATAATCACAGCAAACTATTCAAACTAGGTATTGAAATCAGGCTAAGTCTAACAAGTGATTTAAGCTTTGCCTAATATCTTGACGACGAATTTGAGGATTTTACTATGCCACGCACATTTCCCTGCCCCCGTTGTGGTGAACCATCTGTATGGGAAAACAATGAATTTCGTCCTTTTTGTTCAGAGCGTTGCAAACTGATCGATTTAGGCGCATGGGCAAATGAGGACTATAAATTAAAGACTCAAGATGCTCCAACATCGGAAAATGGCAACCCTTATGATTACGATAGCTAAATGGCTTACTAATTATCATCAATTATATTTAGTTGCAAAATTCACTCAAAATTGTGTGATTTGTAAACAAAATTACACATACAGAGATTAAAGTACTTGTCAATAATACAAATCTTCTCTTTATAGGAGAATTTGGATGCTTTTATTGAGAATACTTTTTGCCGTTTTTGTTATTTGTTGTTTAGTCTTCCTTGTTTTAGGTTTTATTGCTTCAGATGCCGTTTTATTTCTTATTGCTTTACTATTTGCAGCTGCAAGTGGTTTAGTCGTGTGGGAAGCCAAACAAAGATTTCATAGCTTATTTCATTCTTAAAATTGAGGACAATGACTGCAAGTCCAGTCATTGTCCAATTTATATTTTATCCTGCCTGACCTGCGACAAAAGGGTTAAATTGTTTTTCATAGCCAATGCTACTCATCGGCCCATGACCTGAAATAAACTGCGTATCATCGGGTAGACTAAAACATTCACGCTGAATCGAATCCAGTAGTTGCTGATGATTTCCTTTAGGAAAATCAGTACGCCCAATCGAGCCTTTAAATAGTACGTCTCCTGTCCACAACAAAGCATGTTGCGAGTTATAAAACATCACATGTCCAGGGGTATGTCCAGGTGCAAAACGCACTTCAAACTGATGCTCACCTAATGTCAAAACTTCGCCACCTTCAAGCCACTGATTCACATGTACGAGTTCAGGAATTGGAAATCCATAACGTTGGGACACTTCCTGAATCATATCTAGCCAAAATTGGTCATCTTTGTGTGGGCCTATTACAGGAATATTCCAGACCTTAGCAAGTTCCCCGACTGCACCTGCATGATCAAGATGTCCATGCGTCAACCAGAGTGCTTTGACCTTTAAGCCTAATGCTTCAACCTCGTGTTTAAGCTTGGCTACATCGCCACCTGCATCAATTAAAATTGCTTCTTTACTTTCACTATCCCAAACAATAGAACAATTCTGGGCAAAAGCAGTCACAGGAACTATTTTAACTTGCAGCATAACAACCTCTGGCGAAATATTAGGGCGATTTAGTGGGCTAAGGTAATTTCAAGCGCATTTAGATGGGCTTGAAGTAATTGGCGGAGTAACTTTAAATGGGCATTTGAGTCATTCAATGCAGGAATGTACTGATAAGATTCACCACCTGCATTTAAAAACAACTCAGCATTTTGAATCGCAAGCTCTTCTAAAGTTTCCAGACAATCCGCAGAAAAAGCAGGACTCAAAATTTGAACAGACTTTACTCCCTGCTCAGCCCACTGTTTAAGCAATTGATCTGTATATGGTTTAACCCATTCCTGTTTCCCAAATCGCGACTGAAAACTGATGGCCCATTGATCCTGTTTTAGCCCCATCGCTTGTGCAACCAAATATGCCGTTTCCCGACATTGATCTGCATATGGATCCCCTTTGTCGGCATAAGGCTGTGGAATCCCATGAAAAGACATTAATAACTTTTCAGGTTTTCCATACTGACTTTGAAAATCCAGAATACTTTGCACCAATGCCTGAATAAATAAGGGATGACGATAGTATTCCTTGATAATAGTCAAACCTGGTAGATTGCGCTGCTGCGGAATCCATTTGGCAAAAGCATCATAAAGCGGCGCAGTCGATGTCGCAGAATATTGCGGAAATAAAGGCAATAATAAAATATGATGCTGTGGCGTTTGTGCCAATTTTTGCAAGAGTGTCGTAATCCCTGGTTGACCATAAGTCATGGCAGGAACAACGGTTAAATCGAACTGCGGATAAGCAACTATTAGTTCTTTCTTTAAGCCTTCTGTCTGTGCCAAAAGAATTTCACGCATGGGAGAATCCTCACGCCAGACTGTTGCATAAGCATGTGCCACACGTTTCGGACGAAAAGGTAAAACGAAACAACGTAAAATAATTTGCCACAGCAGTTTGGGAATTTCGATAACCCGTGAATCTGACAAAAACTGCCTCAAAAACTGTCTCACGGCTGGAACAGTGGCTGCATCAGGCGTTCCCAAATTGGCTAAAATAACGGTCACTTTTGGTTTAGATGCAGCAGACATTTTTTTTCCTGTTAGATGAGTACATGAAAATATCTTGAGTACCCTTACTTTAACAGTTTTATTGATTTTTCTAAATAAATGACTAATTTGTTTTCACTTGAGAACCCCGATTACTTTCGGTCTGTTGGTTTTCAAGTAGTTTCAACGCTTTGGGAGTAAGCTGCCATAATAAACGCTGTCTATCATCACGACCTGTAGGCGTAATCCAGTCATTCTGCCTCATCTGCATTTTAATGTGGTGCAATGCCCGAATATTAATTTGCGAACGCGCAACTGCATGCGCTCGAGGTAATACCAGTCGTGCATCATCAAGTCCAGTTTCATTCAAATAATCATTGATACGTTTGGAAAAATATTCCTCTGGTGTCGGAATTTTAAACACCACACTTAAAATAGACAAAATTTGCAACCAACTCAGCTTACGTTCTGGTTTAAGCTCCTGAAAATTACCATCCTGATAAGCATGAACCCGATATTCAAAAGAATAAATCTCATTGGTATAAACTCTTGGCACCGCCATCAGAGGATCATTCTCACGTTTACCCAATTCAGTTTCCAGACGAGTAACTTTGGCGCGTAAGCTATCAATTTCATCCTGTAAAACTTGTGTATTTTGTGGTCGCACCCAACCCAATACAGGGTAACGTTCCAGCATTTGTGACATATTAAAACGTACTGCCAACTCTAAGTCTCGCAGGCTGCGATAACAAAAAACTTGATCAATTTCATGCTGAAGCTGTTTACGAAATTCGTTAAATTTTTCTTTTAATTCAGGTTTAGTATCTTGCAATGCTGCATCGCGGCTTTCTGGTGCGTCATGCATAAATACAATAACGGGTTTTTGCTTGGTGACAGCATAAATATATTCAAGGTGCATATAACTCACACCTGAAACAGATTGCTCTCCATACTGACTTCCTAGTAGTAATACCACATAATCACAATCGTCAATCTGACGACGTGCAAGAGCAGTACTCAGTGGTGTACGTTGTTCAAGTCCCCACGAAAAAAATCCCATTCCGATCAGTGTCTGTGCCAACACCATACGTTCTGGTTGCATTTCTGCGCCCGATGTCGAAATAAAGACCTGATAACGCTTATCCAGCATGGTGTTATCCCCTAAAACTTTACATTCATCATCACTTTCCATGTGATGTAATGAAGATACAACCCCAAATTTAGATCTAGAACATCACTATTTATAGCGTAACTCACATATTTTTAACCATGAATATTATGAATACGCCAAACAATATGATCTTTAATCATATGTTTTAACACAAACTTTAGCTGATCTGAATTATTTCCGCTGACAATACATTCAATTTGAAGGTGATTCTGACGAATTTCGTCAAATAATAACTCATTCTTGATCAAAATGCGGGCAGTTTGTCTTGCTACAGCCAATCCAGAGTCAATTAATGTCAGCTTCTGCCCAAAAATATCCGTAATCGCATCTTTTAAAAAGGGATAATGTGTACATCCCAATACTAAAAAATCGGCATGCTGATCGACTACAGGTTGCAGACATTGCTTTAATACCTTTAAACACGCAGGACTTCTTTGCTCTCCTGCTTCAACAAAAGGAACCAACTCCAAACTGGTTACAGGTAATACCTTAACCCCTGCTGGATGAGCAAAATTCTGAATCACATCCTTAATCAGTTGCCCACGAAATGTTGCAGGTGTCGCCAGTACTGCAACGACTTTGGACTGACTTTGTAATACAGCGGGTTTAAGTGCAGGAACTAAACCCACAATTGGAAAAGATTCACCATAATGTTCCCGTAAGTAATCCAGACTAAACGCTGATGCCGTATTACATGCCACGACTGCCATTTTACAACCACGACGATATAACCACTCAATTGCTTGCGCAGTTAATTGCTGGATTTCCTGATCTGAACGCGGGCCATAAGGTACATGGGCAGTATCAGCATAATAAATAATCTGCTCATTGGGTAAATGCTGTACAATTTCCTGTGCAATAGTTAAACCGCCTACGCCCGAATCAAAAATACCAATCGGTGCATCTTTGGATGCTTTAGGTCTTGGTTTTAATTCAGCATGAATAGGTTGTATAGCAGTCATTTCTCAGCTTAAATCCATCGTTTCAGATTCACGATTAAGCTTAAACCTCAACTGCTTAATTGCAAGAGTAAATCACCACTTTTTAACTCAAGAACAGCGTCTCCATCAGAATTCTCAGTTAAAACACCGAATTCAATCAAATGATAAAAAGCAGCGCGTTGAATTAAAGCATTCATGCCAAAACGCACATGCACATATGGGCGTAATTCACTATCGCCTGCTTCATTCGGATATCCACGCATAAAAATCGGATGTTCCTCATCCACAATCACAATGTCCTGATTGGTCGTGGTCAATTGGATAAAAGGTTTACAATCAATCTCAACCACATCGACCTGATTCACTAGCAATGGTTCGTCTTCAACTTGAATTTCAATTTGCTCTACAGGTGTCTTCAAATAGTACTTTTCACCCTCTTTCCAAAGCACTTTAGAAAATAGGTCTAAAAGCGCCTGTCGCTTGATCAATTGACCTTCGTGCCACCATTCTCCATTGGCTTTTATGATCAAATCCATTTTACCGCAATGCTTTGGATGCCATTGGTCAAGAGGTGGAATTGACCTTTTGTGACTTTGCTGTGCATCTTTTACATATTGTGCGATACTCATTAAGTTTTTATCATCTAACGATGTTATCTGGTTCGTCTCTTGAGACGAATGATTATGATTTACCATGGTTTATGCCTTGCTGACGAGAAAATATAGCGACTCAGCCAATTGGCTAGATCAGGGTTTGAAACTATACTAGCCGCAAACTATTTAAGACACGATTGTCTGTTTGTGTCTAGACATTAAAGAACACTCATGGCAGCACCGAAGCAATAATGTTGCGGTTGCCACCCTTAGCAATATGAGGAGTCCTACATGGAGCACATCGAACGCGAAGCGATGGAGTTTGACGTAGTGATCGTTGGT
>NZ_LXGN01000005.1:0-150595 GCF_009372255.1 Acinetobacter guerrae
AAACTTCATCTACTCTACCAAAATATCAATCAAATCCATTAAGACTTAACCAACACCCTGTTTTTCAACAAGTTTTTTATCCGCATCACCGCCGATGAGTGCGCATTCTACAGCATTCCCCACCCAACGCAATACCTTTTTTATAAAAATATTTTCACAAGTTTATTTTTTAACCTTTTTATCTTTTTTATAACATTTTTTACTCAGATTTGTTTTAATAACAGCTATGATCTCATCATTCAATAGAACCATCTTTCATATAGAATGGTATAAAATCTTGCCGCAATAGGCGCTTAAGGATTCTTATGCATTACTCAAAACTCGTTTTTATTGGGCTTCTTTCAACAAGTTTGTCTTTTCATCTTTTTGCTCAAGAGAGTACAAAGGATGTTGCGACTGATGCTGTAGAAGATGTCCCGTCTATATCTGAATCCGATACTCCTGAACACCGCGCACGATTCCAGAAGTTAAAAGACCTAAAAGATGATCTTAAAAATGTAAAGGCCAGTGATTTTAAGGTAAATGCAAATGCTGCTCAGCCTGATGATGTTAAGGATCCTTTACAACCACTTAACCGACAGTTTTATGCATTTAATGATGCATTAGACCGAACTATTGTGCGTCCAATTGCTGTTCAATATACACAGAAAACACCTGAACAAGTTCGTGGTTCTTATCGTTTGTTTCGTAAAAACTTAGGTGAACCGTGGAATGCTGTCAATCAATTAATTCAAGGTCGCCCTTCTCGTGCAGCAAAAACATTGGGCCGTTTTACCATTAATACATTAACAACTTTTGGTTTAGCTGATCCGGCACGTAGATTAGGTTTACCCGCGGAAGAAGAAAGTTTCGGGGTTACTCTAGGCTATTATGGTGTGCCATCAGGTCCTTTCCTGATGCTGCCTTTTTTTGGTCCAAGTACATTACGCGATGGTTTTGGACTTGTTGTGGATAGTCAGACACGCCCACAAAAATATATTATGGATGATCAGGACGGTTTATATTGGTCTACCAATATGCTGCAAGCTATTGATACACGTGCTCAAGTGTTGGATATTGAACAAATTTTGCAGGGTGACAAATATGCGGTCATTCGTGATTTATACTTGCAACGCAAAAACTTCCAGATCGCAGAGAAAAAAGGCAATTCCTCAGAGCAAATCCAGTTTATCGACGATGATTCAGATGACGGCTCTGATGATGCAAGTCATCAGAATTAAGTTTCTTCTTACATGATGTATTAATTTAAGATTGTTAGACATTGAGTTTTTCTAGCAATCTTTTGATTTCTATAGTACATCTATTATAGTAAATGTGATTATTGATAAGGTTCCATTTAATCGTCTATGTATTTTATTCAACCGACACGTTCAGTCCCTCATTTAGATAAAGCCCTTGATGAGCTACCGAGCCTACAAGTCATTCACATAGATGATCTGGAATTATATGACCCTACGATTATCGCCATCGCAGATGTTCAAGATTTTTTACAATACCAATGGTCATTACCAACTGTTGTTATTGCACGTGATGACGAAGGTGCCGCACTCGCCCAAGCTTGGCAATTAGGTGCGCTTGCAGGTTGGATTTGGGGGAAATTACCCCAAAACCCTGTTGAAGCATTGTTTCAGATCGATGCTCAATACAAGCGTAATCAAGATAGTCGTGATCTTCCTGCTGCTGCTGAATTGCAAAAGAAACTTTTACCTAATACGCTAGATTTACTTGATTATAAAATCGAAACTTTTTTTCAACCTTCTGCGTATTTATCTGGTGATTGGTACGATTACTGGAAACTTAACGATAAAGAGGTTCTATTTTATTTAGCGGATGTTTCTGGTCACGGTGTTACCAGCAGCTTACTTACCTCATGGATGGCCGCTTTTCATGGACGTTCCAAAACGCCTCGTGAACTCATCAAAAAACTGAATGGCATGCTGTTACAGGAAAATATCGAAAAGCATATTACGATGGTTGCAGGCATTTTAAATTTGCAAACCCATCAAATACGTTGGTCTAGTGCTGGCCACTACCCTCCTCCCATTATTTTTGAACCCAACCAACCGCCTAAAATTTTAAATACGAGTAGCTTTCCGTTGGGCTTAACTGATGATCTGAACATTGAAGAATTTGAATGTACGCTGAACCGTCAGACTCGGTTTATTATTTGTTCAGATGGCGCACTTGAACCTTTTGATGGTGGTTTGAATGAACAGTTCGCTCAATTGGTCGATCATTTGCAAAAACAGTCTTTTAAAGCACCAGAACACGTCGCTGATGACATTGCCATACTGAGTCTTTGCCGACTGAATTAGTTTTATAATCAATACGATACATTTTAATCAATACGTATAAGACTGTTAGATACTTGAGTATCTATGCGCCCTATGTGATAATTTTGCAATCCTTCTCTGAAAATGGCATTTATATGTCAACAGGTCATGTTGAATATGCAAGTTTAAATGGTACGCATATTTTCAAACTTATTGGTGAAGTACGCGCCCAGTCTTGCATAAGTCTAGACAAACTTTTAAATCGAATTGAACAACAGGAAAATGTAGTTGGTGCAATTGTCGATTTAACTGAAACAACTTTTATTGATAGTACGGTTCTTGGGATATTGGCAAAGCTAGGTTTAAAACTGAAGCAAGTTCATCATATTCAGGCAGTCATGCTTTCAACCAATCCTGATATTACAACTCTGGCCAATAGTATGGGGCTAGGGCAGGTTTTTGTTATTTTAAATTATTGTAAAGAACCGCAAATGTGTACGCATGAGTTATGTGAAGAAGAAATCACGCATAATGCCATGTTAAAAACGGTTCTTGATGCACACAAGACCCTAATGCAACTGAACGAAAATAATCAAAATATGTTTGAGCCATTAGTGAAACAACTTCAAAAAGAACAAGATACACTGGATCAAGTATCTCCTAAGCAAAATGCTTAATTTACCGTTATCTTCAGGATAAAATCTGCATATGACTTTACTTTCTGTTACACAAATGAATTCTCAGAATGACATTGAAGATAATTTTCGTGTCATTGAATCATTGATTCAGCAAAGTAAAGCTCAACAGGCTGAACTGATCGTATTTCCTGAAAATTTTGTTTGTTTCGCTGCGGGTAAACAGCGTGAAACTGCGGCACAATTTGAACGTATTCAGCAAAGACTTGAGCAACTCGCACATCAACACAATATCTGGATAATCGCAGGTACATTACCTTGCCCATTTCGCCCTAATGGTTCTATCATTCAAGATGGACGTGTACGCACAGTCAGTTTATGTATTAGTCCTGAACGCACAGAAGCACGTTATGACAAAATTCATTTATTTGATGTGCAAGTGGGTGATGCTGTCGGAGGGTATCAGGAATCAAAATTTTTTGAACCAGGTGATGAGGTTGTAGTTGCCAAAACTCCTTTTGGCAATATTGGCATGATGGTTTGCTACGACTTGCGTTTTCCAGAATTAGCATTGACTCTTCGTGCGCAAGGTGCACGTATTTTAACTGCTCCAGCGGCTTTTACTTATACGACAGGTCAAATGCATTGGCAGCTTTTATTACAAGCTCGTGCAATGGATACTCAATGTGATGTACTAGGTGCAGCTCAACAAGGCTGGCATGGCGAGAAACGTCAAACTTGGGGACATACAGGAGCAACCAATAGTCGTGGTCAACTGATAGAAATTATGAATAGTGAAGGCTCAGGGCTGATTACTGTCGAATTTGATGCAAATGAACAGGATCAAATTCGTGCTTCAATGCCATTGATGCAACATCGACGTTTAATTTCTTTTTAATACATCATATTTTTATTACTGAAATCATTTATTTAAAGCTATAATCAAGTATCGCATCTTTTTTGTATTGAAGAATTTTTATGCAACAAGATTCATCGGGTTTACAACTAGATAATCAGTTGTGCTTTATGATTTATTCTACGAATCTTGCATTTCATCAGATTTATCGAAAAGTTCTAGCATCCTTAGGGCTAACTTATCCTCAATATTTGGTGATGCTAGTATTGTGGGAAAAAGATCAGCTGACAGTTTCTGAAATAGGCGCACGTTTATTTTTAGAATCATCCACCTTAACTCCGCTTTTGAAAAAACTTGAATCACATCAACTGATTTTACGTCAACGCTCGTCTCAAGATGAACGACAAGTGATTATTACCTTGACTGATTTAGGGATTAATCTGCAAAAAAAAGCACTCGAAGTTCCTGAAAAAGTCATTAGCACCACATCATGTGACTTAGATCAGCTCTTAGCACTCAAAGATCAATTACAGATTTTACGTAATAACCTTCTTATGCATAACAAATAAAATTTAAAATATTTTGAATATCATCTTGCTAAATTATTTAAATCGCATACTATATATTTAAATACAAATTAATATCACACAATTTATTTAAGCAATACTCAGTCATGATGATAGGTTTATTCATATCCAAACAATGATAAGCATGTGTCAGGATCAACAATGCATCTACTGGTGAATGTACTGAGTTAAAGAAAATAAATCGTTAAATAGATTCTGATATTGAAGTCATCAGCACTGTCGTTTTAAAGGCTAGTTTTTCTAGGGTAGTTTTTTGATGAGATGATCAATCATAAAATTGGCTGCTGGATAGCTAATGAAAGAATAGGCTGCTTCAATATCACTCCCAATGCATACTCCCTCTCATGCATAGCACAAAGCACCTTAATCGGTGCTTTGTGCTTTTTGGATTTTTAAAATTTTTTTGCTATTCTTCAGCTTGATTGGTCACACGTAATACTTCTTCAAGTGTGGTTTTCCCTGCCAATACTTTTCTTAAACCATCATCACGAATTGAACCTGAATATTGACGAGCGTAGCGCTCTAGTTCAAATTCAGCAGCATTGCCGTGAATGAAACGACGCATTTGGTCATCTACAGGGACAATTTCATAAATGGCAGTTCGCCCAGTAAAACCTAAATGTGAACAATGCTCACAACCTTGAGGCTCTGGTAGTTTTAAGTTTTGTTCAGAACTAATATGCTGAAATAATTGACGCTCAAAATCGTCTGCTTCGCGCCAAGTCGCGCAATGTGAACATAAGGTTCGGACTAAACGCTGTGCGATCACCCCAATTAATGAACTTGATAGAAGAAAAGGTTCAATTCCCATATCTTTTAGACGAGTGACTGCACCAATTGCAGTATTGGTATGCAAAGTAGATAAAACCAAATGCCCTGTTAGTGAGGCTTGTACCGCAATTTCAGCCGTTTCAAGATCTCGAATTTCTCCGACCATCACCACATCGGGATCCTGACGCAGCATGGCTTTTAAAGCGCGCGCAAAGGTCATATCAACTTTGGTATTGACCTGAGTTTGCCCAATCCCTTCTAACTGATATTCAATAGGATCTTCAGCAGTCAAAATATTGCGAGTATTGTCATTTAAATCAGAAAGTGCTGCATATAAAGTTGTGGTTTTACCAGAACCTGTCGGCCCCGTGACTAAAATGATGCCATGAGGTCGATGTACCAAATGCGTCAAGCGTTCGTAATCGTTTGACATGAGTCCCAAATGGGTCATGTTTAAACGTCCTGCCTGTTTATCTAGTAAACGCATCACAACGCGCTCGCCATGCGATGAGGGTAAAGTTGAGACCCGCACATCCACTTCTCGACCCGCTAAACGCAACGAAATACGACCATCCTGAGGAATACGCTTCTCGGCAATATCCAGTTTTGCCATAACTTTGATACGTGAAACTAATAAAGGCGCAAGTTCACGGCGCGGCTGTACAATTTCACGTAGTTGACCATCGACACGCAAACGCACTGAAAGTTTTTTTTCAAAGGATTCGATATGAATATCTGACGCATTGACCCGAATGGCTTCAGACAAAAGTGCATTAATCAGCCTGACAATCGGCGCATCATCTTCCTGATCCATCAAATCCTCAGCTTCTGGCACCTGATCTGCCAAACTTAATAAATCTGGATGGTCTTCAAGCCCCGCGGCAACTTGTTGCGATTCCCCTGTATCTCCTGCATAACTCGAACTCAGTAATGCATTAAAACTCTGATCATCGCAAATTTGATGTTGTACGGGTTTACCTACAATCCGTCTTGCTTCCTGCAAGGCAATCCACTCTGTATTTTGACGGCGTACAATAAAGACTTGATCCCCTTCATAACGCAACAAAACGCCATGACGTTTCGCAAAACTATATGGAATTTGTATTTGTTTAAGTATTTGCATCACAAATTTATAATGATCAAAAATAGAGTTTTGAGTGTACTCTAAGCGTACTACAGCGTGAAGTCTGTTTTTACAAACTCACCAGAGGAATTTTTTAACTTGGAACAACAGCAATACGATCATCTCGAACCCGAGCAAACCAATTTAAAGTGGTGGGGTGAACAGAAATTTGAACTCAGCGAATCTAAAGCATGGCAGTTTGGGTCATTGCTCTTTCGTTTGACACGCGGAATTAATGAATGGCGACTGGAGTATTATCGTCCACAATACCAACATGACTATGAACAACAATGGCAGAGAATTGCAGACCCACATTTTGCCTTTCCACAAGGGGCAAAAATTGAACGCTATATGTTTCGTAATACCCATAATGAATTTCAACTGATGCCACGTTTGGCAGATCGTTCTGTGGTTATCAAACCAGTCGATCCAATTTATATTCCAGCAGGCGAACGCGGAACACTTTATATTAGTACGCCATTATGGATTGCAGGCTTTGTTGAAAATCAGAGAGAACCCATTTTTGATCTTCCTGTAATTCGCCCCAAAGATACTTGGTTTGGCCCTGATCATCGTACTGGGGAAATGTGTTATGCCACAGCGGTTGATGGTCGCACCGATTTAAATCTACTTAAACCACGTGCATTTCGAGCTGTTACTCCTGTCGAATTTCATAACACCAGTAGCCAACAATTACGCTTTGATCGTATGAATGTTCCTGTGTCTGCCTTGCCTTTATTTTATAGTGAAAGCACCAATCGCTTATGGACATCTCAAATTAAAGTCATACATGAAGGTTCAGATCGTCCACCGCGTATTCGTCTGGAAAATCGTACGCCCCCATTGGCAGGTGAAGTCACTTATGTACATCCACCACGTTCGCCGGGTGGTGCCCTGTTTAACATGTTTGATTCATTTTTCTAAGGAGGCATTATGGCAGATTCCAATATCCCCAAAGATGTCGCTGTCAGCCTCAAAGGGATTTTTACCAATATTAATCTGGATCGACTGAGTGAAATTCTGGTCGCTCTTGTTCTATGTTTAATTGGCTTTATTTTTGCCCGCTTGGTTTCAAATACTTTTATCCGAACCGTAGGCATGCGCTTCAATGCACACCAACGAATGGTTTGGCGACGCGGAATCTTCTACTTTATTTTTATTATTTTTGTGATGGCAAGCCTGAAAGAAGCAGGCTTTAAACTCAGTGTGTTTTTAGGTGCAGCAGGAATTTTAACTGTCGCTTTGGGTTTTGCTTCACAAACCTCAGCCAGTAACTTGATTAGCGGTTTGTTCCTGATTGGTGAAGGTTCATTTGAGGTCGGAGATACCATTCAAATTACCTTAATTCGTGGTCATACCATTGAAGGGCAAGTGATTTCGATCGATTTACTTTCGGTCAAATTACTGACATTAGATAATGTCTATGTACGTTTACCCAATGAACAATTGATTCGAGCTCCAGTCATGAATATGTCCAAGTATCCAATACGACGTATTCCGATTACCCTCGCCATTAACTTTCAGGAAGACATCATGAAAGTGCGCAAGGTTCTTCTTGAGGTTGCATCCAGATATCCTTTGGCATTAGATGACCCCAAACCTGAGGTGACTGTCACCGCCTTTCGTGAATCTTCAATTGAGCTGTTATTTTCAGTCTGGTGCCGTCAAGAGTTGTATTTAAAAACTCGAGATGAATTGCAAGAACGTATTCGTAATGGCTTTTTGGAAAATCAAATTGAGATTCCTGTACCGAAGATGGGTTTTGTTGATCGTCCACCAACAACGCCTTTAACGGAAGATGACATTGACCCCTATGCCAATACACAGGAACTTAAACGAGAACCAAAACTTTAGGCAAATTGACAAGGGTGGCACGGCCACCCTCTAAAATAGTTTATCCATAAGGTTTTAAATTTAACGCTCAATGCTTTCCTTATTTGATTGTGCTGGCGGCAATGGTGCCAGATAAGCAATGACCAACATGATACCTCCAGCACCAATAAATGAAACCACACGAGTTAAGGTTCCACTCTGCGACAAATCAAGTACCACTAGCTTAATCACCACAATAGCAAGTAAGGCTGCCCCAACAAACCAAAGCTGACGGATTTGACGCTGACTTGAAAAAGTCATTAACACGAAAGCCAAAATTACCCAAAGTAAAGTTAAGCTAAGTTGTACCGTACCATTCGACCAAATTGTCCAACCCCAAAGAGGTGTTGCCAAATACATATGTAAGGCCCGAACGACAATACTGCTAAACACCACTAAGGCAATCAGAATGCTGACTACTTTAGAAAACCATTCTGATGTTTTAAATGAAGCGGTAAAATTATGATGATAAACCATCCACAATAATCCAAATAACAAACTTAAGCACAGTAAATCTACAGGATTGAAGATCGGTAAATAATAAGCGACAAAAACCTGATCACTTAAACTCACCATTAACAACCAAAACCAAGTCAACGCCCAAACTGAAAACTGATTTAGCATAAGGTCATTTTTTTGCTTAAACAGCCAAATACTATATAAGACAGGGATGACAGCGAAAGAAAGCAATGCAGCATCTGGCCAAAGTGCTGGGCCTATTATCGCCAAACTTAGCCAAAGTAAAGCTGCCCACCAAGTATTAAACTTCGAATCAATTTGCTGGGTTTTTTGAATGCCAATCAAGAGCAATGCCAAAGTGGTTGCTGCAATGAAAAAGCTCATTTGCTGTAACGAAGCAATCCAATCAAAATGTGTAAATAGTCCCTGTTGAATCAACTCTGCAAAGCACAGGCCGATAAGAATGCTCAGAATCATCAACTGCGAAATTTGCCAATCCAAATGTGCGCGTAAATACACCACTCCAGTAAAGCCAAAATATAAAAGTGCGGCGATCGCCAAATAAGGGCTTAAGCCCTGCCCGTGCCATGTAAAATACTCGACACCTGCCACTGCACCTGAATATAAAGCCAGACTCAAAAATAGACTGGCAATAACTGATGAATCCTGACGAGATGATTGATCTCGAAATAAAAAATATGCAGAAATGAATTGTGAAATGGCATAAATACTGGTACTTAAAACAGGAAAATGATCATCTGACCAGACTTGATAAAATAAGACAACGGAACTAAGTACGACTAAAAACATCCCCAGATAACGACTCAATCGATAACGCTCAGAAACACCCCAAACAATTAAAGCTGTCCCTTGCACCACCCAACCAATTGCTGTCCAGTGCGCCCCTTGATATAACGGAAAAATCAGCGCAATAAATGCCACTGCTAAAATAAAAAAACTTTTGGCTAAAATTGATAATTCAGATTGTTTTTGTTTAATCCACCAGCCCAAAGCAGCATAAGTTCCCCCCAGAAGTGCTGCACCCAAGGTCAGTGCTAGACTTGACTGTTGGACTAAAAAAGCATGTAAGGAAAATCCAAAAATCGGCACACTAAAAATCAAACCAACATCGACCAATGGTGGAAGTTGAATATTGGATTGATGGTTCAAGGACGAATCATTTAAGGACTGATCCTTTAAAGAGCGATATTCTTTCTGAATCAGTTGGCTATAACGTACACTCAGCCAAATAAATAAGGCGATATGCAACCACAAAATAAGATCAAGCGTATGATATTGTGCTGGATTTGCATAGATAACAATGACGCTGCCCGCAAGTAATCCTGACGCGAAAAAAGCAATTTGATTGAGTATTTTCCATGGCTTGATAAAATTCATCGCTGCCACAGCCAGATTAATCATCAAATAGTAACTCAACAAAAAGACACTATCTGGATGCGATTGTGGAATCAATAAAGGTGCAAGATAAGCCATACTTAATGCAAGCATCGATAGATAAACCGCATTTTGTTTTAAGCTTAAAGCGACCGTAATAAGCAACAAAGCAGCAAAGCCAACACTTGCGATGCTCAAATTTGCAATCACCGCATAATGATGCGCAAAAATTAAAGTCAGGAAAATAATTGCCAGACCTGCACCTTGCAAAGCAACTGCAAATAATGCGTTCTTTTTTCTCAAATAATAGCCAAATACAGTCAATGCACCGCCTGTAATGGCAATTCCCAATAATTTAATACTCAAACTCAATTGCCAATGTTCACTGGCAAAACGCAATAACAGCACCACCCCAATCATTAAAATCGCAATCGCAACTCGCAAAATTGGATTACCATGCATCAGCCAATCCAGTGCTGGTTGCCACCATGCCCGTTTTTGAGATGGTGGATCTAAAGCAAGAGCATCATGAGTCTGATCATTCTCTGGCGTTGACAATATTGGTGTATCACCTTGAGATTGAAACCACACAGGCGTTTCCGATTGCTCCAAATGATTCAATTCAATGGGTTTAAAATCAGAACTCAGTGATGTTTGTTGTATCTTTTTAGGGTTTTCAAGATTTTTTAGGCGCTCATTCATCGAACTCAGCATCTGAATCAGACTAAACAACACCAATCCGATTCCAAAAAAAATAGCTGAACTGCTCTGCAAATATTAACCTGCAAGACCAATTAAAGTTCCAAGATATATAGCCCATTGCGGTAAATATAAATGACCAACAGATGCAGTCATTTGATATTGCTGTTCAAGCTGTTGAATACGGCGTTCAAAAGCTGTGAATTGTTGTACGATAAAAAATATCAAAAGTACAATAACAACGGCCACTGCATTTTTGATCTCAAAAGCAAGTGCAACCAATAAAGCGACAGCAAGAATAATGATGATTATCGTGGGGTAATACTTATCATTTTTATACATATTAAAAAAACAAACTCAGTTATTTTAAAGCTATCTTACCTCATCAAAACATCTGCGTATATTTAGCCACCGTCCCTAAAGGCGAAGTTCTACATTTTGCTTCATTTTCACGTAGAATAAGACCCAATCGTTCGTAAGGAAGTATTCAATGCCACCATTTGTTTTGGTTGATGGGTCTTATTTTTTATTTCGTGCATTTCATGCACTCCCACCGTTGACGACCTCAACAGGATTACAAACCAATGCAATACGTGGTGCTATTTCTGCCATTCAAAAATTGATGCGCCGCACTCAGCCCACGCATATGGCGGTAATTTTTGATACACCAGAACCCACATTTCGTCATGAACTTTCGCCTATTTATAAGGGCGACCGTCCAAGCATGCCCGATGAATTGGCACAGCAAATTCCGTATTTACATGCTTTAATTAAAGCGTTAGGCATTCCTTTATACATGCTGCCGGGCGCAGAAGCCGATGATATTATTGGGACGTTGGCGAAACATGCAGAAAAAGAAGGTCATCAAGTCTTAATTTCGACTGGTGATAAAGACATGGCGCAACTGGTCAACGAAAAAGTCACGCTTGAAGATAGTTTCAAAGATAAACCCATGGATATTCAAGGTGTTTTTGATAAGTTTGGCGTATGGCCGAACCAGATCATTGATTACCTTACCTTAATGGGTGATGCCTCAGATGGCATTATGGGGGTGCCTGGCATCGGTGCTAAAACAGCAGCTAAGCTTTTAACAGAATATGGCTCGATCGGTGGCATTTTAGAAAATGTAGATCAAATCAAAGGCAAAGTCGGTCAGAATATTAAAGACAATGCCGATGGTATTGCCATTGATCATCAACTTGCGAGTATCGTCTGCGATCTGGACTTAGGACTAACATGGGATGACTTAAAACTACGCGAGCCACATGTCGATACCTTACGTAATCTCTATACTGAACTAGAATTTAGAAATCAGCTTCAATCTTTAGACCATCCTAATAATCCTGTTAGCAACAGCTATAAAGAAGCCAACAAAGAAATCGCTAAAGCTGAAAGTGCGCAACCTATTGAAACAGAAGATCAATCTAGCATGACCAGTGATGATGATCAGCTCGGTGTTGCCAATTATCATACGATTCTCACCGAAGACGCATGGGATGCCTTATTCAAGCGCATGCAAGCGGAGAAACGTTTTGCCATTGATACAGAAACCACCAGTCTGGACTATCGTGTTGCCGAAATGGTCGGTTTTTCTATCGCTTTTGATGCTCACGATGCCTATTACATACCACTGAAACATGACTATGAAGGCGCACCAGAGCAGCTTGATCGTGAGCAAGTATTGGCACAAATGAAGCCAATTCTGGAAGATGATTCAGTTCAGAAAATTGGACATCACCTTAAATACGACGCACATATTTTTTCCAATCATGGCATTGACCTTAAAGGTTGGTATTTTGATACTATGCTGGCCTCTTATGTGTTGAACTCAGTCGCCACACGTCATGGTATGGATGATGTAGCGCGAGTCTACCTAAGTCACTTGACCACAACTTTTGAACAAATTGCAGGAAAAGGCGCAAAACAAAAAACCTTTAATCAGATCGAAATTGAAGTTGCTGCACATTATGCTGCCGAAGATGCACATGTCACCTATCGCTTGTATGAAGTTTTGGCAAAAAAACTAAAAGCCTCCCCTGAGCTTGAAAATATTCTGTATCACATAGAAATGCCTGTGGCATCTATCCTCACTGGTATGGAAGAAGCTGGAATCAAACTTGATCATGCCTTTTTGGATCAACTCAGCCTCGAATTTACTGAAACCATTGAGGGACTAGAAAATCAGGCGATTGAATTGGCGGGCGAAACATTTAATGTCAGCTCACCTAAACAAGTCGGTGAAATTTTATTTGATAAAATGGGGCTAAAAGGCGGCAAAAAAACCGCAACAGGTCAGCACAGCACAGGTGAAAGTATTCTTGAGAAAGTCGAGCACCCGATTGCTGAAGTAATTTTAGAACATCGTACTTTATCGAAGTTGAAAAACACGTATACCGATCGCTTGGTCGAGCAATCACACAACGAAACGCATCGAGTGCATACCAGTTATCATCAGGCATTGACTGCAACTGGTCGTTTATCTTCTTCTGATCCGAACCTACAAAATATTCCCATTCGTGGAGAAATTGGTCGTCAAATTCGTAAAGCCTTTATCGCTCCTGAAGGTCGCGTATTATTGGCTGCCGATTATTCACAAATCGAATTACGTTTAATGGCACATTTTTCTCAAGATGAAGCCCTGCTCGATGCGTTTAAACACGGTCAAGATGTACACCGCCGTACAGCAGCCGAAGTGTTGAATATTCCACTAGAAGAAGTGAACAATGATCAGCGTCGTCAAGCCAAAGCTGTTAACTTTGGCTTGCTGTATGGAATGTCCGAATTTGGTTTGATTCGTCAACTTGGCTTTACCCGTGAAGAATCACAAAACTACATTAAGCAATACTTCCATCGCTATCCGGGTATTTATGAATATATGCAACGTACCCGTCAGGTGGCGTTAGAACAAGGCTTTGTGGAAACCATTTTAGGTCGTCGTTTATATACGCCAGACATTGATGCCCGAAATATGATGGTGCGTAAAGGTGCAGAACGTGCCGCCATTAATGCGCCATTGCAAGGAAGTGCTGCGGATATCATTAAACTTGCGATGATTGAAGTTGATAAAATGCTACCAAAGGATCAAGCCGTATTGTTACTTCAAGTCCACGATGAACTCGTATTTGAAGTCGATGCGGATCTGGCGGATGAACTAGCACCTAAGCTTGCTGAAACCATGCAATCGGTGGTTGAAATCTCTGTACCATTAGTGGTTGAAGTCGGTAAAGGATTGAACTGGGAAGAGGCGCATTAATTTTTTTTCCATAAAGATATAGATAAAACAAAAGGCCGATTTAGTCGGCCTTTGTTTTATCTATATCTAGAATTTAAATCAATTTTACAATCCAGTCAGCAAGACTTTCGCAACTTCATTCATCAAAATTTCAGCAATATACAAAGCCAAAAATGCAATAATTGGAGAAAGGTCAATCATCCCCATATTCGGCAATAAACGACGAAATGGCGCAAGCAAAGGTTCAGCCAATTCCTGAATCACTTCAATATACGGAGAACGTGATTGAGTAAACATCACGACCCAGCTCAAAATAATTGTAGCAAAAATCAAATAACGGCAGAAACGGATCAAATCCTGAATCATGGTCACAAAAGTCAAAATCAACAAATGGATCGGGCTATTCGGCATCGCACCTGATAGATACATCACCCCAAAAATTTTGAGTAAATAAAGCACGATTAAAAGTGCCAATGCCGCTAAATTCACACGACCTTTTGCCACTGTCGGAAAAATACGGCTAAAGATATCAACAATTTTAGTCGCTTTGACCGTTGATAAAACCACAGGGTTATAAGGACTTACCCCTGTCAACTGCATTAAAAAGCGGAAGAAAACCAATAAAATGGCAACATTAATTAAAATACCAAAAATAAGCGCAGAACTCGCCATACTGTTACTTTCCTACTTAATGGGTCTTGGTACTGTCACTTAGCTCGTGTGCTAATTCTTGACTACGTTTTTGTGCAGCAGCAAGTGCTGTCTGGATATTTTGGGAAATCTGGGCACGATCAAATACGTCCAGTGCTGCTTGCGTTGTACCATTTGGAGAAGTCACATTTTTACGCAATTCAGTAGGAGTATTGGAACTGGTAATTGCCATTTGTGCCGCACCCAAAGCAGTTTGCAAAGTGAGCGCGGTCGCGACTTTTTCATCCAATCCCATATTCTTTCCTGCACGAATCATACTTTCCATTAAATAGAAAAAGTATGCTGGGCCTGAACCAGAAACTGCTGTCACAGCATCAATTTGTGCTTCCGAATTTACCCAAATCGTTAAACCCGTTGCAGCCAAAATCTGACTGGCTAAATCACGGTCTTTCGCTGATACACTTTCATTTGCATATAAACCATGTGCGCCTGTCTGAACCAAAGCAGGTGTATTCGGCATTACACGTACAACTCGATCAGTTCCAGTCAATGCAGCAATCGTCTCTATTTCTGCTCCAGCAATAATCGAAACAATTAACTTACCTTCAAATAGACCATGTAAAGGCTTTAAAACAGCACCTAAAACTTGTGGTTTAACTGCTAAAACGACCACATCGGCATTCTTAATGGCTTTTACATTGTCATCAACGGTCTGAATTTCTTTTTCATGCAATAACTGACGAATTGCTTCGACAGGATCAGACACCATAATCCGAGTTGTTGGTAATCCACGTGCAAGCAAGCCACCAATCAGGGCTTGCGCCATATTACCACCACCAATAAATGTGATATTTGAATTTAATGTCGCATTCATGAATTATGCTCAACTCGCAAATTGTCTATCTCAAAACTTAAATATGGCAACCAGCCACCAACTTCACAATATCTTGATTGTGCTAGCCAAAACCCTTTTGGGGTAAAAACCCCTAGCATAACATTATCTATGGCTAATATTTGAATTGTATGACGTAACCACGGCAAAATTTGTGCTTCTTGTATGGCTTTTTTTAATGGCCAATGCCCAACACGTCCATATAAATGGATTTTTTCACCGCCCTGACGTGAGTGTATCGTTAAGTTTTGCTTTAATAAATCAGCAGAAAGTCCTATTTCAGTAGATATAATTTTAAACTCACCTGACCACAATTGAATGACTTGCTCAATATCCAGACAAATTTCATAAGCTTTATGAGGAGAAATTTTCCCAGCTAAATATAATGCTTTATCAATTCGATAAAGTTGTTTTTGATAACGTACATAATAGTGTCCATTCCAATGCAAAGCCGACTGGGCATCTGCTTTGGCATTGATCACTTCTTGTTGTAAACGCTCCACCATCTCAAAAGGCGGTCGATAATCTGCCTCTCCTTTCATCCACGCCGATAAAAGCTGACGCTGCCGAGACAAACTGAGTTGTTGTAACTTTTCTAGATCGACGTGAATGTTATCACCACAGTATTGCATATCTTGGAGTAATACCTCCTGTAAAATGCTATTAGCATCCTGCATTAAAATACTGGTACGACTCAAGGCTTGCTGCATTTTGGGATAACGTTGTTGCAATAATGGCCAGACGTCTTGACGACACCATGCCCGATCATACTGTGTGTCAAAATTAGTCTGATCTTGTACAAATGGCAGATTTAATTGCATCGACCATGACTCAATTTGTTCACGCGATAACGATAAAAAAGGCCGCCACAATTGAAAATTTTCCCGATTTTCCAACTCTTGCATGGCAGACAGACCATTTACACCTGCACCTGACAGTAATCGCAGTAAAACAGTTTCAGCCTGATCCTGTTGATGATGTGCCAAGACTAAAATGTCGTGCTGATCTAAATATTGTTGATATGCAGAATAGCGGGCGTTACGCGCCTGATTTTCCAGATTGCCTGAAGCGATCTCAACTTTTTGAAGAATGACGGGAATATTAAGTTGCTGTGCATAGTTTTGCACAAATACGCCCCATTCATGGCTGGAAGCTTGTAACTGATGATCGACATAAATCGCACGAACGCGCGCTGGAAAAACAATCGACATTAAATGCAGCAATAGCATGGAATCCATGCCACCACTGCATCCAATTAAAAATGTGGTTTCAGGTGAAAACTGTTCAGCTTGATTTAAGAGGTGAGACCTAAATTTTCGCTGCCAAATTTCATTAAACGCTGGTAACGAGCTTCGCATCGTTCATCTGCATCCATCGGTAGCAATTCATCTAGCGCCTGTTTTAACACGACTTGTAGATTTTGCATAACCTGTTCTGGATGTAAATGTGCACCTTCGCCTTCATCGACGACATATTCTACAATACCGATCTTTTGAAGTTTATCTGCGGTCAATGCCAAAGCATCACTGGCCTGCTCTGCCTTTTCTGCTGTTTTCCATAAAATAGAGGCACAGCCTTCAGGTGAAATCACCGAATAGATACTATGTGACAACATAATCACACGGTCAGCAACGCCAATACCCAATGCTCCACCAGAACCACCCTCACCTAATACTGTCGCAATGACAGGCACTTTTAAATGAGATAGTTGCGCCAAGCTCGTTGCAATCGCTTCTGCCTGACCGCGTTCTTCTGCACCTACACCGGGATATGCTCCCATCGTATCGATAAAGGTAAAAACAGGCAGATTAAAACGTTCCGCCATATCTAGTAAGCGTTGCGATTTACGATAACCTTCAGGATTCGACATCCCAAAGTTATGTTTTAACTTTTCACGGGTACTACGACCACGATGCTGACCCACCACCATCACTGGGCGGCCTTCAAAACGTGCTAAACCACCTACCATTGCACCATCGTCACCAAATAGACGATCGCCATGCAAGGCATCAAATTCAGTGAAAATTTCACCGACATAATCTAGAAATTGTGGTCGATCAGGATGTCGTGCGATTTGCACTGTTTTCCACGCTTTAGACTGAGCAGCTTTACTTTTCATAAGTCGAGTATTATCCCTAAATTGGGGCGTATTGATGGCATATCGCACATGCTCAATCGCCCAACCAAGTCGAGTTAATCGATAAATTTTTCCGACTGAATATCCAACTCAATGTCCCAATGCTTAAATTGCTCTTGCTCATCATGCAGATCGGCAACCAGCAACGGCCATTGTTTTGCATCACCAGAAACACTAAGTTGCCATTGTTGACTATTTAGTACTGTCAATTCAATGGCAGGAAGCATCTGATCACTTCGGCTGTGATTGAGTAAAACAGCCAAACGCAACAATAGACAAAGATAGGCTAATTTAATGCCACCACCTTTTAAAACGTCCTGTTTAGCGTCATTACGCAATTTTCGGCGATGATACGCAACCAACAAAGAGAGATGATTTTGGTCAATTTGTGAGAAACCCGGAATGTCCGAATGTTGCAATAAGTATGCACCATGACGATGATAACCACCGTGACTAATCGCCAAACCTATTTCATGCAGATAGGCAGCGCGACGTAATAAATCACTGTCTTCACTACTTAAATCTAGTTGCTGTGCCACATCATCAAACAATTGCTGTGCAGTACTGACTACACGTTCTGCCTGCTTTAGATCGGCGTTATAACGTCCCATTAGTGCTTGCACACTTCGATCACGAATATCTTCGTGCTTAAAACGTCCAAGTAGGTCATACATGACCCCTTCACGTAACGCACCATCTGAATATGCTAGTTTATCGATATTTAAAACATCAAAAACTGCATATAAAATCGCAAGACCTGCTGGCAAAACTGCTCGCCGATCATCTTTTAAACCTTCAAAATCAATCTCGGCGCTATGCTTGAATTTGAGCAATTTATCTTTGAGTTTTTCTAGCCCTTCACGTGTGACATTTTCCTGCTCATCACTCAAGCCTAAATTAACCATAATTTGCTTGGCAGCTTTAATGGTGCCAGAAGAACCAACAACAGTGTCCCATCCTTCAGCTTTATAGGTATTGGCAATTGCGGATAACTCTTTGCGTGCCGCTGTGACAGCCTTATCAAAAATTTTAGGGCTAATATCGCCTTCAGGAAAAAATGCTTTGGTGTAAGCAACACAACCCATTTGTAAAGATTCGGTTTGAATTGGCTCGAACTCTTCACCAATAATTAACTCTGTTGAACCACCACCAATATCAATCACTAATCTGCGACCACCATTCGCCATGGTATGCGAGACGCCCAAATAAATTAAACGAGCTTCTTCACGACCCGCAATAATTTCGATGGGTTTAGGTAATATTTCAGCCGCTTTTTGAATAAATTCATGACCATTTTTGGCCTGACGTAAAGCATTGGTCGCGACAATACGCAAACGGTTCGGCTGTACCGACCCCAAACGCCCGACAAAACGGGCCAGACACGCCAAACCGCGCTGTTGTGCGGCTTCAGTCAAATTTTTATTTTCATCAAGGCCTGCCGCCAATTGCACTTTTTCTGACATTGAAGCGACTTTTTTGACTTCACCATGATCAACACGTGCAATGGCTAAATGGAAGCTATTCGATCCCATGTCGATGGCAGCAAGTAATTCTTCATCAATTAAAAAATCAGCCATTGAAACTAACCCCTACAGAATTGTCGCTTAGAGTAATTCACATACATGCAATTGAAAAGTCATTTTTGCCAAACAGTTGGCTGCTTTAATATAAAAATAATGCTGATTCAGCATTGCTTGTCACGATTAATAGCATTGTCAACATCTATTAGACAAAGTAATCGAATCCTTGAATAATGTAAAACAACCCTTACATTGACCTAGAAGGCTATGTAATACTTTATGCCGATAGATTTACTCAACCTTCTAAAAAATTTTTAAAAATCGGAGCAAGCTTATGTCTGCTAATATCGTAAATACAACTGATGCTGATTTCCAAGCTGACGTTCTAGATTCTCAAACTCCTGTACTTGTTGACTTTTGGGCAGCTTGGTGTGCGCCATGTAAAGCAATTGCGCCTGTACTTGAAGATTTGTCTCAAGAATACGAAGGTAAAGTAAAAATTGTGAAAGTGGACGTGACTTCTTGTGAAGAAACTGCGGTGAAATATAATATTCGTAATATTCCTGCACTTCTATTGTTCAAAGATGGTCAAGTGGTTGCTCAACAAGTAGGTGCCGCACCTCGCTCTAAACTTGCTGCGTTTCTTGATGAAAACACCTAAGTTTTTGCAAAAACATGTTAAAAAAAATACGCTATTTGAAATAGCGTATTTTTTTTGCTGAAAAATTGACAACTGCGCTGATCTGGCTTATATTTCTTGAGCAAGAAGTGCTGAAGGAAAATCACTTCACCTGCCTTCTTACAAGCAAGACACAAAACATAAGATCGCCGCTCGGCACTAGCAATTGTTTTCATATATTTCATACCGAAACAATCAACCAGACTTCTGCGTTTGTGACTATGCAAGTGCTTATATTTCGCATTTGAATACTTGCGGCTGACTTTTGCTTCTCTTATTTGACTCCAACTTTATTTTCCTTATCTATCTGACCACTTATGAACTTAACCGAACTCAAGAAAAAACCGATTGGCGAACTCATTAAGATTGCTGAGTTTATGGGCCTTGAAGGAATGGCTCGTAACCGTAAGCAAGACATTATTTTCGCCATCTTAAAGCGCCATGCCATGAATGGCGAAGAAATCTTTGGTGATGGTGTTCTCGAAATCCTCTCTGATGGTTTTGGTTTTTTACGTTCAGCTGCAGGCTCTTATCTTGCAGGTCCAGACGACATCTATGTCAGCCCTTCGCAAATTCGTCGTTTTAATTTGCGTACAGGCGATACGATTACAGGAACCATTCGCCCACCAAAAGAAGGTGAACGTTATTTTGCACTGTTAAAAGTCAACCAGATTAACTACGACACCCCAGAAAATTCACGCAACAAAATTCTTTTTGAAAACTTAACTCCCCTTTTCCCAACTGAGCAACTGATCATGGAGCTTGGTAACGGTACGACTGAAGATTTAACGGCGCGCGTCGTAGATCTTATCGCACCAATTGGTAAAGGTCAGCGTTCAATTATTGTGGCACCGCCTAAAGCGGGTAAAACCATGTTATTGCAAAACATCGCTCAATCGATTGTGCGTAATAATCCAGAGGTTTTCTTAATCGTTCTTCTCATCGACGAACGTCCAGAAGAAGTCACTGAAATGGAGCGTACAGTTCGCGGTGAAGTCGTTGCTTCGACTTTTGACGAATCTCCTGCACGTCATGTTCAAGTCGCCGAAATGGTGATTGAGAAAGCTAAACGTCTGGTTGAGCATAAAAAAGATGTCGTGATTCTACTCGACTCGATTACTCGTTTGGCACGTGCCTATAACACTGTTATTCCGTCATCAGGTAAAGTGTTAACAGGTGGTGTAGATGCACATGCTCTCGAACGTCCAAAACGCTTCTTTGGTGCAGCACGTAACATTGAAGAAGGTGGTTCACTTACCATCATTTCAACTGCATTGATTGAAACAGGCAGTAAAATGGATGATGTGATCTACGAAGAGTTTAAAGGTACAGGCAACCAAGAAATTACGCTAGATCGTCGTATTGCTGAAAAACGTGTATTCCCTGCGATGAATATCAAAAAATCTGGTACACGTCGTGAAGAGCGTTTGATGGACGAAGACAATCTACGTAAAGTCTGGATTCTACGTAAACTACTTCATCCAATGGATGAACTTGCTGCAATGGAATTCTTGCTAGATCGTATGAAAGAAACCAAAACCAATGATGACTTTTTTGATCAAATGAAACGAAAAGCAGCAAATTAATTTGCTGATGATTTTGCATAAAGGCTGCCACTTTGGCAGCCTTTTGTTTTGGTTGACTTTTTTTACATAAATACACAATTGTAGTTTTTTAATGTTAAGGCTCGTAGAATCAATTTAAAAATTTACGTATAAAGTAGAAAAAATGTTTAGCTTTTAAATGCTTAACAATCACTTCTCCAATATAAACTAACACTTTAATTGTTATTTTCTGTTAATAATTCGACTATTTTATCGTTTTTTTCATTGAATTTTATCGTCTGGCAGTAGTATTTCATCATAGGCAGTGATAGCATATTTGCAGACCAGTTAGACTGCTCCATGCGTTGTTACCTAGCTTCGTTAGGAATAATTAAAGCACAAACAGGCTAACACCGGTTTTTTTTAATCTCACAATATTTATGAGAGTGATGCCATGTTATTCAAGAAAATTGCTATTGCTGCTGCTATCGCTACTACTTTAGCTTTCGTTGGTTGTGCAAAGAAAACTGAAGAAGCTGCTGCTGACGCTAACGCTGCTGCATCTGAAGCTACTGCTGCTGCATCTGAAGCTGCTGCTGCTGCAACTGACGCTGCTGCTGTTTCTGCTCCAGAAGCTGCTGCTGCTGCATCTGACGCTGCTGCTGCTGCTGACACAGCTGCTGCTGCTGCAACTGACGCTGCTGGCGCTGCAACTGACGCTGCTGCTTCTGCATCAGAAGCTGCTCACTAATCTAAGATTTAGATTTAGTGTCAGAAAAAGAGAGCTTTTTAGCTCTCTTTTTTATTGGAATCTTATAAAAAAAGCGTATTTTCTTTTTTGATCATCCCGCACTGCTTCATTACTCCCCTTTTAGCGACAAAGTCACTCATATTTCATCTAGTTCTTAGAATAAGAAAAATAAGTACGCAGATCTCACTAGCTTTAAAGCCAATATTTATTTGATCATAACGTATTAAATTTAGGATAAATTTGACTAATAGTTTCAAACCAAAAAACTGAATTACTCTTTATGCTTGAAAGTAATAAATGATGATTGACCGAACCTCATTGACTGAACACTACAATGAAAATCGAAACGCTAGGCTTTGTTCTAATTTATGAAATAGCATATAAAAAATGTCAGAATTAGATCTGACATTTTTTATATTTATGAAGAATAAATATTTTCAATAAGCTTAAGTAAAAAAGAGCAGGTTAATCCTGCTCATTTCCTACGCGCTGTCTGAACTTTTGACCCGCTCTAAAAGTCACAACTCGACGTGCAGAAATCGGAATTTCTTCTCCTGTCTTAGGATTACGCCCAGGGCGCTCACGTTTATCACGTAATTCAAAGTTGCCAAAACCCGAAAGTTTTACATGCTCACCTGCGATGAGCGCTTGGCTAATCTCGTCGAAAAACAACTCAACCATTTGTTTTGCTTCACGACGGTTTAAGCTCGTGAGCTCACTTAAATGATCCGCCATGTCTGCTTTAGTTAATGCTGTCATGAGGCCCTCAATGTCGCTTGATAAGTGTTTTCTAACACTTCAATAATTTGATCCATACCTGATTTAATTTCAGCATCTTCAAGCGTACGTGAAGGATGTTGCCACAGCAACGCAAATGCTAGAGAGCGTTTGCCTTGTTCAACACCTTGACCCGTATACACATCAAACAACCAACTAGAATCCAGAAGGTCTCCACCTGTTTGTTTAATTAACTGCTGAATATCACTCACATTTATATTATCACTGATTAATAGCGCAATATCACGTCTAACCGATGGAAAACGTGATAATTCTGTAAAATTAGATACATAAGATTGCAAAACTGCGCTTTGATCTAGTTCTGCTACCCAAGTTACACCTAAATCCAGATCATTTTCAAGTGATGGATGTAAACGCCCCAAATATCCAATCGATTGACCATTCACCACAATCTCAGCAGATTGTCCAGGATGCAACCAAGCACGTTCTGAACGAACGTATTCAACCTGTACGCGACCAGCCGCTAGAATCTGTTCTATTTCCCCTTTGAGATCAAAGAAATCCATAGCTTGCGCTTTAGCATGCCATTGTTCTGGGACACGTGAACCAACTGCAATTAAAGCCAAAGTTGGAATTTGTTTTAAATCATTAATCGATTGGGCATTTTGATAATCAAAACGTAAACCAAGCTCGAATAAACGCACACGACTTTGCTGACGATTTAAGTTGTACTGTACGCATGGAATTAAACTTGAAAGTAACGTGCTGCGCATAACTGCCAAATCACTTGAAATCGGGTTGGCCAATGCAAGTGGATTAACTGCTGGATTCAGTTGCTTTTCGAGCTTTAAGTCAGCAAAGCTAAAGCTAATTGCTTCCTGATAACCCAGTGTCACTATGGTTTGACGCAATTGATCTTGTTCAAAACCATCTTGATAAGCACTGAACTTCACATCAATTTGAGGCAGTCGAATTTGAATGTTGTCATAACCGTGAATACGCGCAACTTCTTCAATCAAGTCCTGATAAATTGCCATATCATAACGATGTGATGGCGGTACAACCGACCACTCACCTTGCGCTTTGGCAGTTACATCACAACCCAGACGAGTTAAAGCATCCGCAATAAACTCAGATGATACTTGATAACCGAGTAATGCATCTACCTGAGTTTGATTCAGTTGAATCGCTTGACGTTGAGGCAACAATTGAGCCTGTTCAGCAATTGTAACTGGACCGAATTCACCACCTGCATATTGTTGAATCAACTGTGAAGCACGATCCATCGCAAGCTTTGGCAATTCAAAATCAACACCACGTTCATAGCGTTGTGAAGAATCCGTATGTAAACCGAAACGACGTGCACGACCTGCAATTGCAAGTGGTGCAAAGAATGCACTTTCAAGGAAAATATCTTGAGTATCATCAGTTACACTAGACTCAAGCCCCCCCATAATACCTGCAATCGCCAATACTTTAGCATCGTCAGCAATCACCATTATCTCAGGGTTTAATTCAACTTCCTGCTCATTCAGTAGCATGAGTTTTTCTTGAGGCTGAGCTTGACGTACCTGAATATTACCCTGTAATTTTGCCAAATCGAAAGCATGCATAGGTTGACCGAGTTCCATCAACACATAATTGGTAATATCGACCAAAATGCTATGGGTACGAATACCAGAACGCGCTAAAGATTGCTCCATCCAAGCAGGTGTCGCTGCTTTGACATTGACATTTTTGACAACACGACCTAAATAGCGAGGTGCGCCCTCAGTGGCCAATTGAACTTGTTTTTGGTCAGTAATGGTTGCTGCAACTGCTTGAATCGTAGGTTGATTCACAGGCAGTTGATTGATTACCCCAATTTCACGAGCGATACCGCGAATACTAAAACAGTCACCTCGGTTAGGAGTGATACTAATATCAATCACATGATCATCAAGTTTTAGATATTCACGGATATCGATACCAATCTGAGCATCATCAGGTAACTCAAGCAAACCATCGATTTTATCTTCCAGATCGATTTCTGAAGCACCACACAGCATGCCTTGAGATTCAACCCCGCGCAGTTTGCTTTTTTTAATTTTAAAATCGCCTGGCAATACTGCGCCAATGGTTGCAACTGGTGCTTTCATCCCAGCACGAACATTAGGAGCTCCACATACAATTTGTAATGGTTCACCTGAACCAATATTTACCGTAGTGACACGTAAACGTTCTGCATCAGGATGCTGCTCAACCGTAAGTACTTCTCCGACCACTACACCCGTGAATGGCTTTGCAACCAGTGCAAGTTCATCGACTTCTAGACCCAGCATAGTAAGTTGATCAGCCAGAGTTTCACTATCAATCGCTGGATTCACCCAAGTGCGTAACCAGTTTTCGCTAATTTTCATTTGTATAAAACCTTATTTAATCCTGAAAAATGTTTAAGCAAATTGGCGTAAGAAACGCACATCGTTTTGATAGAACATCCGCAAATCATTAATGCCATAACGCAACATCGCAAAACGCTCTACCCCTAAACCAAAGGCAAAGCCCTTGTATTTTTCAGGATCAATTCCTGCTGCCTGTAGTACATTTGGATGTACCATGCCACAGCCTAATACTTCCAACCAACGGCCACGCTCATCCATAATATCCACTTCAGCACTCGGCTCTGTAAATGGGAAATAAGATGGACGGAAACGGACTTTTAAATCTTTTTCAAAAAATTCATTTAGTAGATTGATCAATAAACCTTTCAGTTCGGCAAAACTCGTATTTTCTGCAACATATAAACCTTCAATCTGATGAAACATCGGAGAATGGGTTTGGTCTGAATCACAACGATAAACACGTCCAGGGCACACGATACGAATCGGTGGCTGCGTAGTTTCCATGGTACGAATCTGCACACCTGAAGTATGTGTGCGCAATAAATGATTGGCATCAAAATAAAAGGTATCGTGCATCGCACGCGCAGGATGATGTCCCGGAATATTCAAGGCTTCAAAGTTATGGTAATCATCTTCTACCTCAGGTCCAGTAGCAATCATAAAGCCAGCTTTGGTAAAGAACTGGCAAATGCGTTCTTGCACCTGAATCACAGGATGAATACTTCCTGTGTGTTGTCCGCGTCCCGGCAAAGTAATATCAATCGTTTCGCTGGCCAGTTTTTGTTGTAATGCAGCTTGTTGTAACGCATTTTGGCGCTCAGTCAATGCACTATTGATCGCTTCACGAACGGCATGAATGGCAGCCCCTTGAACCTTACGTTCCTCAGGATCCATTTTGCCCAATGCTTTCGATTGTTCTGCAAGCTGGCTTTTTTTCCCTGTAAATTGAACTCGAACTTGATCGAGTGCAGCAAGGTCTTGAGCCGCTGCAATGGCAGCAAGCGCGTCGGTGGTCAGGGCTTCCAGTGACATAGTAACTCTCAAAGCAACAAAGTTATAAATAAAATAAAACTCTGCATTCTAACAGTTTTTAGGCACAATGATGAAGCTCAAACACAGGAAAATTGCTGTTCTATATAATCACCCCTCTAGTCATACGAATTATAAAACGTATAAGATTGAAAACAGCACAGATGAGAAAACTGAACTATGGCACTTGATCAGATCTGGAAACAGCAATTTACATTAGTCACGTATGGTAATGAATACCTCAGTCATGACCTCAGTTTTAACCGTTGGTTACAGCATTCTATTTTTTATCAGCATTATTTCCAGTTTCGTGATCTGCACTCACAGCATTTACTCGCGCAACATTTTCAGGTCTGGCTTGAAGCATTAAAAAAACAAGGTGTTTACCGTATTAGCCTGCATCTTTCTAGCTTACTTAGCGACGAGCAAAATCCGAATGCCAATGTTGAACTATTGCCCTTCTCTCACTTTATTGTCAGCCATGAAAAAAATAAGAAAACTGCATGGATTTTAGGTAAAGAACTTGCTGAATGGTACTTAAATGACAATGACTTTGAAATTCCAGCATCGCAGCAAGCCACTTTGCATCAGCAAACATTTTGGCGCTTTGATCTGTCTGATAAGTTATCCAAAAAAATTGAAGCCGATTTAAAAGAGTCGGATTGGAACGAAATTCAAACCTTTATTGAAAATGAATTATTTCGCAGCAAGTACGCTCAAAATTTTATTGAACCGCAAAATCTTGATTTACCGTATTATGGAATTGATGCCAAACTGGTTCAAAAACCAGATGGATCACTTTTGCAGGACATGCAATATCTAGCGCTTATTCCAACTGATTATTCAGCAGATGTCGCGCATGAACTTTTGCATCGTACCGAAGCTTTGTCCGACTTCATTGAGCAGTTGCGTCAGCATCCTTATCGTGAGTCTGGCGAAATGCTAACACCTGAAGATCAGATTAATCTGCGAAATTTCTCTCAGAAACTGGATGATTTAAATGCCAAACTGATTGTAAAGATTGCCAATCATTATAAGTCTGCACAGCGCACTCCTGTTGAAATTGTGTCGCCTCTTGATCCTCAGGTACAAACCGTATTGCAAAATAAAAAATCATCCGAAACTCATCATCAACCTCATAAAGTGGGTTCATCTGGTGTCATGAAGCTTATCATCCTGACCATTATTATTTGTGCTTGTGCTTATTATTTTGGTCTCTAAATATTTTAATGATAAAAAAACCTAGATCAAATTCGGTCTAGGTTTTTTATGATTAATTTTAATAACTTGGTCTAATTTTTATAACTACTTTATGCCCACCATCGTGTTGATTAACAATATGATGAACATTTTCAATTTCCCCTTCAACTTCTGCATCTGGCCCATAAAAAATTCGAATTGTTTCACCTTTTCTTGGCAAAATACTCAATTCCGTTTCAATTGCACCTTGCTCTAAACCTTCTACGCTGACTAACATTTTTTATTCTCCTCCAATTTTCTTTACTGTAAAAAGATTAGAAGGTAAATGTCTAATTAAAGATGTTGCCGTTGTGTAATTTTAAATTAAATCAAATAATTGTATATTTATTCATCATATTCTAAATCATCTTCAGCTACATTGATAAAGTCAGGTTCAAGCATTTGTTCAAATTGAACAGCGAGTATCTTGGTTTGTTTGAGTAACCTTGCTTTCGCAACGCGATGCATACCATCCATCACGCGACCATCTACACTTAAAATAATCGGATAACTTAAATCTGCCTGCTCGATAAGCTGAATATGTTCAAGAATTTGCAGGGTAGTTGGATATTCGTCAGGGAACCAATACGCTTCATTTAGCTCCAAAATTTGATCTAATGAGATTTCTTTAATTTTAAAATCTTTTGACAAATCTACCAGTCGATGTACATCCCAAATATAAGTATCATGACCAACTTGTCGAAAATGGTATTGTTTACGCATTTTATCTCTCTTTATTTTATAATTTTTTGAAAAATCTGTCTCAGCCACAAATCAACAAATAAAAAAGACCGCTAAAAAGCGGCCTTCTTTTGAATCTCTAAGCTTATGCAGCTAATGCACCTTTCGCTTTTTCAGCTAAGGCAGCAAATGCAACTGCATCATGCATAGCGATGTCAGCTAATACGCGACGGTCGATGATCACTTGAGCTTTTTTCAAGCCATCGATCATACGGCTATAAGACAAACCGTTTAGACGAGCACCGGCATTGATACGCGCAATCCATAGAGCACGGAATTGACGTTTCTTCTGACGACGGTCACGGTAAGCGTATTGACCAGCTTTGATTACCGCTTGGAACGCTACGCGGTAAACGCGTGAACGAGCACCATAGTAACCTTTAGCGCGAGCAAGAATTTTTTTGTGACGACGATGAGCCACTACACCACGTTTTACACGAGCCATTTATAATCTCCTTAGATGTATGGGCACATACGACGAACTGAATTCATGTCAGAAACATGAACCATTACACAGCCGCGTAATTGACGGATACGTTTAGCAGATTTTTTGGTCAAGATGTGGCGCTTGAACGCTTGTTTACGCTTGAAACCGTTTGCAGTCGCTTTAAAGCGTTTAGCTGCACCACGGCGAGTTTTTAACTTAGCCATAGTAACCTCTTTTGGGCACCTGTTCGGCTCGTTTGCACCATTGCAAATCGACCTGCAGGTAAGGAAGGCAGTATGATATAGCATCTGTGCTTAAAACAAAAGCAGATTCAGGCAAATTTATAAAGCGTATACATAAATAAGTTCTGCTATTTTCCATCTATAAAATAAGAGCACTGATCATCTTTTTTTAAGAATTCATGCTTATAATTGGAGCAAGATTCTCAATATACGATAGTTATGAAACCCAAGCAGGATGCTTTTGCGGCGCTCCGATATCGCGATTTTTCCATTATTACCGTCAATCAATTTTGCCTGACGCTTGCCATTTTGATTCAGGAAATTATTGTTGCTTATTCTCTTTATAAAATTACCAGAGACCCTCTTACCTTAGGTTTGATTGGACTCGCTGAAGCGATTCCATTCATTAGTCTTTCACTATGGGGAGGCTATGCAGCAGATAAGTTTAATAAACAACTGATTATGAAAATTTGTCTGTTTTTTTCATTTCCTCTGCCCTTAGTGCTTTGGGGGCTCTTTCATTTATACGGTTTAAACCAGATTGGTGTACATACATTAGCATTAGGGATTTATTCGGTTATTTTCTGTTTTGGAGTCATTCGTGGTTTTTATAGCCCTTCTGCTACATCACTCAAGCCATTTTTGATTCCGCGGGAACTTTATGCCAACGGTGCAACATGGACAACAATAGGCTGGCAAAGTGGTGTTATTTTAGGACCAATGCTCGGTGGCTTTATGTTGGCTTTTTTAGGTCGAGAAACAAGCCTGTTTAGTGTTTCTATCTTGCTGTTCGTTTGTTTTTGTTTGATCTTATTACTCAAGAAAAGAAGCTTCCCTGCGATTGAACATGAAAATATGTGGTCAAGTCTGGGAGAAGGCTTTCGTTTTATCTGGAAAACTAAAATTGTCCTTTGGGCGATTTCTTTAGATTTGGTCTCGGTACTTTTTGGGGGTGTGGTCGCATTACTACCCATCTTTGCCGAAGATATTTTAAAGGTTGGCCCAGAAGGATTAGGTTATCTACGCGCTGCGCCTTCAATTGGTGCCTTATTCACCATGATTGCCCTCACTAAATTTCCTCCAACCCATCACGCATGGCGCAATATGTTATTGGCCGTTGCTGGCTTTGGGATATTTACCATTATTTTCGCCTTTTCACATCATATGTGGTTATCACTTTTCGCATTGGCAATGACAGGTGCATGTGACAGTATTTCTGTGGTGGTTCGTCAAACCATTCTACAAATTTTTCCACCAGAAAATATGCGGGGCCGTGTTGCAGCAGTGAATGGTATGTTTGTGTCAAGTAGTAATGAACTTGGTGCATTTGAGTCAGGGTTGGCAGCCAAATATCTTGGAACAATTACCGCGACTATTTTTGGTGGCTGTATGACACTGGCAGTGGTCATATTAAGCTGGACAAAAACTAAAGATTTATTTCATGTTGATATTAACAAAGGCTCAGATCAATAGCCTGCGTGAATGTTTTGCACTGAAATAACGTGATTTATTCTTAAAGACCCTAAAGTCTGCATTTTTTTGTTGCGTGTATTTCCTGAACAGGGAATACTTCGCAACAATGCTTTAACCATCAAAACCAACTAAGATGAAACGATCTATTTTGTTCCTTGCACTTTTTGCAGGTTTATCTATTACTCAAGTTTATGCCAAAGAGAACTCATCACAATTAGCGCCACAAAAAAGCTCTGCACTACCTGCACATTTGACTACACGCCTTGAATGGCGTGAATTTCCTCAGCTCAGTTACAACAACGATGACTTAGATGGCCAAAGTCGCTCTGCCATTTTACGTGTTGCTGCGGATGAGACTGGCACTGTCACTCAAGTCAAAGTACAAGAAAGTACAGGCAATAAAAAGCTGGATGAAGTATTGGTTAAAGCAACAAAGCAAGCAAAAGTTAAGCCATATCAACAGGATGGAAATTTAATTTCTACAATTGGCTATCAAACCTTTAATCTGGATTATAAAGAAGCGAATGCGGCAACTGAATGCATTTATCACTTTGATTCAGCAAATTGGTTAAAACAACAAGCGAATAAATCCGCCCCATTTCATTATATTCAGCAGCCTGCTTTAAGTGTCGGACGTGATGCACTCAAGGGTAAAGATCGCCTCGTGCGGATTAACTTTAAAGTCGATAAACAAGGTGATGTTAGTAAAGTAAAGATTAAAAAAGGATCAGGTATTTATGCGTTGGATGCACAGGTAATGCAGGCAATTTCTAATGCAAAAATAGATGTACCAACCAAACTCTGGTTTTTTAAAAAATCGAACTTAAAAGATGAGATTGTCTTTAAATTTGATGAATGTTCTACACACTAATACTTTGAACTGGTCAGAAAGATAGCTTTCTGATCAGTTAATTACACCAAGATAGAGTAAATAGATAAAAAGATAGCGTCCAGTTTTTGCAATGCTCACCACAATAATAAAACGCCAGAAATTTTCTTTTAATACACCTGCAATTAAGGTAATTGGATCGCCTATAATTGGCACCCAACTCAGCAATAAAGAATAAAACCCATAGCGATGATAAATATTTTGCGCTTTTTTTAATTGTAATTCTGAAACAGGAAACCATTTTTTATATTTAAAATGTTCAATTTGAAGTCCCAACCACCAGTTGACACAGGAACCAAGTACGTTTCCAATGACAGCGACCAATAATAAAAGACTAACAACATGCTGATTTAATACAAAAAGGGAAAACAACACCGTTTCTGACTGCAATGGTAATAAGGTCGCAGCACCAAATGCGGACAGAAATAAAAATAAATAAGCCATACGTAGATCTTTGATAAAAGCAGTTTCTTTTTATCAAAGATCCAATCATCTTTCAGTAAAAAAATCAGACAATTTGAATGGATAAAGCTTTTTGTATGGCTGGGCGCGCAGTAAGCCGTTCCACATAATCCTTCACATAAGGATAGTCATTCAAATCGATAGATTGCCATTCATGGCGTAACACCCAAGGTAAAATCGCCATATCAGCAATTGAATACTCACCCGCAACAAACTTTTGCCCAATTAACTGAGTGTTTAACACCTTATACAAACGTTTAGTTTCAGTCACATAACGTTCAATTGCATAAGGAATTTTTTCTTTAGCAAAACGACCAAAATGATGATTTTGACCAAGCATTGGGCCAAAGCCACCCATTTGCCACATCAACCATTGCTCAACTTCAACACGTTCTTGTTCATCTGCTGGATAGAACAACCCTGTCTTACGACCCAAATATTGTAAAATCGCACCAGATTCAAAAATGGAAATTGGCTCATGGTTTGGGCCATTCTGATCAATGATGGCAGGAATTTTATTGTTTGGAGAAATTTTTAAAAAGTCTGGCTGAAATTGATCATTTTCTAAGATATTAATCGGAAAAATTTGATATTCCAGCCCCATTTCTTCGAGCGCGATGGTGATCTTATGTCCATTGGGAGTTCCCCAATAATATAGGTCTATCATGAAATACCTGCTTATCCTATTTTTCTATCTTTAAATTTTTGTATACGTTTATAACATGATTTTTGGCATCTAATAAAAGTATACAAAGTGATTTATTTTAGCAGTGTATTTGCTTAACAACCTTAAAGAAAATCATTCAGTGAGAATCTAAATCCTTATTTGTCCAACTCACGCTGTTTATTTTGATATTTTCTTGCCTGCTCTCCAACAAATTTACGCCCCAGATTTTCTCCATTAACCCACTCTTCAATAGAAAAAAGATCGAATAATCCTACTTTGAATAAGGTCGGGATCGCCAAAATTAACTCCTGTTCAATACGACCTCGCTCACCGTCATTGTAGCGCTGAATGTTATATAGCATGGTCGCAACCGTTCCCGTTTGTACTTGAGTACCATCTTTAAGTTTGACCGCAGGAAGTACTTGACCGTCTTCAATCACTTTCTGATTAATTTGGGCAAGTTGTGATGTACCTTCAATATTTTTCATATTTTTCTCCACATGGTTATTTTTATAATGTGAGTGTGACCAAATTATTTTCAATACGAGCTAAAAATAAATATAAAAAAACGCAGCGGTTAGGCTGCGTTTTTTTATGGATAAATCTTACTTTTTCTTTTTAGGGCCAAGTAACATACCCATTTGACGACCTTCCATTTTTGGTGCTTGTTCAACTACACCAAAATCTGTCACGTCGGCTTCAATTTTTTGCAATTGCGCCAAACCAAGCTGTTGATGTGCCATTTCACGACCACGGAAACGTAAGGTGATTTTAACTTTGTTACCTTCTTCAAGGAACTTTAAAATCGCACGCAACTTAACTTGATAATCACCTACATCCGTTGCTGGGCGTAGTTTGATTTCTTTGACCTGTACTTGATGCTGTTTTTTCTTCGCATCTTTTTGCTTTTGCTTTAAATCAAACAAGTGCTTGTTGTAATCCATGATTTTACAAACAGGTGGTTCTGCATTAGCAACAATCTCGACAAGATCAAGATCTACTTCTTCCGCAGCACGCAACGCTTCAGCAAGTGAAACGATTCCTTTTTGTTCTCCATCTGCGGCAACGAGGCGTACTTCTTTCGCACGGATCTCGTCATTAATCGCAGGACGGTTACTTTTTGCACCTTGTTGTTGGTTACGATCAGGCTGTTTAATCTTTCTTACTCCACAATGTACCGGCCACGTTCGGCAACGGCAGATTTCACTAGGTCAATAAATGTATCAATTGACATAGTACCTAAATTTTTTCCTGAGCGAGTACGAACATTAACAGTACCTTCCTCAACCTCACGGTCACCTAATACTAAAAGGTACGGAATACGCTCAAGTGTACGCTCACGAATCTTAAAGCCGATTTTCTCATTTCTCAAGTCAGAAATCGCTCTAAGACCATTTTCTTTGAGTTTTGCCACCACTTGTTGGCATGCCTCAGCTTGCGAATCGGTAATATTCATTACACAAGCTTGCACAGGTGATAACCACGGTGGCATAAAACCCGCATAGTGTTCAATAAGTATACCAATAAAACGCTCAAAACTGCCAAGTATTGCACGGTGTAACATTACTGGCTGATCACGTTCATTGTCTTCAGTCACAAATGACGCATCTAAGCGTTCTGGCAAGTTAAAGTCACACTGAATGGTACCGCACTGCCAAACACGACCTAAACTGTCTTTCAATGAAAATTCAATTTTTGGCCCGTAGAATGCACCCTCACCAGGTTGTAACTCCCACTCAAGACCCGCAGCATCCAAAGCATCCGCCAAAGATTTTTCTGCAAGATCCCAAAGCGCATCTTCACCTACACGCTTTTCAGGGCGAGTTGACAGTTTCATTTGTACATCTTCAAAACCAAAGTCTTTATATACATCTAAAGTCAATTGGATAAAGTCTGCAACTTCCTGCCCAATCTGCTCTTTGGTACAGAAAATATGTGCATCATCTTGGGTAAAGCCACGTACACGCATAATGCCATGTAAAGAACCAGACGGCTCATTACGGTGACATGAACCAAATTCAGCCAAGCGAATTGGTAAATCACGGTAGGATTTTAAACCCTGATTGAATACTTGCACATGGCAAGGACAGTTCATCGGTTTAACAGCATAATTGCGATTTTCTGAATGGGTGGTAAACATGTTTTCAGCATAGTTTGCTGCATGTCCTGATTTTTCCCATAAACTAAAATCAACAATTTGCGGTGTCTTGATTTCCTGATAACCGTTATCCTGCTGAACTTTACGCATGTATTGTTCTAGCACCTGATAAATAGTCCACCCATTTGGATGCCAGAATACCATGCCCGGTGCTTCTTCCTGCATATGGAATAAATCAAGCGCTTTACCAATTTTACGATGGTCACGCTTTTCAGCTTCTTCAATACGTTTGATATAAGCTGCAAGCTCTTTTTTATCAGACCAAGCTGTACCGTAGATACGCTGCAACTGCTCGTTTTTGGCATCACCGCGCCAATAAGCACCTGAAATTTTAGTCAGCTTGAAGTTTTTCAAAAATTTGGTATTTGGCACATGAGGACCACGACACATGTCCACATATTCCTGATGATAGTACAAGCCCATTTGAGTTTCTTCAGGCATATCATCAATCAAACGTAATTTATAAGTTTCACCACGAGATTGAAATTCTTTGATGACTTCAGCACGCGGTGTCATTTTTTTAATGACATCATAGTCCTGATCAATCAACTGTTTCATACGTGCTTCAATCGCAGCCATATCATCTAATGTAAATGGCTTAGGACTGAAGATATCGTAATAAAAACCTTCTTCAATGACTGGCCCAATCACCATTTGCACTTCAGGGAACAATTGCTTGACTGCATGTCCAACTAAGTGCGCACAAGAGTGACGAATAATTTCGACACCTTCAGGATCTTTAGGCGTAATGATTTGTACAGTTGCATCTTCGGTGATTAAGTCACATGCATCTACAAGGCGATCGTTAACACGACCTGCAACGGTATTTTTTGCAAGGCCTGGCCCAATACTTTGCGCGACCTGCATAACGGAGACCGCTTGATCAAATGATTTTTGATCGCCATTTGGCAATGTGATAATTGGCATAAGAAAATCCTTAAGGAGTGATGCCCCGCACAATGGAGCATATCACCGCGAGATTATGATCGAGGAAAACCTCAAAAGATAAAAACGGTGGGTAACATAAAAAGTAGCCAGAATTTTACACGTGTTGGAAGCCTGAGAAAACAACTATACTTAAAAAAAGATAAGTTTCTCAATTTTTTGCTTTAGACATCTATTTGAATGGGGATGATTAGGCGCTTTGCAAGCCAAATAAGTCAAAACAAAATAAAGTAAAAATTTTTAGGGTCTTTTTCATGACGCGTTTATGATGAAAGAAAGACGAATAGTTTTTTTCATCTCAGGATATAAATCTAAATAAGCTCTAAGACTAAAGCCTAAATGATTTGATGAATTTAAAACCCTATCTTTTGATGAAGAAACATTAAAACAATGACACGGAGTCTATGACCATGAATGCTTATGACGAGCTACCTAAAACGGCTGCCAATTTTGTAGCACTATCGCCTTTACGCTATCTGGAACGTGCTGCTTATATTTATCCAGATCAATCCGCCATTATTCATGGTACACGTCAGTTATCATGGAAACAGACATATCAACGTTGTTGCCAATTTGCCCATCAGTTACAACAGTTGGGGATTCAAAAAAACGATACTGTTTCAGTCTTACTCCCTAATATTCCCGCCATGATCGAAGCACATTTTGCTGTTCCTATGGCGGGTGCAGTTCTTAACACCTTAAATACTCGACTTGATGCCAAAACTATTGCTTTTATGCTCGAGCATGCAGAAACCAAAGTGCTTTTGGTTGATCCTGAATTTGCCCAAGTTGCTCAGGAAGCCTTGTCACTTGTTTCGCAGCAGATTTATGTAATTGATGTTGCTGATGCCGAATATGAGTCTGAACTATCTAATCCAATTGGTCAGATTGAATATGAAACATGGCTCAGTCAAGGCGATACACATTTTGAATGGTCACTTCCAAATGATGAATGGGATGCGATCAGTCTGAATTATACTTCTGGCACGACAGGTAATCCCAAAGGTGTGGTTTATCATCATCGAGGCGCCTATCTAAATGCAGCAAGTAATATTATTGCCTGTGGTATGACTCCACGCGCTCGCTATCTATGGACTTTGCCGCTATTTCACTGTAATGGCTGGTGTTTTGCATGGACAATTGCGGCTAATGGTGGCACCAATGTCTGTTTGCGCAAAGTTGATCCTGAACTTGTATTTAGACTCATTGCCGAGCATAAAGTCGATTATTTCTGTGGGGCACCTATCGTATTGTCTATGCTGATTAATGCGCCTAAAGATAAACAACTTAAGTTTGATCATCGGGTTGAAGTCATGGTTGCTGGTGCAGCACCCCCTGCGGCCATAATTGAAGGTATGCGTCATATTGGTATCATTGTTACCCATGTTTACGGATTGACAGAAACCTATGGCCCTTCCGCACTGTGCGCATCTCAAGCAGGTTGGAATGATTTATCTATTCAGGAACAGGCTCAATTACATTCCCGCCAAGGGGTTCCTTACCCTTTACAGGACAGTATGCGTGTGCTTGATCCTGAAACCATGCAACCTGTTCCCGCGGATGGAAAAACGCTTGGTGAGATTATGTTCCGTGGCAATATTGTGATGAAAGGCTATCTTAAAAATCCGAAAGCGACAGAAGAAGCTTTTGCAGGAGGATGGTTTCACAGCGGAGATCTAGCAGTCTGTCACGCAGATGGTTATGCTAAAATTACCGACCGAGCCAAAGATGTTATTATTTCTGGCGGTGAAAACATTTCATCACTCGAAGTTGAAGAAGTATTATATCAACACCCTGCTGTGATGACCGCTGCGGTAGTTGCTCAACCAGATCCGCGTTGGCAGGAAGTCCCTTGTGCTTTTATTGAATTAAAACAGGGTGCAAGTGTAACGACTGATGAATTAATCGCGCATTGTCAGCAAAAATTAGCGCGTTTTAAAGTCCCTAAAGATATCGTCATTACTGAGATTCCAAAAACTTCGACAGGTAAATTGCAAAAGTTCATTTTGCGAGAATGGGCAAAGGAACGTGCCACGGGAGAGTTTAGTTAATCATAAAAACGCCAGTCAATGATTGAATTGACTGGCGTTGAATACAAAATCGATGAATCTAAAATACAGTAAAATCAATTATCAGATAGTAATGCAGTTTGCTGAACATAGTTGAAAAATTTCAGTTTAGATGCTGCTATTTCATCTTCACTCAGCCCTTGTGTCACATCGCGATGAATACGAAGTACATGCTGACGCAAAGTATGCCGTTCAGACGCATTGTGAGTTTTACTGAATTCATTAATCGCAGGATCACCTTGTTCGATCATACGATCGACCCAACGTTGCAATTGCGCCTGCTTTTTTAAACCCTGTTGTGGCGTTAGATAAGATAAAATCACGGTTTCATCTTCATTACGCAATAATTTACCAATACGTTGAAACTGGCGACGACGTGCCTCAAATGAAGTGATGGTTTGTACATCTAATAACGCATCAATTAAACGCTCATCGACAGGAAGCTTTTGGATTTGTTTTGCTGAAAGCTCTGCTAACTGCTCACCCAGTGCTGCCATACGCTGCACAGCTTTCTTCTGTTCAGTTTTACTTGCACGCCCTTCTAAAGAATCAAAATCTTCTTCACTGTAACGCTTGTTGGGACGACGTGCCACGGTTAATCTGCCTCATAAAATTTTGCTGCAAATAGTGCTTTGATTTCTTCTTCTGCTTTTTCAGCATCAGCGCCATCAATCACTAAACGCAAAGTGGTTCCCTTGCCTGCACCGAGCATCAGCAAGGACATAATGTTTTTGGCATCAACGAGTTTATCGCCTTTACCAATCTGAATAGAAGATCGAAACTTAGTCGTGACTTCGATCAATTTCCCCGACGCACGTGCGTGTAGGCCAAGTTTATTAATTACATCAACTGTGGTGTCAATCATGACCAGTGCTTCATTTCTCTATGTAAGACCTGAATAGACCATTTTGCCTCAAGCGCCTTTTTTAGTCTATCTACAATATAAACCGAACGGTGTTGACCGCCTGTACAACCAATTGAAATGGTCATGTAATGACGATGTCCTTCTGCAAAGACTGGCAACCATTTATCTAAAAACTGATAAACATCATTAAACATGTCATTGGTTTGTGAGCTGGCTTCCAAAAAATCCTGTACGGGTTTATCTAGTCCTGAAAATTTACGCAACTCCAAATCCCAATGAGGATTAGGTAAATGCCTTACATCAAAGACATAGTCGGCATCTAAAGGAATACCATGTTTATAACCGAACGACTGTAAAATCAGAATTAATTTATCTGACTGTCCCAATTTAGAGAGCAAAGTATGCTTAAGATCATGCACACTTTTATCCGTCGTATCAATATGTACGGTAGATCTAAACTGGATCGGCATCAAGAGCTGTTTTTCTTCTTGAATACATTCATTCAGACTTTTAAAACGACTCGCCAATGGATGTGGACGACGCGAGGAACTAAAGCGTGCAATTAACTCTTGATCCTGTGTCGTCAAATAAATGACATCGACAGAACCATGTCGTTGTAATTGTTCAAATACCTGATCAAATTCCTGCAAATCTGCTCGTGTACTGCGAACATCCACCCCAAGTGCTAATTGTTCCAGATTATTTTCATGATCTAGCTTAGACACAATTTCTGGCAGCAATGCCAAAGGCAGGTTATCAATACAGTAGTAACCTAGATCTTCCAAAACCTGCAATGCAGAAGATTTCCCCGATCCAGATTGCCCTGTGACGATAAGAATACGCTTCATGGCATGACTGTCCTTTTATTATTATGCCTTAAATTGAACCTGTAAATTATCAATCAGACGCGTTGAACCTAACTTGGCTGCAATAAACAAAACGATATCCTGATTAAATATCTCAATGGGTTGCAAGTTTGGCTGACGTGCTTCGACATAGTCCACAACAAATCCAGCATCTGTCAAATGTGTTTTGATATTGAGTAACACCTCAGATAATGCCGCCCCTGCGTGTAACTCTTTTTCAGCCTGTTTCAGAGATTGGTAAATAGTGGGTGCAATTTTACGCTGATCTTCTGTCAGGTAACCATTACGCGAACTTAATGCCAGACCATCTTCTGCACGAGTAATAGGCACACCAATCACTTCAACAGGAATGTTTAGATCTTTAACAAACTGGCGAATCACAGCCAATTGTTGATAATCTTTTTGACCAAAAAAAGCAAAGTTAGGTTGTACAATATTGAACAGCTTGGTTACAACAACTGCGACCCCATCAAAATGACCTGGACGTGATTGACCACATAAGTCATTGGTAATACCACCGACCGTGATATTGGTCAGGCGTGGTTGCTTACCATACATTTGATCGACGGTAGGTGCAAAAATAATGTCACAGCCGACATCTGCCAGTAGATGGCTATCTTGCTCCAGTGTACGTGGATAGCTTTCGAAATCTTCACCTTCACCAAACTGGATTGGATTCACAAAGATACTGACGACGACTACATCGCAGAGTTTTTTTGCTTCACGCACCAAATTAAGATGCCCCTGATGCAAATTCCCCATAGTTGGCACAAAACCAATCGTTTTACGACTTGTTCGAGCTGTCTGCAAAGATGCGGTTAGACCGTGTATAGTTGTTTCTGTTTTCATGAGTTACAGCTCAACTTGAAAAGTATGCTCTAATGCAGGGAAAGATTGATCCTGTACAGCTAAGTGGTAAGCTTTAAATGCATCCACAATCGCAGTTTCGCCTGACTGTTCTTTCATAAAATTACGCACAAATCGTGCCACACGCCCAAAAGTCAGACCTAACATATCTTGTACAACCAAGACCTGACCATCGGTTTGATTACCTGCACCAATCCCAATAACAGGAATGTTTGGAAATAATTCAGATATTTCCTGACCCAACTGTGCGGGAACACATTCTAACAACAACAACGCAGCCCCTGCTTCTACCACCGCAGTACAGTCTGCAATCAACTGATCTGCCGCTTCACGGGTTCTGGCTTGCAATTTATAACCACCAAACACATGTACCGATTGCGGTGTAAGACCCAAGTGTACACAGACAGGAATACCGTTTTGTGTCAAAACACGTACAGATTCAGCAAGCCATGCACCGCCTTCGATTTTGATCATTTGCGCACCAGCCTGCATGACTTTTTTTGCACTTTGCAAAGCATCATTTAAGGTGGCATAACTCATGAAAGGCAAATCAGTCATAATAAATGCATGACTGTTACCACGGCGTACCGCTGCTGTGTGATAAGCCATATCTTCAACAGTCACAGGTAACGTAGAGTCATGACCCTGAATTGCCATTCCCAGAGAATCACCAATCAAAATTGAGTCGATATTCGCAAGTTCCATTGCTTTGGCCATGCTCGCATCGTAGCAAGTCAGACAGGAAAACTTACGTCCTTCACTTTTAAATTTTCTTAAGTCACTTAGACTAATCATCATGATGTCCTCTATCAACCTACCCAAACAGGCAAGTTATTTTTCAACCCAGTTGCCATCCGCAACAACTGTTAAAGACGGATGTTTTACCAGTTCTAAATCTTTTAGCTTTTGACCTTTTACAATCAAATCAGGATCAATATCAAGCAAAGGTACGATGACAAAATCACGCTCAAGTAACCCGATATGTGGCACAGTCAACCGCTGATTTTGAATGTCTTGCTCAGCATAAATAAGTAAATCCAGATCTAAAGTCCGCTCTCCCCAACGACGTAAACGCACACGTCCCGCTTCCTGTTCAATTTTTTGTAATTGATCAAGTAAGTCCAAAGGTAACAGCGTGGTCGTAAGCTGAACAACTGCATTATAATAATGCGGTTGATCTTGTGGTCCCATAGGTGGACTCTGATAAAGTCTAGAAACTTTCAGTTGACCCAACTCATTTAATCGCTGAATTGCATCACGAAGAATCTGGGGCGAATCCCCAAGATTACTTCCAAGCCCAATATATGTCACGACATGACTCATTGTGTCGGCCCAAAGATAACCTGACTCAAATCACGCTGCACTCGTTTACGCTTCATGATCGGACGATCGATATTGGTATTTTCCGAAGAAGACTCAGTGTTACGCCCTACATGGTCTTTAGTACGTGTTTGTTCACGGCGAGCGCGTCGGCTACGCGGTTCTGGCGTTTTGACCAATGGCTCAATTTCTACGCTAGGTTCTTTAGATTCAACAATTTCGGTATTTTGTTTACGCCGTGTTTTTGCACGTTGTCGATTATATTGGCTAATCGCAGTCTCTTTTTCATCAATAGAAAGAGATTGATAATGATCCCACCATTGCCCCATGCCTTGCGTTGAGTCATCACCCGATTTTTCACGTAGCAATAAAAAGTCAAATCCAGCACGAAAACGTGCGTGTCCAGCCAATGCTTCAATCTGCTGCGGTTTCGGATTGAGTAAACGCACCTGCATTTCCCAAACTTCACGAATAAAAGTTTCAGCAAAACGTGGAATAACAGTACGGGTTGCCTGACGCTTAAGCACATCCAGACCTGCCTGTGCACGTGCTTCTGCAGGAACAATACCTTTTGATAGATAAAAATCACAGCGCTCTAAAAAAGGCTTCCACAGCAATACCGCATAGAAAAATGCAGGATTGATGGTTTTACCAATCTGTATACGTTGATCGGTATTTTTCGCTGCTCGCTCAATAAATTTACTGATGTCAGGCTTAATATCTGCAAATAATTGCTTCCAGATATCAAACTCAATGAGCATAGGTAAAACCCGAGCCAAATGCCCCATAGTAAATAATTTTTGCGACTCATCGTATAGACGATGCGGAGATACGTCCCGTAAAAGTTGCGTCATTTCGACATCAAAGATTTTTAAGATGTCAGGATCAATATCAAAATTTAATTTGGCAGCAAAACGTAATGTACGCAACATCCGTACAGGATCTTCTTCAAAACGCTGTTTTGGATCACCAAGCAGACGTAAAGTTTTATTTTTTACATCAGAAATGGCATCGCAAAAATCCAGCACAATACCTTTACGTGGTTGATAATATAAAGTATTGATTGAAAAATCGCGTCGGGCAAAGTCTTGCTCAATGGTGCCCCAGTTATTATCACGCAAAATCATGCCAGAAGTACTCGTCACCGCTTTTTTAGGTGGAGCACGAAATGTTGCGACTTCGATCAGTTCACGACCAGAATAGACATGAGCCAACTCAAACCGTCGTCCAATAATACGGCAACGTCGACCAAAAACTTCTTTGACCTGAGCAGGCGTGGCGTTAGTCACGGCATCAAAATCTTTGGGATTCAGACCTAACATAAGATCTCTGACCCCACCGCCGACAATATAAGCCTCATAACCTGCTTTGGTTAGACTATCGATCACATCTAGGATAGAAGAAGGAAGTTGCGTTGTAGATAAACCACATTTTGACGCGCGCAAAGTTTGCAAAAGACGCTGTCTCCTACGTCTGAACGTAAATGATAAGATGCGCTAATCATATCTCTAACCCGACTAAAGGGCAATTTGATTCTCTCAATGATTAGGCACTTAGCTCAAAAATCTTGTTGAAACGTGAGTATTATAAACTCAAATTTGATTTATTTTTTTCAATAAATTTTGGCCCAATGCCTTTAATGCTCAATAAATCATTTACTGTTTTAAATCGACCATTCTGGTCACGATAATCTACAATGGCCTGCGCTTTTTTTGCTCCAATACCATTTAAGCGTTGTAGCTCTTGAGCTGTAGCACTATTAATATTTACTTTAGTCCCAATATTTGAGGTGTTGGTATTTTTTGCTATGCTATTTTTTGACACATCTTTTGATAAACTAGGTTTACTCAAAAAATAATCAGATGAAGATGATGATGCGTTTAAACGCTGATCGTGTGTTTGTTGCTGGGCTTTCCATGACTGATAAGATTGATCAAATTGTTGCGCATAACTTAAGTTGGACATAACGCACAATATACCGATCTGTATCAAATATATCGAAATTTGTCGTAGTGTAATCATATTATAAAGACCTAGATTTTAATTGTAGTTTCGCTTGATTCCAGAGCGAATCCATTTCTTGTAAACTCATATCTTCTAAAGTTTTTTGTTGTAAACTTGCTTGTTGCTCAATATAAGCAAAACGTTGTCTAAATTTAAAAATCGTCCCCAAAAGTGCAGACTCGCTGGACAGACCAAGTTTACGCCCAACATTGACCAGAGAAAATAGGCAATCTCCAAATTCTTCATTTATTTCATCGAATTGTTGCAATTCAACTGCCTGTTCCAATTCGCCTAATTCTTCTTTTAATTTGCCATAAGCATCATCGACTGTTTCAAAATCAAATCCTAGTTTGGCCGCTTTTTTTTGAATTTCTTGTGCCTGATTTAAGGCAGGACCATGTTTGATTTCATCTAAACATGATTTTGGCTTGCCTTGTTTTTCCTGTTGCTTGATCTGTTGCCACAGCTCACTCACCTCATCAGGATCATGTGCAGAAAACTGTTCAGGCTGAAAAACATGAGGATGACGACGAATCATTTTTTGACTAATTGCGTTCACGACATCATGAAAATCAAAAGCACCTTGCTCACTATACATTTGTGCCTGAAAAACGACCTGTAAAAGTAAATCGCCAAGTTCATCGCGAATCTCATTCAAATTCCCTTCACGAACCGAGGCCTCGACTTCATAAGCTTCCTCAATTGCATATTTGGTTAAACTTAAAGGAGTTTGCTCACGATCCCACGGACATTTTTCACGTAACTCACGCATAATATTTAAAAGTTGTTCCATGTTTCATTCCTCGACAGGTCATCGCAGCAAATTTATTTCAAAAGCAGATTTGTTATGATGTAAACATAACGTGTTAAAACGGATATGATCTTTCATCAAGAATCTTTTAACACGACATTTTTAACAAAAACAAATGAGAAAAATATGGCTCAAAGTATCCTGATTACAGGTGCAGCTCAAGGGATTGGAGCAGAAATTGCACGAACTTTTTATCAACACGGCTATCTTGTCGGTATTTTTGATATTAATGAAATTCAGAGTCAAAAACTCGCTAAAGAATTAGGTTCTCGTGCCTTTGCAGGCTATCTGGATGTAAGTGACGAAAATAATTGGCAAAGCGTCTTGCAGCACTTTGTACAATGGGCTGGTGAACTCAATGTTCTGGTCAATAATGCAGGCATTCTCTATTCAGGTGCATTTGAGCATACCAATATTCAAGCGCATCAACGCACCATAGATATTAATGTCAAAGGTGTATTGAATGGCTGTCATGCTGCTCTCCCTTATTTAAAACAAGCATCTTTTGCTCGTATCATTAATCTATCATCGGCTTCTGCAATGTATGGACAAGCAGATTTGGCATCTTATTCAGCAAGCAAATTTGCCGTGCGCGGGCTAACAGAAGCTTTGGATGTTGAATGGCAAAAATACGGCATTCGGGTTTTAGATGTTATGCCTCTCTTTGTACAAACAGCAATGATTAAAAATATGGATGCAGGCAGTATTCAAAATATGGGAGTAAGTTTAAGTCCTTCAGATGTTGCTACCCAAGTGTTAAGGCTAGCACAACAAAAAGATCATTTTTTTCGGGCAACGCATACACCAATCGGTGTAAAAGCCAAAGTTTTGTATCAATTATCTAACATTAGTCCGCAGTTTTTAAATCGTTTGAGTAACTTAATGATTAGTCGAAGAAAGAAATCATCTAAGTAAAACAGCAATCCCCTCTAAAATAAGCAACCTACTTCGATGTAGTGTTAGAAATACCGATGCTTTAGGCACAAACTGGATTATTTGATATAGTGCAATTTCTGCCATTAGCCTGTTTCTGCCATGCATTTTAATTCACGTTATCCAGATTTAAATCCAAAGCTTTATCATCAACAAATGCCTGTACCACTTAAAGGTGCTCAAGCAGGGCATTTTAATGCTGAACTGGCTGATGATTTACAATGGTCAGAACAAGATAAACAGCAATGGGTTGAAATCTGTAGTGGACAGCAAACCTTTGCTGAATTTCCTCCCTTAGCAATGGTCTATGCAGGACACCAATTTGGGCAATGGGCAGGACAGCTAGGCGATGGTCGAGGCTTATTAATTGCTCAGATTTTAAATCGTGCAGGTCAAACCATCGACTTGCATTTAAAAGGTGCTGGGCTAACTCCGTATTCACGTATGGGCGATGGTCGTGCGGTTTTACGCTCTGTTATTCGTGAATATCTGGCAGGACATGCCTTAAACAGCTTAGGTATTGCCTCAAGTAATGCGGTCGGTTTTACCACTTCAAGCCAAGGTGTACAGCGTGAAAAACTGGAACAAGGAGCAATGTTATTACGCAGTTCCGATTGTCATATCCGCTTGGGGCATTTTGAATGGATTAATCAATACGCACCTGAATTATTAAAAGATTTCACACAAAAATGTATCGAATGGCATTATCCAGAAGCTCTGGAAAATGAACAACCTATTTTGGCTTTTGCACAAGGTGTGATTAGCAGCACAGCAAAAATGATCGCTCAATGGCAACTGGTCGGGTTTGCTCATGGTGTCATGAATACAGATAACTTAAATATTACAGGTTCCACTTTAGATTTTGGTCCTTACGGTTTTATGGAGCGTTTTCGCCCTAATTGGATAAATAACCATTCAGATCACCAAGGTCGTTACGCCTATCAAAATCAGCCAAGTATTGCTCACTGGAATTTATGGATGTGGCTGAATAATCTAATTCCTTTAGCCAAACCAGAAGAAAAAGAAACGTTTAAAAAACAATTGGCAGATCGTCTGGAACATTTTGAACCGACTTTTTTAGCCGCTTATACCGAAGGTCTATGTAAAAAAATGGGGCTTCCTGATTTTCATAAGGACAGCTTTGATTGTGGTATGGCTTTTTTACGTATTTTGCAAAGTGAACAACTTGACTACACCCAAAGTTTTTTACGCTTACAAAATCAGCAATACAAATTACTTCGGGATGATTGTCTGGATATTCGTCAGTTTGATGAGTTTTTACAAAGTTACCATGCTATTCGTGAACAGCAGGATATCGAGCAACTCAACACCCAAATGCAGCACGCCAATCCAATTTATATCTTAAGAAATCATATGGCGCAAAAAGCCATCGAACAGGCTGAGCGTGGTGATTTTAGTGAAGTCGAACGATTATTTACTTTATTACGTCAGCCATTTATATCGCAACCTGAGTTAGAACGACCTGAGGACTTAGCACCACTTCCAAGTGATGTCCCTGAAGTGATGGTAAGTTGTTCATCTTGAAGCATGAAGATTAATCACAGTTATCCCCATTTTCTGTGGATAACATTGTGATTATCCACAGGATAAACTTATAACACCAAGTCAATTTAAGCGATTGAATCTATAATGATTAAAATTCAACCAAAACAATATCAAGCTTTATGGAACCCGAATGAACGCAGAAAAAATACAGCAGTTTGCAATAAAGATCGCCCTCCAACAAAGTGAAGCAGAGCTATCTCATCCTTTTGGCCCACAATGTAATGTGATTAAAGTCTTTGACAAAATGTTCTTGTTAACAGGTGAAGTGAACCAACAAAAATTTATAAACGTCAAAATCAAACCTGATCAGGCAGATGAACTCAAAGAGTTATATCCCTCTATTCAGTCGGGTTATCACATGAACAAAAAACACTGGATTTCGATTTTTGAGGGTCAGAATATTGATGCAAAATTAATTGAAGATTTAGTCAAATCTTCCTATACCTTAGTGGTCAGTAAATTAAATAAAACACAAAAAATGCGTTTAAAACTTTTATCTGGCTAGTAGCTAAATCAATTAGAAACAATGAGCAGCATTAATGATTCATCACACTGCTCGATATATACTTTTATAAATACTTATTCTTCTGGGTATTCGAAACGATAGCCCACGCCGTAGACTGCCTGAATCCATTCATGACGATTTCCTGTATCTGCCGCTTCAGTGACTTTACGACGTAAATTTTTAATATGACTATCAATCACACGATCTGCAACATCAAAACTATCTGGATTAATATGATCTAATAATTGAGCACGAGAATAAACCTGCCCCACATGTTCCAAAAAAAGCTCTAATAAGCGAAATTCGGTAGGTGTTAAATTTAAGGATTTTTGTTGGTACCAGATTCGTTGTTGTGCCTTATCAATTCGAAATAAATCATTTTGTTCAGGTTCTGCTTTACGGTCTAAGCGGCGCAATACAGCTTGTACTCGAGCAACCAATTCTTTAGGACTAAATGGTTTACACACATAATCATCCGCACCCATATTTAAGCCAAGAACACGGTCAATTTCTTCAGTACGTGCAGTCACCATAATAATAGGTAAATCGGACTGTTCCCGAACTTTACGGCAAATCGTCAAACCATCCATGCGCGGCACCATCAAGTCCAATACCATTAAGCTTGGTTTACGCTGTAAAAAGCTATCATAAGCTTCCTGACCATCATGAAACATACTGACTTCAAAACCTGCTGCTTGCAGATAGTCACGTACCAGATGAGCCAGTTCAACCTCATCTTCAACCAACATTACATGTTTCATCGTCAATTATTCCTTATGTATGGACTGTGTTTTTGGAAAGGTCAAAATACAGCGCAGACCGCCCAATGGTGAATGTGCAAAACTTAAACTTCCACCTAAAGCCTGTGCTAGCTTACATGAAAGTGCCAACCCCAAGCCTGTGCCGCCCGTACTACGGGTACGGGAATCATCAACACGGTAGAAACGTTCACCCAGACGTTGCAAATGTTCATCATCTAAACCTAATGGGCTATCATCCACAATGATGCTCCAGTGCTGAATAGTTTCTTGCGTGTGGATATGAATCTGCCCACCCTGCTCCGTATATCGAACACTATTACTAAGCAAGTTGACCATAATTTGCTTAAAACGGTCTATATCTAATTGTAAAAGCGCGCCTTTACCTTCAACTGAAACTTTAAGCCCAGCCTGTTCGAACTTCGGCTTAAAGTTGTCGACTTCCTGCACGATAACATCCCATGGATTAACTTCGGCAAAGTAACATTTCAGTTGTTGTGCATCGGCCTGAGCCAAATCACCCAAATCCTGTGTGAGCTTTTTCAGACTGGTGATCTGGCGCATCATAGCATCCAAATGTTCAGGGCTCGCTTTACGAATACCATCCTGCATCGCTTCAATTTGTGCTTGCAGCACACTCAATGGAGTTTTTAATTCGTGTGATGTATCTGCAACCCATTGACGGCGCGATTGTTCATGCTGATCCAAAATAACAGCCAACTGATTTAATTGTGCTGCAAGATCACCCAGTTCATCGTTACGTTTAATAATAACCTGATGTTGGTAATTCCCTTGAGTCAACTCACGAGTTGCATTCAACAAACGCTGGATCGGCTTTTTAAAATAAGTCGCAAGTAACAAGGCTGCCACTAAACTTGCCAGAACAGAGAAGGTATAAATTAACAGTAAAAAACGTTTTTGATTACTAAAAAAGTTAATGCTTAAGGCATCATCCTGATCCAATACAGGTTTCAGTCCCAAATAACCAACGATTTGACTACCGACCATAATCGGTCGGAACGAGAGCTGTTCATTAGATGGCTCACCAACTACAAACTGATGATTAACATCATATAACGAAAGGCGTGAACTTAGACCCAGTCGGTCAGGCATGGAAATAAAGCGCTTTTTACCGTCTTGCGGCATCATGCCCGCCATTTCAGAAAGACGTGGGGGTCTATGAGGATCTTTATTTTTGTCGTTTGGACGAAACTGGTTTTGATTAGAACTAAGTGGAAACTTAAGTCCTTCAAAAGGCTGATATTCTGAAGGTAAATTATCTTCAATAAATTTGCGTTCTTGTTCATCCAGAATAGGACGATTGCGAAATTCAATATTATGTGAAAGTTCTGGGGAAAGACTCAACAAGGTTTGTTCTTTGAACATACGCTGTTGTAGCGCAATATCATACTGACGGCGTAACCACCAACGTGATAGACGATCATAATCATCTGGAGCAGCATCGCCTTCAATCTGTAAAATTTGCGCCTGAATCGCATTGCCCCAGTCATGATAAACGCTATAAACATTGCCCAAATTGGTAATGAGATGATCTAGCTTTTGCATTTCTACATCTGCCACATAACGAGCAAAATTTTTCTGCATCGTCCAATGTAAAACGCCCAGACTCACTGTCGTGATAACCAGTGTAGTCAATAGCACCGTTAGAAATAGACGCAAGGCGATTGGCACACGACGTATATTCAAAAGCGATCTCTCATTTTTCTTCTATATTCACTATTGTAGCGAACACTCACTCAAAAAACTCTCCATTGTTTCTTCATGTTTATTACTTAATCTTTATTACATGAAATCAACATAGATGTGGGGATCAAAATGAACAAATTATCTAAAATTGCAATGCTCGCTGCCACTGTAGTCACCATGGGAAGCCTAGCTGCCTGCCAATCGACTACAGCTCCACAAGAACCATCTGCACACCATATGATGGATGATGGACCTCAAGGCAAACATTTTATGAAACGCCATAAATTAACACCTGAGCAACGTGCAGAAATGCAACAACGTCGCGCTGAACGCCAAGCACAGTTTGAGCAAATTCAACAAGCGTGTGTAGGCAAAGCAACAGGACAGGCAATTCAAGTCAAAGTAGGTGATAAAACTATTGATGGTACCTGCCAACTTCGTTTTAAACCAAACAAAATGGATGATCGTATGGCTCCCCCTGCTCCAGCAGCACCAGTTAAAGCCTCATAAGCTAAATCTAATCTTAAAAAGACGCTTGAGCGTCTTTTTTTGTGGACACAACTTTTTACGTTTTTTGACTATTCCTTTCACTAAAAATTAGATAAAAGTGTTTACACTCAATGCACTTAGATATTTCAACAGCATTTTCTTTGACTTTACAGTCATGGATGTTCACCCGCAAATGCTTGTGCATGTAAATAAGTTGTTGCACGATGTAAAAGTAAAAGATGTGTCATCAGACACCGTTATCGTTGATTAGGATTATAACTCTGGTTTAACCAGTATTGAGGAACCCGATATGCCACAATACAAAGCGCCGCTACGTGATATGCAATTTGTTTTGCATGAATTATTAAATGCCGAAGAACACTATGCAAAACTCCCTGCATTTCAGGAAAACGTCAGCCGTGAATTGGTGGATCAATATTTAGAAGCCGCTGCGGATTTTTGTGAAAATGAACTTTCTCCACTAAATCAAGTGGGTGACCGCGAAGGTTGTACATGGAATGATGGCGTTGTAACGACACCAACAGGTTTTAAAGAAGCGTATCAAAAATATATTGAACTCGGTTTCCCTTCTCTTTCAGTTCCTGAAGAACATGGTGGTCAAGGTTTACCAGGTTCGCTAGGTACTGCTATTTCTGAAATGGTGGGTGCAGCAAACTGGGCATGGGGCATGTACCCTGGTCTATCTCATGGTGCTGTACGTACTATTGAGCATCATGGTTCTGATGAGCAAAAAGCAACTTATTTACCAAAACTAGTTTCTGGTGAATGGACTGGAACCATGTGCCTAACTGAATCTCATGCAGGTTCAGACCTTGGCATCATTCGTTCTAAAGCTGAACCAAATGAAGATGGTAGTTTTGCAATCTCTGGCGAGAAAATCTTTATCTCTGCTGGTGAACACGACATGGCTGAAAACATCATTCATATCGTGCTTGCGCGCTTACCTGGTGCCCCTAAAGGGACTAAAGGTATTTCATTATTTATCGTACCAAAATTCAATGTGAATACTGATGGTTCAATGGGTGAACGCAATGCAGTTCGTTGTGGTTCTATTGAACACAAAATGGGTATTCATGGTAACGCGACTTGCGTCATTAACTTTGACAATGCAAAAGGCTTCTTAATCGGACCTGAAAATCGCGGTTTACATGCCATGTTTACCTTCATGAACACTGCGCGTATTGGTACTGCTGTTCAAGGTTTATCTGCATCTGAATCATCGTTCCAAGGTGCATTGGCTTATGCCAAAGATCGTTTAGCGATGCGTGCTCTTTCTGGTCCTAAAGCGCCAGAAAAAGAAGCTGATCCAATTATTGTACATCCTGCTGTACGTAACATGTTATTGACTCAAAAAGCATTTGCGGAAGGTGGTCGTGCCCTTGTTTATTTCTTGTCTCAATATGCAGACGTAGTTGAGCAAGGTACAACCGAAGAAGAACGCAAATTTGCGGACAATATTCTTTCGTTATTGACTCCAATTGCTAAAGCATTCCTGACTGAAACAGGTTCAGAGTCAGCAAAACACGGTGTTCAAGTGTTTGGTGGTCATGGCTTTATTTCAGAGCATGGCATGGAACAAATTGTTCGAGATACGCGTATCTCTTGCCTGTACGAAGGAACCACTGAAATTCAAGCACTGGATTTGTTAGGTCGTAAAGTCCTTCAAACTCAAGGCGCGATGCTCCGTGATTTCACCAAAATTATTCATAAATTTGTTGAAACCAACAAAGACAATGCAGCCTTGAAAGAGTTTGTTGAACCTTTGGCAGCCTTGAATAAAGAATGGGGCGATCTCACCATGCAAATTGGTATGCGTGCGATGCAAAACCCAGATGAAGTTGGTGCAGCAGCAGTTGATTATCTATACTTCTCTGGTTATGTCACACTCGCTTACTTATGGGCACGTATGGCATTGGTTGCTCAGGAAGCTGTGGCTGCAGGAACAACAGATGTTGATTTCTACAACGCAAAAGTAACCACTGCACGTTTCTACTTCAAGAAAATCTTGCCACGTGTTCGTTCGCATGTAGATGTACTTTCAACAGGTCTTGAACCACTTATGGCATTAGATGCAGAACACTTTGCGTTCTAATCTAGACCTGCCTAACATGTGTGCATGAGTGAAAACAATTGCATACTAATAAAAAAGGACTGATCAGTTTTGACAGTCCTTTTTTTGACGAATCAATGTTAAATTAATGCCAATCAAAACATACTGATGAATTACATTTTCTGTGTAATATTAGACACATAAATGTAAAAAGAACAAAGGTGAAAAACGATGCCAATTTACAACGCTCCCCTTGCAGACATGCGCTTTATCTTAAATGACGTATTCAAAGCAGAACAATTCTGGCAGGCCAATGAAAATCTGGCTCATATTGATGCTGCAACTGCTGAAGCCATTTTAGAAGAAATGGCTAAATTTGCACAAAACGTAACTTTGCCCTTAAACCGTACTGGTGATGAAGAAGGCGCACGTTATGAAAACGGCAATGTCTTTACCCCTGCTGGCTTTAAAGATGCATTTCAGCAATATGTTCAAGGCGGCTGGATTGGTTTAGGTGCAGATGAAGAATGGGGCGGTCAAGGCATGCCAAAAATGCTGACTGTTCTTGCCGACGAAATGCTATTCGCCACTAACCCATCATTTATGCTCTATCCGCTTCTTTCCGTGGGTGCAGGCATGGCACTTAACAGTTATGCATCGCAAGAGCAAAAACAAACCTATTTACCAAAAATTTATTCGGGTGAATGGTCTGGAACCATGTGCTTAACTGAGCCACATGCAGGTACAGATTTAGGAATTATTAAAACCAAAGCAGAACCAAATGCAGATGGTACCTATAACATTACAGGTACTAAAATCTTCATTACAGGTGGTGATCACGATCTTGCTGAAAATATCATTCATCTGGTATTAGCTAAAACACCTGATGCACCAGCAGGCTCACGTGGTATTTCACTATTTATCGTACCGAAATTTATGGTCAATGAAGATGGTTCAGTGGGTGAGCGCAATGCTGTTGGTCCAGGTTCGATTGAACATAAAATGGGGATCAAAGCCTCTGCTACTTGTGTCATGAATTTTGACGGTGCCAAAGGTTTCCTTGTCGGTAAGGAAAATGAAGGGCTTGCTGCTATGTTCGTCATGATGAACTATGAGCGTTTATCGATGGGGATTCAGGGTCTTGGCGCATCTGAATTTGCCTACCAAAATGCTGCTCAATATGCGACAGATCGTTTACAGGGTCGTAGTGCGGCAGGTGTACAATCTCCAAATAAACCAGCAGATAGTATCTTAGTCCATGGCGATGTCCGTCGCATGTTGCTTAATGCACGTGCCAACAATGAAGCATCACGTGCTTTTGCAGTGTATGTGGGGCAACAACTCGACATCACCAAATTTTCAACTGATGCAGAAGCCGTTAAAAAAGCCAATAACCGAGTTGCCCTGCTGACACCTATCGCGAAAGCATATCTAACAGATACCGCATTCCAAGCCACCTTAGATGCACAAATGTGTTTTGGTGGGCATGGTTATATTCGTGAATGGGGCATGGAACAATGTATTCGTGACCTCCGTATTTCACAAATTTATGAAGGTACCAATGGCGTTCAGTCACAAGATTTAATTGGTCGTAAAACCATTAAATCTGGCGGTACATTTATTGCTGAATATATTGCAGAAATTCGTGATTTTGCCAACACACTCAGTGCTGACCTTAATTTCATAAAAGATGCAACGCTAGATGCAGCCACTGAAGTCGAAGCAGTGACCCAGTTTATTTTAGAACAAGCAGCAGAAAATGTAGATTTTCCAAATGCAGCAGCCGTTGATTATTTACACGCTGTTGGCTTACTCAGCTTTGCCTATATGTTTGCCAAGATGTCAGCCGCAGCTCAAGAAAAATCGGGTGATTTCTATCAAAATAAACTTTCTCTTGCTCAGTATTTTGTGACTCGAATCCTGCCTGAACTTGAAACACGCATCAAAAAAATTGAAGCGGGTTCTGAGTTAGTGATGAGTTTTAGTGAAGATTATTTTACCACTCAATCCTAATTGATTCTCTCAAACTAAAACGCCTGATTCATCAGGCGTTTTTTTATACGTTAATGATTTAAATCCAGTCGTCATGTGCATGAAATTTGCTTGATATTTAATAATCATTATTCATCAACATAAGAGCGATAACATGGCAACATCCAAGTCTCCTAAAAATATAGAAGCATTTCTGGATAAGCTCGGTAATCGTGCCGTTGAAGCTTTTCATTATATCGCTTTGTTCATTATTGGCTGTATGGTGGCGTGGTCAGCTATTCATACCACTATCGATATTTTTACAGTTAAAAAATATGCCACGATTGACGATATTTTATTGTTATTTATCTATTTAGAGTTGGGGGCAATGGTTGGAATTTACTTTAAAACCAATCATATGCCTGTGCGTTTTTTGATTTATGTTGCAATTACAGCACTGACTCGCTTACTCATTTCCGATATTCAGCATAACCATCAGGCAGACGTTGATTTATTAATTGTGACAGGTTCCATTCTAATCTTGGCCATCGCGATTTTGATCGTACGTTATGCCTCATGGCATTATCCATCCGTAATTCGGGATAAACATCAGGAACGACCATTAGCCAAAGGTCAAACACCTAGACCTGAAGATGATGAATTAGCATAAAAAAACCACTATCCTGCTCAGATAATGGTGTTTTGAGAAAAATTTGTATTAATGCCCACCAAAAAGAATCTGGGCAATAATTCCTGTTGCAACAGCCACTAGCACATAGCGTCCATCAATATATGCCCAACGATGTTGTGGCGGGGGTGGTGGAAGCTGATGGTCATACCAGTTATTGACATAATAACGCTCTGACAAATATTGCGGCGGTAAACGATAACCTGGACGGAAATCATGAACTCGGTAATATCGTGGCGGTGGTGGTGCATAATAGTAACGATTTTCAATCACCCTAGGTGGCGGTGGTCCATAAGCTCGCCACTCATGATTATGCCAATTTTCATGTCGATCTGGTCCGCCATGATAATGCCCCCAACCATGTCCACCCCAATCTGGAGGTGGTGGATCAGCCATTGAAAGTGTGGATACACCAAGCATGCACACACAAAGTGAAACGGAAATGATCCTTTTCATATCCAGTTGTCCGCAGTAACACCAAGTCTAAAGTGTAGAAAATGCTCTGGGAGAAATAATGGATAAAATGAGCGTATCTGCAATCAATTGTTATGATTTTAGTGGGTTGTAATACGCTTCATATTTCATTGTAAATTAACTTAAAAAAACTCCATAAATACGAGTAAAGATCACGATCAGATCGATATGATAAAACCAATTTTTCACGAATCAATGGAGAAATAAAATTAAATCTTTTTATAGAATATGAAAATATCACTTCGATTAGCGTAAAAACATAAAGGATCAATTAATTTTGAAATTTTCAAAAAAAAACCCACCGTCATAACGATGGGATTAAGCATCTTTAGTCTCATTTAACGAACAGCATAAATACGATGGTTACTGCTTGATACCAGTAAATAGCGACCATCTGCCCTTACCCAATGATAGCCACGCGGTGGTGCAGATAACCGTGAATTACGCCAATTTGACACGTAATAACGGTTGTCACGATATTGATAAGGTAGGCGATCACCTTTTCTAAAATTAGTATAGCGATCCCGATCATAATGTGAGTTTGACCATTTTGATGGCGCTTTAGATGGAGGTGGTGCTTGGTGATAGTGATGATCTACGCCACGATATTGATTCCAGTCATTTGGTGCTGCCATACTGGTTGCAGAAATACCCAAAGCCAGTGCAGCAAGTGTCATCTTCATTGATAAGTTCATGAGTTCATCCTCTTTTTGTCTGTCTTCAGATTAGGCGACAGTCAAGGAGAAAGCATGGATGAAAACGGCGAGTTTGCTAAAGATTGTAAGTCTGCTTTCTTAAAGATGAAGAATATGTAACAAAGCATGATCGAGTTTCATATTAAATTAACGTACGACTTCAATACGAAAACTATCATCTGAAATAAGTAAATAATGGCCGCCTACCGAATACCAGCGAGTCCCCCATGGCGGATCATAAAGCTGATGTCCAGACCAGTCATTGATATAGTACTGATCATTACGATATTCGATAGGTAGCGTATTACCGCGAACAAAAACATATCGTTCAGTTCGATACTCATATTGGGTGTTGGGTTGATAGTGATATTCGATATAACTGCCGTGGCGAGGTCGCTGAGGATACTCAGGATACTGACCACCCCAATTATGTGGTGGCCGATGCCCATGAGGAGGTGGCGGTGGTCGATTCCACTGCGGTGGTCTTGATGGTGCTTTAGGACGTTCTACACCACGATAATTTCCCCATTGGTTTTCAGCCATACTTACAGTTGAGAGACTGAGTAAGATTGCGCCAATACAGGCATATACACCATAAATACGCATCGTATTGCCCTTCTTATTTTTGATCTTTCTATTATTTTAGCTTAAAAAACCGACATCATCTGCATCATAAATGTAGGTTTTGTTTAAAGTTGGGCTTGGTGAAGTCACCAGCATTTCTTTGTTGAAAAAGCCGTTATACTAACGATTCATTGTATGACTGGATATGATCTTGTGGCTGAATTAAGTTTTGAACGCCTTTATCAGTTTTTTAGTAAAGTACCAAGCATTCAGGAAAGCCGAATCGATGCACATGGCTCAGATGGCAAAGATGCTTGGTGGTTTAAATTTCATATTGATATCGAACATCCTTTGGCTTGGCAAACCGTACAAGAACTGGGACATATACTCAATTATTTATCGACCAATGAACGTCTACCGACCCAATTTTTTCCAGTTTCACCTCCCCCTTATATGAACGGTGGGCCTAAAGAATTTTTAGCATGGATTATTCAGTGTAATCATCCAGATTTTACGCCAGATGCTGTTTGCGACTGGCTAGAAGCGCGTTTACCAACGCCAGTAGAAGATGAAAATCAGTGGAAAATTGCAACTGACTTAACTGGACTGGATGAACTCACTGCCAAAGAACTAGATGAACTTATTCCACCCACGCATTAAACAATAAAAAAAGAGAGGATTTATTTCCTCTCTTTTCATTAGCTATCTGATTTATCTTTGTCAGATGAGTCTTGCTGAACTAAAAAGTAGAAAGCCCAGACCACTCCATAAACCGATAAGTCCAATATTTAAGCTTGGATTCATCTGCATATTTTGCATAATCAACACTCATTTGACGACCCTCCAGATTTGACCAAGTCGTATTAAAATAATGTTCAGCATTTTGAAAAACATCTGCCTGAGCAGTGCCTTTAACCAAAAAATCAGTTTCAAGATTGTAGTTTTTCAAATTACGGGCCGTAAAATTGGCCGACCCTAAAATCATTTCAGCCTGCGATGGATTAGATTTAATGATCATCTTGCTATGACATTGTTCCCCATGAGTATCACACCAACGCACAGGAACGCCTGCTGCATGTAACTCTGAAGCCACCTGACGATTTGGAATGCCATTTTTCTGACGACCAAAGGCATCTTTATTCGGATCAAGTAGAATGCGCAATTTCACGCCACGCTTTTGAGCAGCTTTTAATTCCTTAATGATTTGACGTTCTGACAAATAGAACATTGCAAGATCAATCTGTTCATTGGCTTTTGCACTTTGAATCAGCTCCACCACTGCATGATAAATTGCAGCCTCTGTCAGAACCTGTACTTGTGGTGCGTTATTACTGGCATTGATTTCACCCATGATCATCACAGGAGAAGAACCTTCTGACATTTGTGCCACACTTTGTTCAGTTCTAAGCACATCCATGGCAGTTGGGCCAGAAACCACTAAGGCAACATTAGAATGCCGTGAGCTACCATCATGCGGATTGGCTGAAGTCACCAAAGATTTCCATCCCTGATCCGTATCAACAACCAAGGTCTTACGATGATTTGCTTTAAAATTTGCCAATTGCAAATAACTGCGTAAAGTAATTTTTTCCTTTCCAAATGGATTAGGCAACCATCCCTTTTCAGGATTATTCCCTAAATCCTGACAACAGATATACCAAAAACCAGACCATAAAGGATTTGATGCACGTAATGGTGTCAAATTGCTTTCGATCACATCAATGCCTGCTTGACGTAACTGTCGATAATGTTCAGACAAAACCCCGCCATAAACCGAGTTAATCGGGTCAGTGATTAGGGTAATTTCAACATTCGGCGATTCACGACGTTTCTGAATAAGGGCTTGAGTAAGTTGCTCTGATAAAGGCCGCTGTGCCAGTTTAGATTCGCCTGTTTCTGAATTAAATAAAAACATGTCCAATACAATCGTCGTTTTCGCCTGATGTATCAGATTTAAAATCTCATCAAAAATCTGATGATCTTGCTGCTGCTGACCTTGTGCATCCAGATAAGTCTGATCTGCAAAAAAATTGACATCAGCATGGCGTAATTTACCCGTAAAATTTAAACCTTCGGGTAAAGGTTTATAGACATGATAAATTGCTGATGAGATATAACCCAAAACAAAGATACCAGCAATTAAAACAACATAGTGCCGACCAGACCAATTCAGTTTTTTGTGAATTCGTTGAAAAATACGCATAACAAACAACCTAAACAATTAGGTTCAGGCTAGAGTTTATTTCCTTATTTTTCAAGACACATTTGGTTAAATTGGCTCATCTCAAGCTGCAAAAACACAAAAGGAAGACTTCACGTCTTCCTTCAGGTAAAAATATTAAAGATTTAAAAATTAAAATCGACACCTACACTGAAGTTTCGACCTATTTGTGGCACATCAGAGAGGAAAGATTCGTGTAAATAGACTTTACTATCGAGCAGATTATTGGCTTTGGCATATAACTGGTAGCCTGTTTTTTGATTCAACTGCCCCTGATAACCTAAGCCTAGATTTACCATGTTATAACTCTTGCCTTCGGTTTCGTAGTTGGCAATATCATCCTGATGAAAGACATGATAGTACTCGGCTGTACCAGAGTACCCTTCACCAAAATCTGCCTTAATACGTGTGCCAATTCGCCCACCAGGAATACGCGGTGCATTGCCGTTATCATCGAGCTTGGCACGCACATAATCACCAAATAAGCCTGCATTATAGCGCGCACTCATCTGGTAGCTAATATCACCATCAACGCCATAAAAACGTGCATCTGTTTGGTCATAATGTATAGAACGAAAATCTCCCTTACGGTCGATCGTATTTGCATAGATAAAGTTATCAAACCAATTATGGTAAACAGTTAAGTTGTACTGAAGCTCGTCTTGGTCGCCATGAAAACCCAAATTAATATTATTGGATTTTTCTTGTGTTAATTCATCATTACCAAATTCGAAACTTTTTGTGGGTCCATGTAATCCTCCATTAGAATATAATTCCTGAGCCATTGGAGAACGTTCTTGATGTGATGCATCAAGTGAAATTTTATGATTCGGTGTAAATTCCCAAGCGGTTTCACCTGCAACAGAATAGGCGGTACCATTAAAGTTTTTCTGATCTGAATCTACACTTGTATCTTGATGATCAATACGTGTAGAGAGTTTGGTCGTAACTGGACCAAACTGTTTTGTCTGTAAGGCAAATAAGCTGTAACGTTCGGTGTCTGTGGGTGCCATCAGCGCTTCTTCGCCATCAATGGTCAGTTTTTGGCGAGTAAATTGTGCGCCCACTTGACCATTCCAACCCGCCCATGGATTATTGTCTAAAACAATACGCACATCTGTACCTGTACTATGAAAAAGTGTAGCTGGCGTATCACCATCCATTTCTTCATGTTGATACGTCGTGTGGTTCGCCTGAGCCGTTAAGCGGCTAAATCCTACAAATGGGTCATTCAATTGAGTTTTAACGTCATAACGCTTTTGTTTTAAATTAATCCACGATGAACTTACATCCTCACCATCATCCTCATGTTCTGCAGGAATGGTCAACATCATGTTGTGGTCAGGTTCCCAGTCTGAATCGACATCTCCAGGAATACCATATTTATCATGACGTTCACTATAGGAAAATCCTGTATAACCACGATCATAAATCCATGACAAGCCTGCATGGTAATCATTGGATTTAGCAAAAGTGCTTTGTTCACGGCGTGAATCATTTTGTAGATCATTCGGTAAAATATAGTTATTGGCATCGCGTTTGACAGCACCCAAATTTAAAGCGACCTGACGTCCCAAACCGATTGTAGTATCACCCGAATAAACCAAACCATCATCACCCGTGTTATAACGCGCACCAATACGCCCTTCATAGCCATTTTCTGGCATTTTTTCAGGAATTTTATGATCGATCACATTGACCAAACCACCAACAGAACCCGCACCATAAATTAATGTTTCAGGGCCTCTAAGGACTTCGATCTGATCTGCCGAATTGGGATCGACCGTGACTGCATGGTCAGGTGAAACCGAAGAAACATCCAGTGGATCACCGCCATTTTGAGTAATCTTGACACGTGCTCCATCCTGACCTCGGATCACAGGGTGGCTTACGCCCCCCGTGTATTGAGCTGAATAGATACCTGCCTGACCATTTAAGACATTGCCAATCGTAGTTCCACCCTGAACCAATTGATCTTTCCCGACGACCGTGTCACCTGCTGCATGATCGAGATGATCTTTTGGCGTAGACTGAGCTTGCAATTCAATTGTAGGTAAATCATTGACATCGACTTCCTGTTGAGAATTTTGCGCAAAAGCATGTTGTATAGACAAAGAAAGAATAGAAAGTGCAAATATATGTGTTTTTTTAAACATGATGATCATCCAGATGCTAATCACATGTTACGTTATAATATATTATATATTTTTCAAGAGAATTCAGGGCCGTATCATTATTTCCATTAGCAATATGACTTTTATGGTTTCGACAATAAATTAAGTCAAATTTAAGCAAAAGATGAATGAAACAATATAACATTTCAAAAACATGGAGCCTATATATAATAGGCTCCATGTGAATATTTAAAAACCACTGCTTTTAGAAACTAAAATCGATCCCCAACGTAAAGTTTCGTCCAACTTGAGGGATGTTGGATAGAAACGATGCATGGTTATACACTGTTTCATCTAGCAGGTTATTGGCTTTTAAATAAACCCGATAATCCGTTTTATCACTGGCTCGTGCTGCATAGGCGACACCTAGATTCACCATGTTATAGCCTTCTGTCTCAGTTTCATAAGCGGCAATTCTGTCTTGTTTAAACACGTGATAATACTCTGCCATTCCAGAAAAACCGTCTCCAAAGTCCGCATCAAAACGTGTTCCTAAACGTCCTCCAGGCATACGTGGTGCATCACCTTCAGCATCAATTTTTCCGCGAACATAATCTCCAAACAACGTTGTTTTATAGCGTGGAGAAAGTTGATAAGAGATTTCACCTTCTACCCCATAAAAACGTGCTTCATCTTGTGTGTATTGCACAAGTCGAAAGTTCTCATAACGATCCAGTGTACGAGCATAGATATAGTCATCAAACCAGTTATGGAATACATGTACATGATAATTCAGTGTGTCCGTATCATAATGAAACCCCAGTTCGATATTATTGGATTTTTCTGGGTTTAGGTTTTCATTGCCAATTTCATAAGTATTGGTGGCTAGATGTTTACCGTTGGCATAAAGCTCTTGTGCCAGTGGCATACGCTCCTGATGCGAAGCGACTAATGACAATTTATAATTCGGCGCAAATAACCAATTGGCTGCACCTGAATAAGAAAAAGTATGGTCATCATAATCTTTTTGCGACGAATCAATATCAATTTGTTGCTGATCAAAACGTGCTGACACTTCAAAATGTACATCTTTCCACTGCGTATGTTCTAAAGCAAATACGCTCCATTTATCCGTAGTACTCGGCCCTGCAAAGATTGACTCTTCACCCGTAATATCCAGCTTTTGACGACCAAATTGTGTACCTAATACTCCTTCCCACATACCAATCGGCTGATGCACCAACTCTAAACGAGCATCATAACCTGTACTTTTAAATGTCGTTGCAGCTTCACCTTCTTCAATTTCGTCATGTTTATAGTCTGTATAACTGGCCTGTGCCCGTAACTTTTTAAAGCCTGCAAACGGATCATCTAGCTCTGTTCTAAAATCATAACGTTCAGATTTGAGGTCGACCCACGGGCCAGCATGATCGTGATCATGTCCATCCTCATCATGATCATGCCCGTCGTGATCATGCTCTTCATCATGCCCACCACAATGCAGATGTGTACCATGCGGATGACAGCTTTCATACTCATGACTATGACCCGGTAAACCGTATTGATCCTGACGATTGGTATAAGAAACTCCAGTAAAACCTCGATCATAGATCCATGACAAACCCACACTGACGTTATCTGATTTGGCGAAGGTATTATCGACTCGACGCTCTCTTTCACCCTCATGAACATAATCAGGTGCAATATAATTGTTAGCATCACGCTTTAAACCTTCAATACGTAGCGCGACCTGATCCCCCAAACCAACTGTAACTCCCGCAGCTCCTAACTTTTCATCGCTACCTGTGTTATAGCGCAGTCCAATCTGCCCCTCATATCCACCTTCAGGCATTTGAGTTGGAATTTTACTATCGGTAACATTCACTAACCCACCCACTGTACCTGCACCGTACAGTAAAGTTGAGGGCCCTCGAACAATTTCAACCTGCTTTGCCAAAATTGGATCGACTGTTACTGCGTGATCGGGAGATAAAGTTGAAACATCCATCGTTTCAGAGGCATTGTCTAAAACTTTCACACGCGCACCATCTTGCCCACGAATAACGGGACGACTTGCACCTGGCCCAAACTGATTGGAATAAACCCCAACCTGTTGACTTAAAGCTTCACCAATTGTTGCACCACCCTGCCGCAATTGATCATTCTTAATAATATTGTCAGCAGCCGCATAATCCACAGCACTTTGCACCAGAGGATGTGCGCTAACTTCGATAGTTTCTAATTTTTGTATCTCAGTCTGTTGCTCTGCTGCGTGTGTTCCTGTGCAGATCATTGCAAATATCGACACAGTCAGTGCATTCTTTTTAAAGAACATATAAAGCCTCGGATTCTTAAAATCTTAAAATCTTCTTAATTTTTGTTATAATATAACATTTCACTTATTTTGCAATAAAAAACATTCATTCATTCTACAAAGCATTACACTCAGACCCGATCTTGATCCAAAATTTATTTCTTTATATTTATGCCTTTTACTTTATCCCATGCGGTTCTTGCTCCCCCTATCGCCAAAATAACTCGATACAAATTGCCCATTGGTGCTTTGGCGATTGGCTGTATGACACCAGATTTAGTGCGATTATTTACAGATGAAAATGTCACGATCAGCCATGAATGGGCAGGCTTAATTATTCCAGATTTATTGCTTGGACTTATTTTTTGCGTGCTGTGGTATGTACTGTATCGCCCTGTGTTGTATTACTGGCTCTCTCTACAAGATGATTTAAATCTAGCTACTTTTAATCGGTTCTGTAGTTTTTGTATGGCGTGTATATTGGGAGTCATCATAGGCTGTGCAACACATATTATCTGGGATGGACTCACGCATGACGATTTTAGAACCTTTGCATTTCAAGGCTTACTCAGTCAGGACATCTTATTTTTAGGGCGGACTTATCCTATTCATCGATTTTTACAACTTACAACCTCTGTGGTGAGTTTGCCGATTTTAGGTTGGATGTGTTATCGCTATATGATTGAATATCGTATTCAAAAGCAGCGCACATCATATAGATCATTAAGTCTTACGATATTTCTTTCGTTCGCTGTAGGCGGCTATTTTCTTTTTATCTATTGGCAACAACTCGATACTCAACTCTGGCATACAGATACCTATGCTGTTACAGGCAAAGCGATTAATTATTTTTCACGTGGTTTTCTCATCTGTTTTAGTTTGAGCTGCCTCATTTTTATTCTGGCCAAATGGTTTAAGGCATTTAGCGCTCAAAAACAGAATTAAGCTTTCAATTTGCTGTGTTTTTTTGCTGTTTTACGCTCAAGTTCTTGTGAGTGCTCATTCAAAAAGGCATAATCGCTGATTCACTGGCGGTACGCTGTTTACGTATACGCCCCTACAGCCAATATAGTTTGGATTTTTAAAATATGATGCGAACTCATTACTGTGGCTCTTTAACAGAAGCCCAAATTGACCAGACAGTAACTCTTTGTGGATGGGTACACCGTCGCCGTGACCATGGTGGGGTTATTTTCCTAGATATGCGTGACCGTGATGGTTTGGTTCAGGTGGTTATCGACCCAGATACCCCAGAAGCCTTTGCCACCGCAGATAAAGTACGCTCTGAGTTTGTTCTAAAAATTACTGGTCGTGTTCGTCGTCGCTACGAAGGCACTGAAAATGCCAATATGGTCAGTGGTCAAATTGAGGTTTTGGGCAAAGAAATTGAAGTTCTTGCACAATCTGAAACACCTCCGTTTCCATTGAATGATGACAATATTAATGTGTCTGAAGAGCATCGTTTAAAATATCGTTTCCTTGATATTCGACGCCCTGAAATGTTAGAGCGTTTACGTTTACGTTCTAAAGCAACCACTTTAATTCGTAATTATCTAGACGATAATGGCTTCCTAGACGTTGAAACACCAATTTTGACTCGTGCAACACCAGAAGGTGCGCGTGACTATTTGGTCCCAAGCCGTGTTCAAAATGGAAGCTTCTACGCGCTACCGCAATCACCACAATTATTTAAGCAATTGTTGATGGTTGGTGGTATTGATCGTTATTACCAAATTGCCAAATGTTTTCGTGACGAAGATTTGCGCGCCGATCGTCAACCAGAATTTACCCAAATCGACATTGAAACATCATTCTTAAATGATGATGACATTATGGATTTGATGGAAGGCATGACTGTTAAATTATTTAACGATTTGCTTGGGGTGAAGTTCGATAAATTTGAGCGTATGACTTATAACGATGCAATGCGTGATTATGCATCTGACAAACCAGATATGCGTATTCCATTGAAACTCGTTGACGTTGCAGATTTAATGCAAGATGTTGAGTTCAAAGTATTTGCTGGCCCTGCAAAAGATCCTAAAGGTCGCATTGTTGCTTTACGCGTACCAGGTGCAGGCTCGCTGCCACGTAGTGCGATTGATGAATATACTAAATTTGTCGGTATCTACGGCGCGAAAGGTTTAGCTTATATCAAAGTCAATGAGCTAGAAAAAGGCATTGAAGGTTTACAATCTCCAATTGTGAAATTTATTGAACCGATCGTACTTGATCTACTCAAACGTGTTGGTGCAGAAAATGGCGATATCGTGTTCTTTGGTGCAGACAAAGCCAAAGTTGTGAACGATGCGATGGGTGCTCTACGTGTTAAAATCGGTCATGACCTAAAACTTACAACATGCGAATGGGCGCCACTTTGGGTCGTTGATTTCCCAATGTTTGAAGAAACTGACGATGGTAAATGGACATCGGTTCACCATCCATTTACTTTGCCAAAATCAAGTGTTGAAGAAGTCAAAGCCAATCCAGGCGAAGCTTTGTCTGTTGCGTATGACATGGTTTTAAATGGTACTGAAATTGGTGGTGGTTCACTGCGTATTTATACCTTAGACATGCAAAAAGCGATTTTTGAAGCTTTAGGTATTGGTGAAGAAGAAGCAGAAGAAAAATTCAGTTTCTTATTAAATGCTTTACGTTATGGCGCGCCTCCACATGGTGGTTTGGCTTTTGGTCTAGATCGTTTGGTCATGCTAATGACAGGTGCTTCGTCTATTCGTGATGTGATTGCTTTCCCGAAAACCAAAACTGCAGAATGTCCATTGACGCAAGCTCCTGCACCAGTGGAACCAAATCAGTTACGTGATTTAGGCATTCGTTTACGCGAGCAGGCTAAAAAAGAAGATTGATTTGATCTTTGAATTGAGTTGTTAAAAAATCTGCTTTAGGGCAGATTTTTTATTTAAGGGACTTAAAAATCAGAAATCTGACATTCAAAACTAGACGGAGTCTTAAACTTTTCAGAAAAAAGACGGATTAACTCACGTTTTAACTGTTCAAAATCCTTTACTTGCTCATCATCATTTAGACAAATTTGAGGCAACTTTTCTTCTCTCACGACATCCGCAATTTCATTTAATGTTTCAAGTCTTAAATTAAAATTCTGCCCTCGACTAAATAAATTAATCGGGTAAAATCTGCCAGAGCATAATTGCCAGATGCGAAATAAATATTGATTTACATCTAGTGGATGTCTAAAGCGATGTGTACAAACTTGATTTAAATAATCTTTCTCGCATTGCCAAACTTCTTCAAAGGTTGATTTCAAAAAAGACTGTGGTAAATGCATATTATAAAAACTTGAAAATTTTCTATTATAAAATTCCAAAAAATTAATAAAATTATTTTTTACTGTATAATTAAAATTAAAAAGAGTATAAGGACTTTTCTTAAAAAGCTGACGTTTATTAAAATATTTATTAATAATAGCAACATCAGTCAAGGCCACTGCTCCTAAGAAATTTTCTGCACCGACGACCATCAAAGGCTGTAATACAATTCCGTCACAGGGTAATCCTTGCTTAAAAAAGAATTCTGGGTCTAGTGGTTTATTTATAAATGTATCATCATTAAAATACACAAAATGTTCAGCCAACCCTTTAATTTTATGTATATTTATCTCTATAACATGTGAACTGAATGTTGGTAAATATTCTTTATCTATAATTTGATCATGGGTCACTAAATTTAATTTAGGATGATCTTTTACTAAAAATTTCGGGAAATGCCCACATGTCACAATATGGATGGTCCTCACCCACGGGCAGTATTTTTCAATAGATCTAAACCAGTATTGCAAGTTCTCCCAATCTCGATAACGACATTGTTCATCTAATTCTTGTTGTGTAAGATGACTATCTTTCGATTTATAATAGAGAAAATCCCTTTTCCAGTTTGTATCATTTGAGTCTACCCAAATCATTACAAAATCAATTGGATGTATCAAACTCGTGTTCCCCACAACAAAATTCTAAATAAAAACATCTACAACAGTTAAAGCTAAACTGATAAAAATAATATGGATTTATTGTATAATTGCGTTAATTATTCTCCACAATTTGCACATAATGATAATATTCGTAATTTTTAATACTAGTTTTCTTATCATTCCATCATAAATTAGGCAATTCTGTTGAGATAGCAACATTCGAGTGGCATAATTGGGCAATTTTATAGCTAAACAAGGTTATCATTATGGCTATGCGCCCAGAAGTGCGTCGTCACGCTCTTGTGATTATTGTTTTCTCTTTAGCACAATGGCTATTTATGCGCTACATTCTTTCGCATGAGCTGTTTAACTTAAATACTAATCAACGCATTCTTTTCTTTTGTATTAGCAGCTTGGTCGGTGCCTTACTTATTTTTGTCGCGCTGATTTATATGGTTATAAAAGGCAATGCCGATAATTCTTAACTATTAAAGTACTCTCTTATTAAAAGCAACATCAACTTGGATAAACTCAAAAAGACGATGTTGCTTTTTTAGATATTAAAGCAAATCAAAAAGATTCAACACGATCAATAAGCTCTTTTGATATATCTAAAGCCTGTCGAATGGTTACATCCATATCCATATAACTATAGGTTCCCAAACGCCCAGCAAATGTGACTTTCTTTTCTAACTTCGCCAATGCCAAATATTTATCCAATACAATCTTGTCATCTGCTAATCTTACAGGATAATAAGGGATATCTTCATCCTTACAATCTGCACTATATTCTTTAAAATAAATAGTTTTTTCATGTGTTTCCCATGGGGAAAAATGTTTATGCTCAGAAATTCGAGTATAAGGTATTGTTTCATCACCGTAATTAATTACAGCATTACCTTGATAGTCACCTTGAGCATAGTTTTTTTCAAACTTTAAAGTACGATAATTCAATTTTCCTTCAGAATAATCAAACCATTGATCTAGTTTACCTGTCCAGATGATATGATCATATTCATCAATTAAGTCTTTGGAAAATATCTGATTTAACTCTACCGAAATATTTTTATGGTTTAAAATAGATTCAATAATTGATGTATATCCATTTTCTGGCATTCCCTGATATTTATGAGAAAAATAGTTATCATCATAATTAAATCTAACAGGTAATCTTTTTAAAATACTAGCGGGTAATAATTTTGGTTCTAACCCCCATTGTTTTTTTGTATATCCTTTAAAGAAAGCATCATATAAACCTTTACCTATAAATTTTAAAGCTTGTTCTTCAAAATTTTTTGGTTCATCAATATGATTATCACCCTGCTTTTCTATGAATTTTCTTGCTTCACTGGGCGAAAAACTGGCGTTAAAAAATTGGTTAATGGTATGTAAATTAATAGGGAGAGAATATACCTTATTGTTTACAATTGATTTCACTCTATTTATAAATGGTTTAAATTTTCCATGCGAATTGACATATTTCCAGACTTGTTCATCATCTGTATGAAAAATATGGGGGCCATAAACATGTTCCATAATTCCAGTTTGATGATCACGTTCAGTATAGCAATTTCCACCTATATGATGACGTTGATCAATTATAAAGATAGAGAATCCTTTTTCAGCAAGTTCTCTTGCAATGACTGCACCTGTGAATCCGCATCCTACAATTAAAAAATTCATTTAACTAATCCAATTTTATCTAAACCAAATGAAACTGATATCTCTTCTAATAATCGATTATCAGCTCCAACAATAATTTTTTTTATAAACTCAACATTTTCAGCTTTAAGATAAGTATTTTGTTGATCTAAACCACCTATGCAAATGGTTTCCTGACTTAAATCATACTTTTTTAGTACATCATTCAGTTCATCAAGAGGTGTAACTATTTTAGGTTTTGAAAAGAAAGATTTTTTTCTAGGATCTTGTTTTCCAACCCCATTCCCCGCAGCGCCTACTGGCCGAGTATGGAATACTTTTACTTCATCAATAATACCAATTTTAGCAGAATTCCCTAAGCGCTTAGGCCATAAATTATCTAAGCCCCAGCCTGATTTATTTTCATTAAAGGTTGCATACAAAAATTCAAAAGATTTTTGATTAAAACAAGGAATCATCACTTCAACAAAATTTGTTTCACGATATTTAAATGATTTATTATTTAATAGAATACTCCAAGAATAATAACTTCTTTCATCAAGAGAAGGCTGTGCTAAATCAAATTTATAATAATGAAATAGTTCAAAAAAATCATTAATTGTTTGAACATCTGTATCAATATCATCATCAGGTAACCAAATTGCATCATATTCTTTCCAAAATTCTGTGCTAGAAAAAAAATGATATAAACCTTCCCATTTTGATCCTTTATATGGATGAAAAAATTTAACTTTATCCATATCAAATTTTGGATGATCTCCAAAATAACTTAAGGCAACATCATAGTGTGCTTCATTTGATATCCATTTCTCATGTAATGAATTATCCCCACATCTTACAACGATTAAGTTTTTCATAACAAACTCTAACTAAATTTGATTTAACTTTATTTTAAAATTAACAATATTGCTCATAAAATATTTTTAACCATCTTTTTTTGAATGATCTATTTAACCTTTCAAAGATATTTCGCTCCACTTTATTTTTCTCTAAAAATAATTTCCGCTCTTGTTCTATAGTGCTAGTAACTGAAGTGTGAGTTAATATTTCTGGATGATCAAATAAAAAAGTTGCATAAAAATGAACATTTGAATTGAATTGATATAACTCATCCCAATGATCGCAAACATGGGGCTTTTGATGATAATCTAATAAGACTTTAGCCATAGCTTTGTCTACAATGTAAGCATAAGTATAAGAAAAATCAGCAATACTGTAAGGATGAAGTTTCAAAATACTTTTATTATAAATATTTTGAGGTTGAATTCTCCCATAAATTCTGTCATTTACTTTAAGCTGGATACCACCCAAACTCATCAGAAAACAATCTTGCAAATTTAAATTTTCTATTTCTGATTCAAATTGATTCAAATCAATATCCATAATTTGAATAGCGTCATCTTCTAATACTAATGCATATTTTTCATCGCTTGCAACAAAGTCACGAAGAGCTTGCATATGAGATAGAGTACAACCCAACTCTCCTGGACTTAATGGATGCTTTTGAGCAGCAATGGCCAAATCAAAATATTCTTTTACGGAAAGCTCTTTTCCCTTAACGCCTATTTTCTGAAAGTCATCCATATACTGGTGAAAATTACTTTGAGAGAAAAAGGTTTGTAGTCTTGGACTATCGTATGCTTCGATACTAATGAGATATTTTTTCAAAATAAATTACCGATTTGATCATATACTTAACTTATAGGTTTGAAGAAAAAAACCCTTCATTTTTTTTATGATATAAGAAAAATTTAGATATGATTTCTTTTTTGTTATAGACATCATATCCCTTTCATTTTCAAGATAACTTTTATCTTTCTCATTTTCGATTTGAGGATGATCAAATATATAGGATACATAAATACTAAATGGCTGTTTTGAAACCATTATAAGATCAGCCCATTGATCATAAACTCTCGGCGGCTTATGGAAATCGATTAATATTTTAGCCATTTCACGATCAACAATATAAGCATAAGCATAGGCCAAATTTTCGTAAAAGAACGGGTCAACTTTCAAAATAGACTGGCCCAGTAGAAAATCAGGATGATTTTTTCCCTTTACTTTACGACAAATCTTCATCTGGATGCCGCCTAAGCTTAAGAATAATGGAGAAGCGAGATTGATCGTTGCGACTTGTTGTTCTAACTTATCAAAATCAACGTCAAAACGCTCAATCACATCATCTTCAAAAATAATGCCATATTTTTCATCTGATGCTAGAAAGTCTTTCAGTGCTTCGAGATGTGAAAGCGTACAGCCCAACTCACCTGGAGTCATCGGTTTTTTCTTACCCGCAACCCCCTTCTCAAAATATTCACTAACCGTTAAGTTTTTTCCAACAATTCCAAACTGGCTAAATTCATTTTTATATTTGTAAAATGTAGATTGGGAATATAATCTTTTTAAACGATCACTATCCACAGATTCAATACTGATTAAATATTTTTTCATTTCAATCAAGTGCTAAAATAAACCAAATACAGTGTATCGAATTATAGTGCGGTCGAGTGTAAAATTTAATGATGAAACGTCAAATTTTAAAAAAATGGTATAAATATCAGCAAAATAAAAAGCAAAAATCCTTTAATTCGCATTGGTATATGCGTTTTGGCTGGTTAGATCAACCTTTGACCAGTTTAGACCAGCTTAAAGATCTCTATGAAATTCATTCTCCGCAAAAATTTACATTCGCAGATAGTTTTTATGCTGAACATGAAGGGAGGTCTTATATTTTCTTTGAAGAAGTCGACGATCAACATCCTGTCGGTTTCCTCTCCGTCATTGAAGTATTTAAAGACGGATCATATACAGCATCACAAGCGATTTTAAAACTGGATTACCATCTGTCCTATCCTTGTATATTTAAAGTTAAAAATGACTGGTATATGATTCCCGAGACATTTTCAAATAAGACAATTGAGCTTTGGAAATGCACAGAATTTCCCCTTAAATGGGAAAAACATTCCAATATTCTGGAAAATATTGAGGCTGTAGACAGCACACCTTTTTATCATGATGGGATGTGGTATTTATTTACCTCCACCCGACGCAACTGCAAAAAATTCGGTGATCGTTTAGATTTATTCTTTACTCAAGATATTCTGAATCCCGAGTGGAAAGAACATCCAATGAATCCTGTCGGTATAGGTAAAATTCAATATCGAATGGCAGGAAAACCGTTTTACTATCAAGGCAAATTGATTCGACCTAGCCAAGATTCGTTAAAGCGCTACGGTGGACATATCGAATTTAAAGAAATTACTAAATTAAGTCCAAACGAATATCAAGAAAAATTATATGAAACGGTTTATCCAGATTGGCTTGAAGATGATGATGGATGTCACACCATTGACGTTCACGAAAATTTTGTCTTAGTTGACGCCATCCGATTGACCAAAAAATAATCTAATTTACTTTTTGTGATTGTTGTATTGCCAAATAGTAAACTTTTAGTGTTTTTTCAACCATTGTATCTAAGGAAAGTTCTGCTTTAGCTTTATCAAATGCGGGCTGAAAATCCTGATAAATATCATCAAATTTGGCAATCGCAAATTGAATCAATGCATGTAAATCTTCAGCCGAATAACCTTTTGCGATGTATTCGGTTGGAATAAAATCACTGACCATCCCCACATTAGTGGCAATAACGGGTTTATTTTCCAATAATGCTTCTGCAACGATGAGAGGACCACCTTCTCTGGATGATGAAACAATCACCAAATCACTGGATTGAAGAAATGGCAAAATATCCTTTTTATAGCCGACTAATTTCACTTTATCTTGCAGATTCAAGTTTTGAATCTGCTGATTTAAATCTTCATATTGCGTACCACTCCCCAAAATTTCCAACTCAAGATCAATGCCCTGCCAAGCCTGAATCAATTGATCAAATCCTTTGACTGGATCAAGTCGACCAATTGCGATGGCTTTTTGCGGATGTTTTGAATGGACGCTAGCAACTGGTGTTGGTTTTTCAAGATCAACACCATTATAAATGACATGAACTGGACGATATAAACGTATTTTCTCAGCTACGGCCTGACTCACCGCGATCACTTCTGAAAAATTTTGATAGCTTCTTATATTATTTTTCATACCATGAATAGTCGCTATACTCGGTATCTTTAAAAATGGCAATAAATAACCCAAGATTTTAGCGGCTTTACCACCTTGAGCATGGACTACATCAGGTTGAATATGTTTAATTGTTTTAAGAACAGCATAAAGAAGACATGGATTCATACGGCCTTTAGAAAAGTCATAATAATAACAATGAAGACTACTTGATTCAGGTAGTTGATTTTTATAATGGATATCTAAAAATAAGTGAACATCTTGCTGTTTTGATAGTTGTGTGCAAAGTTGGAAAGTATGTTTTTCTAAACCTCCAATTTTTCCACCATCAGTTGCCATGATTTGAACAATCTTCATTAGTCACCCAATTATTTTTTGTCTTTATTCATACTTTGTTCAAATAACTTTGCCTCTTTTAAAAAAGCATAAAAGGCATTGATCATACTTCCAACAAATCCTCTCCAGCCATTCATAAAATTTCTACGAAAAAAATAAGATTTCACAAACATTAAGGGCATTATGGTTACTAATTTAACTAAATTTGGTGATTTGCCTTTTTCAAATTTTTCCTTAGATTTTAGTTCTGAGTATTGATTATTTTTTTCAACTTTAACAAAGATACTCGACTCACCATAATGATAAATATCATGCTCTGCACGACGAGACTCACCATTAATCATCACATTTTCATGGACTTTATTGGCAAGATCATAATGGCCTTTGGACTTGCGAAAAAAACGGACTTTGGCATGTTTTTTGGTATGTTTACTATTTGGAACACCTAAAAACACATCATTAATTGGGGTAATAAGTGCATCAATCTGGTTTTGCTCAATCACTGAAATAATCTCTTGCTTTAGAGCATTTGACAGTACTTCATCACCATCCAAATTTAGTACCCAGTCATTGCGACACTTTGCCAACGCCAGACTTTTTTGCCCTGCATAACCTTGCCAGTTTTGATGAGAAATTTGAACATTTTTAAATTGTTGAGCAATTGCATAGGTATTGTCAGTGCTTCCCGAATCTAAAATAATGACTTCATCAAAATCACGGACACTATCTAGCGTGCTTTGCAGCCATGCTTCACAATTCAGTGTGACGATATAAACGCTACATGCGATTTTACTCATAGTTTATAACGTCCTTTCGCTAGGGCAATTCGCATTTGAAGCGCATTCATACCACCGTGTGTACTCACTCGTGGAATATTAAATGGATGCTGTACATTATACGCTTCAATTTTTTTACGGGTAGATACCGCATTTTTAAAACCAATTTTGCGCGCCATCTCTTGGTGCTTTTCATTAAATCGACCAAATGGATAAGCAAAACTTGGACATTTCCCAACCAACTGCTCTACATCTTGTTTAGACTTTTGCATTTCATCATACGCACTCTGATCATCTAGTTTAAGCAAATTGACATGATGTTGAGTATGTGCGCCAAACTCAACCAGACCAGATTGTGCCATTTCTTGGATCTGCCCATTATTGAGTTTTTCAATACCTTCTATTTGCGTTGCCAAATAAATTGTTGCTTTTGCTTGATATTTTTTTAAGAGCGGATAAGCATATTTATAGTTATCCATAAATCCATCGTCAAAACTTAGAGCTACCACATTGTTTCGATCACGATAATATTCTAGCTCAGAAACAAAACAGAAGATTGATTTTTTATTCACCAAAAGTTGTAATAATTGCTCAAACTTTTCAGGTGGCATATTCATTCCAGAGGCATTTTCATATGGACTCACCTGATGCAACATGACAATACGAGGTAGTTTACTCGACCGAAAGGGCAACCAAAAAGCATAGTTACCAAGTAGATAAATTAACCCTACAAGTAATACTAAAGCCAACGCAATATAGAGTAACCACATTATCAATAAACCTCATGTGACCATTCATAGTCTTCTGAGAATGGTTGGCGGAAAGTCACTTCTAGCATATATTGGGTAATCCGTTTTGCATTAAATGATTGGCGTGTTTTCTGCCAGCCAGCCTGTGCAATCAGTTTGGCATATTCTGGTTGCTGATCAAAGTACTGTATCTTTCTTGCTAAATCGACCTGATCATCAAAATAAACCACTTCTTGCTCATTATACAATTTTTCAAAATCTGGTATGCGAGGACAAAAAGTTAATAAACCATTCCCTGTTAATTGAACAATACGATCGGAGCTATACAACGTGACATCATTGCGACGTGAATAGTTAAGTCCCATTTTTGATTCAGCTAACACCTGATAATAAGCTTTCCCATACACCCCTGCATGTTCAAAACAGCCATAAAATTGATAATTAATTTTGACTTGCTGTAATGCTTGTGCCAAATCCATTAAAAACTTTTCACGCTCTGGCTCTTTATAAACAACTCCACAAAAAATAAAAGTTTTATCAGTCTCAGTGTTACTAAACTGTTTTAGAATTTCTACATTACGATGTCCAATATTTGGCAGGTAAGCAGCACTCAAATGAGACTGTTTTAATTTAGCCAAATATTCTCCCCCAGTCGTAGAAAAAATGGCATCCAGATACGGTGAAAATGCTTTTATAAAATCCAGTTTATGTTCATGATAAAGCGGATCTACATACCAAAAAGCAATTTTAGTTTTCGGATACATTTGCTTGATTTGCTTCAGCACCTCTGGACTCATCAGATCACTATGTCCAATAAGTACCAAATCTGGCTCAAGATTCTGAACCGTTTTTAAAATCTCTTTATTAGCCCAGCATGCGCCTAGTTTTTTTGTTTTAAAAATAGTTCCCATCCGCGCCATATCACGAAAGCTAAAGTCATAAACAAAATGGCCATTTTCGATCAAACCTGCAGAGATTTTTCGGTCAGTACAATAAAAATGTGCGCCTTGTTTATTAAAGCCAAAATTTGCAATATGCAATATTTTCATTTAATTAAAAACTCGATGAGTCCAGTAATTGAGATGCTACTCGCTTCGCTTCATCTAAAGGAGCGACAAGCTGTAACAAACGTATTGTTCCTGCACTTGGTGCAAATGATAATTGATCAATCAATTGCGTGATTCTATCAGATTTAACACGATCTATTGCAATCACCCCGACATGACAACCCGCGGTCAATGCTTCAAAAATCATCGAAACACTATCTTCGGTCACATAAACCATTTCCGCCAGTTGCATTTGTTCAAAGATCCAGCCCTGTGGAGTGTGTTCTACAGGGAAAATTTCTAATTGCGACGCATAATCTTGTTTTTTTAAATGATCGAGAAAATGCTCAGGCGTCCGTCGGGAGGTCGTCAAGATCATCTGACAATGTGGATTCTGCTGAACAATCTGTTCTATTGCTGTTAAAACTTTATTTTCATTCCATTGATGTCTTTTTGAACTTCCACCAAGTGCAATCAAAATACGGTTAGCTTGATGCCGATGTTCATTTTCAATTGGATTAAGTGCACCTTGCGTCACAATCACGCGATCAGATGCAGTCACACCATCATGTTCAGGAATAATTGCGTAGTCAAAACAATGAATTGGTAAGTTTGGCTTCATTAAGATCACGGTTTTCGCTTGAGGATAGATTTTTCCTAGCAACCAAACTCGAAAGTGGGTATGAGAACCCACACCAAAAATAAAGTCGGGCTGTTGTGTGATTCCATCCACATGATGGGTAAACAGCCCTTTCAAAACTGTTATCAATGGTAAGCTTTCTAGCCGAACTTCTTCAAAACTAGAATTGGGATTTTGCTTATGCATGGCTTGATATAAGCCCAAAGCCTGTGATCGATGTCCAGCCTTTGCATCACTCACATACACAATATGCATTTTATTTTTCCAATATCACATCAATAAAAAAAGGCGAAACACCTGTTTCGCCTTTGATCTTAACTGATTAGATTATTTAACGTAAGTTAACCAGTGTTCATATTTCGGATTTTTACCTTGAACTGCATCAAAGAATGCTTTTTGAATAATAGTCGTGATTGGACCACGACGACCTTCACCAATTTGACGATCATCATATTCACGGATTGGTGTAACTTCCGCCGCAGTTCCAGTGAAGAATGCTTCATCTGCAATATAAAATTCATCGCGGGTAATACGACGCTCAACCACTTCGTAGCCCAAATCTTTTGCAATGGTCATAATTGTTTGACGAGTAATACCATCAAGCGCACCACCCGCAATATCAGGAGTATGTAACACGCCATCTCTTACCAGAAATACGTTTTCGCCTGAACCCTGACACACATAACCTTGTGGATCCATTAACATCGCTTCATCATAGCCTGAATGCGCTACTTCCTGATGAGCGAGAATGGATAAAGTATAGTTACCCGAAGCTTTGGCTTTACACATGGTCACGTTTGGATGATGGTGGGTAAACGAAGATGTTTTAACACGAATACCTTGCGCCATCGCTTCTTCACCCAGATATGCACCCCAGCCCCATGCTGCAACTGCTGCATGAATCGTGTTATCTGTAGCAGCAATTCCAAGTTTCTCAGAACCAATCCAAATAAGTGGACGCAAATAGCATGAAGCTAATTTGTTTTCACGTACCACATCAATTTGAGCTTGCTCAAGCGTTGCTTGATCAAATGGGACTTTCATTTGATAAATTTTTGCAGAGTTCAGCAAACGTTTAGTGTGGTCTTGAAGACGGAAAATTGCTGTGCCTTTAGGTGTTTCATAGGCACGGACACCTTCAAAGACACCCATACTATAATGTAGCGTATGAGTTAAGACGTGGATTTTCGCATCACGCCAGTCAACCAATTGTCCATCTTGCCAAATAAAACCATCACGATCAGCCAAATTCATGGCACACACTCCAAATTTTTACACAATCATTCACTCTCCAGCATCACTGTTGACGCTGGATCTATTAATCTTTGCCATAACTTGCAAACGACCTCGCGGGTATCGCGCCAGTCCGCAGCACTGACTTGCATGGATTGATTTGCAAGGGCTAGACGGTGGCTCTCGGCTCGTTCACTGAGATAAGCGTGTATCAATGCTGTGGCATCTTCACTGGATAAGCAGCCTGCTTTAGCAGCATCTTCAAGAATTCTCACATTATCGGAAAAATGGGCGAGATCAGGATTCGCACCACTCCATGCAAGCACCATATACTGTGCCATAAATTCGATGTCAACGATACCACCTGCGTCCTGTTTTAAATGAAAAATCCCATGTTTTTTTTGTTCTGTTGATGAACCCAGATGATCTTTCATTTTTTGGCGCATTTTTAGCACTTCTTCCTGCACGTATTTTTCATCGCGAGGTTGCGTCAATATTTTTCCACGTAAGCTTAGGAACTTTTCTCGTAATCTCGTTTCGCCCGCAATGGATCGCGCACGCACTAAAGCCTGATGCTCCCAAAGCCATGCACTTTTTAATTGATAATGCTCAAATGCTTTCAGACTAGTAACCAACAACCCAGCTTCACCTGAAGGACGCAATCGTGTATCAATTTCATAGACGCGACCATCCAGCGTTTGTGTGGTCATTAACGATAAAAACTTTTGTGCCACGCGCATGGCAAACTCAAATCCAGTAATGGATTTTTGTCCATCAGTTTCGCCTTGTTCATTAAAATAATGAATAAAAACCAGATCAAGATCGGAACCGTATCCCAGTTCAATACCGCCTACTTTGCCATAACCAATCACAGCAAAACCGTTATGCTCTAGCGAACAGCGTTGTCCTTCGGCATCGAGTGGATAACCGTGTCGTTTCACCACTGCCTGATACGCCAGATTTAAAGTGGCGCCTACACTGACTTCTGCAATATCAGTTAAAGCATCAGATACTTTCATCAGTGGACTTTCTGCCAGAACGTCACTGGCAGCGACCGTCAGTACATTACTTTTCTTAAATAAACGTAATACCCGCATTTGATCTTCAACTTGATCAATTTCAATCCGCAGAAGTTGTTGACGTAAAGAATCCTCTAAGTCTTTGCGCTTTGGTAGCTCAAAATCCATCGATAAAAATTCATCGAGTAAGACAGGATATTGAGTCAATTCTTCACAAATCCACGGGCTTACCGTTGCCATTTTGACCAATCGCTGCATCGCTCCACGACTTTCCATCAACATGACCAGATATACGGTACGACGCATGACTGACTCGACTAAGGGCATTAAACGTATTAATGCCACTTGCGGTTTGTCTGACTGTAAAATTGCTTCAATCAAATGCGGCCAGAAATCTTTTAAACGTTGCACTGCTTTTGATGGAAGTTTTTTTAGCGCATTGCCATGCCAAAATTCATGGATCAGATTTTTTGCCGAATCGTCCAGAACGGTATCCAGTCGTTGTTCAAGCTGACTTTCTGTTTCCACAGGTGAAGCAACTTCTTCCTGAATCAGATTCTTAAATTGATCGCTAACTCTGGCTCTTTTTTCATTTAATACTGTTAAAAATCCATCCCATGAAGGATATCCAAGCGTATCAATCATACGCTGATGCAACTCAGGCTCTATCGGTAACATCTGAGTTTGCTGATCATTTAAAGCCTGTATCGCATGTTCAACACGTCTTAAAAATAAATAAGCATCCTCAAGCTCAATGACTGCCTTCGAATCTAGCAGACCGACCTGCCCCAAATGGTGCAAACTAACCAGACATTGACGATCTTGTAACTCACGTTTTGAGCCGCCATAGATCAACTGAAAGACCTGTACAATAAATTCAACTTCACGGATCCCGCCCGCACCTAATTTTATGTCATCGGCAATATTACGTCGTGCGACTTCACGCTCAATCATGGCTTTCATTTCACGCATGGCTTCAAATGCTGAATAATCAACATAACGCCGAAAAACAAAAGGTCGCGTCATTTCTAGTAAATGATCACCACGTTTACCCCCGCTGATAATACGTGCCTTAATCCATGCATAACGTTCCCATTCACGACCATGCTGAATCAGATATTTTTCCAATGCCACATGACTAATTGCTAAAGCTGAACCATCTCCCCAAGGACGCAAGCGCATATCAACACGAAATACAAAACCATCTGCGGTGATATGATCTAGCAGATAAATCAGTTTTTGCCCCCATAAAATACAAAACTGCTGAACATCAATCGACTTACGACCATTGGTTTCACCTTGTTCATCAAAAGCAAAAATTAGGTCAATATCACTAGATAGATTAAGTTCCTGTGCACCAAGTTTTCCCATTCCGACCACGATTAAGTCCTGAATTTGACCATCGTAACCAATAGGTTCTCCATGTTTAGCAACTAAAGGAGGGAGAGAAAATTGCTTGGCTGCACAAATACAAGCATCGGCAAAATCTGAGAGTTCGCGTGTAAGTGTGACCACATTGGTCAGTTGATTGGCATCTTGCCAAATCCAGCGAAACATAAGTTTTGCACGTAAGATACGTAATGTGCGCATCCATTGACTTTCATCTTGAATGTCTTTTAATTCTTGTTCAACACGCTGAAAAATTTCATGCGTAGTAAGTGCATAATTAAACTGATCGATTGCATAATCTTGTTCTAAAGCAGCTTGATGTAAACCTAATACCTGCTCTGCATATTGGCTAGCTCTTAATGTATTTTGCAACTGCTCAGTATTCATAACAAACCTGCAACTTTTATTTAGCATAGTTATAACAGTTGCAGGTTCATTTAGGAAAATCTATTTAGGCAAGTGTAACATCGCCGCTGTCTTTTTGAGCAATTAAAACTTCAGTTCCATCTGTCGCACAAGGTAATACGACTTTAAATATCGTTCCTTCTCCTTCTTTAGAACTCACTGAAATTTTTCCAAGATTAAGATCAATAAAGCGTTTACACAGGGTCAATCCTAAACCTGCTCCTTTCTCACCATCAGTTCCTCTTAAGCTCGCGGTAATCCTCGGGTGAAAAACTGTAGACATTTGCAATTCAGTCATGCCCAAGCCATTATCTTCTATATAAATTTCTACCCCCTCCTCTGTAAGCTTAGCTCGTAGTGCAACAAAACCATGTCCATCCAAACGTGTGAATTTCAAAGCATTTGAGACCAGATTTTGAATGACTGAGGTGATCATATTGATATCGGCATAAACTTTTAGATTCTCTGGAACTTCATCAATCAACGCGATATTCTTTTTAATCGCTAAAGTATTTAAAACTTTGATGACAATAGATGTGGCCTGTTTGAGGTTAAAGTTAATAGGGTGATAAACAAATCGCCCACCTTCTGCCATTGCCCATTCCAATAAACTTTCTAATAAATTGTAGGTGGACTGGGAGGTGTCATACAAATAATCTGCAATATTTTGCACACTTGATTCATCTAAAGTATGACGTTCTTTGGCTAAAACCTCTGAGAAGCCGAGTAAACCATGAAACGGCGCGCGCAAATCATGTGAAATAATAGAAAAAAACTTGGTTTTACTAAAATTTAAAGCGCATTGCTGTTCATAGAGTTCATTCAGTATTTCATGATTATATTTAAGCTCAAGATAACGGGAGAAATTCATTCCATGTTCGGCAAGCAATGAAATCTTGAGTGGATCAAACGCCTGTTGTTCGTTATCAAAAAATAATGCAATCCCAATGGATTCATCATTTTTTAGAATATTGAGAGCAATAATACGATGGTGTTCTACGCCCCCTTCATTCATATAAGCCGAAAAATCCATATAATGTGGATGCTTTTGATCAATAAAAACTTTGTCTTTAAAAAACTGCGCGTTATTGCGTTTTTGTAGCTTAAGTACAGCATGAATTTTATGATCAGCATGATGCCAAAAATAAGTTTCTTCATGGAAACATAAAATTGCTTTTTGAGCCCCTATCAAGTTTTTACCAAATTCTAAAAACTGTTGAATCAGATTATGCTCACTTTTTAAACCAAGAAGTAGCGATAAGCGGCAAGCACTTAGCTGATCTGCTTGATCAAGCTCTAACAACTGTAAACTCATGGTCCGCCTCATGGGAATTGTGATTATTATGAATAAAAAATGGAGAATCAAAATAAAACAACGAAAAGATAAAAATTTAAAACATTGCTTCCTACATGTAGCAAATTTTTACCAAAAAATCAATTATAGAAGTACATCAATCAAGCTTATGGCAACATAAATCGTTTAAATGTCTTTGCCGCTTAAAATGAGTCATATTTTTTAATATTTAATTCGATTAAATCATTCAAAAAATATAATATATAGTAAGTTCAGACAGTATTTAATCTATGATTTTCAAACAATTAATTCATTTATTACAACTCAATCTAAGAAAGTTAATTTTATTTTTGGCTATTTTTAGTGTACTCAGTCTTTTCGCTATTTCTTTACTTGTTAACTACTATATCCAGAAAAATCAACTTATTAACAACTCTCTTTCAGTCAATATGGAATACGCTTCCAAAATTGCCAATGGAGCGAATAGCCATTTCAAAACCATGCTCAAAGAACTGGACTACAGCGCCAAGCACTTAGGGCAATCTTTTGACAATGAAAAAGTATTACAGGCTGAAGTCGATCGACTAAAATTTCAGTCGGATTATTTTAATAGTGTAATTATCTCTGATCGGAATGGAAATATTCGAAGTTTCGCACCACAACAATTGAAACTGAATAAGCAAGTCACCAATCATACATTAGGCTTTGAGATGTCGCTTAAAAATCAGGCCACTGTGGTGACACCCCCTTATTATTCGATAACAAAAAATTTGATCGTGTTTTTATCACAACCTATTTTTGATCAAAACCATCAATATCTAGGCTTTATTGGCGCTGCAATTTACCTCAAAAAAGATAATATTCTTAATGAATTACTGACCATGAAATATGGTTATAAAAATAGCTACATGTATGTCCTTGATAGTAACCAACATATTGTTTTTCACCCAGACGAAAAACGCATTGGAAGTTTAATCACCCAAAATACTGGGCTAAATACAATGGTAAAAGAAAAAAACGGAAAAATTCACCTCACCAATAGTCTGGGCGAAGATGATCTGGCAGGATTTGCTCATATTCCCACAACAAACTGGATTGTAGTTTCTCAGCAACCCACCCATGAGCTTTTGGCACAAGCATCTTCAATCATTTTGAAAATTATTGCGGGAATGCTGTTTTTTTACATATTTATATTCTTTATTGTCTGGCGAATTTCTTATTTAATTTCGGCACCACTTGCACAACTGGCAAAAATGGCAAGCCACTTAAATGCATCAACAACAGAACATAAAATTAAGGAAATTGATCCTTGGTATTATGAAGTCCTTAAATTCAAATTGTCATTACTATTAAGTTCTCAGCAGTTCAAACAGAAAATTTCTGAACTAAATTTTTATGTCAACACAGACCCACTCACTGGTTTTTATAATCGTCGCGGCATGGAACTTTTTTTAGATGAATTTATCAAATCTGAAACTCATTTTTTCGTAATTTCTCTTGATATAGATCATTTCAAAAAAGTGAATGATGTTTATGGGCATGAAAATGGCGATCAGGTGTTAAAAATCGTTGCAGAAAAAATCAAGAATTACTCACGAGATATCGATGCCTGCTGCCGTATTGGTGGCGAAGAGTTTATAATATTGGCCCCTAATTCTGACTCCTCCACAGGCGCAATTGTCGCTGAACGTATACGGCAAGCGATTGCCAATACTGTGGTTCCAGAGATCGGTAAATTGACCGTTTCTATTGGGGTTGCACACTGGCCTCATTCGGCACGCGACATTAAACGTGTTTTCAAAATTGCCGATGAAAGACTATATGAAGCCAAAGCGCAAGGTCGTGATCAGGTCAAATATTAAAAAATTAAGCTATGCCAGCTTACAACCTTATAATGCTTCTCTTGGGCCATGAGCTGATTTTTTTGTAAGTACATGATATTTGGGTATGCAACTCAATATTCTGTCAAAGGCAAAATAACGCTATCATCTGCCCTAATTTTCAGCGCATTGCTAAAAATTCTAGCAGGCATACTAGCAATAGATTCAGCAGTTTGCTTATCACTTTTGCTTCATAGCGGACATGAACATACAAAGCGTTTGCCACTCAAAATTTATCAAATATGCCATCCAAGCAAACTGAATCAAAAAATAATAAACATTATATTTTAAATAAATTTTTTATTATTTAACTTTTTTCAAAAATTGATTTAAACGTATATTTTAAAATTTTTATTTTCTTCACAATTTCTACATAATTCATTCTTGTTTAAATATTAACATTATTATAAAAAATAAATCTTAAGACTTACTTAAGATTTTAATTTTTATTTTTAACTCAAAAACATAGGAATTTTAAAGACTAGTTGTTAAAATAATTTTTTACATTGGATAATAGATGGATCATGGAAATTAATAACTCAGAAGAGGTGGTTTTAACTATTTTAAGAAAAGCAAAAATGCGCGCAACGCTTCCTAGAATTCATGTTGTACAGACTTTAATTGAAGCAGACAAAGAAATTACGGCGTATGAAATTGAAAGAAAAGTGGCTCAAAAAAATAGTAAAAATGTCTATATATCAACAATATACTCATCACTTAGAGCACTTGAAATGGCTGGTGTAATACAACGTTTTAAAATAGGAGATCAACAAGCTTATTATTCTATAAAAAAACAAAATGGTTCTATAAGATTATATTGTGAAGAATGTGAAAAAACCTATTTATTAGACAATGATAATATCGAACAAGATATTCTTGATCTTTCAAAAAATAAAAAAATCGCGATTAAATCATTTTCTCTATTTATACAGATAAAATGTGAAGAATGTATGGAGAAAAACAACACTACCCACTACCAATAATCATTATTATTAAGCTTAAAATATTTAAAAATATTATCTTAATTTGGAAATTCATCGAAAATAACAATGTAAATATATTGTATATATAATTAAGAATCATTACTATTCGCATACTTTTTATCATTGACTATTGGGGCAACAATGTCTTTTATCAAAACGCGAAAGAAGATTGTTTCATCTGCAATTGCTTCTTCACTATCAGTTGTCGCTGTACCTGCCTTTGCACAAGATAACGTGACTCAACTGCCTACCCTTCAAAGCGCAGCAACTGCAACACAACAAGAATCTTTAAAAGTTGATAATTCTGCAAATGCAAAGTTTGTTGCTCCTTTGCTTGATACGCCAAAATCGGTTGCAGTTATCTCAAAACAATTGATTGAAGATACAAATGTTACAACTTTGAGCGATGCACTACGTACAGTACCCGGCATTACTTTAGGCGCAGGTGAAGGCGGCAACCCAAATGGTGACCGTCCGTTTATACGTGGTTATAGCTCTGAGGGTTCAATGTATGTTGACGGCGTTCGCAACGGAACATCTCAACAACGTGAAATGTTTGCGATTGAACAAGTTGAAGTCACCAAAGGATCTTCTTCAGCATTAGGTGGCGGTGGTAATGCCAGCGGTAACATTAACTTAATTACTAAAGTTGCAAAAGCAGGCGACTCTTTAGAAGGCTCTATCCAAAATGGTACTGATGATTATCATCGTATTACTTTGGATGGAAATAAAGATTTTGGTAATGGGATTGCTGCTCGTGTTATCGTCATGGGTCATGAAAATGACAAAGCAGGTCAAAGTGATGGCGCTGAATATAAACGTGCCGGTATTGCACCAAGTATCACGTTTGGTTTAGGCACCCCTACTCGTGCTACTTTAAGTTATTATTATTTAAGAACAAATGACGAACCAGATTCTGGCGTTCCTTATAACAATCCATTTGGTACGACTAGCCCTTATTATAAACTCAATGGCAACGGTAAGCCGATTGATGTTAAACAAGGAATTTATTATGGCTGGAAAGATCGTGATTTCCAAAAACAAGAAAATCAGATCGGAACCATTAAGTTAGAACATGATATTACACCAGATATTACAATCAGCAATATCGCAAGTTATAGTAAATCAAAAAATGATTATGTCTGGACTCAACCAGATGACTCTAAAGGCAACTTCATCAATAAAACGACTGGTGAGCTTCAAGATGCGAGTGTTTGGCGTCGTGCCAATGGACGTATCACAGATATTGATACTCTTAGCGATCAACTTTCATTGCGTGGCAAATTCAACACAGGCGCTATAAAACATAGCTTCAATACGGGTGCAGAATATTCAAAACTGGATGGTGACAAAGGATCAAATGTCATCTCTTATCCAGGATATACAGGAATATCAACCACTGGATTTAATAACACGTGTACCACAAATGATGCATGGTGTACCTCAACATTTAATCCAAATTCAAGCAATGCTTTCCTCGGTACAATTACACCTGTTGAAAAAGCAAGTAACACAACAACCGAAACTACATCTTTCTATGTTATGGATAACATTGAAATTAGTCCAAAATGGTTAGTTGATCTGGGTGCGCGTTGGGATAAGTTCGAAACTGAGTTAACCACTTATAAAACGATTGCTGCTACAGGGGTAACCACCCTTGCAGATCCAACATCTTTATCAAGTGATTCTGATTACTGGAGCTGGAACGCAGGTGTAACCTTTAAACCTACAGAAAACAGTGCTATTTATGCAAGCTATGCAACTTCAGCAACACCTGTAGGTATTGACTCAAGTGAATCTTCTGAAACGGCACCATCAAATGCAATTAAAGATCTTTCACCTGAAAAAGCACGTACGATTGAAGTGGGTACAAAATGGGATCTGTTCAATAAAAAGCTCAGTGCAACCGCAGCTATTTTCCGTACAGAAAAACAAAATACCCGTATCTTGATTGATGCCAACACCACGGCCAATGCAGGTGAAAGTAAAGTTGACGGTATTGAGTTAGGTCTAAACGGTAATATTACCGATAAATGGGCAGTAAGTGCTGGTTATACCTACATGGATAGCGAACTGGTAAAAGCTGCTTATAATGTCGTGATTAACGAAGGTCGCCAGTTAACCAATGTGCCAAGAAATAGCGCAACACTTTGGACAACTTATAACGTGTTACCTCAGTTGACTGTTGGTGCAGGCGCAGTTGCAATGGATAAAGTTTATGGTTCGAATACTGCAGCGATCCAAAAATGGGTACCGGGTTATGTACGTTATGATGCAATGGTTCGCTACGATATTAACAAAAACATCAACTTACAGTTGAATGTAAATAACCTATCTGATACACGTTATTTTACAAAAGCTTATGCATCTCATTATGCAACTGAAGCAGAAGGCCGTAGTGCTGTAGTGGCATTAAACTTTAAGTACTAATTCCATATTTAGATTATGGGATTTAAAATAAAATAGCCTCTCTAGGAGGCTATTTTATTTTTCATTCAATATAAGCTGATCATCTGGCAGGTATTACAATGATTCACCATATTCCAAATGTCTTAAGCAAAGAACAGGTTCAATATTTTCGTGAAGAAATGAATAAGATTGAATGGGTCAATGGGAAAGTCACCGCAGGAACACTTTCAGCCACAGTGAAACAAAACCAGCAACTTCCAGAAGATCACCCTTTAACTCATCACTTAAGTAATATTATTTTAGAGTCACTTGGGCAGCATCCGTTATTTTTATCTGCTGCCGTTCCACTGGATATTATTCCCCCGCTTTTTAATCGATATGAAAATAATGAAGCATTTGGTTTTCATGTTGATAATTCGATTCGGCGGATTAGAGGAAGTAATGAACGTTTAAGGACTGATTTGTCCTGTACAGTATTTCTCAGTGAGCCAGATGAATACGAAGGTGGTGATTTAGTCGTTGAAGATACCTATGGTTTCCATGAGGTGAAACTGCCCGCAGGTGATATGATCTTATATCCATCGACCAGTTTACATGAAGTGACTGCCGTCACTGCTGGTTGTCGTATTGCTTCATTTTTTTGGGTTCAAAGTATGGTCAGGGATGATGCAGAACGTTATATGTTATTCAATCTAGATCAAACAATCCAAAATCTTCGGATACAATTAGGGGATAAACATCAGGAGGTAATCAAACTCACCAACCTATATCATAATCTAATGCGTAAATGGGCAGAATTATAATCATCATGCCATATATGCCACTATTCTTCCCATGTATCCCCTTTTATAAAATTAAACTTGATACAGGTGCTTCGTGATAAAGATACTCTATATCGAAGATGATCTCATGATTGGTAAATCAACCTTTCGATTATTAAAACATGAAAAATTTAATGTTGATTGGGCCAAAACAGGACTTGAAGCTTTAGATTTACTTTTTAATCATGTTTATCATCTGGTTTTACTTGATCTTGGTCTACCTGAATTAGAAGGTTTAGAGGTTCTGAAACATATCCGTAAAAAAACTGATTTAAAACAATTAGGTGTTATTATTATCAGCGCACGGGATCAAAGTCGCGATAAAATTCAGGGACTTAGACTAGGGGCGGATGACTATATTGTAAAGCCTTACGATTTTGATGAGTTAGTGGCGAGAATTGAATCCGTCCTTCGCAGAGGTAAATTGACCACGATTGAGGAAATCTGCTTTGAAGTTGGAGATACTCAAATGTTTCCAAAGACTCGCAAAGTATTAAAACAAGGAAAAGCCGTTGAACTTTCTGCCAAAGAATGGGCAGTTCTGGAACCCCTCATGATGTATCCTGACCAGATCTTTTCACGGCAGGCACTCGAACAAAAGCTTTATGACTGGGATGTTGAGCTGAATAGTAATACTATTGAAGTCCATATTCATAAATTACGCCAAAAGTTGGGTAAAGATTTGATTCGCACAGTACGAGGACTGGGTTACTGTATTGAAACCCGATAAAAACAGGAAAAGGATGATTTTTACTAAACTGATTCATCTCTATAAAAAACAACCTCTAAGTTCGAGAATGACTTGGAGTATTTCTATTTTAAGTATCATTTTACTGATTTTAATTGCAATTTCCGCTTATCGGATTGCATTGGAAGAATCACAGGAAGTGATTGATAAACAAATGGAAGAGATGGCTGATTTCCTTGCCAGTGTCAACATTGCACATCGACTTTCTAACTTCGACCCTCACCGTCGCTATGGTGAAAGAGATGTATTTATTGATATTGTTGATCTCGATCAATTACCCATTCTAATCAAAAATCATAACTATCTGGTCGATCATCTGGATCATCCCCAATTTATAAGAAAAAATAGCAGTCGCGGTAAAATTGTGGCCTATGTTTTACCGCTCACGGATAGACAAATCCAGATTAGTCAGTTAGTTTTTGTACGAAAAAATCTGGCTCGTGAATTGGCATTTAACATGCTAATCCCCTATTTTATTTTTATGCCTTTTACCATTTTAGCTGTTTATTTTCTGATTCGTTATCATTTAAGACCACTTGCAGATTTAAAGACAACTTTTTCACAACGCGATTACAATGATTTATCCGAAGTTCAGGTTAAAGACCTTCCTGTAGAAATTACACCTGCTATTGATGAATTAAATTATTTATTTAAAAGAATTGAAGCTGCTCAACAACAGCAGCAAAAGTTTATCGCCAATGCAGCACATGAACTTAGAACGCCACTGACTGCATTAAGTTTACAAACTGCTGTACTCATTAAAACCCCCAAAGACAGCCCTTTTTACCAAGAAAATATTGATGATCTAGATCAAAATCTAAAAAGAATGTCACATCTGGTTCATCAACTCATGAGTTTGGCACATCAGGAGGCGCTCTCTCATGAAGCATTAATACATGTCAATTTGCTTGAAATTATTCGCCAATGCACAGGTCAGTTACTTGCTAATGCTCGAAAAAAAGATATTGATGTACAGGTTAATATCGATAATTTTAACGAAAAATTAGAAGTACAGGCGACAATCAGCGCATTAGAAAGTATTTTCCTCAATTTAATTGATAACGCGATTAAATACAGCCCCGAACATGGTCAAATTTTGATTAAATTATGTGAGCAACCAGATAGGATTTTGGTTGAAATTCATGATAGTGGTCGAGGTATTGCTCCTGAACAATATGAGCATGTGATGCAACGTTTCGTACGATTGATTGAAACTCAGTCTCAGAGCATCGGCAGTGGACTTGGTTTTTCCATCGTACAATCTGCGCTGGAATCTATCCAAGCCACCATCCAATTAGACCGTTCAGAAATCTTACATGGTTTGAAAATAAAACTTTATTTCAAGTTATAAACGAAAGCAGATATAAGATTGATAAGCCACTCGCGCTCATCGAAGTTTATATGATCTGATTTGGAGTTAGGCATAAAATGATTTGATTGCCTTTATATAAATTTTGCCATGTGAAATACCACAAAGATTCAAGTCATACCTTTGTCCTAATTAGACTCAGAAACGATTAAATATTAGTAAAACCAAAATAACCAATTGAAATACAATATAAAAAAATAAGCTATTTTCTCAGAAAAGCTTAATCTATCCTATTTATTCTAAGAGTAGATATTTCTTAGGAATCTTGTAAAAGTGGCTTTGCATCTGGAAAAATTTGATCGTTTCAATATTATTTTATTGTTCTTAACCGCTTTATTCATGTTCATTTTTATTCCTGTTGCGGGATCAATCGATCAGATGCTAAGCCTTCCGTGGGTCAATCATTCGGGATATTACCTAAAAGAAAATAGGTTTTTGGTTAAGGTTGGACATGAGTTCTTAAAGAATCTTGTCATTGCTATTGCACTGATACATTTCATACTCTGGATTAAACTGACAATTCAAAAATCACTCTCCCCACTTCGTTCTATTTGTGGTGTTGTGGTATTGGGTATGTCGATTTCTGTTGCATTTATTGGCTTATTAAAATCACAATCGATCCATGCTTGCCCGTGGACACTTTTGCAAATCAATCAAGAACAGATCGACTGGCTCAAACCATTAAGTTCACGTGGGAAGTGTTTTCCAGGAGGTCATGCTTCTGCGGGATTTTCTTTACTGATTTTATATTTTGCTTACCGTCCTTTTTATCCGCAGTTGGCAAGATATGGATTAATTTTTGCCTTAAACATGGGTATTCTTATGAGTACGGTTCAAATGCTGCGAGGTGCACATTTTTTAAGCCATAACTTATGGGCATTATGGTGGTCATGGCTGATTGATTATCTCATTTATAAATTATGGAAAATCTATTGGCCTGAGTATTTGAAGACACTTTTTATCAGTCACAAGATTAGCAAAAATAGAATTAACCATTGATTTTAAATAAAATTTTATCTAATCATTCCTTAATCTTATCAGTTTTAAATAAGACATCCGCATCAAATACATGAAATAATACGTATGGCTACTTTGTTTGGGCTTAAACGAATCTCTCTTTCTCTTAGAATGTTTAATATTCTGGTGGCCTGTTGGCTAGCCAGTTTTACCAATATTGGCTTCTATGAGCATCTTTCCTCTTTTAGTTCATTTTCAGGATTTATCCAATATTCATTTATTTTTGTGACGTTTTTAATCTTAAGTGGGTTTTATTTTTTCGTTTTACAGCTATTTAGTTGGCAACACTCGGCTAAATCATTTGCGACGGTCTTAATTATATTAACAGGATTTTCATCTTATTTTGTGAATCAGTTGGGTGTCAATATTACATCCGATCAAGTACAAAACATCGTACAAACCGATGCACAAGAAGCGTTTGATTTATTGTCCTTTCCTTTTTTATTGTGGTTAGTTAAAACCATTGTTTTACCTTTAATTTTTGTTTTTTACATCAAAATTAAACCTGCAAAAAATATAAAATATCTTTTCTTGGATAAATCGATCAGCCTAATGATCGCCTTATTTATCATAGGTCTGGGTTTATTTTCATTCTATAGTCAGTACGCACCTATTTTTCGGGAAAATCGTGAGTTGAAAGCACAAATTTCACCGTTAAATATCTTATCAAGCAGTTGGAGTTATGCACATAAGAATGCAAAAAGCCAGAACTTGCCCTTAATTCCATATGGCCAAGATGCTCATCAAGTCAGCCATGCAATTCAACAATCCGCAAAAATTATGGTATTGGTGGTCGGTGAAACGGCGCGCGCACAAAACTTTAGTTTAAATGGCTATGCTAAAGTCACAAATCCCGAATTAAGTCAGCTTGATATTGTAAATTTTGCGCAGGCATCCTCATGTGGAACACAAACTTCTGTTTCTGTTCCCTGCATGTTTTCAGGAATGCCAAGAAAAAATTATGATGAGGCTTTAGCTGCACACCGCGAAGGTTTACTGGATATCGCTCAAAGAGCGGGTTATCAAGTGACTTGGATTGATAATAATTCGGGTTGTAAAGGCACTTGTGACCGAATAAAAAATTATATTTCTCCTAAAGATGAACCTGCATACAAAAAATGGTGTGGTAATGGTGAGTGTCATGATGGCGCTTTAGTGGCAGCACTCTCTGATTATCTGAAGCAACTTGATACTAAACATTTAAAACATAATCAGTTGATTGTCTTACATCAAATGGGCAGTCATGGCCCTGCCTATTACAAACGTTATCCTGATGAATTCAAAAAATTTCTACCTGCATGTGAAACCAATAATATTCAAAATTGCGATCATCAATCATTAATTAACACGTATGATAATACCATTTTATATACTGATCATATCGTGGCAAGTACCATCCATGTATTACAAAACACGGGGCTGCCTACAGGATTAATTTATTTATCAGATCATGGAGAGTCGACAGGCGAAAGCGGTTTATATTTACATGGAACGCCTTATTTTATGGCCCCTAAAGAACAGACTCATATTCCAATGCTATTCTGGGTATCGCAGCAATGGCCTGATCACCAAAAAATTCAGCATTGTTTAAGTCAGCAAAAGGATCATGCAGTGAGTCAAGATAATTTATTCCCAACTTTGCTGAACATGTTAAATATTCAAACCAGAGTATTAAACCGACAACTCGATTTACTCGCACAATGCAGAGGTAGTGTTTAAGGTGATTCGTATTTTATATATCGAAGATGACTTGATGGTTGGAAAGTCGACTTATCAACTTCTCGAACATGAAAACTTTGAAATTGACTGGGCCAAAACAGGATTAGAAGCACTGGATTATTTATTTGGTCAAACTTATCACATTGTACTTTTAGATCTTGGACTACCAGAACTAGAAGGGCTTGAGGTGCTAAGGCATATTCGTAAGCAAGTCGATATGAATAAGATGGGAGTCATTATTATTAGTGCGCGAGATCAAAGTCGAGATAAAATTCAGGGTTTAAGGCTTGGGGCGGATGATTATATTGTTAAGCCTTATGACTTTGATGAGTTGATTGCAAGAATTGAGTCAGTTTTACGTCGAGGCAACTATAATTCGCTTGAAGAAATTCATTTTAAAGTGGGTAATGTTCAGCTCTTCCCAAATACTCATCGTGTACTCAAAGGCAAAAAGAAAATTGAACTCTCAGCCAAAGAATGGGCAATTTTAGAACCAATGATGATGTATCCCAATCAGATATTTACCAGACAGATGCTAGAACAAAAACTTTATGACTGGGATACTGAAATCAACAGCAATACCATTGAGGTACATATCCATAACCTCAGATATAAATTAGGCAAGGATTTTATTCGTACAGTACGTGGTTTGGGTTACTGTATAGATACTCCAAAAACTTCAGGTTAGATGTTTAGATGCAGACTTCTTTCACTAAACTCTGGCAGATTTACCATGACCAACCTCTGAGTACGAGGATGTCATGGAGCATTTCGATTTTCAGTATTATTTTACTGATTATCATTGGAATTTCTGCCTATCGTATTGCCCTTGAAGAATCACAGGAAGTAATCAATCGGCAAATGCAAGAAATGGCAGAATTTCTGGATAAAAATAATCTTTCAAACCGACTTTCCCACTTTGATCCTAAAGCCAGATATGATGAAACTGATGTTTTTATCGATATCATTCCCAAAAAAGAACTTGAGAAATTAAGTCAGCAACATAACTATCTTTTACCCTATTCAACTTCGGCTCACTTTTCTAAACACAAAACCTCTCGGGGTGAATTAAAGATTTATGTATTGCCTCTCCCCGATAAGCAAATTCAAATTAGTCAGCTCATTAAAGTCCGACGTCATCTGGCAGAAGAACTGGCATTTAATATGCTCATTCCATATCTGTTATTTATGCCATTTGGAATTTATGCGGTTTATCGCCTAATCCGTCATCACTTAAGATCCATTGATGAATTAAGCGTGACCTTTGCACAGCGGAATTATCAAGATTTATCAGAAATTCACGTCAAGGATTTACCCATTGAGCTTACACCTGCCATCAATGAGTTAAATTATTTGTTTAAAAGAATTGAAACCGCCCAAAAGCAACAGCAACTTTTTGTTGCTAACGCTGCACATGAATTAAGAACGCCTTTAACAGCATTGAATCTGCAAAGTTCACTGCTGATGAAGACACAGCGAAATAGTTCAACATATAACGAAAACTTGAGCGACTTAAGACAAAGTCTGAATAGAATGACGCATCTGGTCGAGCAATTAATGTCTTTGGCACATCAGGAAGTACAACAGCATGAACCTTTGGAAAAATTGAATTTGATTGATGCTACTCGCCGTAGCGTGGGACAATTACTAACCAATGCACATCACAAAAATATTGATATACAAGTAGAAACTCAAAATTCGCAAGAACAGCTAGATATATTGGCAACGAGCAATGCTCTAGATAGCATTTTGATCAATTTGATTGATAATGCAATTAAATATAGCCCAACACAAAGTCTAGTATTGATTAAATTGTATCTTGGTGAAGATAAACAATGTTATGTTGAAATTCACGATAGTGGTAATGGCATCGCCCCAGAACAATATGATCATGTCATGCAACGCTTTGTTCGCCTGACAGAAACGCAGCATCAAGCGATTGGCAGTGGACTGGGATTATCAATTGTACAGTCAGCTTTACAGGCGATTGATGCAAGCTTACAACTAGACAGTTCAGAACTATTAAGTGGTTTAAAAGTGACTTTGAGCTTTAAACAATCAAATTAATCAAAATCACATATCTTACACATTAGAAAAATAGAACTAAAACCACACATTTTGGCATTAATAGGTTTCAGCCAATTTTAAATCATCTTGATGTAGTGGGTTAATCTCAATACTGGCATGTACAATTTCTTCATGAACGGATAAAGCCTGTTTGATCTGTTTAGGGGTTAACAATGAATTGGCTGTTTGAACTGACAAAATGCAGGCAAATTTCCCTTTCCCGACTTGCCACACATGCAAGTCATTAAGCTTAATCGTACTATCAATCTGCTCAATCACTTCTTTGATTTCTTCTACTACAGGCTCTTGCATTTCAGCGTCCAAAAGAATTTTACCAGTTTGTCGGATTAAGCCCCATGACCACTTTGCTACAAGAACTGCACCTAAAATCCCTAGCACTGCATCTAAAAAATTCCAGCCAAAATATTTACCTGCAAATAAAGCGACAATTGCCAGTACAGAAGTAGCGGCATCGGCAACGACATGGATAAAAGCGGCTTTTTGATTTAAGTCCTGATGCTCGTGATGATGTGAATGATCATGGTCGGCATGGTGTTGGTGTGAATGATGATGATGTGAGTAATCATCATGTAAGAGCCATGCACAGATCAGATTAACCATTAGACCCACCACCGCAATCCAGATGGCTTCGTTATAATAAATAGTGACTGGATTGAATAACCTTTCGATCGAACTAAAACACATTACCAATGCAACCACCATCAACAATATGGCGCTGCTATAACCTGCCAGAACTTCGATCTTCCAGCTTCCAAAACAAAATCTAGAATCTTCTGAATAATAACGCGCAGCACGATATGCAAGATAAGCCAAACCAAGTGCCACCATATGAGAACTCATATGCCAGCCATCTGCCAATAACGCCATTGAGTTAAATATCATACCGCCAGAAATTTCAGCAATCATCATGACACCTGTCAGTATGGTCGCCCATAGAATTTTCTTTTGCGCTAATGGATTGCCTTTATCAAATTGATGATGATGTTTGTCTAGTAAAATATTATTCGTCATTTTTTTAGAAATCCAATATACTCCCCCAGAGTATATTTAAATTATTTGAGTTCGTCTATGAGCCATCTGCATGACAACCGCAAAATCTTAAATCGCATTAAACGTGTACAAGGACAAATGAATGCCATACATACATCCATGACCAATGAAGATGTTTCTTGTATCGCCGTATTGCAACAAGTGGCTGCTATCCGTGGCGCAATCAATGGTTTAATGAATGAATTGGTAGAACAGCATCTAAAAATGCATGTTCTGGAAGATCAATACAATGAACAGGAACTAGAAAAATTTCTGGAAATCTTAAAGAAGTACAACTAAAACTCTTATGGCATAGAATTATTTTTTATCAAGTTTAAAATATTTTCTCATCCGCTTAGTTCAGTTATTTTTACTTTATCAATCTGAACCGAAGCATTGTTTAACGTGGTTTATGCTAAGCACCAAGACCCGATGAGAAATCAATCCAAAAAATATAAAAATCTTTTAAGAACTCAACTTAAAAGATTTTTATTTACTTAGAAAGAATAACGATAATTAAGCATAAATCGATGTTGATCCCAGTCTTTACGTGTCATGCCATTTATTTTTTCACCTAGATTGCCCTGATCAAATTTCGACTCATAATGCAAATATGAATAGCGTAAGTCTAAATTTTTTATCATCGGCAAACTATAACTAAAAGTCAGATCATAAAAACGCTCTTTTCCTTCAATATCACTGCTGATGTTACTTTGATGTGCGCCAAAGCCATAAATATATTTTGCCTCTGTTTTTAACCCTTTCACATGATCTTTCCAATCGTATTTAAGTCGAAGGGCGATAGCCGTTTCATCATTATTGGTAAAGTCAGGTCCAATAACGGAAGACGTTGGAAAAGGATTTGTCCCATGATCTTGTGTAAGTATATTGTTGCGATCAGAACGTGTGGAAAAATTATCTTCTATCCAAAATCCATCAAATTTAGAAATCGCCGCACCGACTTCCAGAGAGTTACGAACCCAATTAACATCTATAAAATAACCATTACCTCGATTGTTCAACGGTTGTCCTTTTACACAATCCAAATCAGCTTCAGCACCACATTTAAATAAATCACCATTATCACGTGAAAAAAAAGCACCGCTACTTAAAATCCAAGTCATATTTTGAAATGGCAACTTATATTGAGCAGTTATTCCATATTTTTCGATGTAATCATGGCTTGTTAAATATTCAGCGCTAATGTTCCATTTTTGATATTGATATTTTGCCCCCAAAATCCCGACATAAGAAATATGCTCATTACTGTCTGTCACCAGTTTTTCAAATGTGTCCATGCTTCGCGGTTTCCAGCGATCATAATAGGCAATATAGCTTTGTAGATGATCCGTCACTTTAAATTGACCACTTGCGCCAGAAAATGTATCGGGTACAGCACGATTATTGGTGCTTTTGAGGAGTAAAGAGTCGTGTAATTGTCGTCCTAACCTAATCTCACCCACTTCACCAAGTTTTGCCTTGAGATTAAACTGCCCTAAAGTGGCAAAGTTTTGTGCCAACTTACCGTTGTTTTCCACTTCTAAAAGTTGGGCTGTTGCTTTGCCTGAATCAAATAATTTAGTGACTGCATAAAGAGAAGCATCAAATCCAATACGATCCCACAAATAAATAGAACGATAGTTCAACTCCATTCCAAGCGCACTTTGTTCGTAACCAACTTTAGATGGATTTGGATTTAAAAGTGTTGCATGGGCGATACCTTCATCATTCCAATATCGCGTATTCAATTTTAATTCTAGGCTACCGAATTCTGACGGAAGCTGTGCATAAGCGTAATTACAAAAAATCAGACTCACGGCTCCACATAACACATATTTATGCATTTAAAATTTCCTTTTTTTAGCATGAATAAGGGCTTTGCCTAACAAGATCGTTAGGCAATTTTTATAGAAAATGAAGAATTAAGGAGAGAGTTTTTCGAGAACTTGACCTTTGGTTTCAATAGCAAACCAGAAAGTCACCAGTCCACCAACCAAAGCGACTACAGCAAGAACACTAAAGACATATTGGATTCCATAACCGCCGACCACTAAACCCACCATGACTGGTCCGATGGCAGAGCCTGCACGTAACCATGCGGTACTAAAACCAATTCCCATGGCACGAAGCCGTGTTGGATAAAGCTCTGCTGCATAGAGATACAAAGAAAATGAAATCGTTTGCAAAATGGCGTAACTTAAGGTCGCAAGAATCACCACTTCCATCGCAGATTTTGCGCCCAATACAGATAGACTCATTAACGGAATTACAGCTAAGAAAAATGCAGCACTGTACCAAGGTCGACGTCCAACTTTATCAATCATTAATGCACAGATAATCGAGGCAATCACACCAACACCAGATGTAATCCAACCATAGCCCAGACTGGTTTGTAAGGATAAACCGAAGTGTTGTTTATATAGAGATGGTAGCCAAGTGATCATGGCGTTATTGACCATATATACACAGAACCACATTCCCCAAAGGGTAAAAGTACGCTTGCGGTAAATTCCTTGAAACAGTTCACGCCAATCTGTTTTTGCCATTGCTTGAGGATTAATATCTCTCACTACAGGCTCTGGTAATGTCTTACCACTTTTGATTGCACCATTTTCAAAGATCTTGACGACTTTATCTGCTTCATCAAAACGTTTTTTTGAAGCCAGCCAGCGTGGAGATTCAGGTAAGAAAAATCTTAAAGGGATCACCAATAAAGATGGAATAAGCCCAACAATAAACATGACTTTCCAGCCGTAAATCGGCATCAAGAAAAATGCTGCCATTCCAGCAAACATCAATCCCATAGGAAAAACAACTTCATAGAGCAAGAAAAATTTTCCGCGTTTTTCAGCACCAATAAACTCATTGATATAAGCACTGGCAACAGGAACCTCGCCCCCTGTCCCAACACCTTGTAAAAAGCGGAAAACTAAAAGTGATAATCCGCTCCATGCAAACAGACAGGCAATATCCATTGCTACAAACAACATAATGGTAAAAAACAACACCCTTAAGCGTCCAACTTTCTCGGCAAGGGAACCAAAGAAAATAGCACCCACCAGTTGCCCCACATAACCTGCTGCAATAATTGCACCGACATATGCAGGTGTTAGATGCCATTCTGAAATTAATTGTGGCATTGCAAAGGCAATTGCCAGAACAGTATAAGCATCAAAAAAAGTTGCTATACCAATGGTAATTCGCATGAATTGCAAACGCCGAGTAACAGGCAGTCGCTCAAGTCTGGCAATAATTTCTGCATTTTTTTGATGATGACTAATTGGTTCTACATCCGCTAGATTTGTCATCTCCATTCTCCTTATCAACTACATTCCTCGTAGTTTTTGTTATTTATCTCGCAACCACCTGTCGCAAAAGATTCGTATGTTTTTTTATCATTATTTTTAAGCGACATACCCGATTTTTTGCTTCAGGCAGCGTACAGGAAAAAAAGGCTAGCGTATATGCTAGCCCGTATGCGATTTAAGCAACCGCTTGTTTTAAATCAACCTTGCCAATTCCAGCTTGACGCATAGCTTCATGGATTTCTTGTTCAGCACCCTCCGCCAAAGGAAGTAATGGCGAACGAACTGTTGCATGATCTAAAATACCTCGCGCGACCAAAGCATGTTTGAGTGCAACTGTACCTTCCATGTGTGAACCACGATGATAAACATTGCGGGTTACAGGTAAAAGTTGGTCGTGAATAGCACGTGCTTTAGCATAATCTTTTGCCTTACCTGCATTGATCAATTCAATCAACAGTTCAGGTGCAATATTGCCATAGCCAACCAACGCACCATCTACATCAAACATGGTATGCAGCAAATATTCATCATGACAGGTCAAAACTTGTAAATCTGGACGTTCACGGCGAATAATTGGAATCTCAACATCCCAGCGACGCATATTACGCACACCGTTTTTCATGGCGAATACGCCTGGTTGTGCTGAAATATCGAGCAAAGTCTCTAAATCATACGTTGCTTTAGTGGCATCTGGGTATTGGAATAAAATCGATGGTAAACCACTTTCTTCATAGATGGCTTTATAGCGATCCTGTGGAGCACCTTTCTGATAACCAAAACGCAACCAACCATGTGATGGATAAATCAAGCCTGCCGATGCACCTGCACTTACTGCACGTTTTGCTTCTTCTGCTGCAACCGAAGTTCCCTCAAGCGTAATACCTGCGATTACGGGAATTTTATCATCGACAGATTTGACAAAACTTTCGATGACTTGCATTTGTTCTTTTTGAGATAAAAAAGTTCCTTCTCCCGCATGTCCTAAAACAACAAGACCTTTCACACCATCAATACTACCTAGCCATGAACCTAAGCGTTGAATAGCATCGTGGTCAACTTGACCATCACGGGTAAAAGGCGTTACAGGTGCTGGGGTTAATCCGCGTAAATCTAAACTCATGATCGTACTTCCTATACAGTGTAATTAAACATTCTCTTTTTGAATTTAATCTGATTCAGAACAGGTTTTAGAGAACATGACTGGAGTATAGGAAGCCAGCGGTTATGTGAGAATTCCCAATTCTTGAATTTCAGTTATACTAAAAATGTATACCCAATAAATAATACGATTTAGGACAAATCGATGAATTATGATTTATGGAAAATATTTCTAGATGCCGTTGAACTTGGTAGTTTGAGCAAAGTTGCAACCTTACATAACAGTAACCAACCACAAATTAGTCGGCAGATGAATGAACTGGAAACACAATGCGGCGGACGGCTATTTAATCGTACAGGTCGTGGCGTGGAGCTCACCGACTTGGGGCAACATCTATTACCTAAAATTCGCTCGTGGTTAAACGTCACAGAACAACTCAACAATGAGATTTTACATTCCACCGATACCCCTATTGGCACCGTTAGAATTGCAAGTTTGCCTTCAACGGCTCATCCGCTTCTCACCACACTTTATCAAGTACTTAAACAAAAATATCCATTAATCAAATTGTCCGTACGTGAAGGTCAAGGGGTACATTTAGAAAAATGGCTGGAAGATGGCAGTGTCGATCTCGCGATTCTCTATCGTTTTAATCCTACGCCAAAACAGGGAGATATTTATTTAACAGAAGCAGATACTTATCTGGTGGGATGTCATGCGGATGCTTTAACTCAATCTAAAGAAATTCAATTTAAAGAAATAACTCACTTGCCTTTGGTGACTTTCTGCCGTCCGAGTAACTGGCGAAACTTTTTAGACCATATGGCATATGAACACGGGCTTGAACTTAATATCGTATTTGAAGCAGATTCCATTAGCTTACAAACTCATTTGGTTTCAACTTCAGGCATTTATACCATGCTTGGGCCTCAAGCATTGATGAAAGCTTCTCAATATACACCGATTCAAGCCAGTAAAATTATAAGCCCCGAACTGAAACGTTATATTTCACTTTCACTTTCCAAACATGGATATTTAACACCTGCATGTAAGGCAGTCATGGATGAGATTAAACTACTCAGTTATTTACTCTAACAAAAAACTGTTTCAAACTTAGCAATAAAAGAGTATTTCTATTTATAGAATCAATTAAACAGAAATACTCACAACATATATTCCCAGATAATATAACCAATACCAAATCCTAAAAAAGCATAAAGTGTGATAATAAAAAATACAAAACTTGCTTTATTTTTTTGCTTTAAAAAACTCATCTCTTTCACCCTAATGGTTATCTATATAACGAGAATACAACTTTAAAAAAAATTGTATAAAAGATACAACTTCAAACAAACCTTTCACAAAGCATCATTCATGTTTTACCAGAGCATTTTTTTGTTGCTGAGATGGCATATATTCAGGTTCATTACTAACAGCCAGATAGAAAAAAACAAGAAATAAGCATCCAAGTAAAATACTGATTCCGACTGTGATAAAAGGAAAATGCGATTTATCTTTTTGCATGAGGAGTACTCCTAAAGACCTTTAGTGTTAAAAGGAAATAGTAGAATGGCGAGAGAGTTTGAGGATATTTTCATTTTGAATCTGTGTTTGAATATATTCCGAGTAAACTGAAATTTTTTCAAAAAGATGCTCTGAGTAAAACATATCTTCAATCAAATGATGTGCCTGTTTTTGACTAAAACCATGTGTCAGCACCAGTAATTCTGCATTCATTTTAGAAAAATCGTGACAAAAATTTCGGTGCAACTCGTCTTTCACTTTAAAGAATAATTTCTTCTGATCTATTTGCTTGGTATGAAAAGCAATATCATGAAATTGTGTCTGAACAAGATAAATTTCAACATCTAAAAATTGATTAATTTGATTTAAAATCCTAAAATCAATTTTCATTTTAGATATAATAAATATTTTTGAGACATCAGCACGACAGATTGCTTTAATAAAACTTAAAAACAAAAAATCAATTTCATCTGCACATTCAAAAATATCCAGATATAAGTTTAAACTTTCTAGTGCATGATCAATATTAACCGCATTCTTTGTTTTGACTTGATAATAAGATTCCAGCATATGAGTAATTGCTGCTGTTAATGGCGTAGTATAAATGGTTTTTTTATTTAAGTTGGACAGAATAATCGGAGAAAAAAGATAAGCAATATCAAAATCATCCCACCCAACTGCGGACTGAATAATATAAACTGAACTATTAGAAGATAAACTTCTAAGGACTTTAGCACGTAAAATAGTTGCTTCAAGATTGACATATTTGTGTAGAAGCTGTTGTTGCATCTCTTGAGATGGCTGTTGCTCTAAAAAAATCTGCAACAGTTGATTGAGTTCTTCAGTCTTAAACATGCATTACCTCTACCTTCTTTGATCAAAATGCTTCAGTAGATCATCGAGTAAATTCATCACATCTTGAATAAAGCTATTGTTAACTTAAAAAGGGTGAATAAGTAGACACAGAATATGCTGAAAAAAATATAACAGATCCATAAGTATTAAGTCCAACTGTTATAAAATTCTATTTTTTATATCGAAAAGTATTAGATCTGATCTATTTTTTTGGTTCACTTTATCATCGATATACTCTATCTTTTATTTTTAGGCGCTGATTTTCATCACGATGTACAAATCTGAACAGCTTGCACAATATTTAAAACGACTTATTGAAAATGGTTCATGGTCAGCACATACCAAACTGCCCTCTTTACGCGAGCAGGCTGAAATTTCTGGTTTTAGTCTTATGACGGTCATGAATGCCTATCAGGATCTTGAGGCACAAGGTTTAATTTATTCTAAAGAAAAATCAGGTTATTTCATCGCTGAACATTTAAAAGCACAAATGCCTCATTCCACAACAATCGTATCTTTGAATCCCAAAATAGAGATTAACTCTTTGGTATTTAAATATTTAAAATCTATTCAATCTAAAGATATTCTTCCGTTCGGTTCAGCATTTCCAGATCATCATTTACTGACACCCACCAAACTTTTACAAATGGTCAGCCAAAAAGCACGTGATCAAAAAAGTTATGATCAAACCACCAATCTTCCACCTGGAAACCTTGCTTTACGTAAAATCATTGCGCAACGATACGCCATGCAAGGAATCGCAACCGATGCAGATGATATCGTGATTACCTCAGGTGGTCTGGATGCCTTAAATTTATCATTACAGGCACTTACTCAGCCTGGTGACTATATTTTATTACAACAAACTACTTTTTATGGTGCTTGGCAGGCCGCAGAACGTTTAGGCTTAAAAGTCATTACCTTACCCGAACATCCTACATTTGGTTTTGATCTACAAGCATTTGAACAAGTTATTCAACATTATCCGATCAAAGTCTGCTGGTTTATGTTGAATGCACAAAACCCAATCGGTTTTACAGTCAGCGACGACATTAAGTATAAAATTGCCAAACGCTTACATGAGCATCAAATTCATTTAATTGAAGATGATGTCTATGAAGAACTTTTTTATGGCATGAATAAGCCCTTGTCCATGAAGTATTTTGATCGTAGCAATCTAGTTTTGCATTGTTCTTCTTTTTCAAAAACATTGGGAGCAGGATTTCGTGTCGGTTGGGTGTATGCAGGAAAATATTCGGAAAAAATTCAGCACTTACAACTGATGAGTACTATTTCGGCCAATGCGTTGATTCAAAATGCACTTGTTGAATTTGTATCTAGTCATCATTACGATAAACATTTACGACAATTACGTCGTCGTCTGGAAAAAAACAAAAAGCGTTTTACTCAATATTTAAAACAGCATTTAGGACAATGCTGTGAAATCTATAGCTTTCCTAGTGGTTATTTCCTCTGGATCAAACTGCCCTTACATATCGACAGTTTGGAACTTTACCAACAATTAATCACACAAAATATTGGTATTGCTCCTAGCCCTCTTTTTAATATTTCGGACTCAAATCAACACTATATTCGCTTAAATTGTTCATTTGAATGGAATCCATCCATACAAACTGGATTAGATACACTTATTCACTATATTTTGAATCTTCAAAGCCAATCTTGATCTTTTAAATAGTTTAAACTGACCAAAGTCAAAATTTATTAAGCCGAATAAAAAATAGGGAACTCAAGCTCCCTATTTTTTTTATTTAGTGCGGTGCAGGACCTTGTAAACTGCGTTGCGGTTTTGGACTTAACCAGATAATTAATCCAGCAAAAACAAACGCCAAAGCAAATAACAAAAACACATGGTTTGCCGACATAGTAATCGCTTCTTTATCCACTAGACTAGAAATAATGCCCAATGTACTGTCTGGACTAAAACCATTCTGTATTAAGGTATTCTGCGTTTCTTCGACATGTAGGCTAGACACCATTTCACTACGTGCGACTTTTGCATGGTCATCCCAAATCGTGACCGCAATAGACGCGCCTATTGCACCTGCCATCGTTCTTAAGAAATTCATCAATCCCGCTGCGGAGGCTATTTCCTGTGGTAAAACTGAGGCAAGCGCGATATTAGACAATGGAATAAAGAAAAATGGTACAGCAAAGCCTTGTAAAATCTGAGGCCAAGCCAATGTCATAAAGTCTGAATCAGTGATCCAGAATGCCCGCATAAAGGTTACAACGCCTAAGAGTAATAGACCAAAACTCGCTAAAGCACGTGGATCATGCTTAGTTGCAAGTTTAGCCACCACAGGTGACATGGTTAAACTACCAAAGCCCATTGTGGCAGTAAGATAACCTGCCCATGTTGCGGTATATCCCAGATTCATTTGTAACCATTGGGGAATCAGTACAATACTGCCAAAGAATGCCCCAAAACCAAAGGACAGTGCCAGAACTGAAACTGTAAAGCCACGATGCCTAAATATCCAGAGATTGACCACTGGCTGTTTATCAGTCATCTCCCAGATCAGAAATATAATAAAGCCTATAACCGCTGTTAGCGCTAACAGGACAATACTGGTATTGTTAAACCAATCCCGCTCATGACCTAAATCTAGCATGAGCTGTAATGCACCAATCCACAGTACCAATAGAAATAAGCCAACACTATCGATTCTTAAGCGAACAGTGTCGGTTTCTGCAACCGATAGTAGTCGAATAGCCGCCATGACACAAATAATACCAACAGGAATATTGATAAAGAAAATCCAGTGCCAAGACAAATTATCACTGATCAACCCACCTAAAATAGGACCTAAAATAGGGCCTAATACAGTGGTCATAGCCCAAAGCCCCATCGCTTGAGAATGCTTTTCTTGTGGGAAAATACGCATCAGCAACGTTTGGCTAAGAGGCATCAAAGGCCCGCCAGACAAGCCCTGTCCAATACGACACAAAACCAACATTTCAAGACTGGTCGAAAGCCCGCATAAAAATGAGAATACAGTAAAACCAATCAGCCCCATCACAAAGACACGAACTGTACCGAAACGACTTGCTAGCCAACCAGTTAATGGAACACAAATCGCTTCGGCAACTGCATAGGAGGTCACCACCCATGTCCCTTGTGAGGACGATACCGCCAGATTACCTGTGATATGCGGTACAGAAACATTGGCAATAGTGGTATCTAGTACCACCATAAAATTGGACAAAGCGATGACAAATGCTGCAAGCAGCAAGCGACCACCACTTAACTCGGCAAAAGGTGTCCGTGTTGCAGCCTGATTTTGAGCACTCATAGATTACTTCTTCGAAGAAAGATCGACTTTTGCTTCCATTGACAGACCCACACGTAGTGGATGATCAGCCAATTCTTTTGGATCAAGTGCAATACGTACAGGCAAGCGCTGAACCACTTTAATCCAGTTACCTGTTGCATTTTGAGCAGGAATTAAGGCAAAAGCAGCGCCCGTTCCACCAGAGAAGCCGATGACTTTACCGTGATATTCGACATCATCACCATATAAATCTGAAGTCAGAGTTGCCGTTTGACCGACACGGACTTTGGCAAGTTGGCTTTCCTTAAAGTTAGCATCGACATAAAGCTGAGAAATCGGAACAATACTCATCATGACAGTACCAGGTGCGACCCGCTGACCAATCTGAATATTACGACGAGCGACGACGCCATCGACAGGCGCGCGAATAACGGTACGATCCAGATCAAGCTGTGCTTGTTCGAGTTTAGCCTGCGCTACCAACACATCTGGAAGTGTGTCTTCATCTGTACCTTTAATTAAAGCATCATTGGCAGCCAAGTTACTCATTGCAGCTTTACGGTTAGATTCAGCCTGAGACAGCCCTGCCTGAGCCACATTCAAATTGGCTTGCGCTGTATGTAATGCGCTTTGTGCAGAGCTAAGTTCTTCTTTTGAAATCGCACCTGTTGCTGCAAGAGAAGCACGGCGATCATAATCCTGCTTGGCTTTATCTACATCAGTTTGTGCTTTGGCAACCTGTGCTTTGGCACTGTTAATTTCATCATCACGCACAATAACTTGAGAATTCAAAGAACTACTATTGGCTGAACTTTGTTGATATTGGCGTTTAGTCTTTGCCAACTCAGCTTTTGCCTGTGCCAATGCAATCGTTGCATCACGATTGTCAATTTCAACTAGAATATCACCTTGTTTGACTTGAGCAGTATCACTGACCAACACTTTCGCGACCTGTCCACTGACCATAGAGGTAATTTGAGCATTTTCAGCTCCAACATAGGCGTTATCTGTGCTCATCGAATTATTAAAAAATACAGCCCAAATCGCATATATAATCGCAGCAATAATGATAATAAGTGCAAAATAAGTAAGTAGTTTTTTGCGTTTTGATTTCATTGCGTCATCAGAAGTTGATGCTGTCTGCTCTTTTGTCTGTACATCATCTTGAGCATTTGTCATCGCATATTCCTAAGTCAGTAGGTTGAAATTGTCAAAGCTTTTTCAGTTCGATCGATCAGTCTAAGTTCTGAATCTGAACTTAATCTTAAATAAGAAATTTCTGACAATGTTAATTTTCAAATAAAGCAAGAATAACCAAAAAAATCATAATTTGATAATAAAAAGATAACTTATTAGTTCATTTTTGCTTAAGCTGATTTTTATCAAGTTTCCATCATGATATAGCCCATAAAAAAGCACCTAAAAAGGTGCCTTACTATGACCAATGAATAGAATTAGTAAGCATAGGAAGCAGTGCCCACCGCAATAATTTTATCCTCATTATTTTTCATGGTCATACGCATGGTACATCCTTTGCGCCCCAAACGCAGGGCTTCAGCTTTGGCTATAAAATATTCACCACGACCAGGGGCAATATAATCTACCCGCATATCAACCGTTGCCAAACGTGAAACTTTTTTGATGGTTTCTGGCATATTTTCAGGTTCAGCTTTTTTATATAGCTCTCCCATTGCAACGATTCCACCAATACTATCTAGCAAAGTCGCTGCGACTCCGCCATGCAATATCTGAAATGCCACATTACCAATCAAATTTGGCTGCATCTCAATATAGGCTTCAATCTCTCCATCCACGACACGCATAGTCATGCCACTGTGCTTAAAGAAAGGAGAACTGTTAAATGCCTGACATAACTGACTCAGAATCACCGTAATCTCTGTTTTCGAGCCTAAATGAATATGCCCAGTCCATGTTTTTTTTGCTTCAGTCATAAAACACCTAATACCCGTAAATCCGAATTAAAGCCAATTCTGCTTGTACAAATGCCCTATTATGGGTCTACAATACGCCACAAGTTAATACTGAGGCTTGAGATTGTTATGACTTATACGTTCAATCGTCCTGCATTTCCTGCGACTCGCATGCGTCGAATTCGTAAAAATGATCAACTGCGCACGATGGTCAGCGAAACTCAACTGACACCGCATCATCTCATTTACCCAGTATTTGTCTTGCCAGGACAAAATCAGCGTCAAGATATTCCAAGTATGCCGAATATCCAGCGTTTATCGGCAGATTTATTACTTAAAAAAGCAGAACAAATTTTAGAATTAGGCGTGTCCAAGCTTGCTCTATTTCCTGTTACTCCACAAGAAGATAAAAGTCTAACCGCAGAAGCAGCATGGCACGAAGATGGTTTGGTTCAGGAAACTTGCCGCTTACTCAAAAAAGAATTACCAGAAATGGTCCTCATCACCGATGGCGCTTTAGATCCATATACCACGCATGGTCAGGATGGCATTATCGATGATACAGGTTATGTACTCAATGATGAAACCGTAGAATGTCTGGTCAAGCAAGCTTTAAGTCACGCTGAAGCAGGTGCAGATGTTGTCGCGCCAAGCGATATGATGGACGGACGTATTGGCGCGATCCGTCAGGCTTTAGAGCAAAATGGTTTTATCTATACCAATATCATGGCCTATTCAGCCAAATATGCGTCTAGCTTTTACGGGCCTTTTCGTGATGCGGTTGGCTCCGCAAGCAATTTAAAAGGCGGCAATAAATACAACTACCAGATGGATATTGGCAACCGTGCAGAAGCTTTGCATGAAATTGCGCTTGATTTACAAGAAGGTGCCGACATGGTTATCGTCAAACCGGGGATGCCTTATCTGGATATTGTCCGTGAAGTTAAAGATACCTTTGGCGTTCCAACATTTCTTTATCAAGTCAGTGGTGAATATGCCATGTTGGCAGGTGCAATTCAAAATGGCTGGTTGTCCGATAGCGTGATTTTAGAGTCATTGCTATGCTGTCGTCGTGCAGGTGCAGATGGTATCTGGACATATTTTGCCGAAGAAGCAGCACTTAAATTGAAAGAGATGAAATAAAATCTCCCCTACCCCCTCTTTGATAAAGAGGGGAATTTTTAAAATGGTTTAACGTTATCATGCATATTGCCATTATTGGTGCTGGAATTAGTGGGTTACTCACCGCACTGGAACTGGTTGAACAAGGTTGTCAAGTTTCTGTCTTTGATCAGCAACAAGCTGGACAAGCGGCCTCATGGGCAGGAGGTGGAATCCTGTCCCCGATGTATCCGTGGCGTTATCCACAAGCGGTCAATACTCTGGCACAATATGGCAAAAGCATGTATCAGACTTGGAACGAAAAATTATTACCCATCACAGGTATTGATTTTGAAATTCATGACACAGGCATGCTGATTTTTGACGAAGATGATTTCGATATCGGTCTAAATTATGCAAAACGCAATCAGGAACCGATACAACAGGCTGAATACCTCAAACATGATGCTTTAGCGCAAATTAACCCGTGGATTGATCCCAAATTTCAACATGCCATATATTTTCCTGAACTTTCCAATATTCGTAATCCCCGACTTTTGCAGTCTATTGTCGCTTATTTAAAGCAGCATCCTTTAGTCAACTTTGTTGAACAAACACATATCATAAAATTTCAGATTCAAAGCCAAAAAGTGCTGTACGCGATCGATCAACATGGCAACAAAATACATGCAGATCAATTTGTGATTGCCGCAGGTGCTTGGAGTCAACATTGGGCACAACAGTTAAATCTAGACATCCCTGTACACCCCGTACAAGGACAAATGGTTTTATTTAAAGCCCCTGCTCATTGGCTTCCTACCATGTGCATGAACAAAGTCATGTATCTAATTCCGCGTCAGGATGGTCATATTGTCTGTGGTTCAAGCATGGCACATTGCGGTTTTGATACTACGCCAGATGCCAAGACTCAACAGAATATTGTTGATGCTTGTCTAGAAATGGTGCCTGAATTGGCTCAATTCCCCATTGTAAAGCAATGGGCAGGACTACGACCAAGTTCTCCAACTGGCGTTCCGTATATCGGTTGTGTACCTGAGATAAATAATCTATGGATGAATGCCGGACATTTCCGTAATGGCTTATGTATGGGACCCGCTTCTGCACAGTTGTTAGCTCAGTTAATACTAGAGCAACCCACATTAACCGACCCAACACCATACTCTCCTGCGCGCTTAAATACAGAACAGCTCATTATCAGCTAAAAAGTATATGGATAAAATTTAAGCAACCTAAGGATTACTTTGGGTCAAACATTTTTGCCGCCATACGCTGTGCTTGTTTGCCATAAAACCAATAAGTGATGAGATACAAAGGGATTGCCAACACCAGAAACATGATCAAAATGATGCTGATAAATTGGGGCTGTTGTAAATAAAGTAAAAAGTTTTGAAAGACTTCAGGATCACGTATTGAAAATATAGTCAGACCCAGTAAAACACCCAATAAATTATAGCCCCAAAAAATAAGGGTAAAAGCTAAAGTCAGCTTTTTACGTTCTTGTTGAGTAGGCGCACGTTTTTCCTGTTTTAAAAACCGAAACAGCACTGATATGGTCGCTACTAAATAAGGCACAGCCGTTATAATTCCACCAACACCTTGAGGTAATAGCGCCGCGATCACGCCCATGATCAGCGTGAGAATGAAACAAATAACAAAGAACCACAAATAATAACGGCGTAAGTTGGTCATTTTCATCACAAATTGAGCATTCAAAAATTTATTTTAAGTTTTTTTCAAGTTTTTTGCATTTCCTTGTCAACCTTTTCGGTATGAGCTTCGTTATATAGGTTACAAGGTCAGCAGCAACCGATTGTAATTTGCACGGCATCCGCAAATGTTCGGTGACCTTTCATTATGACATATCCTTTAGAGTATGTTTTGTTAGCAGCCAGACTTATTCTAAAGTTTTTGACCGACGATTTATCATCACTCGAATCGTCGGTCTTTATTTTTTCTGCCCTTCAACTTCAAAAGAAGCTTCACATAAGATCGGAAAATTCACCGAGTTTGCAATCATACATTCATGGTGTGCCTGTTTATGCAGTTGATTGGCGATATCCAAATTCGCACCTGTCTTTAATATGATATGCGGTTTTAAAATTACTTGAGTGATATGACCACGTTTTTCAGGGTGAGTGTCCTCCATGAATCCAGATGCATGGTCAATATAATCAACAACACAAATATGATTCATTGCACAAAGATGTAAATACCAAAGTTTATGGCAAGCTGATGCTGCTGCAACAATTAAATCTTCTGGATTCCATCGTTCAGGATTACCTCGATAGGCTGGATCGGATGAACCTGATATAGCAGGCTTATTTTCACTTTCAATAATAAAATCACGTTGATAAGATTGATATGTTTTTGTGCCTTCTCCAGTATTTCCAATCCAACGAATTTTGACATCATATTGATGAATCATCATTTTTCCTCTTTAATAAAATTTAATCCGCAGATATCATCATGCTTTTGGTTTTTGATGCATTCTCAATTCAAGTTTGAATATGCTACCTTATCCTCTAATCAAAAACAGGAATCCTGTCACCGATGACCGTGCGCTTTTTTCATACTTCCGATTGGCATTTGGGACAGTTTTTTTATAACCATTCCCGCCATTACGAGCATGAACAATTTCTGGCATGGTTACTCGAACAAATCAAAAATAAACAACCGCATGCCCTACTCATTGCAGGTGATATTTTCGATGTCATCAATCCTAGCTCACAGGCACAAAAACAACTTTATCAATTTTTAGCCGATGCACATCAACTTGCACCGCATATGCAAACTTTAATGATTGCAGGCAATCATGACTCAGGCTATCGGATTGAACAAGTCGAACCACTTTTAGAAAAATACAATGCCAGAACAGTCGGTGTGGTACGTTGGAATGAAGACAAAACCTTAAATCTGGATCGCTTAATTCTGCCGATTTATGATGAGAAAAAACAAATTGTGGCATGGTGTATTGCGTTACCCTTTTTACGCTCTGCTGAAATTACGGGCTTTAATGAATATACAAGCAATAGTCAAAATGCCATTGCCTATTTACATCAACAATTGATTGCGGAAGCAAAGCATCGGAAAACGGAGAAACAGGCTCTAATTTTAATGTCTCATGCACATATGCAAGGTGGGGAAACTTCGGATTCGGAACGCCCGATTATCATTGGCAATGAAGAAGCGTTATCTACCACTTTGTTTGAAGATGGCATTGATTATGTAGCATTAGGGCATTTACACAAACCACAAAAAGTTGGACAAACACATATCCGTTATAGTGGTTCACCAATTCCGCTTTCCTTTAGTGAAATCAACTACAAACATCAAGTCGTTGAGGTCATGGTCAATCCCGATCAAAAAGATGATCCATATTTTCAGTTTGAGGCTTTGGAAATTCCGCGTAGCATACAACTACATAAAATTCGTGGTGAACTCAATGAAGTCATGCAAAAATTAAAAAACTTGCCAAATGATGTCATTGAAAGCATTGATCAACGGGAATATGTCGATATTGAATATCATACTCTCACACCACCTCAGCCAAATTTAAGACAACAGTTTGAGGATGCGCTTCCTCCAGCTCGCTATCGTCTGGTTCGGATTTCGCGCCAATATTTATCCCTCGAAAATAGTGCCGAGCAGCAACAACAGATTCATCTTGAACCGCCAACACCTGAAAAATTATTTCAACAAATTTGGGAAAAAAAGGGATATCACTCAGATGATGAAGTTCAAAAAGACTTTATGAGTTTAGTCGCTCAAGCGCAGCAGCAACTTGAAGATCAACACAAGAGTTAAAGGATTAGCGTGAAAATTTTATCCATCCGACTCAAAAATCTAGCATCATTGGCAGGCGAACATTTTATTGATTTTGAAAGTGATCCCTTAGCAAGTGCAGGACTGATTGCCATTGTTGGTAAAACAGGTGCAGGCAAATCCACGATTTTAGATGCAATGTGTTTGGCTTTGTTTAATAAAATTCCGCGACTCAAAGACAGTGATGGCAAGCTTTTAGATGTGGATGGTTCAGAACTTTTAACCAACTCCCCGCTTACGGTACTACGACGTGGGACAGCACATGGCTTTGCTGAATTGTGTTTTGTCGCACAGGATCAAAAGCATTATTTAGCACGTTGGGAGATTAAACGCGCCCGCGAAAATGCCAATGGCAAATTACAAAGTGTACAACGCAGCTTAAAATGTCTCACCGATGGCGTCGTGATTGCAGACAAAACTAAAGCGGTTGAAGTGCATATCCAACAAATTACCCAACTCAGTTTTGAACAATTCACTCGTGCGGTACTTTTGGCGCAATCTGAAGTGACGGCTTTCTTAAAGGCACGCGATAATGAACGTGGTGAGCTACTTGAATATCTGACCAACTCCAGTATTTTTGCCAAAATTGGTCAGCTCGCATTTGAAAAAACCAGAGAAATCACTCTGCAACGAAAGCAGCTAGAAGCCTCCATGGGTAATATTGAATTGCTTTCAGATGAAGAATTCAGTGAATTAAAGGTTAAGCTTGATTTATCACAACAACAGCATAAAAAACTTGATACAGAAAAAACCAAACTTGAGCAAGTAAACCGTTGGTTTGAACGTCAACAAAAGCTTGAAAATGACATTCTGCTCAAGCAACAGCAATACAATGAACATGTCAAAATACATGATAGTTTAGATACAAATCGTCAGCTTTTAAATCGACTGGATACTTTTTCTGAAATACGTCCATATGTGTTTCAACAACAGCAATTATTTAAAAACCAACAGCAGCTTGAGCCACAAATTTCAAAGCAGCAACAACATTTTTCAAACTTGACTGTGCAATATGAACAAGAACAAAGCCGCTATCATCAGGCTGAAAATGCACTGCAACAGTTTCAAAGTTTTGAAAAGCAATACCAAACTGAACTGAATCTGGTACGTAAATATGTGTTGGAACGCGACTCGATTGCAGAAAAATATAAAGAAATCCAAAGTCGTTTAAAGCAACTTGAACATACGCAACAGCCTTTATTTAGTAAACAACAGCAATTTGAACAACAACAGCAACAGCTTAACGATCAGCTACACCAAACGGCGCTTCAATTGGATCAAAGCAAACACTTTGTATCGCTTGATCAAGGTTTGAAGGCACATATTCAGCAACTTAGTCAATTTATTCAGCATTATCAAAAAATTGAACAGAGTATTGGCGATATTGCAGCGGCTCGGCAGCAATTACAGCTAGATGAAAAGACCGTTAAGGATTTAATTGAACGCTTTGGCGATGTTCAGCAGATTGAAGATAAACTTCAACAACAGGACTCGCGTAACGAACAAGAGCTAAAACGATTAAATCAACTTGAGAGTGTTCAACATAAATTAAACGTATTTAATGAACTAAAACAGGAACTAAATCAGCTTCAAGTTGAACTACAAACTGCCACTCAAACCCAAAAAAAACTTGAAACACAAACTGCAATTTCGCAACAAAGTTATCAACACGCGAAAACTGAACGTGAGCAACTTCAACAGATATTACAACAGCAGCGTTTATTACATGCGGAAAATATCGAACATTTGCGTGCAGCGTTAAAACAAGGCGAAGCTTGTATTGTCTGTGGAAGTACTGAGCATCCTTATCGTGATGATGAAAGTTTGGTCTCCAAAGCCTTATATGAGTTGCATGAGCAACAAGAACAACAAGCAACCCAAAAAGAACAACAGCATTTCAATGAATGGCAACGCGCACAACAGCAACTCAACCAAATACAAGCAAGGATTAAGGAATTAAGTGCCAGTTTCGCCCGTAATCAGGAAAAAATTAACGAACAACAACACGTATTAGTACAAGCATTTCAACAACTCAATATCCAGTTGGATTTGACGCTTGCATCTAGTGAATTAACCGCACAATTGCAATTACATTTAAAGCAAAATCTATTACTTAAACAGCAGATTGAACAAGAGATTCAACAATTAAAACAGACTCAAAAACAGCAACAGACTTTGCAACAAAATATCCAGAATACACAATATCAACTCCAAACCGTTCAACAATTACAGCAACAAGTTCAGCATATTGTGCAATGTTTAACTGATCAGGAGCAGCAACAATGGTCGCAACATAGCCGAACAATCGCAGAAAACATGCTTCAGTGTTTGCAACTTCGCGTACGACAACTGGAAAGAAGCGAAGATGTGAAAAAACAATCGGATCAATTACAGCAACAGATCAAAGCGTTAATGGATGAGATTTCGTATCACCAAAAACAATTAGATGAGTTTAAGCAACAACTAGAAAATATCAGACAACAAGGTATTGAAAATAATGAAAATGCGACTCGCCTTGTTGAACAGATGACAGGCAAAACTGAGCTAAAAGCCAATGAATGGTTAGCACAGCACGAACAGCAACGCCAAGATTTACAAAAAAATTATCAACAACTCAAACAGGGCTTTGAAGTCTCTCGACAAAACTATGAGCAGCAAAAAAATCAACTGGATCAACTTAAAGCGCAACATCTACACAATCAAAACTCGCTTAGCCAATGTCAGACTGCAATTGATCAGTGGTTAAACCAACATACTGACTTTGCCCCACAACAGTTTGCAGAATTACTTGTGATTTCAACTCAACAAGAACAACAGTTGCGCGTAGAGTTACAACAAGCAGAACGAAAACTAAGTGAAACCAGTTCAGCCTTGAAAACCATACAGGAGCAACAGACTGAACATCTACAATCGCAACCTGACATAGATCATGAACAGCTTAAAACACAACTTCAAGAGACGTTGAACGAGCTACAACAATGTGCTGAACAACGTGATCAATATAAAGTCAAATTAGAGTTACATCAGCAGAATCTAGCCAAGCAGCAAAATTTTGCAGATCAGATTCAACAAATTCAACAACAAGAACATCGCTGGAATAAAATTTCCAGTTTAATTGGCGATGCCAAAGGTAAAGAATTCCGCGATCTAGCGCAGCAATATAATCTGGATATTTTACTTGAATACGCCAATCAACAATTGGCGATGCTGTCGCAGCGTTATACTTTAAAACGTTTGGAAAACTCACTCAGCCTTGCCATTATCGATCATGACATGGACGGTGAAATCCGTTCCGTCGCTTCGCTCTCTGGCGGTGAATCATTCCTGACTGCGCTTGCAATTTCTTTGGCCATTGCCAATATGGCTTCTGGTTCAATGAAAATCGAATCTTTATTTATTGATGAAGGCTTTGGCACACTGGATGCATCTTCTTTGCATATGGTCATGAATGCGCTTGATCAATTACAAAGTCAGGGGCGTAAAGTGGTTTTAATCTCGCATATTCAAGAAATGCATGAGCGGATTCCTGTACAAATACAGGTACAACCGATAGGTTCAGGTTCAAGTCGAATTGAAGTGGTGGGATAATCTTTCCATTGTGTAAGCATCTTCCAGACTTTACATATCCCATACTATTTGCCTGTGAATCATTCATTGTGAAAGAAAAAGAATTTGGTAACTTAAAACGGTTCTGATTAAAAACAAAATGATCAAGCCAAGAAAATATTTGTTTTTAGCAGGAGAAAAAATTTAATTTGAGCTAAAAAATGCATACTTTATCAATAAATTGCCAACTTCATTATCGCGTCGTAGATGCAACCGAATTTATTTTTCAATTGCAAATCGCAGAGCATCCGTGGCAGAAGATCGTCGATGAGTCATTTCAGCTAAAGCCCGACCTGACCTTTGAACAATATCATCGTGATAATGGTTTAAATCGACTTATCCGTGTGTACGCGCCACAAGGTGATTTAATTGTTCAATATAATGCAGAAGTTCAAACTTATATTCCTGAACGTGACACGACTTTAAAAGAATGTGAAATTAAAGATTTACCTTCTGATACATTATTTTATCTTGCACCCAGCCGTTTTTGTGAGTCCGATTTAATCGGTATAATGGTGAACAATACTTTTGCTGATTTGCCAAAAGGATATACACGTGTACAAGCAATTTGTGATTGGATTTATAATAATATTCTATACCAATCAGGCTCATCAGACAGCACGACCACGGCACGTGATATTTTAGTTAATCGTGCTGGCGTTTGCCGTGATTTTGCTCATTTAGGCATTGCGATTTGCCGTGCGCTGAATATTCCTGCACGATTTGTATTTGGTTATATGCCTTTTTATGAAGCTCAGCCTGATTTCCATGCAATTTTTGAAGTTTATCTTGAAAACCAGTGGGTGCTTTTTGATGCCACACGTATGGGACCAATTGATCAGTTTGTTCGCATAGGTACTGGACTCGATGCCAAAGATGTTCCATTTGCAACGGTTTATGGGGAGATTGAACTCATTTCTATGAGTCCCGTGATTGAGCGTGTTTAAGCCATCAATGAGGCTTTTTGACCATAAAAAATGGTTTTTTATCAGAACTTTTCATCATTCCACCATTTAGAGAAAGCTCTATGATTCAGGCCATTTTCTTTGATCTTGATCAAACTTTATTGGATCGTACTACTTCTCTCGATCATTTTTTAAATTGGCAAATTAATTTTTTTCAATTGATTCCCCAGTGAGAAAAGGCAAGATTTATTCAGATATTTCTTGAGCTTGATCAAAATGGTGCCGTCTGGAAAGATACCGTTTATAAAAAGTTAATTGATGAGTTTAAGATCGAATCTATTGAATATCACGATTTACTCAAAAGTTATATTTCTGACTTTAATAAATTTTCGATTGGATTTCCTCATATTGAAAATACGATTAGAAACCTAAAACAACAAGGGTATCTTATTGGCTTAATTTCAAATGGACGTACTCCATTTCAAGAGCATAATTTTTATGCTTTAGGTCTAAGCGAATATTTTTCAAATATTTTAGTATCGGAAGCGGTGGGTCTACGTAAACCAGATCCTGAAATTTTTAATTTAGCTTGTAAACAATTAGAAGTATTTCCACAACAATGCGTTTTTATTGGTGATCATGAATTAGCAGACATTCAAGGCGCAAAAAAAGTAGGGATGAAAACCATCTATTTTCATCCAGACCCTCAGATTAATTCAAAAATTTCGGATGCTAATCTGCATGATTATCAAGATATATTCATGGTTTTAAATCAGCTCAGCATCAACACCACACAGGAAAACACCAAACAATAAATCCCAAATAAATACCAGCGACCATGTTCCAGCCATGCAGAGAGCCATTTAAGCGCCACTAAACCTGTTAAAAAGCTAAAGACCATGCCAAACAAGCTTGGTAATAACAAACTTCCTAATGCCAAATGGGAAGCTCCCGCACTTGCATGTTGCGCATGAACCAAACGCAATAATTCTTTTGCGATTACAGCAGGAGTTAATACCACAGCCAAGGCAAAACTAAACTCTTCGGCTTTTTGACGAGAAATACCTAAAAATAACGCAGTGGAAATCGTTGCACCTGAGCGAGAGAAACCCCGAAACGGTAAGCATAAAGCTTGCACTGCCCCAATCACGATAGCACTTGATAAACTGATATCACCTTGCTGTCCACGATCAAAACGTGAAGATAGAATAATTAAAACCCCTGCTGCGGCTAAAGCTGCTGCCATCAATTTGGAGTTACTAAATAAATGTTCAATCTCAAAGTTACTGGCTCCACCAAAAAACACATGTTTAATCAGGGATTGTAATAATAATCCTAATCCCCCTGTGATTGCAGTCGCAATCAATACATACCAGACTCGTTGCTTAAAAGACTGCCAGTCAGAAAAATAAGTTTTTTTCCACGAATGCCAAAAATAAACGATTACGGCAAACATCGTACCTGTATGTAGCATCACCAAAAGAAAGGTCATATTTGGCGCAGAAGGGTCAAAACCCATCATTTTTTCTGCCAAAATCACATGCGCAGAACTGGAAACAGGCAACAGTTCTGCTAACCCCTGAATTACTGCCAAAATAAATACATGGAAAAGGTTCATTTATATTCTCGTAAAAGCCCGTGATGCTTATATACTTACGAGCCATTAAAACTAGATTAAAAAGCTCAATCGAATTAAACAAACACAACGCTAATCATCCGAATAGATGAATTTATTGCTTAAAAGTGGTCTTACTTCATTTTTAAATTTTATTTTGAATAATCCCGCGCTCCGAAAAGAGCCGTACCAATCCGTACAATTGTCGCGCCTGCTGCGATCGCAGCATTAAGATCACCTGACATTCCCATACTTAAAGTATCCCAGTCCTGTGGCCGTGCATGCTGAGGCTTTACCTGTTCAAATAATTCTTTGGCATTTATGAAAGCCTGAGAATGATCGGGAGCAGGAATCACCATAATTCCGCGTAGACGAATATGGGGCAATTGACTAATTTTTGCGACTAATTCAGCCACTTCGTTTGGTCGACAACCATCTTTAGATTCTTGTGCATCGATGTTAACCTGAATGCATAAATTCAGTGGCGACTGCGTATCTAAACGCTGGCTGGATAAACGCTCAGCAATGATTAAACGATCGACACCGTGTACCCAGTCAAACTTTTCTGCTAAAAGTTTGGTTTTATTACGTTGAATATGTCCGATAAAGTGCCATTCAATTTCAAGGTCTTTTAATTCTTCAATTTTTTCCAATGCTTCCTGTAAATAATTTTCTCCGAAGCAACGCTGACCTAACTGATACATTTCACGTAAAGCCTGACTTGGATGAGTTTTCGACACTGCCAATAAATCTACGCTATCAGGGTCACGCTGAGCACTTTGACATGCATTTTTGATTTGATGAAGGACCTGATTTCGTGCTTGTTGAAATTGATTCATTGACAGGGTTCTCATTTCAGTTATTTTTTTTGCTTAACCTTACTTTGAAGTGTTGGTAAGCGATTCGGAAACGCTTATTATTCTACAAAATAACGATACATACTCATTATATTAGGGGAAATCATGGATATCACAGAATTACTCGCTTTTTCGGTTAAAAATGGTGCATCGGATTTGCATCTTTCAGCAGGCATGCCACCTATGATTCGTGTCGATGGTGAAGTCCGTCGTATTAATCTGCCTGCACTGGAACACAAAGAAGTTCACCGTCTTGTTTACGATATTATGAATGACAAACAACGTCGTGACTTTGAAGAACAACTGGAAACGGACTTTTCTTTTGAAGTGCCCAATATTGCGCGTTTTCGTGTCAATGCTTTTAATCAAAATCGTGGTGCAGGTGCAGTGTTTCGTACCATTCCATCTAAAGTTCTTACTATGGATGATTTGGGTTTAGGGCAAATCTTTAAGGATATCTGTGAGTATCCACGTGGTATTGTTCTCGTAACGGGCCCAACAGGTTCGGGTAAGTCTACCACCCTTGCCGCGATGCTGGATTATATCAATGACAATCGCTATGACCATATTTTAACCGTAGAAGATCCAATTGAATTTGTACACCAATCCAAAAAATGTCTGATCAACCAGCGTGAAGTACATCGCGATACACATGGCTTTAATGAGGCGTTACGTTCAGCCTTACGTGAAGACCCTGATATTATCCTTGTGGGTGAGATGCGTGATCTTGAAACCATTCGTTTAGCTCTGACTGCCGCAGAAACAGGTCACCTTGTGTTTGGAACACTGCATACCACATCTGCCGCAAAAACTATTGACCGTGTTATCGATGTATTCCCTGCCGAAGAAAAAGATATGGTTCGCGCCATGTTATCTGAATCTTTACAAGCCGTTATTTCTCAAACCTTATTAAAGAAAAATGGCGGTGGTCGTGTTGCGGCACATGAAATCATGATCGGGATTCCTGCTATTCGTAACCTGATCCGTGAAAACAAAGTTGCACAAATGTATTCTGCTATTCAAACAGGTGCCAATTACGGCATGACCACACTAGATCAAAGCTTGAAAACGCTTGTGTCTAAAGGTATGATTAGCCCACAGACAGCTCGTACTGTTGCCAAATCGCCAGAATCCTTCCTATAAACCATAAAAATAAAAGGATGATAAGACATGGATTTTAATGACCTACTCAATCTAATGATTGAACAACAAGCCTCAGACCTGTTCGTAACCGCAGGTGTTGAGCCGTCTATGAAAATTAATGGACAGATTGTTCCTGTTTCCAAGACTAAACTAAGCGGTGAAGTTGTTGGACAACTGATTCAGTCCATTATGAGCGATAAACAACGCAAAGAATTTAGTGAAACACGTGAATGTAACTTTGCCATTATGAATCGTGATAAATCTTCACGTTTCCGTGTCAGCGCCTTTCAACAGCGCGACATGCCAGGTATGGTATTACGGCGTATCGAGACGACTATTCCATCCATGGATGAACTACGTTTGCCTGTGATCCTTAAAGATCTTGCCATGACTAAACGGGGCATCATTATTTTTGTAGGTGCAACAGGAACTGGTAAATCGACTTCTTTAGCCTCCATGATTGGATATCGCAATCAAAATTCCAAAGGTCATATCATTACGGTTGAAGATCCGATTGAATTTCTGCATGAACATGCAGGGTGTATTGTCACTCAACGTGAAGTCGGTATAGATACAGATTCATTTGAGATTGCATTAAAAAATACGCTAAGACAAGCACCTGATGTTATTTTGATTGGTGAGATTCGTTCTCGCGAGGTTATGGACTATGCCATTGCTTTTGCTGAAACTGGACATCTTGTGCTTGCAACACTGCATGCCAATAATGCCAACCAAGCACTAGATCGTATTATTCATTTCTTTGAAAGTGATCGACACAATCAGTTATATATGGATCTATCACTAAATCTCAAAGCGATGGTGGCACAGCAACTCATCCCGACACCTGACGGTAACTCACGTCGCGCTGCAATTGAAATTTTAATCAATACACCTTTACTTGCGGACTATATTCGTAAAGGTGAAATTCATGAAATTAAAGATTTGATGAAACGTTCACGTGAACTGGGAATGCAGACTTTTGATCAGGCTTTATTTGATCTTTATAAAGCAGGTGAGATTACCTATAAAGATGCTTTGAAACATGCAGATTCGCCAAACGATCTTCGCCTCAGCATCAAACTTTCAGAAGAAGGTGCAGAGCAACTGATGAATGCCAGTCGTAACATCACTTTCGATGGCCAATAAATTATTCACTGCCCTTTCTTTAGTTTCACAAAATAAGTCTCCGATGTGTAAACTTATTTCAGGACAGGAAATGACTTAAATAAAAAAGGAAGCCTGAGCTTCCTTTTTTAATTTGTTGCATTTATGTGATTTTATTGCTTTTTACGATACGCTTCCTGACATTCAGTCTCGCTACAATAACCATATAAATTCAGGGAATGACCAGTTAAAGTAAAACCATGCTTTTCAGCAACAGTATGTTGCTCATGTTCAATAATTTCATTTGTAAATTCAACAACTTTACCGCAATTCAAGCAAACCAGATGATCATGGTGATCTTCTTGCATAATCTCAAATACAGAATGATTGTTTTCAAAATGATGACGCTGGATAATGCCCGCAGCCTCAAATTGTGTTAATACGCGGTAAACAGTAGCTAAACCTACATCTTCACCTTGCTCAAGCAAAGTCTTATAAATATCTTCTGCGCTCAAATGATGTTGTTTTGAATTTTCTAATAATTCCAAAATCTTAATTCGTGGCAGGGTGACTTTAAGTCCAGCTTTACGTAAATCTTGATTGGAAATCGGCATAAAAAAAGGTCTCTCAACAAATTTAAAGTTGGAATAGGCAATCGTAGTTAGATGCAGTATGATCTATCCCTAAGTCAAATGCATCATAATTTATCGGGATAGTGTAGCAAAATGCAAAAACTTATGTTGGCGTTATTCGTCACTTCACTGCTTGCTGGTTGTTCAACTTTAGGTGTCTACAAAGTTGACATCCCTCAAGGAACTCCATTAACCAAAGCCCAAGCATCGAAAGTTCAAGTAGGTATGAATTTTCAACAAGTTCGCTTTTTGCTCGGTAGTCCAACCGTTACAGATCCATTAAATCCATTCCGTTGGGACTACATCTACAACTATATTCCAGGCACGTATGCTAAAAAAGCAAAAATCCCTGCTGCACATGGGCAACATTTAAAAATTTACTTTGATGAATCAGGAACAGTCAAAAGTATTGAAGGTTTAGATACCATTCCTGATTCACAACCAGGCTTACCAGCATCTAAAGAAGCGATTTTGACAGCCCCACCACTATAATGATTTTTCAATAAAAAGATACCCCTCGATTGAGGGGTTCTTTCTATGAGTCAGATTGTTTAAAACGATTGCCACGCTGAAAACGACCTACTGGGTTTTTCTGAGCCCGTTTACGTCGAATATCTTGAGGATGAATCGTAAGTGGTCGATAAATTTCAACACGATCACCTGATTTTAATCGCGTATCTAGCGTAATTTTGACGCCAAAAATACCCAGTTGAAGTGGATCATCTATATTTATTTTCTGTCTAATTTGACTGTATTGAATCGCTTGTTCTGCGGTCATGCCATCTGTAAATGGGACAGCAATTAAAAATTGCTGATCAACCGCAGCATAAGCAACCCAGACTTGAGTTTGACTCATGACAACAACTGTCCAATGATCGCTAGCATTGCCAGAATAATCGATAACGGTAGAACAATACGAATCGCAATCCGCCATAGATTATAAAAAAGTTCATTACTAAAGTTCATCGATTTGCGTAAATGACTGATTTTCATAATCCAGCCTGCAAAGATTGAATAAATTAAACAAATCAATAATCCCCATAGCATAAGCAAAATATTAAATTCAAATTGCACCTGAGGAATGAGCCAGATTAATGTCGCAATTAACAATACTGCCCATTGAATCACAGCCGAAAGCTGACGTTGTTGTAATTGTTCTTTTGCCAGTTGCAACAGTAAAGCCGCCGCCATGACTCCCGCAATTGCTAATGTTAATACTGGAATATTTTGCTGTACCGAATAAAAGCCAAAAGCGATAACTGCAAGAAACTGAGCGATCCAGATTGGCAAAGCACTTTTACTGGCTTGCTGACCATCCTGAACCTGTTGCAAACTATTTTGCCAGTACAGCCCCATGCCTAAACCTGTCGCGACTAAAGCCAGAACTGTAGCATTGCCCCACTCTTTAAACTCAATTGGAGTCCAATGCCAGCTCGCAGTAGGTTGTGCCAATACGAGCGAACTGATAAAAGAGATCACAACACCAAGCATCATCAAAATCAGTAAAATCTGACGTGGAACAAATGATAAAGCAAACGCCACGATCACGAGTCCTACGAACATAACTTGAGAGCTTATACCAAGCCCCAACGTTACAGATGCAGCTAAACCTAAATGCGATAAGATCGCACCCGCAAGAAAAGGAATAAAGACAACTGCTAGCCAGCCTACTATACGCCATTTTTGCGATGCATCTGCATCACGAGTTAAACTGGACAAAGCGTTGAGCGCTGTTGTTTTCGTTCGTTTAGCCAATGCAATTTCCAGATAGCATATTGGTAGTGCCAAAATAACCATTGTCGCTAACCAAAGAAGCCAGAAATCGAGTTGGCGGTCTATCTGAATCCCCACAGCCGATGCTAATGCTGCAACAATAATAAAAGTAAAGCAAAACGCCATGAGTGGTGATAACCATCGTGCGAGAGCTGAATCCTGCATCATTCATTCCTAATATGAAGTCTGGAGATATTTTGCCTTTGTCGAGTGTGAAAATCAAAGTTTGCATATAAAAAATGCAAACCATCTATTTCTAAATGATTTGCAGCGCTGAGTCTTATTGTTATTGTCTTTTATTCAAGTTTGCCAATTCATGACTTTTTTATGAAAAGAATCGTGCAAACCACCCTTTGCCTTTTTTCTGTTCTTTTTCTTTAATGATTCCCATCATATTTTCTTTAACTGCGCCGACATAATCAGCATCATCATGTTGAATATGATTAATTAACCATTTTGAAAGCACTTCATATAATTCTTCTTCAACATTATGTCCCATTTCAAAACGTTCACGGTAATGCTCAATTTTTTTAATAAATAAATCATGTACACGTTTATGTGGTACACGATATTTATAATTAGCCTCTTCCTGTAAACTTTCCTCAAAAGCAAAATGGGATTGTGTATAATCAATCAAATTTAATAGAACATCTTTAACATGAATTCTATCGTGTGTTTTTCTAACTTCTTCTAATTCATTTATGTAGTCAAGAATACGTTTATGCTGATCATCAATGACTTCAATGCCAGTATTATATTCAGGAAGCCATTTCATCCCCTACCCCTTTTCTAAAACATTTATTAGATATCAACATCATATCTGTTATTTTTTTAAATAAAAATAAACCAAACTGGTCAAGATTATAAAAAAACCACACACAATAATTTAACAAATTGATTTATATTAATTTTTATAAAAAAGCATAGTAAAAAAGTAAGATATTTTTTAACCAAATAATAAGTTTATTCTCTATAAAAATATGAATTAAATAGAAAATTTATAATACAAATAATGTAAAAAATAAAAAAATTTAAACAACCTTTTGTTTAATTAAAAATCCAATCAATATTAATATTGATCTGCACGGGTGATACGCTTAAGCTCAGGATTTTTTTGTTCACGTTCTAATCTTTCAACCCGTGTTTGAGCGTGTTTTATCGGTTTTCCATCCTGAAATAAAATCATTTCACCAGCTTGATAGGATTTCCATTGTTCATTTTGAGTTAAAGGTTCAGTAGTAATAACTGCAACACGATCATGTGAAGTGGTGACTTGACTGAAATCAACCTCTACATCCAGATCAATTAATCGGGCAGCTTTAAAAGGATATTCACGAACAAGCCAATGTAACTTGGTCGTCGCATAGCTAAACAAAGCTTGACCATTGGACAAACAATAATTAAAAGTTCCAAATTCAGCTACTTTCGGTGAAATCTGTTCAAGAACATTAAAAACTTGCATGACACTTGGTTCGGTATAGTTAAAATGTTCTACTAACTGATCTAGCAAATAACAAAATGCACGCTCGCTATCTGTATTCCCAATGGGAATAAATCGTCCCGTTAAAGGCGGATCAAAATCATGTAAATCGCCATTATGTGCAAAAATCCACTGTCTGCCCCACAGTTCGCGGATAAACGGATGCGAGTTTTCCAGTGTAATTTTACCCTGTGTTGCTTTACGAATATGCGCGATGACATTGCGGGATTTAATTGGATAATTTCGCACCAGCTCTGCAATAGGAGACTCAACCGCAGATTGATTATCGACAAATAAACGGCAGGCTTTATCTTCAAAAAATGCGATACCAAAACCATCTGAATGATCAGAGGTAATTCCCGCCCGTTGTGAAAATCCTTTAAAAGAAAAGGTTATATCTGTCGGGGTGGCACAGTTCATTCCAAGTAGTTGGCACATAGCATACAAATAAAAGCAAAGGGCTTATCTGTATTGTGCATCAGTGGCAAAAGGCTTGCAAATCTGAATATCTAGACCCTTATGCAAATTCAACCATAAGTTTTATTTTTGACCACGTTTACTCAATACAAAAGATTTGGCAACCTGATTGACTTCAAGAAAAACAAAATAATCCAGACAGTTAAAGCTTTCATCATAAAAAGGTTGGCAAGATAGTTTAGATTGCATATCTAGATACATTTTAAATAATTTAGGCATCCGTTCATCCTGTGGGAAGCTAAATTCAGGACGCGGTATTTCAAAACTATTTTTAGATGCAATTGCGATGGTTTGCTTTTCATCCAAACGCTGAATTTGCTGATGAGTATGGTAAGCACGTGTCAAATTATCTTGCAGATGAATACTGACGCAACCCATCAAATATTTAGCACGCATTGACCAAAGGACTTTAGGAACAAGATTGAGCCATAATGTCGATAAAGCTTTACCCGAACGAAAACGGGGATGCACGCAGGTACGTCCTATTTCCAAGACATTCGGTAAATGCGATAGATGCGGAATAATATCAAACTCGCTGGCACTATAACTTTGTGCAAGTTCATGTCCCTGAAACAGCTTAAGACGAGTATAAGCAACTATCTCACCTGTCCATTTCTCTCTTAATACCGCATGTTCGCAGCCAAAATCATAAATATCCTGATCTAGCCCATCCTCAAACCTTACACCGAATTGCTCACTAAATTGAACTGCACGAAAACGTTGCACTTCTTGTAATTCTTTAAGGTTATCGACCCAGTCAAAGCGAAAATGTGTTTGATTTGTTTTTTGACGAGTTAAAGGCAGATTAAAATTTTGGCGATAATGATTGAGTTTTTCTAGCATAATGTCACCCTGTTTTTATCATTATGCTTACACTAGGATAAGATCATGACAGGAAAATGACGTTATTACAGACAATAAAAAAGTCATCCGAAGATGACTTTTACAACAAAAAAATTAATGTGCTGATTTATGCCCAAGTCTGTTAGTAATGAGCGTTCCAACCCCATGATCGGTAAAGATCTCAAGTAAGGTTGCATGTGGGACTCGACCATCGACGATATGAGCGCTTACAACACCGCCTTTAACGGCATCTAAGGCACAACCTACTTTAGGAATCATACCGCCATAAATCACACCCGTTTCAATTAAACGGTCGACGTCCTGTGTACTTAAACCTGTCAGCAGATTTTTATTCTCATCGAGAACACCTGTGATATTGGTCAATAAAATTAATTTTTCCGCACTTAATGCTTCTGCGACTTTACCCGCGACCAAATCTGCATTGATATTATAAGTATTACCTTCTTCATCTACCCCTAACGGTGCAATCACAGGGATAAAATCACTCTGGGTAAACATTTCTAGCACATCAGTTTTTACACCAACGACTTCGCCAACCATTCCCAGATCAATATGTTGCACCTGCCCTTGTTCATCTTGCTTTTCCATCAGCAGTTTACGCGCACGCAACAAGTTGCCATCTTTACCTGTTAAACCAATTGCACGACCACCGTGTTTATTGATCAGATTAACAATAGATTTGTTGACACTACCACCGAGCACCATTTCGACGACTTCCATTGTCGCTTCATCGGTGACGCGCATTCCATCAATACGATCAGATTCTTGTCCTAATCGTTTGAGTAAAGAGTCGACTTGTGGGCCACCACCATGTACCACGATTGGATTTAAACCGACTGTTTTTAATAACACAATATCACGTGCAAATGAGCTTTCCAGTTCAGGATCGGTCATTGCATTGCCACCATATTTCACAACTAGCGTTTTACCCGAAAAACGTTGAATGTACGGCAAAGCTTCGGTCAATATTTTCGCTTTGTCGATGCCAGTATGCTGATGTGGCATTCGTCTCTCCTTAATGGATGTTTGAAATATCTTGCGCTATTTTAGGGTATTTATCCTGCAACATGCGAACAAACTGATGTCGAATATGCGCCAGTTGCAAAGGATTGGCAGCATCAAATCTGACGGTAAAGTATTCGCCCGTGTTGGATGCTCGAATAATGCCAAAACCATCAGTAAAATCAAGTCGTATACCATCAATTTTACTGAGTTGGGCTTTAGATTGATGACTTAAGCTCTCAATATCCTGTAAGACATTTTTGGGTTCAGAACGATACGTACTAATATAAGTATCTTCAGTACAATAACGCTCTGGGAAAGCTGACAATAGCTGAGACAGTGTTTGCTTAGGGAACTGACTTAAATATTCCAAGATACGCAATGCAGCATATAAACCGTCATCATAACCAAACCCACGACCATCATTGAACACATAATGCCCTGCGTATTCTCCACCAAATATGGCTCGTCCCTGTGACTGCGATAAATAGCTTCGTAAAAAGCTACTACCTGTACGAATCATGGTCGGAGTTCCACCTAATGCTTTGACTGTTTGGCCAACCATACTGGAACATTTAACATCAAATACAATTTCTGCATGTGGATGTTGCTCCAGACAGATTTTTGCAAATAGAGATATCAAACGATCTGCGGTAATAATATGAGCATGTTCATCGATTATGACTAAACGATCACCATCGCCATCCAAAGCAATACCTATATCTGCATCTTGATCAATGATAGTTTGTCGCAATTTTTCCAAATGAATGGCTAAAGATGGGTCAGGCGCATGATCTGGAAACTCACCATTGGCTTCACAACGTAAAGCAATCACTTCACAACCTAGCCTATTCAACACAATTTCAGCACAGCGTCCTGCTGAACCGTTCAAACCATCTAAAACTATTTTAAAAGGACGTGCAAGCTGAATATCTTGGAGTAAACCTTGTTGATAGCTTAAACAATAATCGCTTTTGATTTGATGATTTAAACCACGTATACGCGGTGTTTCAAGCGCTGTAATGTAGTCATGTGCTGCTGCATTTCCAATGTCTTTGATTTGCTCTGGTGTTGGTGGTTCACCCTTTAAAATCCATTTAATACCATTATCGGATTTTGGATTATGGCTCGCAGTGACCATCACCCCATTTCCATTAGTTTGACGCGCCATGAAATACATCATCGGGCTTGAACAACAGCCTATATCGGTAACGTCTAGCCCTTGTTTTTCAAAAATTGTCTTTAATATAGCTGCATATTGAGGACTGCTTAATCGGGCATCATAACCTATCACCACTTTTAGCTGTTCCGCAGCCCGATATTGACGTGCTAAAGCATAGCCAATCGCAGCCACCACTTGCGGCGTAAAAACCGTAAGCTTGCCACGAATATCGTAAGCACGAAAAATATGTAAGGGAAAATTAAACATCGCATCCATAGGCATCTTCTTTTAATTCAAGGCCTACTTATTAAAAGTAAAAACAGTATTGCTTATGATATAGGCAGTAGGCAGCATTCTTGTCAGTCATTCAGACAGATTAAGTGTGATGTTTTAATCTAATTTTTTGAAACATTCAATACAAAAAAAGAAACGCCTGTTTAAACAGGCGCTTGAATTATTGCTTTCCAGTATGACCAAAGCCACCCGCACCACGATCGGTGGCAACAAATTCTTCTACTTGTTCAAATTCAGCCTGAATTACAGGAACTAAAACATATTGCGCCAAACGTTCACCTGGTTCCAAAGTAAAGCTTTGTTGCCCACGATTCCAGACAGAAACCATCAGTTCGCCTTGATAATCTGAATCGATCAGCCCAACCAAATTACCCAGTACAATACCGTGTTTATGCCCCAAACCAGAACGCGGTAAAATAAGACCCGCAAAATGCGTATCGTGTATATAAATCGCCATGCCTGTTTTAACTAAAACAGTTTGACCGGGTTGAATTTGAATCGCTTCATCAACACAAGCGCGTAAGTCCAAACCTGCTGAACCTACAGTCGCATAAGACGGTAGCGGCCATTCATTACCTAAACGTGAATCTAAAATTTTAACTTGGACTTTCATTACATTTCCTAATCGTTCAATCAATTATTTCTTTAATAAAGCTTTTAAATTTGCCAGATATTGCTGCGCCTGCTCTTTCGGATCTACATTCCCCGCCAATTTCTTTTTGCGTCCTAACCACTCTAGTTCGTCTTGCGGTAGTTCATCCAAAAAGCGACTTGGTGTCATCTGTTTCATTTGGCCGCCATTTTTACGCTGTTCAGCCAATGTCAAAGTTAAGCCCTGACGTGCGCGAGTAATGCCCACATACATCAAACGGCGTTCTTCTTCGATGGTTTCAGCGGCAATCGAGTTTTTGTGCGGCAATAATTCTTCTTCTAAGCCCATAATATAAACAAATGGAAACTCAAGACCTTTCGCTGCGTGTAAAGTTAGTAGGTTGACTTTATCTGTGTCTTCTTCTTCCTGCTGCTGTTCCAGCATATCCAGTAGTACTAATTTACGAATCACACTTTCAATGTTCTTTTCATCGACATCTTCAGTGCGATTCAGTAAGCCTTGAATACTGCTAAATAAATTTTCAATATTATCAAGCTTGGTTTTTTCCTGTGCAGGTGTCGCCGCAGTTTCACGGATATAATCAATATAGCCCGCCTCATTCATCATCTGGCGAACCTTTGGCACAGGTTCATCGTCATCCATCAGTTCACGAGTAAAATTGCTGATAAAATCGGAAAACTCATGTAATTGTGTTGCAGCTTTTTTCGGAATTACCATGCTAAGGCGCTGATCGGATGCCGCACCCAACAAAGATAAATGGTTTTCCTGTGAAAACAGACCCAACTTTTCTAATGTAACAGGCCCGATGGCACGTTTTGGGGTATTAATAATTCGTAAAAATGCGCTGTCATCTTCTGGGTTAATAATTAGACGCAAATAGCTCATCACATCCTTAATTTCTGCCCGTGCGAAGAATGACTGTCCACCTGAAAGTTTATAAGGAATTTGCATTTGGCGTAGTTGCGTTTCCAAAACACGCGCCTGAAAGTTGCCACGGTACAACACCGCATAATCTTTCCAGTTTTTCCCATTCATCAGTTTATGGGTCATCAAATCTTTGACCACACGCTCAGCTTCATCATCGTCATTACGGCAAGTAATAATCCGAATCACTTCGCCATGCCCTTTATCGCTCCACAATTTTTTATCAAAAATATGCGGATTGTTTTCAATCACGGCGTTGGCTGCTTTTAAAATTCGGCTAGTAGAACGATAATTTTGTTCAAGCTTGATGACTTTTAGATTGGGAAAATCTTCTTTGAGCAATGCCATATTTTCAGGTTTTGCGCCGCGCCATGCGTAAATCGATTGGTCATCGTCACCCACCGCAGTAAACTGTCCCATCACCCCAACCAGTAATTTCACTAAAATATATTGGGCGGTGTTAGTATCCTGATATTCGTCCACCAAAAGATAACGGGTACGGTTTTGCCATTTATCACGGACTTCAGCATTTTCCTGCAAAAGACGTGTTGGCAACACAATCAGATCATCAAAATCAACCGCGTTATAAGCCCGTAAATTACGTTCATATAGCTGATAGAGATGGGCAAATTGAACATCCTCTACAGTTTCACAAGTTGAATGAGCCTGTTCTGGTACAATCAGATCATTTTTCCAGTCTGAGATTTTTTTCATCGCTTTGGCAATCAGTTCTTTGCTTTCAGCTCCAGAAAGATTGTCACGCTGCATTAAATCCATCAGGATGCGTTTACAGTCATCGGCATCCAAAATCGAAAAATTATTTTTAAGTGGCGTATGTTTTAGTTCCAAGCGCAACAAATTCAAACCAAAGGTATGAAAGGTTGAAACTGAAAGACCTTTTCCTTCTTCACGAGAAAGCAACTTCCCGACGCGTTCTTTCATTTCACGCGCAGCTTTATTGGTAAAAGTCATTGCAGTAATACGATGCGCAGGAATACGACAATTTTTCACCAGATAAGCAATTTTCTGGGTAATTACTGAGGTTTTACCTGAACCAGCCCCTGCAAGTACTAACAAGGGCCCTTGAGTATATTTCATGGCTTCAAGTTGCTTGTCATTTAGATGACTTGCTGCTGACATAGGTTTTCCTCTCACGAATCCGAGCATGATTATAGACATCTAATCACAAGATGACTAATCGATTAAGATGGATTTTACTCATAAAAAAACCACCCGAAGGTGGTTTTTAAAAACTAAACGACTAAGATTGACGCTCATAGATGCTAATTTCAACACGACGGTTTTGTTCACGTCCTTCTGCGGTTGCATTTGAAGCAATCGGATTTGCTGAACCATAACCTTGTGCATTAATACGGGCAGATGAAACACCTTGACCACTTAAATAGTTCGCAACGGATTGAGCACGAGCCTGAGACAATGGAATATTGATTGAATCATTACCCGTACTGTCTGTATAACCTGTCACAAGAATTGCACTCTTGTTGTCTTCTGCAAGCGTTTGCGCAACTTTATTTAAAGTTGTATAGAAGTTAGATTTGATATTTGATTTGTTGGTATCAAAAGTAATGTTACCAGGCATTACCAATCCAACCGAACCATCTGGATTACGGTTTACTTCCACACCAGTACCTGCCATTTGTTGACGCAATTTTTTCTCTTTTTGGTCAAGGTACAAACCACTTGCACCACCTAATACTGCACCAATTGCCGCGGCACGGTTGTTTTGACGGCTAGAGTTAGCATTTGACTTAGAGATACCATAGCCTGCTGCTGCACCAATCAATGTACCTAAAGCAGCTTTATCGTATTCTACGCCACCAAGATTTTGTCCTGTTGATTGGCAACCTGAAAGTGCCACTGCTGCCCCAACCACTGTCGTAATTAATAGTGCACGCATTGCATGCCTCCTCGTTTGTGTCTTTGTTGTCTGTGAAAATAATGATAGAAAAAAACCACTTAGACCATTGATTTTTTGTTAACAATACGCCGTTTTTTTACATTTTGTAATAGTTTGAGTATCTTTCGATTAATTCTTCACTACATTTTATCCATTGTTTCACTGTTTAACTTTTTAAATCAGTTTACAACGTCTATATTGTGTTCAGATTTTTAACAAATTGGATGTAATTCTTCATCAGGATTTATTTTATGTCTAAACAACCCCAAAAACAGTCGATGCTCAAAAAAATTACCCGAGGCGTGACCGTGGGAAGTGTGATTACAGGCAGTACCTTTTTACATGGTCCTCCTGTATTGGCACTCGGTTTGACCAAATTATTCAAACAATCACGAAAAGTGGATGAAACCAACATTCAGATTACCAATAGTTGGCTTGGCATAAACAACTGGCTCATCGATCACGTATTACCTCATTTAAAATGGGATATCACGATAGACCCCGATCTTGAATTAAGTATGCAGGGTCGTTATCTAATGATGTGTAACCATCAGAGTTGGGTCGATACAACGGTCAATCAATATTTTGGTGTAAGCCGTATGCCCCTCACCCGTTTCTTCACCAAATGGGAGCTTATTTTTATCCCATTTGTAGGACAAGCCTTTAAAATTCTGGGCTTCCCGATGATGAAACGGCATAGCAAAGAGCAAATTGCCAAAAATCCAGAACTTAAAACACGCGATATGCTTGAAGCACGTAAAGCGTGTGAACAACTGCTGTCTCAACCCTTTACCTTGTTGAATTATCTGGAAGGCACACGTTTTACTCAAGCCAAACACGATCAGCAAAATTCGCCATATCAAAATCTACTTAAACCCAAAGCAGGTGGTTTGGCGCTTGCTTTAAATATTTTGGGTGATCAAATTGATGCTTTGGTAGATATGAGCATTGTCTACCCTGATGGACCACCCGAATATAGCGACTTCTGGCTAGGTGATGTTTCCCGTATTGCAGTCAATCTACGTAAAATCGAGATTCCTGCGTGGGTATTGGGTGGCAATTATGAAGAAGATGAAGATTACCGTAAACGTTTTCAGGATTGGGTCGATCAACTCTGGACAGAAAAGGATCAGCTTATTAGCCAGATGAAAGCCAAATATTCTCATTAAGTATCTTAATCATTTAAATTGACAGGCATTATGCAAAACAGTTCCAAACAGAAATCTAAATATCATCACGTAGATCCGACCAGTCTATCGTTTAAAGTTTTTCTGGTTTATGACATCTTTATGGTGTTTATTATTCTTTTTAATCTGTTTTGCCTCTGTGCTAATTACTTCTTAATGAGCAGTATTGGTACATGGTTTTTTGAACATATTCATTTGCCTCAAGTACTTGAATTTTATCGTAGCCACTTGCATCCGTGGGTGATTACGACTGAAGCATGGTTTATTGGTTTTTTGATTGTAGAATTGCTAGTACGTTGGGCGATTGCTATTGTGAATAAACATCATTCACGTTGGTTTTTTTTTCCGTTTATTCACTGGTATGAAATTTTAGCCATTATTCCGCATTTACGCTTTTTGCGTTTATTTCGAGCGGGAATTATCGCCTATCGACTCAAAGAAATGGGCTATAAGATTATTCCTGAAAATTGGTCGACACAAAGCATATTTTATTATCACGTGGTCATGGAAGAACTTTCTGATCGTGTAGTTTTAACCATTATTCATGGGATTAAGCGTGAACTTGAAACCAGTTCAACCCATAAACGTATTATTCACGAGTTGGTCGATCATCATCGTCAGTTATTTGCGATGACAATTGCTGAATTATTACAAGAAAGTTTGGCCACTGAACTTAAAGCTCAACATAATCAAATTTCTAAAGGTGTCGGACAAATCGTCAATCAAGCGATTGAAGATACTCCTGAGTTAACTCAGTTATTACGCTTGATCCCGATTGTAGGAGGTCGAATTGAACAGCAAATTCAAAGTATTGGACAACGCTTGGGTGAAAACATAACCGCAGGCTTACTACAACCATTTACAACGGGTTCAGAACGTACAATTAATCCAAATTATGAACTCATTGCACAGCGCATAAGTGAAATAAATATTGATAACAAACACTTAGAAGATTTGGTTGAATCTGTAGTGTTTGAAAGTCTTGAAGCCATTCGCCAACAAGTCAAAGTTAAACAATGGCAACAAGTTTTAAAAGAACGCGATCAAGCTAAAGATTAGGCATTTCAACAATTTTTTTTGATTGATAGCTAGAGAAATCACCAAATTTGGTCTAGGATTTGGACTATTTACAATATTACCTCGGCGTACCAGCTCGTCAGAGGTTCTTAAGGAATAATTATGGCTGATATACGGATTACAGGCAGAATGGTCAACTTTACTCGGTTGACTCTGGATACAAATGATCATGATGCCATCCGCCAGCAATTATCAAACACACTCAGTGAAGGTGCTTATCAAGGCACATTGGTGATTATTGATAGTACCGTTGAACAGGAACTGATTGCTTTAATTCAGCTTTTAATTAGTCTTGGTTTACAGCCAATGGCTGTGATTGATGGTGTTTTAGGCGATGAAGCCCGCGCGATTCAATTCCCAGTACTTGGTGCCGATCAACCTTTACAACGAATTAAACCTTCACGTGAAGAAGTGACTCTGGTTGAGGAAACAAAACCAGTTGCGTCAAACTCTGAAACAAAAACAACACCAACAAAAACAGCGATCGCACACAAGACCTCTTACCATGATGAAATTTTGCGTACAGGGCAAAGTCTGGTACAAGATCATGGTGACATTATTTTAAATGCCAGTATGAATAGTGGCTCCGAAGTCATTGCATCGGGAAATATTCATATTTATGGCAATGTTCGTGGTAGAGTCATCGCAGGTGTTGGAGGAAATCCAGCCGCACGTATTTTTTGTCATTGCTTAGAAGCTGAATTAGTTTCTATTGCAGGAACCTATTGTGTAGCGGATGATATTCCCAAAGATGTGCTGAAAAAAGCGGTACATATTTATTTAAATGACAAGCAAGAACTTGTATTTCAGGCTCTGGAATTTTAAGGTATATATTAAACACCAATAAAAGCCCATTTTAAGGGTGTATGACCATAACAGGAGTGGATTCGGTGGCCAAAATTGTTGTCGTAACATCAGGCAAAGGTGGGGTAGGTAAAACTACAACGAGTGCATCTTTTGCAACAGGTTTAGCCCTACGTGGTCATAAAACTGTTGTAATTGATTTCGACGTAGGTTTACGTAACCTCGATTTGATCATGGGGTGTGAGCGTCGTGTTGTGTATGACTTTGTCAATGTCATTAATAACGAAGCCCGTTTACAACAAGCACTTATCCGCGATAAAGATATTGAGAACTTATATATTCTTCCAGCTTCACAAACACGTGATAAAGATGCTTTAAGTGATGAAGGAGTTGCGCGTGTAATTGATGAATTGTCACAGGAATTTGATTACATTATTTGTGACTCGCCTGCAGGCATTGAACGTGGTGCTATTTTAGCCATGTATCATGCAGATGAAGCCATTATTGTAACGAACCCTGAGATTTCATCTGTCCGCGATTCAGATCGTATTATTGGGATGCTCGATAGTAAAACCAAAAAAGTTGAACAAAACGAAGGACGTATACGTAAGCATTTATGTATTACCCGTTTTAATCCAGAACGTGCAGACCGTCAGGAAATGTTGACGATCGATGATATTGCAAAAGATATTTTACGCGTTCCAACTTTAGGCGTTATCCCAGAGTGCCCAAGTGTTTTACAAGCTTCTAACGAAGGTAAACCTGTAATTCTTTATACTGAGACGAAAGCAGGTCAGGCTTATGATGACCTTGTCGCACGTTTCCTCGGAGAAGAGCGTCCTTATCGACACATTACATCTCAGCCTAAAGGCTGGTTGGCACGGTTATTTGGAGCGTAGATATGGCAGGATTCTGGAGTAAACTTTTTAGTGGTGAAGACAAACCATCAAGCGCACAAACAGCCAAAGATCGCTTAAAAGTTATTGTGGCTTCTGAGCAGGGTCTAGGTCGTCGTTTGAGTCAGGATAAAATTGACCAAATGAAAAAAGAAATCATGCAAGTGGTCAATCGCTACGTGCGTGGTGTCGATGAAGGTCACATTCAAATGCAAGTGCGTTCTGAAGCGAACATTGAAATGTTAGAAATGAATATCAACTTACCCGAAGAGAGATAAGCGATTTTATTGATATTTAATCTATAAAATTCTTATTAGCGATTTTCTTCAAATAAGGGCAAAATGTGAGGCTAACTCAGTAAAGTGTTGCTTAACTGAGTTAGAAAGCGAGAAGCTAGGCTTCGAGCGAAAACATTTTGCCCTTAATTATTTTAAGCCTGAGGACGTGTAATGGCATTATCACAGCCAGCAACTTTCAATGAAGAATGGTCAGACGAGCGTGTTTTTGCCTATCTTAATCAACTTCCACCAGAAGGTGTAAATGCAGACTTTCACGTGCTCTATCATGCTTTCAAACATATGCGTCCAAATGACTATGAACGTTTATTGACTCAGTTTGTTGCAGATGGTCGTGATGTTAATGCCACCAATCCTCAGGGACAACGTATTCATGATGTGATTGCTGAATTTCCGCGTCAGCGTGAACCATTCTTAGAAGTCTTAGCAAAATTTGCCTAAACCTGAGATCAAATAAAAAACCTGCATTCGGCAGGTTTTTTTAGCTTGCGCATTTTTAGCGATGACTAATCAAATAAACACCAAACGCCGTAAAGATACCGCCAGAAATACCATCAATCCATTTCGCAACATTTTGATAAGCAGATTTAAAACTTGGTAAAGAAAATACAAATACTACAAATAAAAACCAGATCAGGGTTTCTATAGCAATAATGAAAAACAGCAATGAATGAACATGATCTAATGCAGGATTTGCCAAGAACAAAGAAAATACACTACCAAAATAAATCACAGCTTTTGGATTGGATAAATTGGTCAATAAACCTTTTAAGAAAAATTTTGTGTCAGTTTTAGGTAAATCGATTGAGATATTATGACTTTGAGCTTTTTGCTTGGAAAAAGCTGAGCGTAGCATCTGAAAGCCTAACCAACATAAATAAAACCCACCCACCACCAATAAGATTTGCTTCAACCATGCCATTTTTTCAAAAATGATATTTAAGCCCATCAATGCCAACATCGCCCAAAACATGACCCCAACGGTAATACCTAAAACGACAAAGACAGCTTCACGTCGTGAGCGGCTAATTGCAGTTTGAGAAACTAGAAAAAAATCAGGGCCAGGAGTAATGAGTGCACAAAACTGAATAAATATTAATGTGACTAAGGCAACAAACATCACTCCCCCTTATTAAATGCATTTAGAGTTTAAATTTAACATTTTTTTGCATATTCCCCCAGCCATTTTTATATCTGTTCGGCCAATAAAAGTTTATTATTTTTGATTAACCTTATGATATTTTTAGAGCAGATAAATCAATAATCTTTGATCTCGTCATTGCTTACTTTTGAGGATTAGTCTTTTAATATCAGTCTATTACTATAGCGAGAATAAAAATGAATAAAGATCATCAACCCAACCCAAATGAAGATCTTGAAACAATAGATCAGGAACAACTCAAAGACTTACCTATTTTTAAAAAATCTGTTCTTGAATATAAAGGCTTGGTGACTTCTGAAGAATCTAGTTCTGCAGCTTTACCCGAAAGTTATCCTTATCGGACGCGTATGTCACGTAAGACTTATGAAACTGAGAAAAAGCTACTCCAGATTGAATTACTTAAAGTTCAATCTTGGGTTAAAGATACAGGTCAGCGTATTGTTTGTTTATTTGAAGGACGCGATGCAGCAGGTAAAGGAGGTACGATTAAACGCTTTACAGAACATTTAAACCCCCGTGGTGCGCGTGTGGTTGCCCTTGAGAAACCTAGCTCTCAGGAAAGTGGACAATGGTATTTTCAGCGTTATATTGAACATTTTCCAACCAAAGGCGAAATCGTATTTTTTGACCGCTCATGGTACAACCGTGCAGGTGTTGAACGTGTAATGGGCTTTTGTGAACCGCAGGAATATTTACAGTTTATGCGCCAAACTCCTGAACTTGAGCGTATGTTGGTCAATAGCGGCATTCATCTATTTAAATTCTGGTTTTCAGTCAGTCGTGAAGAACAATTACGCCGTTTTATTTCGCGCCGTGATGATCCTTTAAAGCATTGGAAACTCTCACCGATCGACATTCAGTCTCTGGATCGTTGGGATGATTATACAGAAGCCAAAAATCAAATGTTTTTCCATACCCATACAGGTGATGCACCGTGGACAATTATTAAGTCCGATGATAAAAAACGAGCACGTTTAAATTGTATTCGCTATTTTTTATCAAAACTGGATTATCCGAATAAGAATTCCAAAGTAACCGAGCGTGTTGATGAAAAAATTGTGCTCATTCCAAATCCACAGTTTAAACAGGTGATGGATACAGAATCTGACTAAAAATAAATGGACTAATCCATATCAACTATGGGTTAGTCCAAACATTATTAATCTAAAGTTATAGAACATAAGATCGAAATATTAAAAATTAATTCATCAGTTTTACTGGGTTTAAAATTATAAAATAAATCAGCAAAGTTAAATTCGCTCATTTATATTAAGTCACCTTGAAAAAACAATGATGACTTCAAATGACACCTATTCAAACTTCATCAAAAATTGAACCACAAAAAATAATTAGCTTAAAAAAATTTATTTTTTTATCGATCATTACTTTTTCTATGTACCATATATGGTGGATGTTTAAAGCTTGGAGATTTTTTCAGCAAAAAGATCGTGTAAAAATAATGCCAGCTTTAAGGGCCGTATTTGCTATTTTCTTTTTATATCCATTACTAAAAAAAATACAAAATTTTGCTTCCGAAGAAGGTGAAACTCCGAATTACTCTCCTGTATTACTTTTTTTAGGATATATAATTTTTTCTATGCTCTATAAATTACCTGATCCATTTTGGTTGATTTCATTAAGCAGTATTATTTTTTTGATTCAACCATTTCAAGCATTAAATGCAGCAAAAAGAAACGCAGCTCAAGTTGAGGTTATTGAGCAAAAAAACTTTAGTAAACCACAAATTGTATTGATTATTATTTTTTCAATCGTGTGGGCTCTAATTTTGTTGGGCTTATTTCTGACCGAATAAAATAAAAAAGTTGCAATGACGCTGATGAGTCATTGCAACTTCATGCATAGGCTTAAACTAAAATTTCGCGTTTACCATTTGCACCCATTGCGCTGACAATTCCATTTTCTTCCATTTGATCGATAATCCGTGCAGCACGGTTATACCCCAAGCTAAATTTTCGTTGTAACGAAGAAGTTGAAGCTTTACGAGTTTCAAGTACAAATGCGACACATTGGTCATACAACATGTCTCGGTCTGAGCCACCCTCACCACTGTCTTCAAAACCACGTGAGGTTGTTTCTTCATCATATGGCGTCAGAATCTCATCAACATAGTCTGGATCGCCACGTTCACGCCAAGCATCACAAATTCGATTGACTTCATCATCACTAATAAATGCACCATGTACACGCTCAGGCTCAATTTTACCCGGCCCAAGAAATAGCATATCACCATGACCAAGTAAGTCTTCTGCCCCACCTGCATCTAAAATAGTACGTGAGTCAATTTTTGAGTTCACACGTAAGGCAACACGTGTCGGAATATTGGCTTTAATCAAACCTGTAATGACATCAACCGAAGGACGTTGTGTCGCGAGCAGTAAATGAATGCCTGCTGCTCTTGATTTTTGTGCCAAACGAGTAATCATTTCTTCAGCTTTTTTACCGACCTGCATAATCATATCGGCAAACTCATCCGCCACGATGACGATTGAAGGCAATGGCTGTAAACGGGGTGCTCGTTCCTGTGTCGCTGAATCACTTGGCTTCCATGTCGGATCAATCAGATCTTCACCATTCGCAATCGCTTCTTCAACTTTACGATTGTAGTCGGCAAGTTTACGAATTTTTAAGAACGACATCAGTTTATAGCGACGTTCCATTTCATTGACACACCAGTTTAAAGCACTCACCGCATCTTTCATGTCGGTCACAACTGGCGTAAGCAAATGCGGAATATCATTATAATTGGCTAGTTCAAGCTGTTTTGGATCGATTAAAATCAAGCGTAGTTGATCTGGGGTATATTTTAGCAACATCGACAGAATCATCGAGTTTACTGCCACAGATTTACCAGAACCTGTTGTTCCTGCGACCAACATGTGAGGTGCTTTACCCAGATCAGTAATTACAGGATTACCAGAAATATCTTTACCCATCGCCATAGAAAGTAAACCCGCAGGATCCTTAAAGGCAGGTGTTTCTAGTAGTTCAATTAAACGCACCATTTCACGGGTACTATTCGGCACTTCAATCCCAATATAAGGTTTCCCCGGAATCACCTCAACCACACGAACCGATGCCATTGACATGGAACGCGCCAAATCACGAGAGATATTGGTTACTTTAGAGGCTTTAACACCGGGTGCCAAATCAAGCTCAAAACGTGTTACCACAGGCCCCGGCTGTGCCTCAATCACTTTGGCTTTGACGTTAAATTCTTGAAGTTTGATTTCCAATAGCTCAGATAATCTTGCCAATTGCTCTGCAGTAAAGTTCACTTTTTTATTTGGATCAACTTTATCGAGTAATTCAAACCCCGGTAATGTTGGCAAATCTCGACGTTTTTGTACAACTTGCATAGCGCGAGACATTGGCCGTCCAGACGCATCTGCTAACGGGGCATCAAAATCGAACTCATCTGCTTCATCTTCATTGGGCTTACCAGCCGTTTCCTGCCAAGCATCAATAAATTCTTCTTTAGATAATTTATGATTTAAATCTGTTTGAATTTCAGCTTTGACAAATGGCGTTGATTGCGCATAGCTACTGGTTGTTGGTGATTTAGCTTCTTCATCATCTACCAATAAATCGGTCAAATCATCGAATTCTTCGGCCTGTTGCATATTCTTAGGTTTATAGGGTGCAACTGAAGCTTGTTGAATTGTTTGTTCCACTTGCTCAATCAATCCATCTGTATCGTGTTGTATCTGTGTTGTAGGCACTGGATGTTCAACGAATGGCGTGTGAATATCCGCAGCTTTATTGTTCGGAACAGCTGCCAATAACTCATCAAAAATTTCATCATCATTCCAATCCAGAGACGATTTTTTTTGAGCCTGAATGGAATAATCGGTAATTTCAGGGTCATTTTGTGCGGCTTGCTGTAAATGATCATAAGGCGAGCGCTGCGATTCTTGCGCATCATCTGCTGCGCGAAGTAACGCATCAATTTCTTGTTTATGATTCAAATCATCGGATTGTAAAGCGCGCCAAACCTCTCCAGTCGCGACCAGACGCTGACTATCCTTTTGTAGTCGATGCGCCTTTTCAATTGTTTTTTCAAATTCTTCAGAGTCTTCATGATCCTGAAACTCTTGGTTTGCAGCGTGTTCTTTAGCTAAGACATCATCAAATAATCGTTCTGCGACCACATCACTCACATATCCATTTGCTTTTAATACAGGCGAACTCGTCGCTTGCAAAGCAGGTTCTGCTTCATGTGTCACACTAGAAGCAGCACTTGAGCTTGCTGCTATATTCGTTGCTGGTGTGTTCAAGACTTTTTTGGGTGGATCGGTCAGATCAAAATCAGACTCATTGGGAGATACATTTTTATAAAATAAATCCTGTAAATAAGCAGGCGTGGCTTTTAATGTGGCCCATGTTTTATTCCACTGAATACCAAAAGCCAATGTGATTAAAACCACCCAAAATACCAAGAGGAATAAAGTCGCCCCATATATCGTCAATAAATGACTCAGGCTTTCTCCAATCTCATAACCAATGATGCCACCAGAAGCATTATCTAAAGTATCGGCAGGTAGACTCCAATGCAAATACAATAGCGTTGAGGTTGCCAGAATAATAAAAAATTGCGCCGCGTAGCGAAATGGGCGGTTTAAGAAACTATGTGGCCACCAAACCTGAATCGCTTCAATGAACAGAAAAAGTGGGATCAGTAAACTTGCCCAGCCTAAAAAACCAAAGAGCAAATCTGCAATCCATGCCCCTGCTACCCCACTTGCATTAGACACTTGTTGGGTATCACTTGAAATATGCATCCAGCCAGGATCAAACGGCGTATATGTCACTGTGGCCAGAAACATATAGATCCCAAAAGAAACCAAAAATAATGTGATTAATAAGCGCTGTGCATAAACACTTGACACCGCAGTCATATACTGTCCTGTAACCCAGTTATAGATTGATCTTGTTATGTCGCAGCTTCAAAAAAGTCGCTGCGAATAAAAGTTATATTATGCACCTGTTCTTACAAAAAAGATGCATGATTGTTTACGCTTGTTGTTAATCTTGTTGTCAGGGGCAATTGACCTGATACCACAACATTAAAGGATTTTTTTAAATTGTCTACAATTGACTCTTTTATCTATATAGCTCAATTCGATTTAGATGATCAATATTATCGACATCAAATCAGCCCCTTTCTGATCGACTTTCACGTATAATTTTCTCAATTTTAATATAAATAAGGAAGCTTAGATGAGCGCTCGTCACTCTCGGTTAATTATTTTGGGTTCTGGTCCTGCGGGCTACAGTGCTGCGGTTTATGCCGCACGTGCCAATTTAAAACCTGTTCTAATTGCAGGTTTACAATTAGGCGGTCAATTGACAACCACAACCGAGGTGGATAACTGGCCCGGTGATCCTGAAGGTTTAACAGGCCCTGCTTTAATGGAACGTATGCAGGCGCATGCAGAACGTTTTGGTACAGAAATTCTCTATGACCATATCAATGAAGTTGATCTTAAGACGCGTCCCTTCGTATTAAAAGGTGATATGGGTGAATATACCTGTGATGCGCTGATCATTGCGACAGGTGCAACTGCCCAATACTTAGGGTTAGAATCAGAAGCTGCATTTATGGGTCAAGGTGTAAGTGCCTGTGCAACCTGTGATGGTTTTTTCTATAAAAACCAGAAAGTCATGGTTGTTGGTGGCGGTAATACTGCGGTTGAAGAAGCTTTGTATTTATCTAACATTGCCTCACATGTCACATTAGTACATCGTCGTGACAGTTTACGATCTGAGAAAATTTTACAAGATCATCTATTTGCCAAAGAAAAAGATGGCAAAATCAGCATTATCTGGAATCATCAAGTAGATGAAGTGTTGGGCGATAATACAGGCGTAACTTCTGTTCGCTTAAAATCGACTCAAGACGAATCGACTCAAACCATCGATGTACAAGGTCTATTTGTTGCCATTGGGCATAAACCAAATACAGATATGTTTGAAGGTCAACTTGAATTGCGTGATGGTTATATTCAAGTACAAAGTGGAACTAAAGGTAATGCGACTGCAACGTCTGTAGCGGGCGTTTTTGCTGCAGGTGATGTGGCTGACAATATCTACCGTCAAGCCATCACCTCTGCAGGTTCAGGCTGTATGGCTGCTTTGGATGCAGATTTCTATTTAGATAGCATTTAAAAACCCAAACAGAATTTGTAAGCTACAAAAAACCACCAATAAAGGTGGTTTTTTTGTATCAGATCACGTTATAACTACCGTACTCCGCTATTTTTTATAAGAATATTTTTAATTAAATAGGAAACTTTATGACTATAACTTGGAACAATGGCTATCAAACAGAAGTTAATTATACCTATGGTTATTATCGTGACTTAAGCCCCAACTATCAGCGGTTTTGTTTATTGCTCAATGGTGTTGATTGCCCAAGTTCTAGTGAAACACATCAACATTGTGAACTTGGTTTTGGACAAGGTGTCAGTATTAATATTCATGCAGCATCTAACGAAGGAACTTTTTGGGGAACAGACTTTAATCCAGCACACGCAGCGCATGCCAATCAAGTTGCAGAGCATAGCCAGACCGAACATAATTTTTATGATGATAGTTTTGAAGAACTTCTCAACAGAACTCATTTACCCATGTTCGATTCGATTAGCTTACATGGGATCTGGAGTTGGATCAGCTATGAAAACCAACTGATTATTTTAAAATTTATTCGCCAATATCTCAAACCTAATGGCGTTGTGTATATCAGTTATAACTGTGTGACTGGCTGGGCAGCGAATATGCCAATCCGAGAGTTATTTCATAGTCATTTTAAATTTAATAGCAAAAGTACTAACCCTATTCAGAAAGTAAAAGATGCATTGGATTTTAGTGAATCTTTACTCGCTCAAGATCCATTATTTGTAAAACGCCATCCGCACGCTCTATCAAAAGTCGGCGAATTAAAAAATCAGCATCCCAATTATCTGATTCATGAATATTTGAATCAGGACTGGCAGTGTTTCTCATTTCAGCAAGTAGTGCGGTTATTAGAAGAAATAAAACTAACCTATGCAGGTTCAAGTGACTTAAATACGCATCTGGATAATATTAATTTTTCACAGGAGCATCAGGACTTTTTAAATGCCATTGAGCATCCTATTTTTAAAGAACAATGTCGGGACTATTTTGCCAGTACGCAGTTTCGTCGTGATTTGTTTATTCGAGGTAAAAACTCACTCACCACGTTACAGACGCAAGAACGTTTAAGAAATACTGCTTTTATGTTACTAAGTGCACCTTCATTTTTACCTAAAGATATTGCGGGCTATTTGGGTACTTTTAATCTGATTGAAGAAATCTATCAACCACTTAGTCAATATTTTCTAAACAATGAATATCGCCCACAAACCATACGCGAACTTGAGCAGGCATTACCTCAGCTTAATTATGCTCAGATTTTAAATGCTCTTGTCATCTTGTGTCATTTAGGCTTTGCTCAACCCTGTCAAAGCGTATCTCCAAGTGAAAAAGTAACTTCACAATGTCAGCAACTCAATCGTTACTTAATCGAACAAGCCAGTTTTCATCAAAATTATCAGGCACTAATTAGCCCATTGACTGGAATCGGAATACCTACCGAACATTTTCATCAGTTATTCTATCGCGCTCATTTTATTGATGGACTAAATACTGCAGAAGAATTTGCTCATTACGTTCAACAAGTTCTCAATCAATTAAACTGGTATGTTTTGGATGCGGATAAAAATACGATTAAGGACCAAGAACAGAGCTTAAAAATCATCCAGAATAAAGCCTCAGATTTTCTCGCGGCAGATAAATTAAAAATCGCACAACAACTTAGACTGTTTGCTTAAATAATCTGTTATATCCGTTTAGATCGGCTAAAATAAGGCCGATCTTTTTTATTTTTACTCGCATCATGTTGCTTCCATCCATGTATCTTTTTCCAGATCCCATCGAATCTGACCCAGAAGGTCAAGGTCTGATTTGTATTGGTGCAGATCTGGAACCTTCCACGTTGTATGAAGCTTATACGCATGGATTATTTCCGTGGTTTAATGAAGGTGATCCCATTTGTTGGTGGTGTCCAGAACCACGCTGCATCATCTATCCTAATCGCTACAAACCAAGCAAAACCTTATTGCGCAACATGAAAAAGTTTGATTATCGTATTACCATTAATCAAGCTTTTGAACAGGTTATACGTTCGTGTGCCCTACCACGTAATTACACCAATGAAACATGGATTTCAGAAGACATCGTCCAAGGTTATGTTGAACTGTTTCGAGAAGGCTATGGCTACAGTATTGAAGTTTGGGATCATCAGGAACTTATCGGCGGCTTATATGGTGTCAGTATTGGTCACGGTTGTTTTGGTGAGTCTATGTTCAGTCTACGTACCGATGTTTCCAAGATGGCATTTTACGCCTTAATGTTACTAGGACAAGAAAACCAATTGGCTTGGGTCGATTGTCAACTGGTCAATGATCACCTACTCAGCTTAGGTGCCTGTACACTTTCTCGGCAGGAATATTTAAAATCGTTACAAGATGTAATTATTCAGCCCCCTATCGATTGGAAAATTTATCAAGAGCGTGTATTTTCAAGTAAAACGGTTGCCGAAAATGCAAAGTTAATTGAATGATAATAATTGAGGGACCAATAATATGAAATCTTATCATCCCAAGTCCCTGCTCAATGATTTGCAGTATTACATTACGCCGCCCCATGACTGTAGTTATCTGGAAAATAAATCTGCACGAATGGTATTTTTAGATCCGATTCACCGCATCGATATCGTCACCCTATCTGAACTTTCCCGTGTTGGATTTCGCCGTAGTGGTGATTTTGTTTATCGTCCAGAATGTCATTTATGCCGCCAATGCTTGTCCTGTCGTGTTCCTGCCCATGATTTTCAAATGAATAGCGTACAAAAGAAAGCATGGAAACGTAATCAGGATTTGCAAATGCGGATCACACCAACCCATCAAGCACTCAAATTACACTATGACCTGTATGAACGTTATATCAATGAACGACATGCGGATGGTGACATGTACCCACCTAGTCTGGATCAATTTGAAAAATTTTTAGTGCATAGTTGTACCGAAAGTTTTTTTATGGAACTCTGGAAAGATGATCAACTCATTTGTGTTTCAACCTGTGACATGATGGATGATGGCTTATCTGCGGTCTATACTTTTTTTGATCCAGACGAGAGTCGCCGCTCATTGGGTGTATTTGCAATTTTGAAGCAACTTGAATACGTCAGAGCGCTTAGTCTAGATTATCTCTATTTAGGCTATTGGGTGCCGCATTCACAAAAAATGAATTATAAATCGCAATATATTCCACTTGAATTACTACTAGATGGTCAATGGCGTAGACTCAATCGAGCTTTAAGTAGCGATGAAATACAACGCTTAGGAAATTCGTTGATGACGACACTGCCTTCCGAATGGAATAATTTGATCGTTGAATAAATATTATCTACAACATTAAACAATGTGCTTTATTTAAATCAATTATTTAAATAAAGCCGCAAAATCATCACTACAACTTTTCACCATAATAATTGCATGCTCACGAGAACCGTCAGGTTTTGGATAATAATTCCGTCTTAAATCAATCTGATGAAACCCAATTTTTTCATATAACTTAATTGCACCCAAATTACTTTCACGTACTTCTAAAAAAATCTGGACAGGATCATTTTTAAGTAATTGCAAGGATTTTTCTAAAAGTTGATAACCCAAGCCCTGTCCTTGATAATCTGGATGAATAGCCATTAATAACAAATTAGCTTCATCCACCACAGGCTGCAAAATACAAAAGCCTAAAATCTGATTTTGTTGTTCAATTACTGTACTCTGATAAGACGCAACTGATTCCAAAAATTGCTGTGTTGTCCATGGATGCGTTTGTACCTGCTTTTCAATTTGTGTAACAGCCTGAACATCGTTGGGTTGCATGGAACGAATCATGATATGTTGCATGTCAGCAGTTTAGACCACTAAAAAAAGAGTTTTGATGTTATAGAATACCAAGCTATAAAAAAAGGGCAATTCAATTGCCCTTAGCATAATGTTTAAACTTTATAATCCCAGTTTCGCTTTCCAGTCTTTTAGCAACTGTACTGTGTCTAAATCATTCGGATGAAAACCAGGTTTAAAGTAAACCAGCATTTCACCCACCATGCCTGAAATAATACCTTTCGATGGGCTATAAGCATATTTATAAATCATTGCCAATTCTTTGAAATTGATCTTGTTATCTTCACTTAAAAGACGAACAACAAAAGAGGACTGAGTTAAAAAGATTGCGACCATTGCAACGACCAAGGCAGTATTACGCAAAGCATACGCTTTTAGACCATGACCAAAAATCCCTTCATAAACATCATACGCCACTGCTTTATGTTCATTTTCTTCAATCGCATGCCAGAGCCACATATATTTCATAGTTTCATCTGTCATGAGTTCCTGAATATGTGGATTACGTAACAATTCAGAAGCAATCGTTGCAGTAAAATGTTCAAGAGCTGTGGTTGCGGTTAAATCTACCATTTCCTGTGTCATGCCAAAAGGTTTAACCACTTTGGCAAAGACTTTACGACCTGTCTGAATGACCACATTAGTCTGTTTTTCTAATTTGTTAACATCATGTCCATACTTTTGTGCAGAAGCATTAAAGCCAACATGTTCTTGAGTATGCATTGCTTCCTGACCAATGAAAGCACTAATCTCTTTTTGTAAGGCCTCATTATCTTTAATCGCAGGATGATAACGAACTGCACGAACAGAATCGATAAATAGTTTTTCACCATCTGGGAACAATGCAGATAATGCTGTCATAAAATGAGTTAGTCCTGCGGAACCATTCATCCAATACTCTGGCACATTATCAAAATCAAAGTTCATACGACGGACTGGAAAAGTTGCACCAGCACGATTTGAAATATTTACCTTAGCATTCATGCTTATTGCTCCTCAATGGCGATAGCACCATCAACATTTATTGTTTATTTTCTTGATTGTTATCATACGACATTGATAAAAAGGCTTAAGTGCAGTTAAGGACACAGAATTATCAGTTTGGGTCATAACGACAAAAAATAATGTTTAAAAATACTTTTTAAAAGCAAAATTAAAAAAGAATAATCAAAATTTTGTTCTTAAATAAAAGAAAATGACTAAATTTCAGACATAAAAAAACGCCCCAAACGGAGCGTTCTTTTACTATAAAGTGATTATGCAGTTACTTTCGCAACAACACCAGCACCTACAGTACGACCACCTTCACGAATCGCAAAACGTAGACCTGGGTCCATTGCGATCGGGTGGATTAATTCTACTGACATTTCTACGTTGTCACCTGGCATTACCATTTCTACGCCTTCTTTCAACTGGATTGCACCAGTTACGTCAGTTGTACGGAAATAGAACTGTGGACGGTAACCATTTAGGAATGGAGTATGACGACCACCTTCTTCTTTAGAAAGTACGTATACTTCTGCATCAAATTTAGTGTGTGGCTTGATCGCACCTGGTTTAGTCAATACTTGACCACGTTGTACGTCTTCACGCTTAGTACCACGTAACAACACACCACAGTTCTCGCCTGCACGACCTTCGTCAAGCAATTTACGGAACATTTCAACGCCAGTTACTGTTGTTACTTGCGTATCACGGATACCCACGATTTCAACTGATTCACCAACTTTAACGATACCTGATTCTACACGGCCTGTTACAACTGTACCACGACCAGAAATAGAGAATACATCTTCGATTGGCATCAAGAATGCTTTGTCGATTGCACGCTCTGGCTCTGGGATATAAGAGTCAAGTGCAGCA
>NZ_LXGN01000005.1:150941-319851 GCF_009372255.1 Acinetobacter guerrae
TGGTTTATTACGTTCAAACTTAGCCTTAGCCATGAGTTTTTCCTTTATAAACTGCTCATGAGGATCTCTCATGAGCGCTTGGTTTTTTAACTAAAAATTAGTTTGGGCTTATAGTAATCGAAAGATTACTCATCGTCACCTTTTTTACCGCCTGACTGGAACTTAGAAATAATGCCTTCAGCCACGTTACGTGGTGTTTCAGCATATTTAGCAAATTCCATTGAGTATGTCGCACGACCTTGAGACATAGAACGCATTTGAGTTGCGTAACCAAACATCTCAGCAAGTGGAACTTCTGCTTTAATTGCTTTTGTTCCGCCAGGAAGGTCATCCATACCCTGAACCATACCACGACGACGGTTTAAGTCACCCATGATATCGCCCATGTAGTCTTCTGGAGTTTCTACTTCAACTTTCATGATCGGTTCAAGCAAAATAGGATCTGCTTTCATGAAACCATCACGGAAGGCATAAGAACCAGCCATTTTGAACGACAATTCGTCAGAGTCAACGTCATGGTAAGAACCGTCGAATAATGTCGCTTTAATGCCTACAACTGGGTAACCAGCCAAGACACCATTCTTCATACGTTCTTGAATACCTTTGTCAACTGCGCCAAAGAATTCTTTTGGTACAACACCACCAACAACTTCTTCAACGAATTGGTATTCTTTACCAGCTTCTTCAACATCAAGCGGTTCAAGACGGACATATACGTGACCGAACTTACCTTTACCACCAGTTTGACGTACGAACTTACCTTCTTGTTCAACTGACTTTTTGATTGTTTCACGGTATGCAACCATTGGTTTACCAATGTTTGCTTCAACACCGAATTCACGTTTCATACGGTCAACGATGATGTCAAGGTGAAGCTCACCCATACCCGCAATAATCGTTTGACCAGATTCTTCATCTGTACGAACGCGGAATGATGGATCTTCTTTCGCCAAACGACCTAAAGCAATTGACATTTTTTCTTGGTCAGCTTTAGTTTTTGGTTCAACAGCCAATGAAATTACTGGCTCTGGGAATTCCATACGTTCAAGAGTAATGATGTTTTTCTCATCACACAATGTATCACCAGTGGTTACGTCTTTAAGACCTACACACGCTGCGATATCACCTGCACGGATTTCATCAAGATCTTGACGCTCATTCGCATGCATTTGCACGATACGACCAATACGTTCACGCTTAGACTTAACTGGGTTATATACTGGGTCACCTTGTTTAAGGACACCAGAATAAACACGTACGAAAGTCAAGTTACCTACGAATTTGTCATTCATGATTTTGAATGCAAGTGCAGAGAACGGAGCTTCGTCAGATGCTTCACGAGATGCTTTAGTTTCAGCTTTGTCGTCAAGGATACCTTCAATCGCTTTCACTTCTGTTGGAGAAGGTAAGAATTGAATAACAGCATCCAACATACGTTGAACACCTTTGTTCTTGAATGCAGAACCACAAAGCATAACCTGAATTTCTGATGCCAATGTACGTGCACGAAGACCTGCAATGATCTCTTCTTTAGAAAGATCACCTTCTTCTAGGTACTTGTCCATTAACTCTTCAGAAGCTTCAGCAGCTGCTTCTACCATGTTGGTACGCCATTCGTTTGCAATATCAACAAGATCAGCTGGAATTTCACCGTATTCAAACTTCATACCTTGAGATGGTTCATCCCAGATAATCGCTTTCATTTCGATTAAGTCAACAACACCTGCAAAGGTGTCTTCTGCACCGATTGGCACAACGATTGGCACAGGATTACCGCCTAAACGGGTTTTAACTTGTTCAACAGCACGGAAGAAGTTAGCACCAGTACGGTCCATCTTGTTTACAAACGCCAAACGAGGCACTTTATATTTATTTGCCTGACGCCATACAGTTTCAGACTGAGGTTGTACACCACCAACTGCACAGTAAACCATGCACGCGCCGTCAAGGACACGCATAGAACGCTCAACTTCGATTGTGAAGTCAACGTGTCCTGGGGTGTCAATTACGTTAATACGGTGTTGGTCAAACTGATTTGCCATACCAGACCAGAAACAAGTCGTAGCAGCAGAAGTAATGGTAATACCACGTTCTTGCTCTTGTTCCATCCAGTCCATTGTTGCTGCACCGTCATGTACTTCACCAATTTTGTGAGATACACCTGTGTAGAACAAAATACGTTCAGTTGTTGTAGTTTTACCTGCATCGATGTGAGCAGAAATACCGATGTTACGGTAACGGGTAATCGGGGTTTGACGAGCCATGATGACTTACATTCCTAAATATTATGTTTAAAACAGGACGCACCAATACAGGATTGATGCGCGCGAATACTCACAGTGGGGGCAACTTAAATACCCGCAAATCCCCCGCTAGGGTAAAGTGCGATGTTAAATCGAGATGCGGTACGCATGAGTATTCTCCTGATAAGGGACTGTTTTATCCGCTTAGAAACGGTAATGAGAGAAGGCTTTGTTCGCTTCAGCCATACGGTGCACGTCTTCACGTTTTTTGATTGCAGCACCTTTGCCTTCAGCTGCATCAAGCAACTCGCCAGCAAGACGTAAAGCCATAGTTTTTTCAGAACGCTTTGCAGCAGCGTCTACTAACCAACGCATCGCTAGGGCAGTACGACGGGATGGGCGTACTTCCATAGGGACTTGATAAGTAGCACCACCAACACGGCGTGCTTTTACTTCGACCATAGGACGAACTTTTTCAAGCGTAGCTTCAAAAAACTCAACTGGGTCTACTTTATTTTTTTCTTGAACGCGGTCTAAAGCACCGTAAACGATACTTTCTGCAATCGATTTTTTACCGTCTTGCATAACGTGGTTCATAAATTTAGCGATTGTTTGGCTGCTGAATTTTGGATCTGGAAGGATCTCACGAGCAGCGACTACGCGACGTCTTGGCATTTTAAAACTACCTATAAATATGACACTTCAGGCTGATCCAGCAGATTGTGCAAGTGTCATGCACGCTACGCTGGCCTTACTATACGTCGCTTGAATTTCAATTTGAAATCTGGACAAGCGAAACGCTAAAGGATTGCAGCATTAAACGACTTAAGAATTACTTCTTAGGACGTTTCGCGCCGTATTTAGAACGAGACTGGTTACGATCTTTCACACCAGCACAGTCTAAAGAACCGCGAACGGTATGGTAACGTACACCTGGTAAGTCTTTAACACGACCACCACGGATAAGAACAACACTGTGCTCTTGTAGGTTATGACCTTCACCACCGATGTAGCTAGAAACTTCAAAACCAGAAGTTAAGCGAACACGGCAAACCTTACGCATTGCTGAGTTAGGTTTTTTAGGTGTAGTGGTATAAACACGTGTACATACACCACGACGTTGTGGACAAGCCTTCAACGCAGGAACTTTGGATTTTTCAACCAAAGTTGTGCGACCCTTACGGATCAACTGATTTGTTGTTGCCATATGGCAATTCTCCCGTTAATAAAAAACCTCAAAAAGAAAACACCTCTTTTTGAGGGCATACAATTGTAAGCCAAGATATAAAAATGGTCAACATTGGCAGTGTTCGCAAATGTTGACCATTTCTTGCATTGCTATGCTTTTTATTGTTCAGCACCCTAACAAGGTTTGTTTAAGTTTTGATGACAAAAATAAAGTTACTCAGCTTTAGGCTTAACCGTACGTTTGCGTTTTGGTTTAGTCGCTGCGACCTGTACTTTTTCATCAGTTTCTATAGCATCTAATTCTGCTACAACCGCAGTTTTTTCAGTCAATGCGGGTTGCTGTTCCGTTTGTTCATGCGGTTCGACATATTGTTCAGCCAACGAATGAATACCTTCTTCAACCTTTTGCGCTGCATCCTGTTGTGTTTTTGCTGTACGAGGTTTCCGCGGTTTAACTGTCACCTTTTTTATACTTTCTGAAGTTATTGGTACAACAACTTCTTCTTTTATTGCTTTGGTTTTAGATTCATCTAAATGTTGCGAAATAGTCTGAGTATTTGGGCTGATCAACGATGGTTTTGCTTGCCCAATTTGCTGTTCTAAAGCCAGATACGCATTGAGTGGTGAAATTTGTGCATGTGGATGTTGCAGTAGATAATGGCGAGCGCCACCAAAGATCGCCTGAGATTTTTGTCCTGCATCTTCAATTAAACGCCAACTATAAATCGCACTGACAGCTGCCCCTGCCACAGGACTTAATTTTCCAATCACAGAGAATTTGGAAAACCCATTTAACCATTTGTATTTAAACTGTCCCTGATCATCAACCAACCATTGCTTTAAGAACTCGGTATCATTACTTGAGCCTAATAGTTGCTGAAATTGGGATAAATCATGGGTTTGTAGCATATTTTTTAAAGTCTTGATTGCCATAAGCAATGTTTGCTTTTCTGCAACCAATCCCAAATCAATTTCTTTAAAAATAAATTCAACAATGTCCTGCTCTTGTTGTTGATTCAGTTCAAATCCATGCGCCCGCCCAGTCTGATAGATCGTTCTTAAAGCCAGTGCAAGCGAAAAAGGCACATCTACAGCAGCGCCGACTATACCTGTTGCACCACTGACTGCACCCTGAGCAACAGCTAAAATTTTATTTTGTTCAATCAAAGCCTGACTAATACGTTGCGAACGATCAGGATTTTTGCTCAGCTCTTCAAGACTTTTCGCACCTGCTTCTTCTAAAACTTTTTTTGTAGAACTGGTTTGCTCTGTAAAATCATTTAAACGATCAAATAAATAATCTGAAATTTTTTCATTAATATCTGGAGATAAAAAACTAGCGACACTATAAACTCGGTTGTAATGACGACCCAAAAGCTGCTGCGACACTTTAGGTAAGTGCTGACGCATCATTTGCTGTGGATTTTCGTATTGTTCAACTTCCAATGGGTTCTTTACTCGTGCATTACCCTCTATTGTTCGTGTCGCATCAATGGTCGTATTTATCTTGGAAACAGTGCCGGGTGCAACATGACTTAATGCATTTAAACCACTGGAACTGAGCTTTTTAGCCACTCCAAAAGCAGTACCAAGCAAACTTTGCGATTGATTATTATTAGAATTTGTCATCAAGTACCTCTATGTTTTGATTCTTGCATTTAGTTATAAATACTAGGTGTAGTGTGGACTTATCTCAACTTTAATCTGTTTCTTTTGGTAAAGCATTGTCTCAAATAACCTACATACCATATGATTTTTGTCTTTGTGTAATGCGCATAAAATTTGCCATAAGAATTGAAAATTCTTTCTGTTATCATGATATCAATCTCAAACATGAGTGACGCAATTCTTCGGGCTTTAATCTCCCATCAATCAATAATGTCGAATTTCGTTGAACTCAAAACCATCACCATATAAGGGATCTGTAGATGAAACGTGTTGTAATCACTGGCATGGGGATTAACTCATGCATCGGTAACTCCTTGGAAGAGGTCACTCATTCACTTCAAAATGGAATCTCTGGGACACGTTTTAACCCATCTTATGCTGAACTAAACTTTAAGAGTCATGTTAGTGCGGCAGCGGAACAAAACTTTGATCATATTGATCGTAAAATTAAACGGTTTATGGGCGTATGCGCCATGTACGCATACAATGCAGCTGTAGACGCTGTTCAACATGCTGGCTTAAAAGTCGAAGATTTAGCAGGTAATCCGCGTTATGGTATCGCGGGTGGTAGTGGTGGCAACTCAACCCATTCAGTCGTTGAAATGGTTGAACTGCTTGAAGAAAAAGGTGCGCGTAAAATCGGACCATTCTTTGTACCACGTAATATGAGTAACACCATCACTGCAAACGTGGGCGTTGCTTTTAAATTGCAAGGTGTTGCTCACTCTATTACCAGTGCTTGCGCAACTTCTGCCGATGCGATTGGTTATGCATTTAACCTGATTCAACTTGGCAAACAAGATTTAATGCTTGCGGGTGGTGGTGAAGAAGACCACTGGTCACAAAGTTTATTGTTTGATGCCATGGGCGCATTATGTTCAAAATACAATGATACGCCTGAAACTGCTTCTCGCCCCTATTCAGCAGATCGTGATGGTTTTGTCATTGCCGGTGGTGGCGGTTTCGTAGTTCTTGAATCACTTGAACACGCTCAAGCACGCGGTGCAAACATTCTTGCTGAAGTTGTAGCATATGCAGCGAACTCTGACGGAGCAGACATGGTTGCACCAAGCGGTGAAGGTGCAACACGTTGTATTCTTATGGCGCTTGATGAAGCCAAACAGCATGGTGTCGAGAAGATTGACTATGTAAATACACATGGTACTTCTACACCAGCAGGTGATGTTACCGAGCTTAAAGCAATGGAACGCGCGTTTGGTGAAGGTCAAGTTCCAGCGATCAGCTCAACTAAATCTATGACAGGTCATAGCTTAGGCGCAGCAGGTGTACAGGAAGCTATTTATTCTGTCCTAATGATGCAAAATGACTTTATCGCACCGAACATTAACGTGACTGAACTAGATGAAGGCGCCAAAGGCTTTGATATCGTACTTGAAAAACGTGATGCAAAACTGAATACTGTGATGAGTAACAGTTTTGGTTTTGGCGGCGTAAATGCCTGCCTCATTTTCAAGAAGTGGGATGTTTGATATCCCACTAGGGATAATCGATGGATGCACCTTCTGATGCTTTCCTCTGGGTAAAAGCATTACATATTATTGCTGTCGTTTGTTGGTTCGCGGCATTGTTCTATTTGCCGCGCCTATATGTCTATCATGCCATGAGCGAAGATACGATTAGTCATCAACGCTTTGAAGTGATGGAGCGCAAACTGTATCGTGGAATTATGTGGCCATCCATGATTGCCACTTTAATTACTGCACATTTTTTGGTGGATTGGGGTGATGCCACTCGACATTATCACCAAGCTTTGTGGTTTTATCTCAAGGTTGCTTTAGTTGCGCTTTTAGTGATTTATCATTTTGTCTGTGGCTACTATCGCAAAAAACTAATTGGCAATGCGCATTATAAATCACACAAATTCTGGCGTTTTTTTAATGAAATGCCAACCCTGATTTTATTTGCTGTTGTCATTTTGGTTGTTGTTAAACCGCAATTTTAAAATAGACTATACACATCGAAAGCCTCAGTTGATCTGAGGCTTTTTTGTGATCCATTTCTGTCTAATCCTCTCATTTAAAGGCGTAGAATAATATTTTTCAATTAACCAACTGAGCGCAAATGTGGTCACTAAAAAGATCACCAGTAACATAATTTTCTGATCGGGTAATGTCATTTTAGGAATATACAAAACCTTGATCAATCCCAAAATAATCAGATGAAATAAATACATTTCGTAGCTGCGTTGTCCAATCCAAACCATGATTTTTGAAAAAATCGAAGTTGCTGGGGCTTGTGGACATTGAGCAAAACAGAAAATCAAGATTGCTGTTAATAATGCAAATACAGTCACACTCCATGTACTCACCTCTTTAATTGGTGCATAGAGGTATAAAATGCTCATCAATAACACTAAAACAGGTATCACCCATTTTACTTTTGTAAGTTTGATCGAAAATTTCTGGGCAAATAAAGCCGTCAAACAGCCTAGTGCAATACCATCAAAACTGGAGAAATAATGATAAAGATATGCCCCACTTTCTTCACCAAAATGTAGTGAACGGAAATATGGTGCATAGGCAATCATCAATACAAGAAATAAAACAAAGGCTTTGCCTCTAGCCAATGTTAAACATAACAAAGGGAATGCGAGATAAAAAACCTCTTCAACCGACAATGACCACAACACACCTAACGCATAGTTCACCCAGCCATATTCAATAATCAGAATATTCATCCAGAAGGTAAAAGCTGCAAATATCGTTAAACCATAAGACACTTCAAGTCCATTCGGTGCTTGATTTAAAAATGGCTTGAGTCCTAAGTACCCCAAGATGGTCACCATTGCAACCAAAAGTACCAAACAGGGAATAATCCGTGCTACACGTCGAATATAGAAATTTTTAAGCTGGATTTGTGTAAGACTACCGTTTCTTTGTAAGGTATGTTGGGTAATTAAAAAACCCGAAATGACAAAAAACATCGTCACACCATAATTACCATTTCGAGCAATTAAAGTGCTCAATGGCTCTCCAAAAACAGAAATTCCAAACCATGTATCATATAATTTATAAGGAATATTAAAATGATGCAGTAACACCAAAAGAATAGAAACACCTCTTAAAATGTCAATTTTATAATTACGCATAAGCTTCAAGTTGTTTCAATTAAACGCAGTAAATGTCTTTTCAATTTATTCAAAAAATATTAATTCACTCAAAGTTTTTTTATGGCGCTTGATAGATAACAAAACCAATCGCTTGTGCCTGAGCTAATTGTTTTTGATCAATACTAAAAATTGCAATTTTTCCATCTGGCGCTCCACACATCTGAGGTCGCATCATGCCATCATGTCCAACAGATTCGGCATAGACGTGGATATGTTTTGTCTGCAATTGTTGTTTCAATATCGAAATATCTAAACCTTGCTGTTCGCACTGTTTACCTTGAAGTGATTTAGCAACCTGCACACGTTCAACCGAATTAGTCGTCGGAAATGCATGGCAAGCCGCCAAACCCAACACGAGCACACCACTTGAGGCCATTTTTTTTAACATAAGAAGCTCCATCACATTTATGATTTCTTATGGCGATCATCATAAAACAATGTCTGGAGGCATGCTGTTCGGGTTTGGTATCACTAAATTTAAAGTAATATATCAAGTACCTGATTAAAACTTTTGATTTTATACTTTGGCGCTGCCAAATTAAGTTCTTGCTCAGAGCCATAACCATATTCAACTGCAATGGTTTCAATACCATTACGACGCGCACCCAAAATATCATGCTCACGATCACCCACCATAATACATTCGTCGGGATTCAATCGTTCTGTTTCGAGTATGTATGCGATCAAATCGCCTTTATTAGTACGCTCACCTGTCAACTCACTTCCATAAGGATGAGTAAAATATTGCAGCAACTCAAAATGTTCTAAAATACGAACTGCATAGACATGTGGCTTTGCTGTTGCCAGATATAATTGATAGCCACTTTTTTTAAGTGCATCCAAAGTATTCGCTACATCGGGATATAATTCATTTTCAAATAAACCCGTGTCTGCAAAACGCTCGCGATATCCTAATAAAGCTTGTTCAGCCAAATCATGAGTTACATCGACATTCATAATTTTAGCGAGTGAAGCTTTCAAAGGTGGCCCAATGATCCAGTCAATATTTTCATGATCAGCAATAGGGTAACCCACTTTATTTAAACCATAACGGGCTGAAGTAGTAATCCCTACTTTCGGGTCAGTCAAAGTTCCATCCAGATCAATCAAAATATGTTTTACTTCGTTCACAGATTACACTCAAATCAAAAACAGTTAAGACCCATAAAACTCTATTAAAAATAGGGTCGAGACTTTGCTCAAACTTGCCTATACTAACCCAAGTTGAACACTTTAAGGATACTAACTGTGCGCCCAACCGTACTTTGTTTCTCTGGTCTTGATCCTTCAGGCGGAGCTGGATTACAAGCCGATATTGAAGCCATTGGACAAAGTGGTGCACATGCCGCGATCGCCTGCACAGCACTGACCATTCAGAACTCACAACAAGTTTTTGGCTTTGAAGCCACATCCAAAGAATTGTTACTCGCTCAGGCGAATGCTGTTGTTAAAGATTTACCAATTAAATGCGTCAAATCTGGCATGTTAGGCACAACAAATAATATCGCGGCACTTGCTCAATTTTTACGTGAGCACCCAGATTATCTTTATGTACTTGATCCTGTTTTAGTCGCCAACAGTGGTGGTTCTTTAGGAGATCAGGCTACTTTGGTCAAAGCATTTGTTGAGCTTATTCCACTTGCCACAATTTTGACACCAAATACAGTGGAACTACGTGCGTTAACAGGACTGGATGACTTAGAAGCAGCGACCCAAAAATTATTTGAAATGGGTGCAAAAGCTGTTTTAGTCAAAGGTGGGCATGAAGCCACACCAGACTATATTCGCAATATTTTATATATTAATGGTGAACGTGTAGCTGAAAGCACTTGCCCCCGATTGGAAGGTGAATATCATGGTTCAGGTTGTTCTCTGGCAAGTTATATTGCAGGTCGTCTAGCTTTGGGTGATGATTTAAAAATTGCAGTACAACATGCCGAAGTATGGCTATTTGGCGTGTTAAAAAATGCAGAGAGTCCCATTCCCGATGGGCAAAAGATTCCAAAACGATTTTAAAATTTAGATAAAAAAACAGCGCATCTTAATGATATGCGCTGTTTTTTTATTCAGATCATTCGCTTATTGCGGAATACGCAACACCTGACCTGGAAAAATATCATCTGCATCTTTTAGTAGCGGCTTATTGGCTTCAAAAATTTTATTGTATTGGTTTGGATCACCATAATATTCTTTTGAAATTTTCGATAAATTATCACCAGATTTAACCGTATAAAATTTACTTTCAGGTTCTGGCGTTTCAACCGTCATTTGATCATCCACTTTCGCAACGTGATCAATATTACCCACTGCTAATACAATTTTTTCTTTATCGGCCTGACTTTTAACCTTACCTTGGATCGTAGCCAAATCTGTAGTGCTATTATAATTCACCACCAAACCTTCAACAGGTAAACCTAAACTTTTAATATGCGCCAAAAGCTGATTTGCAACCTCTTGAGCTGTAGGTTCAGCGGGCGTTGCGGCGGGTTGTTCTGTTTTCGCCTGATTTTTTTTACCAATGCCTTTTACAAAATCAAAAAGACCCATGATTGTCTCCTATAATGATTATTTTCATCATGAAATAAATTTAAAGCCCTTATAGTTATACTCAAAAAATGAATGATTTATGGTGTCAGTTCGCTTCAATCAAGTAACGATATGTAATTTATTTGATCGTATTTTTATTACAGACGTCATTTTTATAGCCGACATAAAAAAACCACCTTACGGTGGTTTTTTTCAACAATGATCAATTAACCAAGTTTTTTGGTTACATAATCAATTGCTGATTGAACAGTTGTGATTTCGTTAGAATCTTCATCAGGAATCGTGATGTCGAAGTCATTTTCGAAAGACATAACAAGTTCAACTAGATCAAGAGAGTCAGCACCCAAATCATCCATGAAAGATGCTTCGTTTTTGATCTCTTCAACTTTCATACCGAGTTGTTCTGCAACAGCTTGCTTAACACGTTGTTCGATATCGCTCACAGGAATTCTCCTCATTGCTTGTGGCGTTTTTAATTGCCGTTAGTTTAATTGAATATTGAATATTTTAAAAGTTTATCCATCAGCCTTAGGCCATGTATAAACCACCATTTACATGTAATACCGTACCAGTAATGTAACTTGCTTTATCTGAAGCGAGGAAACTTACTGCATTTGCGATATCTTGTGGTTCGCCAAGACGACCTAGCGCAACCTGATCACTCATTTTTTTGCGAAGATCTTCGCTGAGTGTATCTGTCATTTCAGTTGCAATAAAACCGGGTGCAACACTGTTTACCGTAATCTGGCGACTACCCATTTCCTTGGCAAGACTGCGACTAAATGCCTCAATACCTGCTTTGGCTGCTGAGTAGTTGGCTTGACCTGGATTCGCAAAATGCGCAACCACTGAACTCACATTGATAATACGTCCAAAACGGGCTTTGGTCATGCCTTTTAGCACACGTTTCGATAAACGATAAACCGCTTTTAAATGAATATTTAAAATGTCGTCCCAGTCATCTTCAGACATACGCAGTAATAAATTATCGCGCGTAATACCTGCGTTATTGACCAGTACCAAGACAGGACCATAGTTCTGCTCAATGTTTGAGACAACTGCTTCAATTTGATCCAGATGACGAACATCGAGTGCCAACCCTATGCCCTGCTCTGCAAATTGTGCTGTTAATTTTTGAGCACCTGATTCACTTGTTGCCGTGCCCACTACAAAAAAACCGTCTTGAAGAAGTTGCTGTGCAATTGCCGCGCCGATACCACGGCTCGCACCTGTCACCAAAGCAACTTTACGTTGTTGTGTCATGCAATTTTTCCTTCAGCCACTAAAACTGCGCTTAGGGCATCTTCCATACGACCTTTGGTATCGATCGCAAATGCTTTTTCAATATTTGGCAAACGTTTCGCAAGGTTACTCAGCACTGTACCCGGACCACATTCCACCACATACTGAACCCCGTGATCTTGCAGGTATTGCATGGTGCGTGTCCATTGTACTGACTGATACAATTGAGCCGTTAATGCCTGACGCAATTGAGCAACATCGGTCGCGATTGCCGCGTTGACATTTTGTATTACAGGTATATGAGGTAGCTCAATGGCAGTTTGTTCCAATGCTGCTGCGAATTGTTCTGCCGCAGGTTTCATTAATGAACAATGTGATGGTACAGACACAGGTAAAGCAATGGCTTTACCAGATTGTTCTTTTGCAAGCGCCATAACATCATTGACCAATGCAGTCGAACCCGCGATGACCACTTGACCTTGTGCATTGTAATTTGCGGCTTCAACCGAACCCTGTCCAGACGCAGATACGGTTTGGCATAACTCAATGACATTTTCATCAGGCAGCCCCAAAATTGCAGCCATTGCGCCTTGTCCTTGAGGTACAGCACTTTGCATCAGCTTGCCACGTAGGTTGACCAGTTTTACAGCATCAGCAAGGCTTAGAGCTTCTGCTGCAACTAATGCACTGTATTCACCCAGTGAATGTCCTGCCAGATATTTAGGTGCAATACCGCCTAGATCTAGCCAAACACGCCACAAAGCAATACTTGCAGTAAGCAATACAGGCTGAGTATTTTCAGTTTGATCTAAACCTTCACCGCTTTGTGCAATTTGCCACAAATCGAAACCAATCGCTTGTGAAGCCTCAGCAAAAGTCTCTTGCACACCGCTAAACTGTTCAGCAAGTTCAGCGAGCATGCCGACTTTTTGCGACCCTTGACCAGGGAACAAAAATGCAGTTTTGGTTGCTTGAGCCACTTGCTCGAGTCGTTTAGCAGACATATAAAAATCCTTTATTTCGTCTTAGCTCGTTTACGAGGCGGAAATTTAACACTTATTGAGTCGTTTGATAATTGCGAAAAGCAACAAAAAAAGGGAGCTTTCGCTCCCATTTTTTCTACACTAAGCATCACGCTTTAATGCAAATTCACTAAATTATTCAGCATCAGCTGCTTTAGCGAATAATTGACGACCACGATAAAAACCATCTTTAGTCACGTGGTGACGACGATGAGTTTCACCTGTAGTTTGGTCTACAGTTAATGCATTCTCGGTTAAAGCGTCATGTGAACGGCGCATGTCACGGCGAGAGCGACTTTTACGGTTTTGCTGAACGGCCATGATGGCTCCTTACAAAGATCGAAAAAATGGATCAGAACAAATTTAGTTGTCTTAACTCAACATAATAACACAAATTGTGTTATGAATTAAGTTTGCCTTTCAAACCTGCCAAAACGTCAAATGGATTATCACGTTTTTCTTCGACAATGTTTTCAATGGCTGGTTGATGCTTATGCTCACAAGACACATGCTTAGGAGACAAAGGCATCAACAATAACAATTCATCCTCTATTAGAGAAAGTAAATCAACAATGGCAGGAGTGGCAAAATCACCCTTTGTTGAAGATTCACTTTCGCCCAAGACGATGAAATCAGCATCCTCATCCAAGCGCTCTATCAGTGACTCATCATCGACCAGTGCTAGATGGAAATCTGAAACAAGAGAAATCTCCACAGGTTCCAGACAACGCTGACATTCCAATGGAACTTTTGTTTCGGCATGACCATCAAACCAGACAACGCGATGATACGCATCCATTGATAGCTTACAGTCTATAGAGATCAATTGATGATCAATTGATCCAACAGCTTCACGAGCAATACGAACAAAGCGAGACAATGGCAGTGTTCCTGACCATGTAAAACCTTGTTCAGCCCATTTAAACGGCTCAATCTGTGCCGGAAAGGTATTTGCTGACATAATTAAGGCGGCAATTCTACAAATTCATCGGTACTCTGTCAAAGATTAAGATACAATTTTGTACTAATTTAGACAGAACTCATGGTAACACAGCAATGCACCTGTTGCAGCCGCAACCTGAAGTAACAACTTCATCACTTGTTAGCACCCACTCAACCCATCAGTCTGCCCTGTCGTCTAATACAGTGCAACTCTCACCGTGGCAAAGCCTACAAACAGAACACGATCAGGTTGAGTGGCTTATTTTACACTTTAATCACTGGTTTTCCCATCAAAATGTGACGTTAGTCAAAGGAGATTTTGAACCAGAATATTTTCCTGCGCAAAATCAAGCACCAGCCAGAATTCAGTTTGCACATGGTTTTTTTAATAGCGCATTACATGAAATTAGTCATTGGACGATTGCAGGGGCAAAACGGCGCTTATTACCCGACTTGGGCTATTGGTATGCACCGGATGGTCGCACACTTGAACAACAGCATCTTTTTGAGCAGGTCGAAATTAAACCTCAAGCGATTGAATGGTTATTTTCAACAGCTTTTGGTCGAAAATTTCGAGTATCGTTAGATAATCTAACAGGTCATAGTGGAAATGGAGCTGTGTTCAAAGATCATGTTTTTACGCAGGTACAACATTTTTTTTCAGGTGAGTCAAAACTACCAAAGGATGCGGCTTATTTTATTCAATCTATCTGTTCATGTACCCGTGATGGAAAAGTTTTGCAATTAAATGAATTCACACGTGAATTAATTGATTAAACCTGCATTCAATTACACAACCTCAACTTGTATTAACCTATTGAATATCTTCAATGTGTTTAAATAGAATGTGTAATTGAATAAAACTGTCACTTTACAACAATAACATTTTATTCAGGAGGATCCAGACATGTTGCATTTGCATATTCATCCAGAAAATCCGCAAGCTCGATTGATTCATCAAGCAGTTGAACGTATACGCGCAGGCGATGTTGTGGTTTATCCAACTGATGCAGCGTATGCGATTGGTTGTCAAATTGGTAATAAATCTGCCATGGAACGTATTGCTCAAATTCGTGGTCTTGGACCAAAGCATCAATACGCGATTATGTGTTGTGATTTATCAGATATTGCAACTTATGCTAAAGTTGATAATGCCATGTATCGCTTGCTTAAAGCCAATACTCCCTCAATTACCACTTATATTTTGCCTGCTACCAGCGAAGTTCCAAAACGTTTGATGCATCCAAAAAAGAAAACCATTGGACTACGTATTCCCACCAATCCAATCTGTCAGGCATTGTTACAAGAACTTGGCGAACCCATTTTGACGAGTACCTTGATTTTACCTGGTCAGGAAGATCCACTTGATGATCCATATGACATTGAAAATCAGTTGAGCAAACGCATTGATGTGTTTATCGATGGTGGATTCGGTACACTGACAACCACCAGTATTGTGGATTTGTCAGGAGATAATCCTGAAGTTATTCGTCAGGGGGCTGGGGATGTAAGTGCGTTTGAATAAACAAAATACCTGCTCCAAAATCAATGCCAACGCATCATCGAATATGCTATTCATGATGCCTAGCTCCCCTATCTTGCTCTAAAATCGGCAAGTCGTTGTTTTTGTTTACCATATGTATCGAAGTTAACTGGGCTTAACCACGCCTCATAAGCAGATTTCAATTCAGTCCATTCTTCATCAATGATTGAAAACCATGCCGTATTACGGTTACGTCCCTTTGTTACTCGATCTTGGCGAAACAATCCTTCAAAACAAAAACCAAAGCGTAAAGCAGCACCTTTGGATGGCTCATTGAAATCGTCACACTTCCATTCTACTCGCCGAAAATTCTGATCAAAACAATGTTTAAGCAGTAGAAATACTGCTTCTGTTGATGCAGTTGTATGCTTCAAGCGGTGTGAAAAATACACATTGCCAATTTCAATTGCAGCATATGCCAAACGTGGATTTAGCAATGCAATCCAACCAACGATTGTATGATTCATCTTAACCAGATAATGGTATGAAGGATGAAAGCCAAAAAGATTTTGTAATGCAAATTTCAACTGATCACGACTGTTAAAACCTTCGTAGGGTAGATAAGTCCAACAACGCGCATCTGGTTCAGTAACCATTGTTTGCCAAAGTTGTTCTAATTCCAAGTCTTTAGGACTGCTATCTATAATTGGAATAAGTTCAACGAATTGCCCTATTAAATTTTCATGGCGGTAGTTTACAGGTAAGAACTGATCGACCAGATCGCCAACAGGTTGCTGAAAAACATTGAATCCTGATTTCGAATCATCTTTCATATTTATTTTTACACCTAACGCTTCATATTTATAAGGTGATATTTCTATTCAAAATACCACTATCATATAAACCACAACCTATTTAGACATAAAATAGTGCTTATTTATTTATGGTTTTACTACTTTTAACAATTTATTAAACTCTGAATTTCAATTAGAATGGAGTACATTCTGATCTCCTTCTCTTTATGGCATTTGTGCTCACTATGCCTAAAGTAACTCATGCTTTTGAAAATTCGCGTGGCCTATAACTGTAATGAACCAAGCTTTGAATCATTCCACGGAAGCCTTGCCGCAGATTCGTGTATTAGACGAATGGCAAGATGTTATCCCTGAAGATTTATACATTCCGCCTGCTGCTTTTGAAATTTTACTCGAACATTTCGAGGGACCACTCGACTTTCTCATTTACCTCATTCAAAAAAACGGTTTTGATTTACTACAACTCGATATTGCACCTATTGCAACCCAATATCTCTCTTATATGGATGCAATGAAATCTCTCAATATTGAGCTCACCGCTGACTATATGGTGATGGCAGCATTATTAGCAGATCTCAAATCACGTTTGCTCCTTCCTAAACCTGCGTCCATCACCCTTGAAAAAGACCCTAAGCAAGAATTAATTGATCGTCTGGAAACCTATTTACGCATTAAACAAGCTGCTGAACGTTTAGGTCAATTCCCTGTACTAGATCGAGACACTTTTAGCCCCAATGTTGGTTTAGGTCATACTGCGCCTGTTTATGAAGGGTATGATGTCGAAAGTTTACGCGATGCACTGTTTTGTGTATTTAATCGCCCCGAACCTGTAATGCATACAGTGGAACAGGAGGCTGTACTGCTTGAAGAACGTATTGCTTTTATTCAGCAAAAAATTGAATCTGGAAATGTTTTAGCATTCCATGAGTTATTAAATCCTGTACAGGGTCGTATGGGAATGGTTGTCACATTTATGGCTGTTCTAGAACTGACGCGCCAACAAATAATTAGAATTGTTAGCGCAGGTATTGAAGCTCCTTTGACTATTCAGGGAGCGCATGTATGACTCTCGATCAACAACTGGCAATGTCACCTGAAGACATGCATCATGATGTGTTATTGCAAATTGAAGCGATTTTATTTGCCAGTGATGCTCCTGTTTCGCTTGCCAGATTAAAAGAAGCCTTTCAAGATCAATATAACAAATCCCAATTACGTCAATTTTTACAACAGCTTGCAGTATTACAGCACGGGCGTTCAATCGAATTAATTGAAACAGCCCAAGGCTTTCGGTTTCAGGTTCGCTCAAAATATCGTAATATAATCACACAAGTTTGGCCCGAACGTCCAACCAAGCTCTCACCTTCACTGCTCGAAACCGTTGCGGTGATTGCGTACCATCAGCCCGTTACACGCGCGGATATTGAACAGATCCGTGGTGTTTCAAATAATAGCCAGATATTACGCACATTATTTGACTGGAACTGGATTAAAGAATCGGGATTTAGAGATTTACCCGGAAGACCTGCGTTGTTAATTACAACGCCCCAATTTTTGAACGCTTTTGGCCTAGCATCTTTAGGTCAATTGCCTCCCCTACAGGATGCCAAGGAAGCTTTCATGACACTGGATGCAAATGCAGCCAAGTCTTGAATAGGTGAACTGTTGACAATTATTTCTAAGGTTGTGCTGTCATGAGTGAAAAGTTACAAAAAGTATTAGCGCGAATCGGTCTCGGTTCTCGTCGATATATGGAAGAGGTTATTGCCGCAGGTCGCGTCAGTGTAAATGGCCAGATTGCGCAGGTCGGCGAACGCATCGAACCAGGTGATGAATTACGTATTGATGGTCGTAAAGTTCAATTTCAGGTCGAAGATGAAATTCGTCGCCGCGTCTTAATTTACTATAAACCTGAAGGCGAAATCTGTTCTCGCAACGACCCTGAACAACGTCCAACCGTGTTTGACCATTTGCCACAAATTGCGAATGATCGTTGGGTCATGGTGGGTCGCTTAGACATTAACAGTACAGGGCTTTTGCTTTTCACAAACGATGGTGAACTTGCGAATCGTTTAATGCATCCTTCCAATGAAGTTGAACGTGAATATGCCGTTCGTGTCATGGGTGAAGTTACGCCACAAATTCGTCAAACACTATTAAGAGGCGTGGTTCTGGATGATGGCCCAGCCAAATTTGAGTCTTTCTCAGAACTAGGTGGAGATGGGATTAACCGTTGGTATCAAGTCGTAGTTAAAGAAGGTCGTAACCGTGAAGTACGTCGTTTATTTGAATCACAAGGATTAAAGGTCAGTCGTTTGTTACGTACCCGTTATGGTACTGTAATTTTGCCACGTGAACTACGTACTGGCCGCTGGATGGAACTAGATAAAGCAGATATTGACAATCTGACTAAACTGGTTGAACTCAAACCACGTCAAGGTACTGGTCTGTATGGTATGGCAAAACGTCGTACTGAACGTATGGTAGAAAAACCTCTGGCTGCACGTCGTGGAGGCTATTTACGCCAACAAAAGCGTGATACGGACGATCAAACTGAGAGCCAATCTAAACCATTTTCTCCACGCAAAAGCTTTGGTCAGAATAAAACGTTTAAAAAGTTTTAATCACTAACACTTAACTAGATTGAAGAGTCCATATATGGGCTCTTTTTTTTCATTTAATGCTAATTTTTTTGTGAATTTTACTATTTTATAGATAGACAGTTTTGTATATAATCCACACAAAATGAAACAATCCAACAACAATAGGTTCATGATGATGAAAAAAATATCTTATTTAGCAATCGCAGTATCTTTAGCGACTTTAGCAGGCTGTGGGGGTGGTGGATCAAGTGATTCTGGAATGACTTCTGGATCAAATAATTCCAATACTGGAAATAACAATTCATCTGGTAATACTGAATTAAAATGTGATCGTGGTATTTTACTTAACTCCAATTTAACAGCTAAATCTATTTTTGATGATTCTCTGTATAGCATCGATTATTTGAACATCATGCAAAGAGATTCATCTGGATTTATGGAGACCAAAAAAAATGGAATCTATGCGGAGAAAATTTCTCTTAGTGGACAAATGTTATATTCAGAATATCTTCCAATTTATAATCTTAGTCTTACAGAAATTGAAACTGATGAACAAAGTAAACCCGTTGATTATAATTTAAATTCATCAGGTCTCTATACCACTAAAACATATCAAAAACAAAATAATGGCTGGCCTCTGGGTTATCTTACTACATCAAATAACTTAAAATTATCACTAGCATCATTTAATGACAAATGCAATTTCTCTGTAGATAAGTTAGATTATACGTTTGAGAGCATTGATTTATCTGGTAAAAAAATTAAAGACATTTTACCAAATAATATTTTAACTAACTATCCAAAAACAGTTGAATATACCTATATTAATGATCAAGTTGGGAATATTCTAAAGCGTGAAGATAAGGCTTTAAATAATCTAATTAACAGTACTGATACCTTCCCACAAGGTTCAATTATTTATCTGCCAAAATCTGCCATTTATGATGACAATCAATTTAGTTTTTCCGAAGATAATGCAACTAAGTTTCAAACTCTAGATGAATGGTTTAATGCACTTTATGGAAAATCACCATATAAATATAAACACGATAAAGTAGGCGGCTTAAATGTAATTTATAGCGTTGATAGCAATGGTAATGCAGTATTTAGCTTTGGCGCGGATCCAGCAATTGAAAAAGATGGCAAAATTTATGATGGGGAGTGGAATATTAAAGGTGATGTTCTTTCATCAAATTATGGTATACCAGCGATTAATGGATTTGCAAACAATGATTCTTCTGGCGAACATACTCTCTTTAATAAAACTGCCTATGAGTTTATCTCTGCACAAATCCAAACCTACTATAAATAATTTGATCTAAATTATTTATCAAAAAAGGCTTTATCTTGTAGATAAAGCCTTTTTTCTTTGATTAAAACTTCTGTTATAACTTAGGAATATCGATCCATTTTGCTTCTGAAAAATATTGTTTTAAATAATTTTTTAAATACCGTGCTGTATCTTTTGAAATGATTTCATCCTGAGATTCATCATTAAGATTATAAGCCAAAGCAAACAAAGATAAACCACGTTGTTTTAAAGCTTCCAGACTTAGTAAAGTATGATTAATACTACCCAAGCGTCCTGAACTTACCAAAATTACAGGCAACTTTTTTTGTGCGATATAATCTATGGTTAGTAGTTCTGTCGTTAAGGGAACCATTAACCCACCTGCCCCTTCTAATAACACCACATCAAAGCGTTGTTGCAAGATTTCAGTCGCTTTTTCAATCTTTTCAAAATCAATGTCTCGACCATCAAGTTGCGTAGCCAAATGAGGAGACGCGGGATAACTAAAAATCTCAGGCATAGTCAGTTTTTCAAGATCTTCTGGCAACCAACCTGTTCCCATAATTTCACGATGTTTTTCAATATCTTCAGACTCATCTACATTTCCAGTCTGAATCAACTTTTGGGTAATTGTAGACTTCCCTTGTGTATTCCATAACTTTGCCAGATAGCCCGTGGCATAAGTTTTACCAATCCCTGTATCAATCCCACTGACAAAATAAACTGAAGCACTCATTCTTTTCTCCGCGCGATACAATAAACTGGATGGTAAGTTAAAGTGTATTGATCATTTTCCAACTTAAAATTTTGATAATTTTCATAAAAATCTATGAGGGATTGTTTTGTCCAGCGTTGTTGCTGTACAGATGCTCCTGTCACACCCGTCGCTTTAAGATGTTTGAGTACTGCTTTTGGTGATTCAAATTGCATGCTTAAATGTTGCTGTTCGAGCAAAATTACATCGAAACCCAACTGCTCAAGCTGTTGTCGCCAGTCATTTATAGACCAGTACTCTAAACCTTGCCCAGTAAGCTGTTTAATCTCGGTAAAATTATCAATCCCAAAAGTCGAAAAACATAACCAGCCTTGCTTCTTTAAAGCAGCATGACAGCGCGTTAATAATGCAGGTAAATCATTAATCCACTGAAGGGCTGAACTCGAAACAATTGCATTTAAGTCCAATGGTAAATCGAGTGTTTCAATATCACCAATCATCCATTGACTTGGTAAATTACCTTGAAAGTGCTGTTGAACTTGTGGATATAAGTCATTTAAATACCATTGTTCAACTTGAAAATTCGATGCCAATTGTTGAGTTAAATTTCCAGATCCACAACCAATTTCTAAAATATGTGGCAAATGTTCAGGACAATAGCCTTGCATCAATTGGCACAAATGTTGACTGATTTGCTTTTGAATAATCGCTTGCTCTGTATAACTTTGACCTGCTTTGGCAAAGCGTTGGGCAATCAGGGATTTATTTAAATTCACAAACACGCTACCAATCGTTGTAGATCATCGGGTTGAATAAGAGAGGTTAATGAAACTCTTAAGCGTGCGCTATGCTGTGGCACTGTTGGGGGACGAACGGGCATAGCATAAAAACCTTGTTGCTGTACGCTATGAGATTTTTCCACCGCTTTTTGACTTTCCCCGATCATGATCGGCACAATATGACTGGTCGAAGGACTACTATAACCTTTTGCCACAATCTCAGATTGTAGATATTTGCTAATCTTGTGCAGATGTAAGCGCTCAGTATTGGCTGCCATGACTTTTTTAAAGATAAAATCAGACCATGCAATATTCATTGGCGGCAAAGCGGTACTAAAAATCAAAGGCCGCATGGTATTGATTAAATAGCTGCGAATGATCGGATCACAAATTAAATACCCTCCCACCGAAGCACAGGCTTTACCCAAAGTCCCGACTAGAAAATCAATATCCTTAATCACGTTGTATTGCTCTGCACAGCCCAAGCCTTGCTCACCTCGAACACCGATCGCATGGGCCTCATCGACGTAGAGCATAACTTTGTTAAAATACTGTTTGATCTGAACCAATTTAGTGAGATTCGTTTCATCTCCATCCATACTAAAGATACTTTCTGTCACCACAATAATTCTTTCAATATCAGTATCATCATGATATTTTTCGAGCAATTGAGTTAAATGCTGTAAATCGTTATGTCGATAACGTATATATTTAGCAGACGATAAACGAATTCCATCGATCATACTGGCATGTACCAATTTATCTGCCAGAATCAGTGTTTTACTGTCGCTTAAAGCAGGTAAAATTCCGATATTCATATGATAGCCGCTATTAAAAAGCAGTGCCGCACGACCTAAAAATACTTGACTTAAACTGGCTTCAAATTGTTCATATTCTGCACAATTGCCTGTCAGCAAGCGCGATGAAGATGAACTAAAATAACTGCGCTGAATGGGTTGCTGATCTAAAAATTCCTCACGTAGCTGAACATTTGCAGCCAAGCCCAAGTAATCATTTGAAGAAAGATTCAGCATATTTCTTCCAGCGATTTTAATATAAGCGCCTTGCTGCTCATTGGCGGTAAACTGGCGCAAATTTCCAGTCTGTTTAAGCTGATCAAGTTGCTGTTGATAATGATCAAGCAATGCCATGTTGCACCTCAGCTTGCATCTGTTGTACCACGCCAATCAATTGTTTAATCAAGAAATTGAGTTCATCTTTGGAAATGACATACGGTGGCATCAGATAAACCAATTTACCAAAAGGGCGCACCCAAATGCCGCGTTCAACAAATTGTTGTTGCAGGGTTTTCATATCCACATTGAACTTGAGCTCCACCACACCAATCGCCCCCAAAATTCGTACATCGGCAACATATTCTAATTCGGACAATATTTGTAGTTGTTGTAATTGTTCAGAAATCCGTTGAATATTCTCCTGCCAATCCTGTTCAAGTAAAAGTTGCGTACTTCTGAGTGCTACCGCGCAGGCCAAAGGATTTGCCATAAAGGTTGGGCCATGCATAAATACTCCTGCTTCCCCACGACTAATGGTTTCTGCAACTTGTTTAGTCGTGAGCGTAGCTGATAGCGTCATATAGCCGCCTGTCAGTCCTTTACCAATACACATAATGTCAGGTTCAACCTGTGCATGTTCCCATGCAAATAGCTTACCTGTACGTCCAAAACCCGTCGCAATTTCATCAAAAATCAGCAGTAATTGGTATTTGTCACACAGTGCACGTAATTGTCTTAAATATTCAGGGTGATAAAAGCGCATTCCACCTGCACCCTGTACAATCGGTTCAATAATAAATGCAGCTAATTCTTGATGATGTTGTTGTAAAAGTTGTTCAACTTCATCAAGTTCATGCGAATTCCATTCTCTACCAAAACAACTTTGCGGTGCTGATACAAAAATACGTTGCGCTAAACTACGCCCAAAAATCTGGTGCATGCCTGTCACAGGATCACAGACCGACATTGCATTCCATGTATCGCCGTGATAACCCGAACGTGTCGTAATAAAATTAGTCTTTTGTTTGAGGCTTGTGTCCGATTCGGCTTTTGAAGACCCCGCTCTTGAAGACCAATACTGAACCGCCATTTTTAAGGCGACTTCCACCGCAACTGAACCTGAATCTGCATAAAAAATTTTATCCAGACTAGGTGGCGTGATTTTGAGTAGTAATTTTCCAAGTTCAATTGCAGGATCATGGGTGAGACCACCAAACATGATATGTGCCATATTGTCTAATTGACGCTTCACAGCAAGATCAAGTTCAGGATGATGATAACCATGAATCGCACACCACCATGAAGACATGCCATCAATAAGCTGTCGACCATCCTCAAGTTCAATGGTTGCACTATAGGCACGTTTAACTTTAAAAGTCGGCAATGGATGTAACATCGAAGTGTAAGGATGCCAGATATGCTCCAAATCAAACTGATCACTCATCCATTTACTCCATTGTCTAGGCTTTTCGACATTGTGCTACATGTTAAACTTGTAGGCTTTTAAAATAAATTGCGATAAACACCATTCCGTTTAAAGCTTAAACATCCAAGTTGATAAAATTTACGATTTCCTTGCACGTTTTCTCAACCTGAATAAAAGGGAAACTGTGTGCCGTATTTTCAAGTTCCACTATTTTAATAGATTTTGCACGTATCTTTTGCATATCTTCAACAATTCGGTAAGGAACAAGTGCATCATGATCAGCAAATAGATGAAGCTGTCGACCTGTATAATTTTTAAGAATATCAACTAAATTAAATTGTTCAAGTATCTCCAATCCTTGTTTTAGCAATGATACTGGCTGTGCTTTAAGCATCATCTGCATGGTATTAAAATCGGTTTTTGCTGTTTCAACGCCTTTAGTCACTAGTAAACCAAAACGTTTTAGAGTTGTGATGGCATCCTGTTCAAATGATTGTTTGAACAGGGCAAAATCATCAGCAGACATAGCATGTGACCAATCATCATGTGCCACAAAACTCGGATTAGAAGCCATCGTGATAAGTGTCTTAGCCTGACCTGTTTTCTCTGCCACTTCATATGCCAAACGCATTGCTAACTCGCCACCTAATGACCATCCTGCAATCACATCAAATTTTATTGCTCGATCAATCTGTTGTTCCAAGACTTGCTGATCTAATGCATTGAAAATATTACTCAGCTCAACATCATAATCCTGTTGCTCAAGTGCTTGCTTAAGTGGGTTCAATAATTTTTCACCACCGCCCCATCCTGTAATAAGGAGAATACTTTGTTTCAATGTCTTGTCCTGTTTATTTCACCTGAAAAAAGTATACCCAGTTTTATTCAGCGTTTGGATTGCTAGGCTGCTCATTGTTTTTAAGATCAAGGCTTATCTGATCTCCATTATCCAGATCAAGCAATAATGTCGCAGGGATGACTTTATCCCAACTGTCACGTTTAAACTGTTGGTGAACTTGATCAATTTCAAAAGGACTGGACTTTGCAATCTGCTGAGCTTTGGCTAAATCGACTGCACGCATATAAGCAATTAAATAGTCTTGCGCTTCGATCTGGACATGAAACCATGATTCAACTGTAACACCTTCGGCTTGAAGCGTTTCAATCGCTTCAACTTTGCGCTGCTCAAGCTGTTGTTGCCATTTTTCAACCTTTGACCATGTATGGGGTTTTAATTTAATCAGTGCTGCACCTACATCCATTTTGTTCACTTTGTATCATTTTGAATTTACTTAATATGAATATAAAGGATCACAAAAGCAAAGCAATTTCTTCACACATTTCAAAGTTGATTTTGTTAAACTAAAACTTAGGCTTTTTACAAATAGGCTTTTAGATCATGATGAAAATTTTGCGAACAATAACAATATTAAGAGCGGGTTTAGTGAGTCTCAGTTTGGCAACAGGACTTACCCATCTAGCTCATGCTGAAACTGATGCCTTTTCAAAATCGAGTGCTGATCAGAAACAGTGGGTAGGTCAACCCGCACCAGCTTTTCGTCTGCAAGATCAAAATGGAATTTGGCATCAGCTAAAAGACTTCCAAGGCAAATGGCTCGTTTTATATTTTTATCCAAAAGATGACTCTCCTGGCTGTACTCAAGAAGCGAATCGTTTTAAAGCCCTTTCTTCCCAGTTTACTCAATCCAATACCGTTGTGATGGGCGTTAGTCTGGATGACGTTGCTTCTCATAAAAAATTCTCGGATAAATTAGGACTAACTTTCCCAATTCTGGCAGATAGTGATCATCAACTGGCAGAAAAATTTGGAATTGTGCGTAATATGGGGATTATGAAAATCGCAAAAAGAGAAAGTTTTTTAATTGATCCCAAAGGTACAGTGGTCTATCACTATAGCAGTGTGAACACTCAAACCCATGCCGATGAAGTGCTTAAAGATGTGAAACGCTTACAGCAAAAACCATGAGTATAAAAAAACTCAGCCTAAGCTGAGTTTTTTGAATCTTACATTTGTGATTGAATATAGTTTTGTAAGCCCATCAACTCAATCAAGCGCAATTGTTTTTCTAACCAATAGGTGTGGTCTTCTTCTGTATCTGACATTTGTGCGCGAAGCATATCACGGCTGACATAATCAGCTTTCTCTTCACACAATTTTACACCTGTAGCCAGTTTTTGACGAACTTCATATTCCAGTGCCAAATCAGCTTTTAAGCAAGATACAACATCTTCACCTGTGACAATATCGTCACGATCCATATTCGGCGTACCTTCAAGGAATAGAACACGACGAATAATCGCATCAGCATGAGAGGCTTCTTCTTGCATTTCATGGTCGATGCGTTCGTAAATTTTGCTTAAACCCCAATCTTCATACATACGTGAATGGATCAGGTATTGGTCACGGGCAGCCAGTTCGCCACCGATCAACATATTTAAATAGTCTATGACTTCTGGATTGCCGCGCATTTGAAATTCTCCTCTCGAATGCCTTTATTATGGTCAAATTTAAAAATGATTGCAAAGTAAAAATACCGTAAGTTTATGATTTTTATAAAATTAAAATGAGAAACATACGCATTTACAGTTTTAATTGGAAAAATTTATTCAAAAAAAATAAATGCTTGGATGCTTTTCACTTAAATAAATATTCCGAATACATATATTTTTTTGTTTTTTTTATTTTGTAACTAAAGACAATGCTTCTTATTTCATTCATTGTTCTAAAAATAGATGAAGCTGTCATTGTATATATTTGAGAAAATCCGTTAAATAAAGGACAGTTAAAAATACCATCAGGCGGGAATATGAATAAGAACACACCGATTCTGGTTACTGGCGCGACAGGCTACGTGGCTGGCTGGATTATTGAACGATTACTTATGCAAGGCTACATCGTGCATGCAACTGTTCGTGATCCTGCAAAAACTGAAAAACTCAAACACTTAAATCAAATTGCCGAAAAATCATCAGGGCAAATTCATTTCTTTAAAGCGGATTTACTTACTCCAAATGCCTTCGACCAAGCAATGCAAGGATGTGAAATTGTCATTCATACAGCTTCCCCTTTTGTCATTTCCAATTACAAAGATGCAGTGAAAGAGATTATTGAACCTGCGGTCAATGGCACAATCAATGTGCTTGATTCAGTCAATCGCACTACGTCTGTGAAACGCGTCATTGTCACCTCTAGTATTGCTGCAATTTGTGGAGATGCGATTGAAATCGAAGACACACCCAATCATGAATTTGATGAAAGTCATTGGAATAATAGCAGTAGCACCACACACCAGCCCTATTCTTACTCGAAAGTTGCAGCAGAGCGCAAAGCTTGGGAAATGGCACAGCAGCAGGATCGTTGGTCATTGGTCTGCATCAACCCTGCTTTAGTCATGGGACCCTCCCTAACGGCATCCAGTCAGTCTGGTAGCATTGAACTCCTTGAACAGTTTGCAAACGGTACGATGTTGTTAGGTGTGCCTGCTATCTGGATGGGAATTGTTGATGTTCGCGATGTGGCGGATGCGCATGTGGCTGCGGCATTTTCTGCACATGCAACCGGACGTTATATCGTGTCTGGTGGAACATTGAGTTTATTAGAAATCGGTCAGACTTTAACGCAACGCTTTGGTTATCGTTACCCATTCCCACACTTTACAGTTCCAAAGAGCATTTTTTCATTGGCCGCACCTTTGTTTGGTCAGTCACGTCAATTTGTAAGTAAAAATGTGGGTTATCCTATTTATTTTAATGCAACGCGTAGTCAGGAAGATCTAGGCATTCACTATCGGGATATCCGTGAAAGTGTAAGTGAGCATTTTCAGCAATTACTCGATGATGGTTTAATTAAAAAACGCGGATAAGCTTTGGCATTTTGAATGACGTTCATTTGAAATCAAATGAACGTCGACTTTTTAGATTTAGGCTTCGTACTGTGCTAAAAATTCTAGAAACTCTTGTTCATTCATGACACGAATTTCAAGTTTTTCGGCTTTATCCAGTTTACTTCCTGCTTTTTCGCCAGCCACCACACATTTAGTTTTCGTGGAAACACTACCACTGACACGCGCCCCCAAAGCTTGTAAACGCTGTGTCGCTTCATCACGACCCATGGTAGAAAGTGTGCCTGTCACGACCCAACTTTCACCATTTAAAGGCTGACGGGTTGGTGCTATGGGTGCATCCCAATGGATTCCAGCAGCCAAAAGTCGATCAAGTACTTCAATATTATGTGTCGCCAAAAAGAAATCAAAAATCCATTCAGCGGTAATCTCACCGACATCTGGCGTTTTTTTCAAAGCTTCTATATCGGCATTCTTTAATGCTTCAAAAGTCTGAAATGTATTGGCGAGCATTCGAGCTGTCGTCTCACCCACGCCACGTATTCCAAGTGCATAGATAAAACGTGCAAGCGTGGTTTTTTTACTGGTTTCTATCGCATCCATCAAATTCTGGACAGATTTTTCACCCATTTTTTCAATGCCCAGTAAAGTGTCACGATGTTCATGCAAATGGTAAATATCAGCGACATCTTTAAGAAGGTTCAAATGCAATAAAGATTCAACCCAGCGATCCCCCAAGCCATCTATATCCATCGCTTTACGGGATACAAAATGCCGAATCGCTTCAATACGTTGCGCAGCACAATATAATCCACCAGAACAACGTGCCAGAGCCTCACCTTCTGGCATCACTACAGGAGATGAACACACTGGACAGTTTTCTGGTAATTGAACGATTTGTGCATCGCTCGGGCGAAACTCAGGCCAGACTCTTTCAACTTTTGGAATGACGTCACCACTACGATATACACTGACCTGATCCCCCACTCGGACATCAAGACGGTGAATTTCTCCAATATTATGTAAAGTCACATTCGACACAGTCACACCGCCAACTAAAACAGGCTGCAAACGTGCTACAGGAGTCAATGTTCCAGTTCGACCAACTTGCCAATCAATATTTTCAACTGTCGTACGGGCAATTTCAGCAGGAAATTTATAAGCCGTCGCCCAACGTGGTTCACGGCTTAAAAAACCAAGTTGCTGTTGTTGTTTCAGATCATCGACTTTGATGACCATACCATCAATTTCAACAGTCAGATTCGGACGTTCGTGTTGGATTTGCTCATAACGCTGCTGAACTTCTTCAATCGAGGAACATAAAAATTGGCGTTCAGCAATTTCAAAACCTAACTGGGTTAACCAATGCAAGCTTTCATGCATGCTTGCCAAACCATGATGCGGCTCACATTGCGCAATACCATAAGCATAAAAGGCCAATGGACGAGATGCTGCAATATTTGGGTCAAGCTGTCTTAGGCTTCCCGCTGCGGCATTACGCGGATTGGCAAAGGTTTTTTCGCCTTTCGCTTCATTGGCTGCATTTAAACGCTCAAAACCCTGTTTTGGCATCAGCACTTCACCACGAACCTCCAGCAAACGTGGAATTTCAACGGGATTATGGCTTAAAAATTTAGGCAAATTACGAATGGTTTTGACATTTTGACTGATGTCCTCACCTGTTTCACCATCACCACGAGTCACGCCTCGAATCAATACGCCATTTTCATACCACAATGAAATCGCCAAGCCATCCAATTTAAGCTCTACATCATATTCAATTTGCTGATTGGGTAAGCGTTCTTCAATACGTCGTGCAAAAGCAAACAGATCTTCTTGATTAAAGACATTTCCTAATGACAGCATCGGAACTGCGTGAGTGACTGTTTCAAATTTACTTAACGCCTGACCGCCGACTTTATTGGTTGGGGTATCGGGTTGTAATAGATCAGGATATTGTTGTTCCAAGTCTTTTAACTGATGAAATAGCTGATCGTATTCATTGTCACGAATGATAGGTTGATCCATCACATAATACGCATGATTATGTTTTGCAATCAGTTGAATCAATTGACGCATTTGCGCAATGACGTCGCTATTATTCACCATAAAAATTCACCATGTAAAAGGGCGGAAAATCCGCCCTGAGTTGCGATGATTATGCATCGCAATAAAGCACTAAAAATAGTTAAGCTGTTTCCTGTGTCGAACGATAGTCAATCACATGATGACGCCAATGTTCCTTCAGCTGAGGGGTAAATTCAAGATTGTTTTCATCAAAAACTTTTCCATCCACTTCACGTGCGATCAGCCCTGCAATACTGGTCATCATATCGAAACCTTTTAAAGCATCCTGATGTGGTAATGCAAGGAAAAATGCCAAACCCTGTACCTGTTCGCTTGATAAAGTCTCAAGATCAAAGCCCGCAGGCCCATTGTCAGTCATGCGTAATACTGAAAACATCAATGGACTTGGCTCATCGGTTTTCTCATAACGATGAAAACATGCCATTTCACCAAAACGCAAACCATATTTGAGCAACACTTTGAGTGTTTTATCGCCAGATAAAGCACGACGTGGATTGGGATAAACATTCAATGCGACAATTTCCAGTGCAGTCGCCAAAGCACTTTCATCATCAAAACGCTGTTGCTCGTGTAAATGTACATCTAGCAGACTGCTTTCGCCATCGAACTCTGCAATGGTTGCCGCTTCTACATCAGGATTAAGCTGAAACTCATCAATTTTTTTTGAGTGTTCAGTTGGAGTGCTTTCATCAAGCTGCACCATAGTTGTCGCTTTGACAGTATCAGCATCTTGTTTATATGCTGTTTCAACAACATTAGCCACAGCCGTTTGCGGTTCTATAGGTTGTTCAATCGATGGCTGTGCCTGTACAGGTTCAATGTCTACCGAGGCAACTTCTTTATCTAACTTATCTTCATCCAACTCAGGCGATGTCAAAGTTTGAGTCGACTGATCGTCTAATGTTTCTGGAATATCCTGTAAAGCAGGTTCTCGACGTTCAAGCTCTTTTGATTGCGTTTCGGCAGGCAATTGATCACGCACATGCCGTGGAATAATTGGTTTATTACTCTCAGGATCGATATGTAATTCACTGTCTAATGAGGGTTCGGTCGGAGTTGGTTTTCTAAGCACCATCCTTAACCCGATAATCATGGCAATAATAGCAACAATAATGCCGATGATGGTTGAAACTTCCATACTATGACTCCGTGACTAACCCATATTCTTTTGCTTGTTCCAAATTAACAGTGACCAGTTTTGAGGTGCCGGGTTCTGGCATGGTTACCCCTAATAAATCGGTCGCCATCGTCATTGCAAGTTTATTATGTGTAATGTAAATGAATTGCACCTGTTCAGAAAGCTCTTTTACCAAATTACAAAACCGCTGCACATTGGCATCATCCAGTGGTGCATCAACTTCATCCAATACACAAAATGGCGCTGGATTGAGTCTAAAAATCGCAAACACCAAAGCCAGTGCGGTCAACGCCTTTTCACCACCAGATAACAGCGCTAATGAGCTATTACGTTTTCCCGGTGGTCGTGCCATTAGTTTTACACCTGATTGCCAGTCATCTTCAAGACTTAAACTTGCTTCTCCACCACTAAATACTTTAGGAAATAATTCCTGAAGCTCAGTATTGACCTGATCAAAGGTTGTCATAAACAACTTTCTGGTTTCTTGGTCGATACTTTTCATCGCATCTTTGAGTTGAGATACCGTATTTTCCAAATCCTGAATCTGGTGACTAAGTTCTTCAAAGCGTTTTGAAACTTCTTCATATTCTTCAGATGCCGCCAAATTAACAGCACCAAGTTTTTCAAATTGACGTTGTGCTTTTTCCAGAGCTTGCTGATGTTCCGTTAAATTCAGTTTTAAATCCTTTACCAGATCACTCCCCAAATCTTTGATTTGCTCCTGAAAATGCTCCAGATCAGATTTGGCAGATTGCCAACTCAAACGCTTTTGTTCCAGTTGCTCTCGCAATTGTTCATCACGTTGTTGGGTTTGATGACGCTGTTCAGTAAATAGTTGCTGCTTTTCCTGTACATTATTCAGTTCAATTTGCCATTCATTCCAACTTTTTTTGAGTTGTTCAGTTTGCTGAAATTGTTGCGAAAATTCGGACTCAAGGGATGGTAGTTCAAGCTGAATCGGATCGACAAACTTTTTTGCCTGCTCCATTTGCTCAATAATCTGACGATATTGAGTTTTTAAAAAAGATAAATCTTTTTCTAGCAGTTCAATTTGCTGCTGAGTTTGCGAAACTAGGCGGCGTGTATTTTCACGTTCTTGTTGCTGCTGTTGCAATTGCTGCTGCTGATTGTCCAATTGCTCTGCAAGAGTTTCGAGCTGAAATTGTTGAGTTTTATAATCTGGTAAGCTCACTTCAAGTTTTAAATTCAAAGCGTGTAAATCAATATCCAGATCATCACGCTGCATTGCATCATCTTCAAGCTGGGCTTCGAGTTGTTTCAGTTGTTCTTGTAACTGTTGTTTTTGCACCACAAAAGCTTGAGCTGCGCTTTGGTGTTTCGTGATCGTTAATTCTAGTTGTTGCTGTTGCTGTTGCTGTTGTTTTAACTGATGTTTGTATTGTTGAGTTTGCTCAAACTGTATATTTAGTTGCTGTTGTTGTGCTGTACTTTTTAATTCTAGTTGTTCTAGTTCAGGTTCTAATCTTAAAAGAAGCTGTGCAATTTCGTCCAGACGAATGCGATGACTTAACACACCACTATTTTGGCTATCTTCGTCATAATCAAGTGCAATCACCCAATCTGGCCCGACATGGTAAGCATCTATTGTCACAATGCTTTGCCCAGATTGAAGCTGCGCCTGCAAAGCCAATGCTTGATCCAGATCATCTGCCAGCCAAATATTTTGCCATATGGATAACTGCGGCGTTTCAACCCACTTTGCTATAGGCGATAAACCCAATTGAGGTGCCGACATATTGATATTTGATAATTTAATCTGTCGTGGAATCTGTGCTTCAAAATCAACGTCACTGTCCAGATAATGTGCATCCATCCATTGACTCAGTAATTTTTCGATCAGGCTAGCATGCGCTTTGCCCGATTCAGTTAACTGCAATATTGACATCAAACGCACAGCATCTGATTGTTTTGGCGTTTGTTTCGCCACCAACTGATTCAGATTTTTTTGTTCGGCCTGTAATACCTGTATCTGGTTTTTGTGATGCTGAATTTCACTTTTTAATTGATTCTGTTGTTGCTGCTGTATCTGTAAATGTTGTTCAAGCTGTTCAATCTGCTGTTCAAGTGCACATATTTCTGGTTTCAGTTGCAGTAATTGTTGCTCTAAACTTTGTAACTCGTCATCCTGAACCTGTGCTGCAATTTGCGATGTTTGAGCTTCCAATGTCTGTTTCTGCTGCGTAATACGCTCTATGCTTTTGGATAATTGTTCAAGTTGCAGCGACATCTGGTTTTTCTGTTGTTGTTGCTTTTCAACCTGCTGCTTAATGCTGTCAAACTGTTGCAGTGCTTGTTTATGTTGAGACTGTAAATCCTGATAACTGCTTTCGCTATGCTGAGTATTTTTCTCAAAATTATTGAGATGTTCGGTTTGCTCATCCAATTGCGTCAATAAATTTTCAAGCTGTAATTCACTCAGTTGCAATCGTTCTTTGGTCTGAGATTTTTGTTGTTCTAGCTGTGTCAAAGTTGTACTGTTTTGTTGATACAAACTTTGTTTTTGCTCTAGTGTCATTTTCAGTTCGGCTAGTTTTTTCTCAGCCTGTTGCCATTCATTTTGTAGTGGTGTCGACTGTTGAATTAGCTTTTGAAATAATGAACTACTGGCTTCAAGCTCATGTTCAATGGTATTTAATTCAGAGCGAACCAACTTAAACTCTTCGCCTAAAGCAGTCATTTGCACTGTATATTCTTGTTGAAGCTGACTCGACTGCTCCGACTGAAATGATAAAATTTCAATTTTTAGGGTTCTAATCTGTTGCTCAAATTGTTTGTAATGAATCGCAGCTTCAGACTGGCGTTTGAGTGTTTTAAGCTGTGATTTAAGCTCCTGTGCAATGTCTTCCAGACGCGACAAATTCTGTTCAGTATGTTCCAGATGTTGCAAGGTTTCACGACGACGCGCCTGATAACGCGATACCCCTGCTGCTTCTTCAATAAACACCCGCATTTCTTCAGGTTTGGCATCGACCAGTCGGTTAATCATGCCCTGTTCAATAATCGCGTAAGAACGTGGGCCTAAACCCGTTCCCAGAAAAATATCAGTAATATCACGACGGCGACAACGCGTTCCATTTAAAAAATATTCAGATTTTCCATCACGATTGACCTGACGGCGTACCGCCAATTCATTATAGGCATTATAAGCCCCGCCGAGCTTGCCATAGGTATTGTCAAAGCGCAGTTCAACACTGGCAACACTGACAGGTTTACGTTTTGCAGTTCCCGTAAAAATAACATCCTGCATACTGCCACCACGTAACTGACGTGCGCTGGATTCGCCCATGACCCAACGAATGGCATCAATCACATTGGATTTGCCACAACCGTTCGGGCCAACAACCGCAGTACGATTCGCCTTAAATTGTAGGGTGGATGAGTCAGCAAATGACTTAAAGCCTGCTAGTTTTAAACTGCTTAAACGCATAATGTCCTGATCAAAAGTTTTTTATTATTTGCCCATCTATTTCAATTTGACAGGCACAATAGGATATCAATAGCGGCTTATTTTAAAATGAATGTCGTTGAATAGGGGCTTTTTTTAAGATCAAGTTGAACAATTTTATCCAGAAATAAGGCGATCAGTTAAAATATCGCCAAACTTTCAGGTTATTTCAGCTTAAGGATATTTTTCCGTAGCGAATCTATCCATATTAACGACGTGAACGACGCGCCCAAGCCAACTCAATTTGCTTCATTCGAGTTAATGAATCGAGAACCAGATTACGTAAATGTCGGCAAAAGTCTTCCATGAACAATGTCGCCTGATGTGATTTTCGGATCAAAATAGCATCTGCCACCAGTTTAAATAATGCCAGAGATTCTTGTAATTCACGACGTGAAGTATTCAGAGTTAAAAAGTAACTCCGTTGCAATGAAGGCAATAACTCTTTATAGAACTTCATCAGGTATGGATTTGACACCATATCATGTTGTAAAGCCAGATATTGAAAAACACCATCATAAAATTTTTCGGTATCGCCTATTTTCACCTGCTCAGCTAAATGCTCCATTAACTGTTGCAGTTGTTCAGCTTCATGCACACGCCATGTTTCACTAATACGCTGCACAATATAACCCAGTATCAATACACTGGTATCAAACAAAGCCTTGACTTGTTGAGATGACATTTCCGAAACAATCGCACCACGACGTGGATAAATATGAATCAAGTGGGTTCGTTCAAGTAATAGTAATGCTTCGCGTACTGAACCACGACTGACATCCAGTTCTTTGGCAATACGTAATTCCTGAATACGTTCACCTTCTACAAGTTCACCCGTAATAATCTGATCGCTAATATGTTTTGCGATTTGCTCCGACAGGCTTTCTGTCTCTTCAAGTTTCATGAATCACCTGTTTTGATTTTTACTTTAGCGTTCCACTGCTATTTATTTTGATTGTTTTAACTGATTTTATTGATTGTTGACTATGTCATTGTCTAACAATTTTATTGCATTTTGAGCCAATTCGACATTCAGACTATCGGAAATGTCATCTTATTTTTCTGCCCTTTCAATCGCTAAAACATATGTTTTAATCTTCATTTTAGCGATTTAGGATTTATTATTTTATAGCGTTTTTTATTTACTAAGACCCTGATAAATAAAATAAGTTCCAACCACAGTCAATAAACAGGCAAAACATTTTTTTAACATCGCAGGTGATAACATATGCGCAACTTTGGCACCAAGTTTTGCAGTGACAAAACTCATGATACTAATCCCGATAAATGCATAAATATGGATATAACCAATTGCATTGGGCACGTGTACATGCTGTTTTACACCAAACCACATAAAGCCAATCGCACCAGCAACCGCTATCGGTAAACCACATGCAGCCGAAGTGGCGACTGCTTTTTGCATCACCACACCATTACGGTTTAAGTAAGGCACAGTCAAGCTACCGCCTCCAATCCCAAAGATTGCAGAAGCAATGCCAATACCACCGCCTGCTAACATTTGCATAGGCGCAGATGGTAAATGTCGGCTTTCATCCACAGTGACATTTGCACCTTTGAACATGCGATAAGCAACCCATATTGCAAATATACCAATAATAATTTGCAAGTTCTGCCCAGATAAGAGATCGGCTACTCCTGCTCCCAAAAATGAACCAATCACCAAACCCGGAGCCAGATTACGAAACACATGCCATAACACAGCACCGCGTTTATGATGTGCCATCACCGAACTGATTGAGGTCACAATAATGGTCGCCAGAGAAGTTCCCAAAGCCATATGCATAATAACAGCGGGATCATAATGAAGCTGGGTAAATACGATATAGAGAATTGGGACAATAATTAATCCGCCACCCACGCCAAACAAGCCCGCAGCGAATCCAGCGATTGCGCCGATAGCTAAATATATGATTAACTCCATACCTGATTTTCCAACTTTATAAAATTGAACATGGATGCAGAAACTCGTCAACTAAGACAACGCTTAAGCGATGCTGGACAAGTTCCTGACATTGTTATTTTGAAACAAACGACGACATCGACCAATGACGATGTTCGCGAATTGGCTCAACAGAATATTGCATCCATTTTGATCTGTAGCGAAACCCAGACACAAGGGCGTGGTCAACATCAACGCCAATGGATTTCCCCAAAAGGCAATATTTATTTCAGCACTTTGATCAATTCCCGCACACCACTAGATGGTCGCTTAGCACTTGAAGTTGCACTGAATATCTTGCAAATGCCAAAACTACAGGGTCTAAATCTGCAAGTCAAATGGCCGAATGATTTATATAGCCAACAAGGTAAATGGGGGGGGATTCTGGTTGAACCCTTATCACCGCATCAGGCTATTGTGGGTGTAGGGATTAATTTGTTCACACCCGAATCACAAGATCCATTACAACCGATCAGTTCGCTCCACGATTTTGGCTTGAACAATCTTGATCGTATAGAAGTTATTGCACAACTTTATCTCGCAATTCAGCAAGCTGCTCAATGGTTTGAGCATGGTTGTTATAATCTTGCAGATCGTTTTAATCATCATGCTGCGTTTATACAGCAACAGGTTCAGTTCGAGTACCATCAGGGTATTCTAACTGGCCGTTTTGATGGCATTAATCAAGACGGCGCTGTACTTATTTCAAGCAGTGGACAACAACAGGCATTTTATCAAGGTCGGATGCGCCGCAACACAGCAGAGGATAGTCAAGCATGAAACAACTTTGGCTGGATGTTGGAAATACCCGTCTTAAATACTGGATTACAGATTCAGATCAAATCATTGAACATGCTGCGGAATTACATTTACAGTCGCCTGCTGATTTATTATTGGGTTTAATCCAACATTTTAAAAGTCAAAAATTACAACAGGTTGGACTTTCTTCAGTACAGGATAAAATCAGTAATACTCGAATTCAGACGATTCTGAGTCTACTCAATGTGCCCATTGTCTTTGCTCAGGTTCATCATGAATATGCAGGCTTACGTTGTGGTTATGATCATCCAGAACAACTGGGAATCGATCGTTGGTTACAAGTGTTAGCATTGGCAGAACCAGAGCGAAATTTTTGTATTATTGGCTGTGGTACAGCACTCACGATTGATTTAAGTACAGGATTGGAACATTTGGGCGGCTATATTTTGCCTAATCTGTATTTGCAACGTGATGCCCTCATTCAAAATACTAAAGGCATTAAAATCCCCGACTCAGCTTTTGATAACCTTGAACCGGGAAAAAATACAGTGGATGCTGTACATCACGGTATTTTATTGGGTTTATTGAGCAGTATTGAACATATTTTAAAACAATCTTCAAGACAACTGGTACTTACAGGCGGAGATGCTCCACTTTTTGCCAAGTTTTTGCAGGATTACCACCCCCGAGTTGAAGAAGATTTATTACTTAAAGGGTTACAACGATATGTCGCTCAAGACTCCATCACTAATGGACGCAGCACATCCCAAAGCTGAGGAAACGCGGCATAACCATCTTCTTGCATAAAATGCCCTGCTTGTTTAATTTCTAATATCTGTGCATTCAGTCGCTGCCCCAAACGAATCGTCAACGGCGGTGGTACTAGAGGGTCATTACTCGATAAAAGAACATAACGGCGCAGAATCTTTTGGCGTAGCAATTTATCATCAAGTGTTTGTGCTTCAATAAAATCATCTAATTCAGGAATGGCTTTGAGTTTTTCGGTAAATCCTGATACAAAAATTCCTGCTGCTATTGTTGTGTTCTGCAAGGCTTTACTCAAGAAGCTTAAACTCGATATGCAACCTAAACTATGTGCCACGATAATTGTATTTTCAGTCAGTACGCTACACTGCGCGCTTAAACATGCTTGCCAGACTTCTGGATCTGGATACGCAGAATCTGCTAGAAAAACCCGCTCTGCTGTGGCTCCTGCTTGCTGAATATGTTGCTCTAGCCACTCAAACCAATGATCTTCAGGCACCGCCTTAAAACCATGAATAATATATACATGCTTCATTGTAATTATGTTCCCCAATACAGGATGATTCTTATTTATTACATTCAGTTTAAAGTACACATCACCTGAAAAAAGTAGTGATTTTGTTGTGATAAAAAAAGGCGCATCAAGCGCCTTTAGTTGTATGGAAAAAGTCCATTACTTCTTATCATCATTGCCGCCAAAAAGTGGTCCCATACCGCCACCACCGCCGCCAAATTGTTTCTGCATACCGCTTAATGAACGTAACATTTTGCTCATCCCAGATGGATTGGCAAATTTTTTCATCATCTTGGCCATTTGGCTATGTTGTTTCAGCAGTTTGTTAATCTCTGAAACATCCATGCCACAGCCTGCTGCAATACGTTTTTTACGGCTTGGGTTAATGATGTGTGGATTTTTACGCTCTTTAGGCGTCATCGACTGGATAATCGCTTCCATCTTTTTGACTTGCTTTTCAGGATTTGCTTGCTCAATCGCCTGCTGAATGCCTGAATTACTCATTCCTGGAAGTTTATCCAGAAAGCCCATCATGCCGCCCATTTTTTTCATTTGCTCAAATTGCATTAGCATGTCTTCCAGATTGAAAGACCCGCCTTTTTGCAATTTTTTCGCCATTTTTTCGGCTTTATCTCGGTCGATTTTACGTTCGACTTCTTCGACAAGCGAGAGTACATCCCCCATGCCCAAGATACGCTGTGCTACACGTTCAGGATGAAATGGCTCAAGTGCATCTAGCTTTTCGCCCATCCCCAAGAACTTGATCGGCTTGCCCGTAATCGCACGAACTGAAAGCGCAGCACCACCACGCGCATCACCATCAGTTTTGGTCAAAATAACGCCTGTTAAAGACAAGGCATCATTAAATGCTTTAGCAGTATTGGCTGCATCCTGACCTGTCATGGCATCAACGACAAACAGCGTTTCAGTTGGTTTTACTGCTGCATGTAGTTCTTTAATTTCGCCCATCATGTCTTCATCGACATGCAAACGACCTGCTGTATCGACAATCAATACATCAGCAAATTGAATTTTTGCCTGTTCAATCGCACGATTGACAATGTCAATCGGCTTTTCTGAAGCATCGGACGGAATAAAGTCGGCTCCGACTTCAGCGGATACCGTTTGTAACTGTTTAATCGCTGCTGGACGATACACATCCGCAGAAACGGTCATTACTTTTTTCTTTTGACGTTCTTTTAAAAATCGCGCCAGTTTTGCCGCAGTTGTGGTTTTCCCTGCACCTTGTAAACCTGCAAGTAATACAACAACTGGAGGTTTGGCAGATAGATCAAGACTTTCATTCGCCTCGCCCATCATCTTGGTCAATTCGTCATAAACGATTTTGACAAAGGCCTGACCCGGGGAAAGCTGAGTCATGACTTCCTGACCCAATGCCTGTTCCTTAACTTTCGCGATAAATTCACGAGTTACAGGTAACGCAACATCAGCCTCAAGAAGGGCCATACGCACTTCGCGCAAGGTGTCTTTAATATTGTCTTCGGTCAGCTGCCCTGAGCCAGTAACATTTCTTAAACTCTGCGTGAGTCGTTCTGTTAAGGTATCAAACATTGCAAAATCCGCTAAAAATGGCCAGTTGCAAAAAAATCTTTCTCAAAATAGAAAATTTATGCATAGATGCTATAGGATACTGTAGTTCGCCGCGAATTTATATCTTATGTAGATGAATTTTAGGGTCTGATGATATTCATTTATAATTAACACTGAATGATCAAATGAAGCTCCAACTCCTGAATAAAGGTTTGACATGATTAGTCTCCCATTGGTTTACACCATTTTGGCACTCATCGCATATACCACTGCGTTTTGGTATCTGTTTATGAACCTGATGTCAAAACGTGAACCAAACCATTGGTTTTTAGGCTTAATACTGGCTTTAGGTCTGATCCTGCATGCAGGTGTGCTATCTCAGGATATGCTGACACCACTGGGGATTAATTATGATGTATTTAACCTCATGTCATTTACTTCGGGTTTAATGTTGGTCTTAAGTTTGATCTTCAGCACATTCCGTCCGACACTTGCACTCAACCTGATTGGTATTCCTGTAGCTGCCACAGGTCTGATTCTTGGATTCGCCTTTAGTCAGCCTAATCAATTTATAGAGCAACATTCATTAGGTCTAGATTTACATATTATTTTGTCACTATCTGCCTATGCTGTTTTACTCATGGCAACCATTCATGCCATCTTGATGTGGCTTCAAAATCAGGAACTTAGAAAGAAACAAAAAAGTCGTTTTTGGGTCAATTTACTACCCTCATTTCAAGCGATGGAATCTTTATTGTTTGATTTGCTCAGGACTGGCTTTGTACTACTCACCATTGCTTTACTGTTTGGTTTCTTTACCATCGATGACTTTTTTGGTCAGCATCTGGCCCATAAAACTGCATTTAGTATTATTTCATGGTTCATCTATGGGGCTTTATTACTGGGTCACACCAAGTTTGGCTGGCGTGGACAAAAAGCCATTCGTTTCACTCTGATTGGGTTTATTCTCTTGGCAATCGGGTTTATTGGCAGTAAATTTGTGCTAGAAATGATTCTACATCGGTAATTTTTTAAATTTACAGCACACACTAGACAGCGTTATACAGATGCCGTATAAACGCTGTTTTTATTTTCAGGTAATGTTGCCGTGAAGCTAGTTCTTGCACCAATGGAAGGATTAACCGATCCAATTATGCGAGATGTGCTCACACATACAGGTCATTTTGACTGGTGTGTGACGGAGTTTATTCGTGTCACAGAAAGTATTTTACCTGATCATGTCTACTATAATTATTGTCCAGAACTTCTCACCGATGGCAAAACAGCCGCAGGTACACCTGTCCATGTACAGTTTTTGGGAAATCATCCTGAAATGTTGGCTGCCAATGCCGCCAAAGTCGTAGAGTTAGGAGCACCTGCCATCGACTTAAACTTCGGTTGTCCTGCTAAAACGGTCAATCGCCATCGTGGTGGTTCGATTTTATTAGATGAACCTGATGTCGTTCATCTACTCGTCAAAGCTGTTCGAGATGCGGTCCCTGCACATATTCCTGTTTCCGCCAAAATGCGTTTGGGTTATCTGGATGAACACCATACGCTAGACAATGCACACGCGATTGAAGATGCAGGCGCAAACTGGCTTACAGTACATGCACGTACCAAAGCAGATGGTTATACCCCACCTGCATATTGGGAAAAAATTCAGCCCATTCAGGAAGCATTAAAAATCAATGTCATTGCCAATGGTGAAATCTGGAACAATGCAGATGCCAAAGCTTGCCAGCAGCAATCTGCCTGTCAGGATTTGATGATTGGTCGTGGTGCTGTGACAACACCAGATTTAACCTTATGTATTCGTCAAAATAGGGATGAAGCACTGCTCTCTTGGCAGGAACTGGTCGAATTACAACTACGCTTTGTCAACGGTGCATTTAAGACTGAAATTGGAATGGTCGGACGTTATAAGCAATGGCTTGGAATGATGAGCAAAGCTTATCCTGAAGCCAAAGCCCTTTGGAATGAGATAAAACGGTTAAAAACACTTGAAGAAATTGTAGGAAAATTACAATCGAATTGATAAAAGTCTCACTTTTTCAAGATCAAGAAACTGAACGGGTTATCGAAACGTAGGTTGGTAATTGCCATGCGCCTTTAGGAAAACCTTTACAAAGTCCCGTTGTAGCCAAATAACTGACAACAAATTTCTGCCCATTCCACGCCCACTCTTTAATCGATTCACAATCATTTCTACTTTGAGGTGAATGTCTTGCAAAAATATGGCCTTCACTATAGCTAGAACCCGACAGCGTCACTAACTGCTGGATCGATGTAAATTGAGCATCCATCACCCAGTAAACCAACTCGGACTGATTTTGATGCTTACATGGACTTTCCACCAGAACTTGATTTTGAGTAATGGGATAAATCGATATTCGGGTATTTTCTGGAAAATGAGTCTGTAATAATAAAGGGCAATCCTGCGCAGAAATTACTTTTTTTAGCTGCCCCAAAAGTTGTTGCGATTGAGAGCTTTCAATCGGAAAATGTTGGGTCGGTTTTCGTATAAAACCATACATCACTATTTCTGGAATTTGCCCTCGAAGATTAGATTCAATGCGGTTTTGAGGTTGCTTATTTTGAAGCATCGCTGAAGATGAATAGCTTTCTTCATGTTGGATTTCATTCATTTTTTGCAGAACCTGATCCCCACCTCTGCTCGATAATTCCCATTGTTTTTGAGCCATCTTAAACTTGATCTTTTGCTTCAATTTCACCGCTTTTATCATCGCATTGGTTTGCGATAGAGTTAAACGCCCAGTTTGTGGAATAGAGTCTTGAGCAATCGTTCCGTAGTTTTTGTTTTGGATATACAACGTGACTTTACGATCAGAAAATGCCTGACTTAATCCTCCTGATAAATCTTGATCAAGGATTTTAATTTGTGCAATCGAAGCTGTATCACGCCCCAAATATCGTGTGAATAAAATAGAAACTGCATAGTGGCTTGCATCATTTTGATACCCTGCCATTCGACAGGTTTTCGTATTATCACATGCAAGCACCCAGTCACCCGACTCAAGATAGTTTCCAGACTGAGGAGCAGCATAAGTATTGGATAAAACAATACAACCCAACATACTCATCAGCAGAATTTTTTTCATCAATATCCTTAGGTCAATAGAGTGAACTCAATGCGATTGTGGTTTAGAGCTTCGATCTTCCAAATAGCATTTTGAAAAGATCAATCGCAATGCATACACGATTGCCATTAGAAAAACGCCTAAACCAATATTTGGAGAAATTGCAGGAATACAAAAAATAATCAGCGCTGTAATCGGATATAACCAGCGTCTGAATCCGGACAAATAGGCAAACTCATTCAATAGCCAAAGACTAGTGGTATAACCCAGTAAAGTGACAGCAACCGTATATTGCATAAATTGAGGACTAATTTCTGAACGACCTAAAGCCACATCTACCGCAGCGGCCAATGCAGCACCTACTGCCGCAACACTGATAAAAATAAAATAATGTCCATATCCCCATAAAATGCATGTTTACTACTTTTGAGTAAATGGTGGGCATCTCGATCAAAATAAGCCCACCACATGGTAAACATCATCATCAGACCACCTACCATTAATAAAATGATATCTGGATGAACAATATGAGTGGCTAAATCATCTTGAATGGCTTTATAGCAAGCGACAACAGACTCACCCAATACAATAATAGTCAGTAATGAATAACGCTCTGCGATATGATGAGGATGCCATGAGGTCGGATTTCCCCATTCTGCAAAAATCGGAACACTTAACTCAAGCACGAGCAATAATAAAAATAGCTCAAAAGTAAAATTGATAGGTGAAAAATGAAAAAACAGCCAACCAATTTGAACAAAAATAATGCCAAAGCCATAACGTAGAGCCACAGTACGATGTGCAGGATCATGCCGTGCTGCACGAAACCATTGACTCACCAAAGCCAAACGCATAATGACATAACCAATAATAATGATATCAAAATCATGATGATGAAAGACATCAGGGATACCTGCCGCCATCACCAAAGAACCCACAATCTGCACAAAAGTCATGAGTCGATAAAACATATCATCATTGTCATAGGCGGAAGCGAACCAAGTAAAATTCATCCATGCCCACCACAGAGCGAAAAAAACCATAAAGTAATATGGCAATGCGCTCCATAGATGATTTTCAATAATCGCATGATGTAGTTGCTGACCCGCCTCAGCAATTGCGACCACAAAAATCAAGTCAAATAATAATTCAAGCGGCGTTGCCACTCGGTGATTCTCATGAGGATCACGTGCAGCCACTGGACGTAATGCCAAATGTTTAAATGTTTCGAATAAGCTCATTATTTACGTTTCTTTTGTTTTTTGTGACTTAAGCTGAATATTCTAAGTGAAATGAGATTGAAGTTTTAACTATTTTCATCATCGCTATTTCAAGTTTTATCTGGTTGAATCAAGGCTCAGCCAAAATGTAGAGCGGTTGTTGTTTTTCACAATCATAAGGCATTGAAATATGTTCGTGTACCACTTTCCATTTTTCTGATTCTTTATAAAAGCCCACAGTCGTACGACACCACGGTATATCATCAGCCGAAGTTTGGGCATCCCCTAATACTTTGGAATAACAATGTAAAAAAACAATATTGTCATCAGCATAGATTTTGAGTCTGCGTCGCTGAACTTGAATATTGTCTCCAAAATAAGGAAAACACTGTTGCCAAAGTTTACGATAAGCCTGTATATCATCTACTTGTAAAGCAACATCAAAAACACTGACTTTGTCTGAATAGTCCTGAGTCATGGCGTGAAGATCATGCTCCTGTAAGCCTTGATCCCATATTTGTATAAGAGCCAAAATTTCTTCAGCACGGTCTTTATTCCCAATAATTTCGAACTCCACTGACTTCCCCTTTATTGTTCTTATAACCGAATTAGCTTGGCAAAAAATGGGGGAATCCACCAGTTAAAATTTGTGCAATTCAGGTAAATTACATCTTTCTATCAAAAAAATGGGACAGAAAAACCATCGCAAGGATGGTTTGATTTATATGCTGAATTTACTAAGCGTCAGTTGTCGTTAAATCTTTGACAGTAGTGGTCGCACCATTGGTTTTCACTGAATCAATGCCTTTATCTCTTGACTGTTCAGAAGCGTAAAACTGGCTTGTTCCAATAACCTGATGATTTGCAGCTTTAAGATTAAAATAAGGTTTATCATTTTTTGCAGTTAATTTTTCATAGCGAGCATCATCGCTACTATTGTTTTGCACCGAAGTAATACCATTTTCAGCAGAAGCTTTAGCTTTGTAAAGCTCACTGGTTAAAATAATCTCACCATTGCCTGCCTTGAGTACAAAACGAAACTGACCATCTTTTGCCTTGCTCAACTCATACCATCCCGCCATGACGCACCTCTTGTTGTGTTTTGTTTTATGCTTTATTTTTAAAATCTCATTATGAAATATAGATGATTTTTCGTTCAAAATCAGCTTATTTTTTATTCTTTTTGTAGTTTAACGATGCCCATTCATAAAAAAACTAGAGTGATTAAAACTTTCTAAATACAACATCCCCACTAAAATTCAGGCTGTCTTGAACACGTTGTTTTTGAATAGGGCTTAATTCATCTAACTCAAAAAAAGCGTATTGTGAATGTTCATCACTTAGTTGAATCTGGGCATAATCATCAGGCAAATGACAGCGAAAAATACTGACATGAGCATTAATATCTCTATGCAAATAAATTCCAGATAAATAATCTACACAAACGACCAAGCCCAATTCTTCTTCGCATTCCCGTTGCAATCCCTGCAATATAGTTTCGTCAGGATCTATACCACCACCTGGCAAACCCCACGCAAAATTTCCGTAATTGGCTTTGAGCAATAGAACTTTTTTATCTGCATTGGTAATGACAGCATGCGCCCCAACCCGATACAGATCAGAAAAAGCCATAAACTGCTCCATCAAAACTATCTATCAAAACTATCTATCAAATAAAAGGGAGAACTTATCTCCCTTCGTTCACTGATCATTATGCTTTTTTTACAAACTCAGATTTAAGTTTCATTTGACCAAAGCCTTCAATTTTACAATCAATATTGTGACCATCTGCTGCATCTGGAACCAGTCGGATTGTTTTTACTTTTGTTCCAACTTTAACTACAGAGGATGATCCTTTCACCTTTAAGTCCTTGATGACTGTAACGCTATCACCATCAACCAAAACATTACCATTGGCGTCCTTAATAATAGTACTCGCATCGTCCTGATGGGTTTCACCTTCTTTCCACTCATTCGCACATTCTGGACAAATTAACAGGTCGCCATCTTGATAAGTATATTCTGATTGGCATTTTGGACAATGAGGTAAAGACATAAAAAAACTCTAAAAGCCTTATTATGACGTGATTTCAGCTAAAGATCAAAAAACCATGTTTTTTGTAAGGGTAAACATCTAGCCGATTTACCTATCTATCCTAGTACTTAAATTGCCGATCTATACTCTGTAGATCAAACAACCTATTAAAAGAATGATGATTTACCTAAACTACAAAGCTTACAGAGGAGTTACGATTAGCAATTCCTCTTAAAATTATATTCATCTGATTAACTTTCTAGATGTTCATCATCTTCATATTCATACAAATAGCTCATACACCCCCAACCATCGTACTCACCATTAAATTCTTGTGCAATGCGGTTAAACCACTCTTCAAGATCCTGTATGTCTTCGTACTCTGGAATCATGGTCACATGAATATTTAATATCCAAAGATCGGAACCATCGATATGTTGGTCTTCCTGAAAAAAAGAAACTTTTTGTTCCTGATGCAGTAAATGCAAAGCGCATTTTTCAATCTGTTCCTGCGTTTTAAATACAATGCTGAATTCGAATTCATGTGGCTCAGTAAGATCGTTGCCATCTTCAATCATTTGCCAAAGTACATTGCCATTATCATCGTCTGGAAAAAGTTCGTAATTGCGGCTCATTGTCGTTATCCATTGTTATGATTGTGATAGCTCAATAGCTTAACCCAGTTTTATGTCAGTTTGGAGTTAATTTATACGCATTTTGTTGATCAATTTTAAAAACTATTTAACCGAAATAGCAGCCTAAAAAGGGACACTAATCTCAAGGTTTAGCTCAATCCCAGAGAAAGGCTGTGTAAAACTAAGACAAGCTGCATGTAAAGCCATGCGCGGCAAATAAAATGCCAATGGATCTGGATGATACAGCTTGTCCCCCATAATCGGATGTCCAAGATGTTGCATATGCAGCCTTAGCTGATGAGAGCGTCCAGTTACTGGTTCCAATAAAACCCGACTATATTGATGCTCAGGATCATAGCCTAATAATTGATACAAAGTTTTAGCCGGCTTACCTTGTTCAAAATCTACTTTTTGTTTGGGACGATTGGGCCAGTCTGTAATTAGCGGAACCTCTACACAACCTGTATCAGCAATTTCCCCTTGTACCAATGCGATATAATATTTTTTAATTTTCCGAGTCTGAAAAACTTTACTCATTGCGATTTCAGCTTGGCGATGCTTGGCAAATAACAACAAACCAGAAGTTGCCATATCTAAACGATGCGTGACTTTCGCATGTGGATACTGCTTTAAAACACGTAAATAGGCACTGTCCTGATGTTGTGGTAAACGTCCCATCACCGACAATAAACCTGCGGGTTTATTCACGACAATCAAATCAGCATCTTCATAAACCGTCTCCAAAGGCTCAAGCGGCGGTTGATAAATGAAATGATGTGAAGACATACGAATCACAAAACAATAAAAATTTCGCGCAAGATATCAATGCCAATTTAGCCTGTCAAGATTGATTAGCGCAGACCAAAGCATATAAAAAGCTGCCCGAAAGCAGCTATAAAAAATCATCTATTTAGCTATAGCTCTATTGTAATTGTAACTTCTGTTGACGCATTGCAAAGGCAGTTTCGATGTCACCAATTTTCTTCATGGCTGCGGTTTCACCTGAATAAATCGTGTTTTCACGTTCCTTCACATCAAAAATATGAGCTTTTTCATGCAATTCAGGCTGAATCACAATATCAGCATGTTTCAATTCTTCTGTGGCCAACCGATTCTGCATAATATTAATATTTTGATTGAATAAACCCCAGATATTAGAAGTCGGTGTATATGCAGGCTGCGCTAAAATATCAACAGCAATGACAATATCTGCACCCAACTGACGAGCAACATCAACAGGAACAGGGCTAACTAAACCACCGTCGACATACTCTTTATGATCGATTTCAGTCGGGACAAACATGCTTGGAATTGAAATTGAAGCACGAACTGCTTGTCCCGTATTACCATAGTTAAACACTGTTTTTTTGCCATTTTTTAACTCGGTCGCCACCACATACATCGGGATTTTAAGTTTTTCAAGCGGCGTATCATTCACCTGCTGATTAACAAAATCCTCAACTTTTTGGCCATCAAAAAAACCTTTCCGATCAAACGTAATCTCACGCACATCGCCGACTTTCATATTTAAAGCGATCTGCTTTAGTTCTTGCGCATTTTTACCGCTAGCATAGATTGCACCCACAATACTTCCAGCACTGGTTCCCACAATAAAATCAGGATGAATCCCATGCTGTTCCAACACCTCAATCACCCCAATATGCGCATAACCACGTGCTCCTCCACTACCCAACACTAAAGCAATTTTAGGATGTTGCTTTTGTTCTGTTTGCATTGGTGGCATAAACAGTGCAGATTCCTGCGCATTTTTTAAAGCTTGTACGGCATTCGTTGTTTGAGAAGATGCTGGCATATGCTGACAACCAACCAACAGACAACTTAAGCCCAAAATCCATGTATTGAGATACTTCATTTCACGATAAGACCACAATTTTTCTGGATAGATTTTATGCCGATCTTTTTTTAAAAGCTGTATCAAATTATTTAAAACGTCATATTTATATGTTAATCATTGAATATTTTAACTTTTTTATTATCTTCACTTTCATCTTGATTAACAGCACATAGTACATCTTGAGCAATCTTAGTCTGATAAAGAACAACAGTACCCACCAAAAAACCAATAAACCATTGAATTTAAATTTTAAAATATATACTTTAGCTTAAAATTTTTTCTATTTATAAAACTTAAAGCCGCCAGACAAGCCCTAGCCTGCCTAGCACAGCATGTGATTCAATTCAGAAATTACCAAATATCGGAATCAACTTTTTTCTTCATCTCAGGATGCTGATCTATTTTGAATTCTGGCTGTTTGATGCCTTTTTTCAATTGAAGGGTATAATCTTTTAATAAGGATCGAACAAACGGCGTTAATAATAAAATCGCAGTTAAGTTAATGGTGGCCATAATACCCATAAATAAATCAGCCATTGACCAAACTAACGGCACACTACTAATCGCCCCGAAATACACCATCACCAAAACAAACACCCTAAAGATAAACATCACTTTAGGATTATTATTAATAAACTGCATATTCCCTTCAGCATACGCATAATTACCCAGTACAGCCGAATAACAGAATAAAAATAATAAAATTGCAAGGAAGTCTCCACCCCAACTGCCTAGTTCATTTTCTAAGGCACGTTGCGTCATTTCTACCCCTATCGCACCCCCATCATGATAGACACCTGAAATCAGAATAATCATAGCGGTGGAGGTACATACAATAAACGTATCTACAAACACCCCTAACATCTGTACCAAACCCTGATCTACAGGATGTTTTACATCAGATGCAGCTGCGGCATTTGGTGCTGAACCCATCCCCGCTTCATTGGAAAATAAACCGCGCTTAATTCCCTGCATCATTGCCATCGAAATCATGCCACCAAAGAAACCACCTGCCGCTGCTTTAAATGCAAATGCCTCAGTAAAAATCAGCTTGAATACTTCAGGCACAACTTCATAATTAATGAGAGCAATATACAAAGCGGCAGCCAGATAAAGACCCGCCTTGATGGGTACAAACATCTCAGCAAATTTAGCAATTCGTTTGATTCCACCAAAAATGGCAATTGCAACCAATACAACCAGCGCCAGACCAACCCAAGAAATTTCTAGATCAAGTCCACCTAAAGGTAACATGAGATTGGCTTTGTCCCATCCCCATGAATGTGATGTTGCATTGGCAATCGCATTAATCTGGACTGAATTAAAAACAAAACCGTAAGTAAAGATTAATGAAATGGCAAATACCATTCCAAACAACTTACTCTTTAAGCCCTGCGTAATATAATAAGCTGGGCCACCGCGAAATTGCTTGGTTTCGCTGTCTCGAACCTTGAAGAGTTGCGCAAGTGTCGATTCGGTAAAAGCAGAACTCATGCCTAAAAGTGCAGTGACCCACATCCAGAACACAGCGCCTGGTCCACCAATCGCAATTGCAATCGCAACCCCTGCAATATTTCCAACCCCAACACGACTCGCTAGGCCTGTAACAAAAGCCTGAAATGGGGTAATACCATGTTCATCATCGCCTTCTTTACGACTACCTTTCATGACCCTGACACTTTGCCAGAACATGCGAATTTGTACTGCTTTGGTGGCGATAGTATAAAACGTACCAGCAGCGAGTAAGAAGATAACGAGAAAATCCCACAAAGGATCATTAAAAAAACTGACCCATGACATTAGGGTTGTAGTTAACTGTTCATTCATATTCGAAGCACTTTATTGTTGTCATATAACGATGACATCTATCCTAAAAAACACTTAACAAACAAAAAAGCCTCTAAGCATAGAGACTTTGTTGTTAAAAATTTGCGAATTAAACATATCTTAAATCAGTTTGAAGTATTACACAAAAAACTTAAGAATGACTTGAATGACAGTCGCATTAATTAAATCTACAAAAAAAGCACCACAAAGCGGTACAATTAAAAAGGCTTTATGTGATGGACCATACATGTTGGTAATGGCTTGCATATTGGCAACGGCGGTTGGTGTAGCGCCCATTCCAAAGCCACAATGACCCGCAGCAAGCACCGCAGCATCATAATCTTTACCCATTACTCGGAAAGTCACAAATGCCGCATATAAGGCCATCGTAAGTGTTTGCGCTGCAAGAATAATCACCAAAGGGCCAGCAAGATCTACGAGTTGCCATAACTTTAGCGACAATAATGCCATAGCAAGATAAAGTGATAAGGATGCATTTCCAAACACATCAATGGCTCGATCAAAAATATCTACTCGGAATACGCTTTCCAGTACATTTCTTAAAATTACACCACCACCCAATGCCCAAACAAAAGTTGGTAATTCAAACCACGTACCTTTGCTATAGCCCGTCATAAATTCAGCAAAAGCCAGACAAGCCGCAAACATCCCCAAAGTGGTAATCGCATTATCTGCGGTAATTAAACGAACCTGATGCGGATTTTCAAATGGAGCCAAATCATCTGGATGGGCATCAAGATGAGTGTCACGGTCTTTTATTTCAGCATCAGTTTTGGCATAAGATAACTGGTAACGATTAATTAGAACCTTAGCTAGAGGGCCGCCAATCACGCCTCCAATAATCAAACCAAATGTAGCACTTGCCATACCCAGAGCTAATGCGCCCTGAATACCATGTTGGGTTTCTAAAATTTCTCCCCATGCTCCTGCTGTACCATGTCCACCCGTTAAGGTAATCGAACCTGCAATCAATCCAATTAAAGGATCTAAACCAAGTAACTTAGCCAAACTCATACCAACTACATCTTGGACAACAATAAAGGAAGCCACACATAGAAGAAAAATAACTAAACCAACGCCACCTTCTTTAAGTTTAGCAAAATGCGCACTTAACCCTATAGATGCAAAGAAAATCAGCATAAAACTTGTTTGTAATTCGCCACTAAAAACAATGCTGTATCCCCAGATGGAGTGGACAATTAAAGAAACTATAGCTGCAACCAGACCACCAGCAACAGGTTCAGGAATGTTGTAGCGTTTTAAAAAATCAATGTGATTAACGAGAAATCGCCCTAACAGTAAAACAATGACTGCTGCAATAAGCGTATAAAATGCATTGAACGTAAATTCCATATTTTTCCCTTTTCATATTCAGTCAGTTGGCGAAATGCTCAGCACCTCTAACTTTTGTAAGGAACATATCGAAGTAGATGTAGCCCTTTAAAAAACTTTTACTTTAAGTATGTATAAGTAAAAAATAAAAACAGATAAACCACCTAAAGCTTGCCTGATCTGAAACTAAATCAAAATTTAGAAATTGTAACGAAATGCCATAACAGTATGATTTTTATTTTTTTACTTATAAAAAAACCACAGAACGGATTGATCTGTGGTTTTTAAAATCAAATATGAATGATCAATACATTAGAAACTATAACGAGTTAAGAAGTTAATACGAGAAAGATCACCTTTGTCACCCGCAAATGTTTCACGCTGACCGTAAGTGTACTCTGCTCCAAGATCTACGTTTTTAACAGGCGTGTAGATGATGTTAGCAATCGCATTGTAAAGTGTCTTGTTATAACCTTGATTATTTTCAGCATAGGTATTGTCATCTTTAAACCACATGCCTGCTAAAGAAAATGCAGAACGTAGTTTTGGAGACCAATTGCGCTGATATCCGATTTGAGCCGTATCAAACTCATTATTGTGAATATCATAATCAATCGTCTTACCATCTCCAGTAGTCGTATACGCAGTGTTAGTTTGACCACTATAAAGGATATAACGTGAGTCGCCTTTGACATGGTAATAGTTTGCCATGATGGCATCTTTTGGCGTGAATTGATACTTACCACCTACACCAAGACCCCAACCCCATTTTTCTTCGTCATTAGAATCATTGGTTGATACACGATTTTCATGTGCTAAACCATGAACTTGTAATAGACCTTTAGAGTCACTGGTTTTAATGTCATATCGTGCGGTCAAAGCAGGGAAACGACCACCACCAGCTGTTTTACCATTTTCTACATCGCCGCCCTCAAGTGCGACTAACACTTTCTGATTTGCATCAATCGGCTGAGTATAACGAACTTGAACATTACGTTGAGTACCACCACCCATTGGGCCTGTGAAGTCAATAAGATCAGGTGATGTATCTGTATTCACAAATGGAGAGGTCGTTTGACCTGCCAACCACTTTCCTAACGACGCGTAAGCATGACGGATACGAAGTTTCCCATCGCCGTTTGATGTGCCATCACCCCAAAAATCTGCTTCAATTTTACCTGTCAATTCGCCCAAATTGGTTTGACGTGCAATATCAAGCCCTATACGTGTAGGAGCAGCAGAAACATTTAAAGAATCTTCAGTTGGATTATCTTTGTTTAAAGGAACCTGACCTGTTTTATTGTTGATACCGCCTGTAGTCCCTTTAAAGTCATAGGCCGCATCAACACGTACGTTTCCATACAACTTCACTTGTGTTTGCCCATCCGGCAAAGTTAACCAACCTGGTTTTGCATTGGCAGGCGCTGGTGCAGCTTGTGCTATAACAGGTGCTGGTGGCGGAGTAGCAATAACTGGTCGAGCCTTTTGCTCTGCCACGATTTGTTTTTGGGTAACTGCCTGTTGTTGAATCAATGCGCGAAGTTCTGCGACTTCTGCACGTAATTGTTGTATCTCTTGCTGCTCACTTGTCCCCGCATAAGCTGTAGATGCCATAATTGAAGCGGTTGCAACTGCAAGACCGTGCTTAATAAACTGTTTTCTGATGAGGGGTAAACTCATGTACGAACTTCCTTCATTGTTATTGGTTGGTTAATCATGAACCGTTTTTTCATCCTGTGGAGCATGAGATTTCTATCATCTCTTTCTCCCATCACGAGTATGGAGATTTCGTCACAATTAAAAAAGAGGCGCATTATGCAAAAAAATGATGTTTTTTATTTATTTTCTACTATCAAATTGCATAAAATATTAAAAAAACGTCTTAATTAATAATTTTAATAATTAAAAATCAATAGTTTGTAAATTTTCAAAGAAAGCTAATTCATATAAAAACACAAATATGATATTAGACTAATTGATTAATTTTTTTTGGAAATACTATGAAGGAAATTTAATCATTCGTTCAATTTAATTGCGAATGATAAGCAAATATGCTTTTCTAGGCCGTTTTAAAATCCTTAAGACCGCGATACAAGCTCTAAGAAAGCAAATATATCGGTCGTATTTTTTATCAAATAATCAATTTGGCAGAAAATATATTAAAAAATACATCTGCATCCTTTATAGTCTGTACATGTTTTATGACTTAATGAGAAAGGAACTCCTATGAATCCCGAGCAAGTTCAACTCGTGGACAACGCCATTCGTTCAAGACATTCTGTTCGCGCTTTTTTACCAACATCGATTGACTCACAAACCATCAAGGATATTTTAGAGGTTTCATGCCGCGCGCCTTCTGGAACCAATACTCAGCCGTGGAAGGTCTATGTCGTTACAGGCAAAAAACGTGACGAAATGATTAATCAGGTTTGTGAAGCTCAACTTGCGATCTATGCCAACCCAGAGAAAGCAGCCGAATATCAGGAAACCTTTCCTTATTATCCTGAAAAATGGATTTCTCCCTTTATTGACCGTCGTCGTGAGAACGGTTGGGGACTATATGGATTACTAAATATCCAAAAGGGCGAAAAGGAAAAAATGGCGGCGCAACAATTGCGTAATTACAAACTGTTTGATGCACCTGTCGGGCTATATTTTACTGTCAACAAAGCCATGGGAATTGGTTCAAAAATGGACATTTCCATGATGATTCAGAATGTCATGGTTGCAGCCAAAGCTCGTGGACTTGATACCTGCCCACAAGCAGCATGGAATCATTTTCATCCGATCGTACTCGATGTACTGGGTGCTTCTGAAGATGAAGAGTTAGTCTGTACAATTGCACTCGGTTATGCCGATCCAGATGATATTGTAAATACGTTTATTACACCACGTGAACCCGTTGAGAGTTTTGCCGTATTTCTTAATGAATAAATCTGAATGGATATAAAAATAGACCTGTTATTAGGTCTATTTTTTTCTTTCACGATGCTCGAACTTGATCTTGATTAATTTGTTTAGCAATCGTCGCAATTGCCCACAATCCTGCCCCCGTAAAGATTACCATCATAATTCCCATATTTAACAAGGAATTCCAGAGCAAAAAATTCAGCAGTAAACCACCAAACAAACCTACAGCAAATTGCATACTTCCCATAATTGCACTGGCAGTTCCTGCCCTCGCGCCTTGCTCTGACATTGCAAGTGCCATCGCATTGGGGCCAGTAAAACCTAAACCAGATACTGTGAAAAATAAGCCAACCATCACTATTGTTAATGGTGCATGTGACAACAAACCACTTGCTAGCACGATCACTGCACCTGAAAACTGAATTGTTCCACCCAGTTTGAGTCGCTGAATCGTACTGAGTCTGGTAACTAAACGTTTATTGATTGATGAGAAAATAATAATTCCCATCGCATTAAAGCCAAAGGCATATGCAAATTGTTGCTGATTTAAACCATACATATCCATAAAAACTGGAGAAGCTGAACTGATATAGCTAAATAAAGCGCCACCAGTGAGACAGCCTGCAAACATAGGAAATCGGAAACTTTTGTCTTTTAAAATAGCGGCGTATAAGGTTAAAACCTGATCGAAACTTAGTTTCAAGCGGCGTGATGGCTGTAATGTTTCCTTAAAGAAAAAGTGTACGCAAAGCAAACTGATACAACCGATTATTGATAAGCAAATAAACACCGCATGCCAGTTAAAGAAATATAGAATCCATGCACCAAGTGTCGGTGCTGCAATCGGTGCAATTCCCATCACGATCATCATACTGGAAAATGCCTGAGCCGATCCTTGTACATCTAAACGATCACGGATCGCTGCTCGAGCAATCACCACGCCAACGCAGCCCCCCAATGCCTGTACAACACGTAAGACGATCAGGCTCCACTCACTGCTAGCAAAGATACAAAGTAGACTTGCAATGGCATATAAACTCAATCCCACATAAAGTGGTTTTTTACGTCCAATTCGATCACTAATTGGACCGTAAAGTAACTGACCGATTGCCAAACCAAAAAAATAAGCAGGAAGTGTATTTGCCATCATTTGGGTACTAACCCCAAAATCATTTGCCATTTGTGGTAAAGCAGGCAAATACATATCAATCGATAACGGCCCTAGTGCAGTCAATAAAGCCAGCAGCATGATCCAAGCGGATGAATATTGCTGCCGTGATCCATTTTCAGACATATCTATATTTCAATTTTAAATAGTGGGTGTAAAGACAAGCCAACACTGTCCATAGTATGATTCAGGCTATAGAACAAGTATTTTCCAAACGTAATTGCTGGGGCTTGCCTAACTTTAAGCCCGTTTTACATTTGTTACAAAGGATTCGCTTTGAAACCCTTATTCGCGCATGTCAGAAGAGCCACCTATAATACGACATTAATGTATAACCTGCGCATGTTAATTGCGTTTACAGGTACAGCATTTGTTCCCTATTTTTTGAATTTTCAGCTCGCCACTATTCCTTTGACTTTAGGCGTTGTCGCTGCTGGCTTAAGTGATATTGATGACCGCTTTTCTGTGCGGATAATGAATCTGGTGTATACCTATATTGGATTTTTTATTACGGCGGCATCTGTTCAGCTACTTTTTCCTTATCCATTTTTGTTTGCAATTGGACTGATTGCCTCGTGTATCGGTTGGATTTTGTTAGGCTCTTTAGGGCGGCGCTATGCCACCATCTCTTATGGATGTCTGGTCGTTTCAGTTTACTCCATGCTAGGTGTACACTTATTTGATGAATGGTACATGCAGCCACTGTTATTGGTCGTTGGTGCAGCATGGTATGGTTTGATTTCAACTATTAGTTTTCTGCTTTTCCCTGTACGACCATTACAGGACAAACTGAGTGCCTGCTATGCGTCATTAGGCGATTTTCTATTTGCCAAGTCCAATTTATTTGATGTGGATATGACCCCTGAAAGCTATCAACAGAGCATGATTGATCTTTCACTGGAAAATGGCAAACTGATCGGAATATTCAACGATACTAAAACTGCGCTACTTACACGCCTTAAAGGTGATCGTGGTCAAAAAGATACCCGTCGTAGCTTGCATTATTATTTTGTGGTTCAAGATATTCATGAACGTGCAGATTCAGCACACATCAATTATCAGGAACTATCCAAAGTATTCCAACACAGTGATATTTTATTTCGCTTCCAACGTATTTTATCGATTCAGGGCAAAGCCTGTCAGGATTTGAGCCAAAGTATTCTTAAACGCCAACCTTATATTCATAACAAACGTTTCAAACATGCTTTTGAAAATTTAAAACTTTCCCTCGAAAAACTACAAAAAGAACAGTTTTATGATCAAGTCTGGGTTAATGCCTTATATGCCTTGTACCAAAACTTAAAATCGATTGATGCACAACTACGTAATTTAGAAACAGAACGCAACACCAGTCTTGAAAAAAGTAAGCAATTTGAACAACAGTTAAAAGATGATGATTTAAAAGGTTGGAATGATATTGTTACGCGAATCAGACAAAATCTGACCCCAGAATCTGTTTTATTTCGTCATGCCATTCGACTATCAATTGTGTTATTAATTGCCTACATTTTAGTGCAGATTACTGGTATTAAATATGGTTACTGGATCCTGCTCACTGCTTTGTTTGTCAGCCAACCAAATTTCAATGCCACTAAAAGACGATTAAGACTCAGAGTCGTTGGAACGCTTGTCGGTATTGTGTGCGGTCTCGCTATTTTATATTTCGTACCATCATTAGAAGGACAATTGCTTCTATTGGTGATTAGCGGTGTCTTATTCTTTGAGTTGCGTAGTAAACAATATGCTCAGGCGACTGCTTTTATTACTATTTTGGCTTTAATTAACTTTAATCTGGACAGTTCAGGTTTCTCTGCGGGCTTCCCTCGCCTGATCGATACTCTGATAGGTTGTGCTTTGGCTTGGTTTGGTGTCAGTTTTATCTGGCCAGACTGGAGGTTTCGTCGCCTGCCCCGCACCATTCAACGTTCTTTACAAGCACAGTGTAATTATTTAAAAGATGTCGTACGCCAGTATCATGAAGGCCGTGATAACGGACTAAACTATCGAGTGGCTCGTCGTGCAGCACACAATACCGATGCAGAAGTAGCATCTCTTATTTCTACCCTAGCCACTGAACCCGATTTTGATGCTTATCAAAAAAGTCTGGCATTTGAGTTTTTATGCCTAAATCACACCTTTCTTAGCTACATTGCTGCATTGGGTGCGCATCGTGAGCAAAGTCAGGATCAGGATATTTTAAATTTACTCGATCAAGCATTAGATGATATTCAAGGCGCTTTATTACGTGATGAAGTTCCAGACCTCAGCTCACAAAATATGTTACAGACCATTCGGCAGCGTTTAAAACAAAATAGTCAGGAAGATCAAACATCTTTAATTATTTTGCAGCAGTTGTCATTAATGCTAAGCATTTTAAATCAATTGAGTCGACTTAAACAAAGTCTAAGTCACGATCGTGATAATGATGCCACTGAGTTAGGATCCTTATAATTCCCTGTAAAATGGCAGAATATATTCACGAGATTGGCTAAATTAATGCTAAACTTCAACCAGTTTGAAACTCACTATTTGCACTATGACCGCGAAATCTCTATACGCTTATACATTACAGCCTGTTAACTACGAAGTTTCTGAAGCTGAGCAACGCAATGTCCAACTGATGATTTGGCGTAGCACCAATAAAATCAGTACCAAAGCATGGATCATTATGGCTGCCGTTGTCGCACTATCTCTTGCTGGTATTATTTTATTAAAAAACTATTCCACTATATTTTGCTGGGTCGCCATCGTCTGTGTGGTGCTCTACTTTTTAATCCGTAAATACGGTCTTGAATGGTATGTAAAACGCAAAATGAATGAGTTTCCTGTTCAGGAAATTAAAGGAATTCGCTTAGGTGTACAACCTCATGGAATTGTTATGCGTCAGCAAATGGGTGGACAAGAAGGCGTAGGCACAATTGGCTGGAAAGATATTTATGAATGGTATAACACACCAGATTTTATCTTGATGAACTTCAAGGTAAAAGGTCAACAAGGTGCATATATTTTACCTAAACGTATGGATTCTAGAAACTTTTCATTTAATACTATTCGCAAACATTTAACTGAAAGTGTAGGCGAGCCGAAAACAATTTAAAGCTCAATCTTAATTAAAACCTCCTGCACGGAGGTTTTTTTAACCCAATTAATAAATGATAATGAAAATTAATATTATCTACAAAATCCATATTATCTTCGCATTGTTCCGTTATAATTTGCTAACTTTTGCCTCTTAAAATATTTTCTATCATCATGTTTAAAAAAACGTTTTTCCAGATTCACTGGTTTTTAGGGATTACAGCAGGGCTTATTCTTTCTCTAATGGGTGTAACAGGAGCCATTTACTCCTACGAACAACAAATTTTAAAATGGATCAATCAAGACAGTTATATCGTACAGGCACAACCGCAGGCCAAACTCACCCCTGTTCAGCTTTATCAGCATTTTTCCAATCAAGATCCCAACATAAAAATTAATAGCATTACCATTGCCAAAGATCCAACTGCTTCATCGACCGTGAATATTGCCAAGGAAGGCGAACGTCGCGGCTATAATATGATGATCAATCCTTATACCGCTCAAGTACTCCCTGAAATCAAAGGACGAGACTTTTTCCAGTTTGTACAACAACTTCATCGCACTCTCACCTTTGGCCCTGTGGGTAAACAGATTACAGGTGCATGTACCCTCATGCTCATTTTCTTTGTGCTGAGTGGTCTGTATTTACGTTGGCCAAAAAAGCATTCTCTGCGCCAATGGCTCTTTGTAAAACCCAAACTTAAAGGACGTAATTTTATTTGGGATTTACACGCAGTCGTCGGAACGTGGGTGGTGGTGTTTTATCTTATTTTGGCATGTACGGGGTTATATTGGTCATATGACTGGTGGCGCAGTGGCATGTTTAAAGTCATGGGCGTTGAGCAACCTAAACCACAAATGCAGGAAGGCAATAGAGAGCGTACGGGCCCTCAACGTAATCAAGAACAAAATGGTCGACCACAGTCTGCAAATGACAAAGCTCAAACAATGCAACAAAATCATCGTCAAACGAATACCCAAAGAACTGGCGATAGACAAACAGATCGAGAGCAATCAGCGTTATCCCCTGTTCAAATACAGCAGGCACTTCAGCAGACTTGGACAGACTTTAATCAAAAAATCGGTCGTGATTATTCAACCTTAACCATTAACTTACCAAAAAAGCCAGACGGTTCAATTGAACTCAGTTTTGTCGATCCTGTTGCACAACATGAACGCGCCCGTAATAGTGCAACTTATAATTATCAAACGCACAAAATTGAAAAACTAGAACTTTACGAAGATAAAAAGCTGAATGAAAAAATCATGAGCAGCATGTTACCTGTGCATCGTGGTAGTTTCTTTGGTCCTGTTTATCAATTTTTTGCCATGTTGGCGTCATTGGCAATGCCTTTATTTTTTGTGACAGGCTGGATGTTATATCTAAAACGCCGTAAGCAAAAACGCCTCACTCAAGCAGCACGTAATCAACTCGCAGATCACTATATTGACCCAAATGCAACACCATGGCTTATTACCTATGCTTCTCAGACAGGTGTATCCGAGCAACTGGCGTGGCGAACAGCCACCAGTTTACAAGAAGCGCATCAACCCGTAACGGTTAAACCTGTACAACAATTGACTGAGGATGATCTTAAAAACGCATCACAAACTTTATTTGTTGTTAGTACCTACGGCACTGGTGAAGCCCCTGATTTGGCTAGCAGTTTTGAGAAAAAGTTTTTAAGCTCAAATCTGGACTTAACTCATATGCATTATGCCGTATTGGCTTTAGGTTCAGATGAATATCCAGACACTTATTGTAGTTTCGGGCATCGAGTAGATCACTGGTTGAAACAATGTGGGGCACAAGCTTTATTTGACTTGATTGAGGTCAACAACGCCAACAATGAAGATGTGCAACGATGGAATAACGCCTTAGCCAAAGCAAGCAAGTTAGAACTTCAATCTATGAGTATTGAAAAGACATTTGATACATGGACACTAGATAAACGTACACTTCTTAATCCGCAAAGTCTCGGAGCACCTGCTTACAATATTGAGTTAACACCTAAACACGAAGTACATTGGCAGGCGGGTGATATTGCAGAAATTCAACCTGGCAATAGTTCAGCCCGTATCGAACAATTTTTGCAAAAATATCAAGTACATCCTGAAACTCTGGTCGATTCTTTATCTATTTCTATTCAACAAGCACTTTGGGATAAAGACTTGACTGTAGAGATAGAACCTTTCGCCAATATGGAACATTTACTTGAACAACTTCCAACATTACCAACACGTGAATATTCCATAGCCAGCATTCCAACCCAGTTATTTTTAAGACTTACAGTTCGTCAACAATATGATCATCAAGGTCAACTTGGGCTTGGTTCAGGATGGCTTACCGAACATACTCAAATCAATGATACACTTGCTTTACGGATTCGCACCAATGAATCTTTCCATTTGATTGATGATAATCGCCCAATTATCTGTATTGGAAATGGCACAGGTATCGCAGGTCTAATGAGCTTATTACATGCGCGTACCCGTCAGGATTACGCAGAAAACTGGTTAATCTTTGGAGAGCGACAACATCATTGTGATTTCTTCTACCAGACGACAATTGAGGCATGGCACAACATGGGCATGCTCAAACGACTAGATTTAGCCTTCTCACGTGATCAGGAACAACGAATTTATGTGCAGGACATCTTAAGACAACAAGCTGATGAACTGAAAGCATGGATTGATCGTGACGCTGTAATCTATGTCTGTGGCAGTATTGATGGTATGGCGAGCGGAGTCGATCAGGTACTCAATGAAATTTTGGGTGAGACCAAGATGGATGAATTACGTTTAGATGGACGTTACCGTCGAGATGTTTACTAAGTTTAATCGCTAACTATCGCAATGAAAAAAGGATATTCCAAATCACTGGAATATCCTTTTTTATTCGACTCAAACACATGAAATTGATACAGTTCATTATGATTATTGATGCACTCACCCTATATAAGAACATTTGATATGTCCGCTAGTCTTTTTATTCGTCTCAGCTTGTTTGTGATTGGTTTGATTTTATCTGCTGATGCGGTATTACTTTTATCCTATCGAAAAATTCATTTAGGAATAATATTACCTCTCCTCATAGGCTTTGTTTTCTGCATATATGCCTTGTTTTATGTTCAAATTCAACAATGGCTCAATCAACATATCAAAATAAAAAAACTCTGGCGCTGTGGATGGGCAATATTCGTTGTCTGGTTAATGACGCTTTTTGCTTTTTTTGCTTTTTTAATCTTACAAATCAAAGATAATCAATCCATACCTCCTGTAAAATCAATTATTGTACTGGGTAGCGGTATCGAAAATGGACAACCTTCAGCTGCTCTGGCTAAACGCTTGGATACAGCTGCGCCTATTGCCAAGGCACAACCAGACGCGTTGCTCATCCTTACTGGTGGATTGGACTTTGGAGAAACACATACCGAAGCCGCCATCATGGCGAATTATTTACAGCAGCATTATTCGCTACCATCTACACAAATGATGCTAGAAAATCAAAGTACCAGTACGGAACTTAATTTAAAAAATAGTCAGATCATTCTCAAGCAGCATCAAATCCATTTGAATAACCCGATTGTAATTGTCACCAGTGACTTTCATACTCTTCGAGCTAAAGCCATTGCACAAAAACAAGGCTATTCTCATGTATATATGGTCTCAGCACCCACCCCATTGCTAATCCGTTACAATGCATGGTTAAGGGAATATTTTGCCTACTTAAGTGGATGGATTTTGAATGAATATTAATTCAATTTAGCCGAATCGAACGCGGTAAAGGTAATTTTAAATCGGCAAAGATTTCGGGCTTTTGCAAATAAAGTTGATACAGAAAACTTTTAATATCTGCCAAAAAACTTTCAGGTTTGACCAGTAAATTCTGCCCTTCTGGCGTTAGGTCTAAAGAAAGTAGAGTATTTTGTTCGCGTAAATAAGGAATAAGTTTCTGTACGAGAGTTACAAGCGAAATTTCTTGGAGCTCATAACTTTGCCAACTTCCTTTTTGTAGAAGCGTTGCCAAACTCTTACTGTGCCAGAGAGCGAAAGCTTGCTGCCCAGTTGGCGTTGCACATAAAGCCCAACCATCATCATACAAACCGATCACATGATTTTGAAAAACAATCGTTTCAATAAATTGTTTATATACGTTTTTTGGATCATTCTTCAGATGAGATGACGTAGATATAACAGAACGTCGATAGGGATTTCGCATATTGTAGTAATAATAAAGCAGAATGAAACTAAAGCTTAGAAAAATCAAAGAAAAAAAGCAAGATAAAGGAGATATGGTGGGCGCTGACGGGATCGAACCGCCGACATTCTGCTTGTAAGGCAGACGCTCTACCAACTGAGCTAAGCGCCCTGAGTGAGGATTAGAAAAGCATTGCTTTTCCCGAACGCAAGAGAAAAATCCATGATTTTTCTGACAAGTTTCGACTCAATTTTACGATACAAGACAAACGCAATACGAAAATCTTGAACAAATATTTTCTTAAATAGAAGATTAAGAAAATGGCGCAGCGGACGGGGCTCGAACCCGCGACCCCCGGCGTGACAGGCCGGTATTCTAACCAACTGAACTACCGCTGCACATAATACTTTAAAAAAGTATAGGTCACAAATGTGGTGGGCGCTGACGGGATCGAACCGCCGACATTCTGCTTGTAAGGCAGACGCTCTACCAACTGAGCTAAGCGCCCGCAAAAGTGTTTGTTAAAAGTGGCGCAGCGGACGGGGCTCGAACCCGCGACCCCCGGCGTGACAGGCCGGTATTCTAACCAACTGAACTACCGCTGCACTTTCACAAAGTCACTATTGTGGCAAACGATATTAAAACTTAAGTGGCGCAGCGGACGGGGCTCGAACCCGCGACCCCCGGCGTGACAGGCCGGTATTCTAACCAACTGAACTACCGCTGCACTAAAGTCTTAACGTAAAGGCTTGGTGGGCGCTGACGGGATCGAACCGCCGACATTCTGCTTGTAAGGCAGACGCTCTACCAACTGAGCTAAGCGCCCTTAACGTCTTCATCGTTTGTGAGGTGCATTATAGAGAATCTAATCAGCGTGTCAAACGCTTTTCCCGTTCTTTTCTTAAAATCCAGTGTGAATGATTAAAAAATAAGTAATTCGATAGAAAAACCTGAAAATTCTGTGTTTTATTTAAACATTATATGTTTATTTCTCACCTTTAGAAGCCACTTGGTCACCCGATTTTAAAACAAAAATACACTCTTAAAACCTATGAATCTGCATGTAGAGGAATAAATGTGTCAATTTTAGTTTCAGATAAATAAACTAAAGCGCCTTGTTGCATTAAATCAAATACCTCTACAACATCTTGATTACGCATCCGAATACAACCATGCGAAACTGGTATTCCCATAGGTTCAATATCAGGCGTTCCGTGAATATAGATATATCTTTGCTTACTATCACAGCCCTGCCCATGATTAAAACCCTGCTCCAGACCTTCTAACCAGAGGATTCTGGATAAAATCCAATCGCGTTGTGGATGCTGTAATGCCAACGATGGAGAATAAATTTCACCTGTAGGCTGCCGCGCAATAAAAACCGTATTCATAGACAAATTTTCACCAAATTTTTCAGCAATTTGATGCCAACCGCGCGGTGTTTTACCCGAGTTTTCCTGCTCTCCAACTCCATTTTTACCCGAAGAAATCAAATATAATTTATTATGCTTGGGTAAATATAAAAGTTGTTGTTCTAAATCAATCAGAATATCTGCCTGTTCTAACGTATAAGACATTTCACTTCTCTATTTTGAATATTCGAAATTGAGGAATAATTTCTTAAATTTTTGTTCACATAAACAACATTAAAAGAGATGTATTAAGTTTTTTAACGGTTTCACTCGAGCATAGCCCTCACCTTGCGCACCTAAAAAACCTTAAAGCGATACTTTAAGTTTTTTTAACGGTTTCACTCGGGCATAGCCCTCGCCTTGCGCACCTAAAAAGCCTTAAAGCGATGCTTTAAGTTTTTTTAACGGTGCTCAGGACGTAGCCATAACCACACAGCAACAATCAACATAATGCTATCAGTAAAAACTTTTACCCAAAATGGTGCATTGGTAAACAACATAATAATGCCACTAATCAGCATCATTATACTGGCAATCCATTTAGCTCTACGAGGAACTGTGCCATGTTCACGCCAATTACGTAAGGTCGGACCATATTTAGGATGATTGAGCAACCATGCATCCATTTGCGGCCATCCCTTTGATGCAGCCCATGCCGCTAGGATTAAAAATACTGTTGTTGGCATACCTGGCAAAATTGCACCAATAATACCAAGTGTGATAAATATCACCACAAGGCTTCGCCAAAACAACGTTTTCATACTGAATCCTAAAATTGCTTATGCGCGCCTAGTATAAAAGTTTTATAGGCTGTTTGCTTACTCTTACTTTAAATTATTAAATCAGGTTGTTATGCCCCATCCTCTTTTCATGACAGAATATTTTGAACCCTGGTTGCAGTTTAAACAGCCAAGTGTACGTCAACTGGCCTTTTGTTTAGCCAGTCCAAATATTATTAAAAGTATCCCAGAACAATTGAATATCAAGCATGAATTTGATCTACATACTCCGCATTTCTGGCAAACGCAATTTATCGCTTATCAGCAACGCTTGCTAAAGCTGGATCAGCATCCAGAACCTCTATTCGATTTTCTAAATCAATTGAAAAGCACACGTTTAGGTTTACGATTTGAATATTTACTCTGGTTTTGGCTACAAGACTATGAGTATCACTCTTACCAACTTCTAGGCCACAGTATCCAGAAAATACAAGGTGCAAAAACATTAGGCGAACTTGATTTCGTTGTTTTAAATACAGATACAAGCGAAATTGAGCATTGGGAAGTTGCTTTAAAATATTATTTGGGGGAAGCAGATTTCTCCTTACCTTATTGGTTTGGATTAAATCGTGACGATACTTTATCTAAAAAACTGAATCATTTTACCCAACGACAATTCCAGTTTAAACAAATAGAGCATTATCTCATTCACAAACGTTATGCTGTGCTTAAAGGACAGCTTTATTTACCTGAAACGGCATCAGCAACAGATCCAAATTTGAACTGGATTCAACCCCAAAGGCGAGTTGGCACATGGGGAAATCAAATCAAGAAAGGTTATTATCGATTAACGCGTCATGAATGGATCTGCCCTAATTATTTTGCAAGCTCAGCAGAAGCAAGATGGTGGACAAATGGTTTATACAGGAGACATGATCAACCGATGAGATTCTATATGTATCGTCAACACTTACTGACCTATAAATAACTTATTTACAAGAATAATTCTCTATTGAAACATTTTTTAACACATTTACTATCAAACACCCATGTTCATTTTTACGATTAGTTTTTAATCTTTTAAGTACATCAGAATTAAATCTAAAGTGGAGATAGATGATGAAAAAAATCTTAGTTGCATCAGTAATGGTTGCTTTTGTTTTAACGGGTTGTAATACTTTTAAAGGTATGGGACAAGATGTGTCTAAAGCAGGTGATGCTGTAACAAACACTGCTGAAAAAACACAAAATAAAATGTAAGCTGCTGGTTTACACTTTGAAACCTTATCAATTGATAAGGTTTTTTCATTTATACATACCCAGATAAAGCCGTTTAGCCTATTATAACAATCAGTTTTTCATTGCCAATATTTTTTCATATATGACTTCTTCAGATACCTTAGATCTTAGTTTAGAGCTTCTTCGTCAGCCTTCTGTCACTCCGATTGATCATAATTGTCAAAATATTATGGCCGACCGTCTTGCTCAAGCGGGTTTCCAAATCGAACATATGCGTTTTGAAGATGTTGATAATTTATGGGCACGTCGTGGCACACAAGCGCCCGTCTTCTGTTTTGCAGGTCATACAGATGTTGTGCCAACGGGTAACTTACAAGCTTGGGAAACAGATCCCTTTCAACCCCAAATTCGTGATGGAAAACTTTATGGACGTGGTGCGGCAGACATGAAAACTGCTTTAGCGGCAATGGTGATAGCCACTGAGCGTTTTGTAAAAAAACATCCAGATCATAAAGGTTCAATTGCTTATCTGATTACTTCTGATGAAGAAGGCCCTTCCATTAATGGAACGGTTAAAGTAATTGAAACACTTGAAGCGCGTCATGAGAAAATAACATGGTGCTTAGTGGGTGAACCCTCAAGTACGCATCAATTAGGCGATATTATCAAAAATGGGCGTCGGGGGTCACTCAATGCCATTTTAACAGTTCAAGGCAAACAAGGTCATGTAGCTTATCCGCATCTGGCTCGTAATCCTATTCATTTAGCTGCCGCTGCTATTCATGAACTGTGTGAAACTGTCTGGGACGAAGGTAATCAATATTTTCCAGCGACCACTTTCCAAATCTCTAATATTCATTCAGGAACAGGAGCAACTAATGTTGTACCTGGCACACTTGAAGTTACCTTTAATTTTAGATATTCCACAGAAGTTACAGCAGACGTTTTAAAGCAGCGTGTTACAGATTTGCTTAATCGACACGGGCTTGAATATAGCATCGACTGGACATTATCGGGTTTACCCTTCTTAACCCCAGTTGGAGAATTGGTCAATGCTGCGAAGCATGCAATTAAAAAAATCACAGGCACCGAAACTCAGCTCTCTACCACTGGAGGCACCTCAGATGGACGCTTTATTGCTCCAACTGGCGCACAAGTTTTAGAGTTAGGCGTATTAAATGCTTCAATCCATCAGATCAATGAAAATGTGAATGTCTCAGATTTAGAACCCTTGGCTGAGATTTATGAAGAAATGCTGATACAACTCCTCACCTAATCCAACCTAATGATAAAAATGCACTCTTTTGAGTGCTTTTTTATCGTATATAGCAAATACAAATAAAAAAAAGCAGCTCGAAAGCTGCTCTTTTTACTGTCAAAGACTCAGATTATTGAGCTTGTTGACCAGGTTGAGCTACTACGGTACGGCTACCAGTAATTGTAGCAAATACACGACGGTTCATTGCACGACCTTCTTTAGTGCTGTTGTCAGCAATCGGTTGATCCCATGCAAAACCTTGAGTAGATAAACGAGATGCATCGATGTTGTATTCGTTTACAAGAGCTGATTTAACAGAGTTAGCACGAGCTAAAGATAAACGTTCGTTCAACTTACGAGGACCAGTATTATCTGTGTGACCATCAATACGTGCAGTTGCGTTAGGGTATTCAACTAACTTCTCAGCAACTTTAGCAATTTCTGGTTTGTATTGGTCTTTGATATTTGATTTGTTAGTATCAAAGAACACACGAAGTTCCATGTTAAGATCTTCAGTCAACTCTTGAGGTTGAGGCTGAACTGGAACTGGCTCAACTGGAGCAACTTCAACAACTGGCGCAGCTGGTTTCAAATGACCACCAAGAACTACGTTTAAACCAGCAAGAGCAGTATAGCTCCAGAATTTTTCGTCAAAGTCATAAGTACCACGAGCTTCAGTACGAAGTGACAATGCATCATTTAGACGCCAGAAAGCACCTACACCAGCGTTACCGATAGTGTCTTTCTTATCAGCTAAACCATCCATTTCGTATTTTGCTTGACCAGCACCAAGTAATACGTAAGGCTTGATTTTGCTATCGTAGTTTTTAGTAATAAGGTCAGAAGTAGCGTAGAAGTTACCAACAATGTTTTGTTGTTTGTATTCTGCACCAGGATTACCAGGAATACCGTCAAGATCACCCTTAACTTGAGAGTATTCAGCTTCAAAACCTAACCAAGGAGTTAACTCTACACCCAATCCAGCACCAACGAATAAATCGTCTTGTAGTTCAGGACCAGCAGTAAGCTTGTCATTGTTGTGGTCTGTATCATACCAAGTATAACCCAACAATAACGGAGTAACGGTTACGCCAGCATTTGCAGCAGCGAATGGTGCAGCAACAAGCATAGTAGCAAGTGCAATACGACTCAATTTCATGGATATCCTCCAGAGATAAACAAATTGTTTGTTGTTCAAGCTCAGCCTAAAATTTTTATGGCCCTGAGATAACTTTTTATATACCCCAGTATTATTTTTAAGCTACTCACGTTGAATCATACAAACACTTAAACTGATTTCCAAGTGCTTGATAACTTTAATCAAGTAAATTATTGACAAAATTACTTACAATTTCCGTTGTAATTAGGTAACTTTCTACTCAATTTATTATTGTGAATAGCTTATCTTCACGCTTTCTTTATTTTAACAGCATTCAAACGCTTAAAGTAATAAATATTTCAACTCAAACTTTTTTTCAATCTTTTTTGCTTAATCTGCTGTTAAAAAACAAAAAAAGTTACATAAGACGGACGTATCTTTAACATGAAAAACAAAAATATTGGCTTTTCGTTAATGGAAATAAGTATTGTATTAACGATCATGGCAGTCATTGCTTCTTTTGCTATCCCATCCTACCATCAGTACATGGCTTCACAAGAGGCAAAAAAAGTACCTCAAATACTCACACTTCATATACAAAAAGCCAAGCATGAATCTTTGCTCTCCAAGCAAAACATTATTTTATGTGCAAGCAGTACATTTAAGGAGTGCGATAATAATTGGACGAATGGTTATATTTTGTTTGTCGATCAAAATAAGAATCGCAACTATGATCCGAATGAAACGGTATTAGCTGTAGAACCCTTACAGTTAAAGTACGGTTCATTATCTTGGCAAGGATTTGGTAATAAAAAAATCATTTTTGAAAGTACTTCAGGGCTTCCCTTAGCTTCAAATGGCACTTTTCGTTATTGTTCAGCGCAATACTCTCATCATCGCAAGCTTACACTCAGTAGAATGGGACATGCGCGTAATGAATCTTTAAAGACTTGCTAGGAAAACTGATCAGTCGAAGTTGTGGTCTTTTAAGTCACTTTTATCAATCCATTTTTTTATTATACTGCTTTAAAAATGTAATTCTTAAGTAATTTCAGGAGAAATGATTGTGACCGATATTGTTATTGTGAATGGTGCACGCACAGCAATGGGCGGTTTTCAAGGTGCTTTGTCGTCTTCTACCGCGCCTGAACTTGGTGCAGTGACCATCCGTGAAGCAGTCCAACGAGCAGGCTTAGCGCCTACTGATGTTGAAGAAGTGATTATGGGCTGCGTGTTGCCTGCGGGTCTTAAGCAAGGCCCTGCCCGTCAAGCGATGCGTAAAGCAGGTCTACCCGATTCTACTGGTGCTGTGACTATTAACAAGCTATGTGGTTCTGGAATGAAAGCCGTAATGCAAGCCACAGACATGATTAAGGCTGGTAGTGCAGGTATTGTCGTTGCTGGCGGTATGGAATCGATGACCAATGCACCTTATATTTTACCCAAAGCTCGTGCAGGTTATCGTATGGGCCACGGCGAAATTAAAGATCATATGTTTTTTGACGGTCTTGAAGATGCGGAAACTGGTCGTTTAATGGGTTCTTTTGCTCAGGATATGGCAAATACTCGTGGTTATACTCGTGAACAAATGGACGAGTTTGCCATCCGTTCGCTTAAGCGCGCTCAAACAGCGATTACATCAGGCTATTTTAAAGATGAAATCGTATCTGTGACTGTTTCATCACGTAAAGGCGACGTTATTATTGATCAGGATGAGCAACCTTTAAATGCCAAAATTGACAAGATTGCTTCTTTAAAACCCGCTTTTGCTAAAGACGGTACAATTACAGCAGCCAATGCAAGTTCAATTTCGGATGGTGCTTCAGCCTTAGTTTTAACTTCTAGCGAGATTGCAGCACAACGTGGTTTACAACCATTAGCCAAAATAGTAGCCACTGCATCAAACTCTCAACACCCATCAGAGTTCACAATTGCACCTGTTGGTGCGATTGACAAAGTCCTGAAAAAAGCAGGCTGGGATGCTCAGGACGTTGATCTGTGGGAAATCAATGAAGCATTTGCAATGGTTACCATGTGTGCAATTGATGATTTCAAACTTGACCCTGAAAAAGTTAATATCAATGGTGGTGCTTGTGCTTTAGGACATCCGGTTGGTTCAACGGGCTCACGTATTATTTTGACATTGATTCATGCTTTAAAACGCACAGGTGGCAAAAAGGGCGTTGCTGCCTTATGTATTGGCGGTGGTGAAGCAACCGCAGTAGCCATTGAACTACTTTAAAATTATTAAACTTATACTTAATCCCGTCGCTTTGGCGGGATTTTCTATGCTAAATAGATACAAAATTAGACTGTATTTTATTTAACTCTAAATTAAAGTGATGAAGTAACAATAAAAATAATCAGGACAATTATTATGCAACTTAATCATTACCTCAACTTCAATGGTGAAACCGAATCAGCATTTAACTTTTATCAGTCTGTTTTTGGTGGTGAGTTTTCCATGTTGACCCGATATAAAGATCTCCCAACAGAAGATGGTGTATTTTTATCGGAATCACAAAGAAGTCTGATATTGCATGTCTCACTACCTATTAATGAGTTTACCGTCCTGATGGGTTCAGATGTACATGAACAGTTTTGCAGCCCTGCAAATGCTGTATTAAATAAAGGTAATAATCACTATATTTCAATTAACTTGGAACATGATGAAACAGAAACCCGTCGTCTATTTAATCTTTTATCGATGGGAGGCTTAGTCGAAATGCCGCTACAAAAAACCTTTTGGGGAGCATTATATGGTGCTTTTACTGATCAGTTTGGAATTAAGTGGATGGTCAATTGTCAGCTAGAAAATGAGTAAAAGTTTTCTTTTTATGTATTACTCAATTCAAATTTCAATAAGAGGTCTTTGATAGCTCCTACTCAATAAAGCCTTTTTTGCCTCTTCAACCCCCTCTTATTTCTCACAACTAAAAAACAAAAATAATAAAGCTTAAATTAAACTTAAATTAAAAGTGTAAAAAACAATCTATTCTTCAATTTATTGGACATTAAAAATACAAATAGAAATTTTTATTCTAATAAAAAACCAAAAATCTTTGACTATCGCGTCTACTTTTTTAGAAAAAAAGACAATTTTCAAATTTGATAAAATTAATTAAGTTATTAATATATATAAATTTATTAATAATTTTAATTTTAAATACCTCTTAAAAAATAGTATCAAATAATTACTAACCTTATTTTTTTCACATTTACAGCCTTATAGAGCATTTACTCTTGTTTAAATTGTGTTATTTTTGTTGCATGGAGTGAAGATGAATACAGATACATTAAAACTCATTTCTCCAAAACTAAAAATGTAAATGCTTGGAAATAAGCAATAAATTATTTTGTTGTTCAAGGAAAGATTTAAATGAAATTAAAACATTTAACAACCGCTATGATCTTGGCATCACTACCTGCAACAGGGGCTTTTGCGGCAGCACTCGATCGCTCTGGACAATCAATGTCTGCTTTTTTGCAACCAGGTAATTATTTTGAGGCAGGCATCTCATTTCTAGATCCAAATGTCTCAGGTCAAGAAGCTGGCACCAGTGAAACTCGACGCAACATTGGCGACATGGCTGAAGATTATTACTTTCCAAATGGTGCCATCAAACTACAATTAACAGATAATTTTTCTTTTGGTCTTCTTTATGATCAACCTTTTGGAGCAAAGGCAGAATATTCAGGGAGTAACGTATTTGTATCTAATCCTGCAACAGATACGATCTTGCCGGCAGAACGTTTAAATGCAATCCGTGATAATACAATTAACACAACATTTAATGCATTGAGTTCAGAACAACGAGTAGGCCTAGCTCTACAGGCACAAGGTGTTGATCTTTCGACTCAACAAGGTCAGGCCGTCTATCAGCAAACACTTAATGCCTACAACAATGTTCCAGCTGTAAAAACTCAAATCGATACAGGTGTAAAGCAAGGTATTACAGATAAAGTCAATGCGGGTATTGATGCTGTAAACAATACCTTGGGTAAAGGCAATACCAAAGTTGAAGTAGATACTCAAAATTTATCAATGGTTTTTGGTTTCCAACCGAATCAAAACTGGAACATCTATGGTGGCCCAGTTTATCAAACCGTTAAAGGAAATGTCAGCCTACGTGGTCAAGCTTACAGTCTTTACAATGGTTACGATGCAAATATTAAAGAAACGAGTGGTGTGGGCTGGTTAGCAGGTTTAGCATTTCAAATTCCAGAAATTGCTTTAAAAGCATCGTTAACTTATCGTTCTGAAATTGATCACGACGTCAACATTAACGAAAATATTCCGACCTTACCGGCACTTGCACTATTAGGAGCTAGCGGTGCTGCAGCAGCTCAAAACATTGCAGCGGCGTCTGGTAAAACTAAAATTACAACCCCGCAATCTGTTAACCTTGATTTCCAGACTGGTATCATGGCAAATACAGTTGCGTTTGCAAATGTACGCTGGGTGAACTGGAAAGATTTCTCAATTCAGCCATATAAATTTGGTTTAATCTCAGAAGCGATTGGGCCTTTAGTAAATCGTCCAAATGGTTTCAATCTGGTTCAATATTCTGATGATCAATGGTCTGCAAATGTCGGTGTGGGTCGTAAACTAACTGAGAAATGGGCAGGGAATGTTTCTGTTGGTTGGGATTCTGGCTCAGGTAATCCAGTTACGACTCTAGGCCCAACTGAGGGTTACTGGAACGTTGGTTTAGGCGTTCAGTTTAGTCCAGCGCCTAATTACTTTATTGCAGGCGGTGTAAAATATTTCTGGTTGGGTGATGCTAAAGCTCAAACAGGTGCTCAAGCTGGTGGTGGTGAATATGTTGCAGAATTTAAAGACAATGATGCACTTGCTTATGGTTTAAAAATCGGCTATCGCTTCTAAATATTCAGCAAAAATAAAACTTAAAATAAAAGGCGCTTTAAGCGCCTTTTATTTTATAAATTAAATATTTAAGCAGGAATATTACGCTGAGAAACTGAACGGATTGCTTCTTTTAATGCAGCATAGCCATGAATCGCTGGAAATTGAGGGAATTCAGCAATCACGTTGTCAGGTGCATCAAATAAGAAACCATGATCCGCCTCTCCTAACATGGTTGTATCATTATAAGAATCGCCCGCTGCGATCACACGAAAATTCAAACCATGTAAAGCTTTAACTGCTTCACGTTTTTGATCTGGTTGACGAAGTTTATAAGCAGTGATCATGCCTTTTTCATCTGTCTCTAACTTGTGACAGAATATGGTTGGCCAACCTAATTGTTGCATTAGTGGATGTGCAAATTCATAAAATGTATCTGACAGAATGATCAACTGAAAATGTGTACGCACCCATTCAACAAACTCTTTCGCCCCCGGTAATGGCCCCATATCTGCGATTACAGCTTGAATATCGTTTAAACCTAAACCATGCTGTTTTAAAATATTTAAACGCTGTGTCATTAATACATCATAATCTGGAATATCGCGTGTGGTGGCTTCAAGCTCTTTGATCCCCGTTTTTTTTGCGAAATTAATCCAGATTTCAGGAACCAAAACACCTTCCAAGTCTAAACAAACGATTTCCATACTCACTCCAGCAGATTTTTAAATTTGCATTAGTTTAACATGTAGATTTTCCATCACACATGATCTTTTAGGTTCAAATTGAATGATTATTCAGGTTGACGCTGCGAAATAGATTATAATAATCTGCGAAATGAGTTGATATCTAATAAGGTAACACGAGAATGAGTTTAGATTTAGATCGTATCAATGCAGAGTTAGGCAATGATGCTGAAAAGTTGATTGAATGGGCACTGAGCCTAAATGAAAAAGCCATTGTCACCACCAATTTTCGTCCGTTTGAAGCGGTGATTTTGCATATGCTCACACGTGTTAAACCAGACATCCAAGTCGTATGGATGGATAATGGCTACAACACCGAAACAACCTATAAATATGTTGATGAAATTACTCAATTACTCAACCTAAATCTACTCACCTATCTACCGAAACGTTCTCGTGCCCATCGTGAAGCTTTGGAGGGAACAGTACCTGCACTGGATGATCCAAAGCATGAAGCATTTACTGCTGAAGTTAAATTAGAACCATTTGAACGTGCGCTACGTGAAACTGCACCTAAAGTTTGGTTCACTGCATTACGTGCAACAGATACCGCAGTTCGCGCCGAGATGGATGCGGTCAGCATCAATCCTGATGGTCTTATAAAAGTTGCTCCTTTACTTAAATGGACAGCGAAAGACCTTTGGGAATATATGCAAAAGCATAATCTGCCTGATAATGAGGATTATTTTGATCCGACCAAAGGTGAAGAACACCGTGAATGCGGTTTGCACCTCAGTCACTAATTTGACAACAACAATACTTCACACCTCGAAACAGTCATTCAAATGGCTGTTTTTTTGCAACATAATGAAATTAAAAATAAATTTTTATTTTTTGTGTCAATAAAAAGTCTATTAAATAACATCTAAAATTATAAAAAAAGATAGATTTTTTTATAACCCTGCCATTTCTCACATTTTATTGGCTTTATGCACATTTTTGCTTATATACTAGTCATACACTTATATTAGACATGTGTTCTATAATTCTAAAAACGTAGCTCATCAAGGGTTATTGATATAATTGCAGTGAGGCAATCCAAGCTATGCGCCCATTACATCCCATCGACTTTATTTTCTTATCACTTGAAAAAAGACAACAACCTATGCACGTAGGTGGCTTATTTTTATTTGAAATTCCAGAAAATGCGCCAGACACATTTATGCAAGATCTGGTCGATGATATTCGTAAATCTAAATCAATTCCTGTTCCACCATTTAATAATCGCTTAAGCGGTCTTTTTTGGGATGAAGATGAGGAGTTTGATCTGGATCATCATTTTCGGCATGTTTCTTTACCTCAACCGGGACGGATCCGCGAGTTATTAGTTTATTTTTCTCAAGAACATAGTACGCTTATAGATCGTGCGAAACCACTCTGGACGTGTAATATTATTGAAGGGATTGAAGGTAATCGTTTTGCCATGTACTTCAAAATTCATCATGCAATGGTGGATGGCGTTGCAGGTATGCGTTTAATTGAGAAATCTCTATCTCATGATCCAACTGAAAAAAGTATCGTTCCACCGTGGTGCGTTGAGGGAAAACGAGCAAAACGTTTAAAAGAGCCTAAAACAAGTCGCATTAAAAAAATTATGACTGGTTTTAAAGGACAATTGGAAGCTGCACCACGTGTTATGCAAGAACTATCTCAAACGTTATTGAAAGACTTTGGTCGCAATCCAGATTATGTTTCAAGTTTTCAGGCACCTAGCTCAATGCTGAATCAGCGAGTGAGTTCTTCGCGACGTTTTGCTGCGCAATCGTTTGAATTGGATCGCTTTCGCAATATTGCCAAAGCACTCGATGTCACTATCAATGACATTGTTTTAGCTGTTTGTTCTGGTGCTTTACGTGAATATCTTATTAGTCATCAAAATTTGCCAAATAAACCTTTAATTGCAATGGTTCCTGCTTCATTACGCAGTGATGATTCTGATGTAAGCAATCGTATTACCATGATTTTGGCAAATTTGGCGACACATAAGGATGACCCTTTAGAGCGCCTTGAGATCATTCGTCGTAGCGTCCAAAATGCTAAACAACGCTTTAAACGTATGACCAGTGATCAGATTTTAAATTATAGTGCTGTGGTATACGGTCCTGCTGGACTCAATATCCTCTCAGGTATGATGCCAAAGCATCAGGCGTTTAATCTGGTCATTTCCAATGTTCCTGGCCCACGTGAACCACTTTACTGGAATGGTGCCAAATTGGATGCACTTTACCCTGCTTCTATTGTCCTTGATGGACAGGCGCTGAACATCACCATGACCAGTTATCTTGATAAACTTGAGGTCGGCTTAACCGCTTGTCGTAACGCGCTGCCGCGTATGCAAAATTTATTGACGCATCTAGAAGATGAAATTCTTCGTTTTGAACAACTGATTGCAGAAAAAGAAAGTATGCAACAACGGGAAAAAGAAATGACGGCAACGGGATAATTTTATAGAAAACCGAATAAGATAAGGGGCTTATAGACGCCCCTTATTTATTTTTTAATAGTACGACATTGTTTGAGTAATTGATGACACACTGAGCGAATCATCGCGGTGGTAATTTGTACTTCTTTACCTTGATCGTCCACCATATAACATGTATTTACAACATGGCTGCTGTCTATCACATGCTTCAAACCTTGACCAAGTAATCTTTCACTTACATTCATGCTAGAGAACCTCTACTTGCTAAGACTTCTAAAAGGGAGAATTTGTCTTTGGCTACTGGATGTGTCTAGTATTTAAAATTTGCAGGCGAAAGTAAAATTTCAGTTGTAACAAGGATTAAGCGAAATCCTGTTACAATTTCAACTTAAAATGATGTCATATTGCTCTTGCGTATATAAATTTTCGACTTGAAATTTTATGACACGATTCACGAAATGTTCTAAATCCGCGACAGCAGTAGCTTCTGCAGTTAATAACCGATCAATCACTGCTGGATGGGCAACAACAGTAAAGCCACTCTTGGATTCAAAGGCGCGAGTATATCTTAAAATTTCTCGAAATATCTCGTAACACACTGTTTCTGCTGTCTTCACATAACCCCGCCCCTGACAGGTCGGACAGGACTCACAAAGTAAATGCTCAAGAGATTCACGAGTACGCTTACGAGTCATTTCCACTAAACCAAGCTCAGAAACCTGAGTAATCTTGGTCTTGGCATGATCACGCTCCAGCATTTTTTCTAGCTGACGCATGACTTCTTCACGATGTGTTATTTCCTGCATGTCAATAAAATCAATAATAATAATGCCACCCAGATTGCGTAGGCGTAATTGACGTGCAATGACCTGAGTAGATTCCATATTGGTTTTAAAAACCGTGTCTTCCAGACTACGACCACCCACATAAGAGCCTGTATTGACATCAATAGTGGTCATCGCCTCAGTCTGATCAATCATCAAATAACCGCCAGACTTAAGCGCAACCCGAGTCTGTAAGGCTTTTTGAATATCTTCTTCGACATTATATAAATCGAATAATGGACGCTCACCAGGATAATGAATTAGTCGATCTTTGATATTGGGTACAAATTCTTCAATAAACTCAACTAGTTTTGCATGAATCTCACGCGAATCTACATAAACTTTTGAGGTTTCTTCATTGGCTAAGTCTCGGATTACACGTTGTGGTAAAGGTAATTCTTCAAAAATTAGATTTGGAACGACCCCACCTTTTTGCTTACGTTGAATAAACTCCCATAGCTTTGCCAGATAACACATATCTTGCGCAATAGAAGCTTCATCAATACCATCAGCCGCAGTTCGAACAATCACGCTCCCTGGTAAATTGTGTTCTTTTTGGATACGCTCAATCATGCTACGAAGGCGGTCGCGTTCTTCTTCGGACTCAATTCGTTGTGAAACACCAATATGATTTCCATAAGGCATGAGAACCAGATAGCGTGAAGGAATGGACAGATCCGTACTCAGACGCGCACCTTTGGTTCCTAGCATATCTTTCATCACTTGAACCGTGAGAATTTGTCCGGGATGCAAAAGTTCAAAAACATTGGGAGTAGGTTGTGAACGTGGCCAAACCATATCATTGATATGTAAAAATGCTGTACGAGATAATCCAATATCCACAAAGGCGGCCTGCATTCCTGGTAAAACCCGAACGACTTTTCCCGTATAGATATTACCCACCAAGCCACGCTTTACTGTCCGTTCAACAAATAATTCATTGACCGTTCCGTTCTGAATTAATGCCACCCGACACTCCATAGGCGTGACATTAATAAGTAGTTCTTCCGACATACTAAAACTCAAATGTTATAAAAATTCTTGTTCCAGAGTTAAAGGAGATGATGTGTCTAATCAAATAGATGCTCAAAGCCACTATTCTTCCCCTATGACTTTAACTCTTTTTAATAACTGTACTGTCTCGTATAAAGGCAAGCCAACCACATTGCTATAGCTTCCTTCAATTCGAGGAATAAATTGGGCAGCTATTCCCTGTATGGCATATGCACCAGCCTTACCGACAGGCTCCCCTGTTGCCCAATAATTTTCCATATCTGTTTGTGTTAAATGTTGAAATTCAACTCGGGTCTGTACAACTTCACTGAAAAAATCGGTCGCGGTTGCTACACAAATTCCAGAAAAAACATCATGCTGGCGACCTGACAATGCTTTCCAAATTTCAAAAGCATGTGTTTTTGACTCTGGCTTTCCAATGATCTTACCATCAAGTCCCAAGCTAGTATCGGCAGCCAGTATAACCGCATCTGGAAATTTTGTGAGAATCAGTTTGGCTTTTTCTTGCGCCAGTCGCTCAACATAACGAGAAACTGACTCATGTTCCTGTTGTGATTCATCAATATCAGGACAAACAACATCGAACTGCAAACCCAGTTGTTGAAGTAGTTGTTGTCGTCTAAGCGAGCTTGACGCTAAAATCAAATTCGCCATTTATGTAAACAATAATAAATAATGGGCCAACATAAAATACTGCTGATCAATGGCTGCCAATGACGTGCAATGGAAAAGTGAAAACCACCCATAATCAACGCCATCCAGATAAAAAACAAATGGGCAATCAATGCTAATACAACTATCGTCCACAAATTCATAAACGTTAAAATCCGTCTTTCACGGGTAAAATAACGCACAATGAAAGTGATCAACACAAAACTGAGCGCATTAAGCCCCAATGGCGAATCAATCAGCAAATCGGTAAATAATCCAATCGCAAAAGCGAACCAGATACCACACCAAGTAGGTTGACACAATACCCAAAACAGCATAACCATGAACATAATCAATGGTCGCCATCCTGAAACATCATAAGACAATGGATAAACCATCAAAACCGAACTGATCACAATTGAAATAATAATGATGATCAGCGGGTCTTTACGTTTTTCAAACTTTAATTTAGCGATCGGCATAGGGTTGCTCCATCGCTAATGATTCAGAAAACAACACCACAACATGATGTCCACTGGCTAACTGTGCTGCTGGAGTCACATCAATCTCAGAAAACTCACCAGAATTATGTCGGCGTACCTGGGAAACCGTTCCAACCAGATAACCTGCTGGAAAATGCTCACCTAAACCTGAACTATAGACCTTGTCGCCAATTTTCACATTCGCACTGGTTGGGACATATTCCATTTTCAAACGCCCCAGATCACCTGTTCCTGACACGATAGCGCGCATGCCTGTACGTTCTAAACGCACAGAAAGTGAATGTTCTTTATCAGAGAGCAGCATGACTCGTGAACTATGCGGATAGACATTAATAATCTGCCCCATAATCCCCTTATCATCCAGTACAGTTTGACCCACTTTGATCTGATTGGTTGCGCCGCGATTAATAATAATGATATGACGTAATGGATCAGCATCCGTTCCAATCACTTCAGCAATTTCCATACGCCCATCTATAATTAAAGGCGTATCTAAAAGCCCTCTTAAACGGGTATTTTCCGCAGAGAGTTCTGATAACTTTTGTAACCGGACCTGTGCCTGAAGCAATTCAGCCTGCATCGCTGTATTTTCACGACGTAACTGAGTTTCAGACTTGGTTTGTTGGTTTAGCCATTCGCGCGACAGTACTGGATAACTGGCTAGTGCATATATAGGATTATATGCAGCATAGATCACATCCCTCGCAGGCTTAATTACATAAGGCATGCGCCAGTTCACAAATAGCACTACCAGACAAGCAATAACCGCGATAACAAACGAGCGAAAAGATGGCGGTTGTCTTGAAAAAAGATTCGGTTGCACCGCCTCGTCCTTAAAAAGTATTAACCAACAAAAAGCATGTCATGATTCGGATTATCAAAGAACTCAAGCACTTTGCCGCCACCACGTGTGACACAAGTCAGTGGATCTTCTGCAACAACAACAGGTAAACCTGTTTCCTGAGCCAATAATTTGTCCAGATTCCGCAGTAAAGCACCGCCACCTGTCAAGACGATACCGCGCTCAGCAATATCGGAAGATAATTCAGGTGGTGTTTGTTCAAGTGCTGATTTTACTGCACTCACGATGCTTTGTAATGGATCAGAAATGGCTTGCATGACTTCATCTGAAGTGACCGTAATCGAACGAGGCACACCTTCTGCAAGGTTACGACCACGAACTTCAATTTCTAAGGTCTGACCATCAGAAACCGCCATACCCACTTCTTTTTTGATAATTTCAGCCGTCGTTTCACCAATCACACAGCCATGCGCCTTACGCACATAATGAATAATCTGTTCATCGAACACATCACCACCAATACGTAGTGAATCGGCATATACACAGCCTTGTAACGAAATGATGGCAATTTCAGTTGTACCACCACCGACATCAACAACCATTGAACCACAAGCCTGCTCAACTGGCATACCTGCACCAATAGCAGCAGCCATAGGCTCTTCGATTAAGCGCACATCACGCGCACCAGCATTAAATACGGCTTCACGGATGGCACGGCGCTCGACCAGTGTCGATTTACACGGTACACACACCACAACTCGTGGCGCTGGCGGGAATAAGCGTTTTTCATGTACTTTACCAATAAATTGGTTCAACATGGTTTCGGTTACTTCAAAGTCGGCGATTACACCGTCTTTCATTGGGCGAATCGCGGAAATATTGGCTGGCGTACGACCTAACATTTGTTTAGCATCGAGACCTACAGCAGCAACAATTTTCTGCGAACCACTGTGACGAATCGCCACAACGGTCGGTTCATTTAATATAATGCCTCGGCCTGGTGCATAAATAAGTGTATTTGCTGTACCTAAATCAATGGCTAGATCTGGCGAAAACAAGCCAATTAGTCGTTTTAGAATCACGGGTCGTTCTCAGTTAAACTATATATGGACGCAAGTTGGCAACTTTAACTAAATGTGATGCTTTGAACAAGTCAATCGCTTATTATAAGCCATATTATTTGCAAATTTTTAATACAGACTTAGGTGATGTTATGTCTACATCGGATGCACAGCATTCAGATTTAAATGCACAAACCGTATCGCAAATTGCCAATCTTGCTCGATTGTCGCTTAATGATACGCAATCTAGCGACTATGCTCAAAGTCTAAATAAAATTTTAGACATGATGGAAAGCCTAAAAAGCATTGATACTGATGGTGTTGAACCCCTAAAAAGTCCATTTGACAATCCGCAACCTTTACGTGTTGATGTGGTGACTGAAAGTAACCATCGTGATCAATATCAGGCAGTTGCACCTGAAACGCAAGATGGACTTTACTTAGTTCCACGCGTCATTGAATAGTTAAAACAGATGAATCCTCTTTTATTCATCTCCTTATATTTTAGAATTTGACGATAAAGAATTTTTACCTATGACTGATTTACACCGCTTATCCGTTCGTGAACTTTCCGAAGGTCTAAGCCAGACGAAATTTTCTTCACGCGAATTGACTCAACATTATCTTGATCGTATTGCCAAACTTGATGCCCAGATTCAAAGTTATGTGACTGTCACGCCTGAACAAGCACTGGCTGAGGCAGATGCAGCCGATACAGCACTAAAATCAGGCAATGCCACAGTATTAACAGGCATTCCGTTAGCACATAAAGATATTTTTTGTACCCAAGGCATTAAAACTACTGCTGGTTCAAAAATGCTAGATAATTTTATCTCACCTTATGATGCCACCGTGGTCGCTAAAGCCAAAGCTGCGGGTCTTGTGACTTTGGGCAAAGTGAATATGGATGAGTTCGCTATGGGCTCAACCTCAGAAAGCTCCTATTTTGGTGCGACTAAAAATCCGTGGGCCTTAGATCGTGTACCAGGGGGTTCATCGGGCGGTTCAGCGGCGGCAGTTGCGGCTGATCTTGCACCTTTTGCAACAGGAACAGATACAGGCGGCTCAATTCGTCAGCCTGCCTCATTTTGTGGTTTAACGGGTTTAAAACCGACTTATGGACGAGTATCTCGCTTTGGTATGATCGCCTATGCATCATCGCTCGATCAAGGTGGCCCAATGGCACGTTCAGCCGAAGATTGTGCTTACTTGATGAATGTCATGGCAGGTCATGATGCAAAAGATTCAACTTCGGTCGATAAAGAAGTCGATGACTATGTGGCAAACTTAAATGCAACAGCGCTGAAAGGCTTACGCATTGGGATTCCAAAACAATACTTCAATGTGGCAGGCTTAGATGCTAACGTCAAAGCACGTGTTGAAGAATCTTTGAAAAAGCTTGAAGACATGGGGGCGATTTTAGTTGAGATTGACCTCAGCATGACTGAAAGCTATGTGCCTACCTATTATTTGATTGCCCCTGCTGAAGCATCTTCGAACCTATCACGTTATGATGGTGTACGTTATGGCTACCGCTGTGAAAATCCAGTCGATTTGATGGATTTATACAAGCGTTCACGTTCTGAAGGTTTTGGTGCTGAAGTACAACGTCGTATCCTCATCGGGACTTATGCCCTTTCTGCTGGTTATTACGATGCCTATTACGTTAAAGCACAAAAAGTACGTCGTTTGATCCAACAAGACTTCTTAAAAGCATTTGAAACAGTCGATGTGATTGCAGCACCATCTGCACCAACGACTGCGTACAAGATTGGAGCTGATTTAACCCCTGTTGAAATGTATTTGGGCGATATTTATACCCTTGCAGTGAACTTGGCAGGTTTACCCGCGATCAACGCACCTGTGGGTTTAGACAATAACAACTTGCCAGTGGGCTTACAATTGATTGGAAATTATTGGTCAGAATCACAATTGCTCTCAATTGTGCATCAATACCAACAAGATACAAACTTCCACACTCAACGTGCGGCAATTGCTGAGGAGACTGCATAATGAACGATACTTCTAAAGCAGCTCAAAAGTTAAAGCTGATTGACGGTTGGGAAGTCGTAATTGGAATTGAGATTCACACGCAACTTGCAACCCAATCTAAAATTTTCTCAGGTTCATCGACTGAATTTGGTCAAGACCCAAATACACAAGCGAGTCTTGTCGATTTGGCTATGCCAGGCGTGCTGCCAGTGCTGAATGCCGAAGTGGTGAATCTTGCCATTCGTTTTGGTTTGGGCATTGATGCCTATATCGATCAAGCTTCAGTCTTTGCGCGTAAAAACTACTTTTACCCAGACTCCCCTAAAGGCTATCAGATTAGCCAGATGGACAATCCAATTGTTGGCTTGGGTCATATCGATATTCAGCTTGAAGATGGTGAAGTTAAGCGTATTGGCGTGACACGTGCGCATCTTGAAGAAGATGCCGGCAAGTCAATACATGACCAGTTTGAAGGTCAGTCGGGAATTGACTTAAACCGCGCTGGTACACCATTACTCGAAATTGTATCTGAACCAGATATGCGTTCAGTTGATGAAGCAGTCGCATATATTAAATCGATTCATACGCTTGTACGTTGGCTTGGTATTTCGGATGGCAACATGGCGGAAGGTTCGTTCCGTGCGGACTGTAATGTGTCACTGCGTCGTCCGGGTCAGCCGTTTGGAACACGTTGTGAGTTGAAAAACCTCAACTCATTCCGTTTCATTGAGCAAGCGATCAATGTTGAAATTGAACGCCAAATGGAAATTTTGGAATACGGCGGTTCGATTGATCAGGAAACCCGTTTGTTTGATCCAAACAAAATGGAAACCCGTTCAATGCGTTCTAAAGAAGAAGCAAACGATTACCGCTACTTCCCAGATCCAGATTTGTTGCCTGTGATTATCGCCGATGAGCAAATTGAAGCCATTAAGGCCACCATGCCAGAATTACCTGCTGCACGTCGTGAGCGTTTTATCGCTGATTTTGCTGTGACTGAATATGATGCGCATGTGCTCACGCTTTCACGCGAAATGGCAGATTTCTATGAAGCAGTGGTTGCAGCTTCTGGCGGTGCTGCACAAGGTAAGATTGCAGCAAACTGGGTGATGGGTGAATTCTCGGGCGCTTTAAACAAAGCGGGATTAGAATTGGCTGAATCTCCTGTATCCGCTGAGCAATTGGGCGGCATGATTGCGCGTATTGTGGATAACACCATTAATGGCAAAATCGCGAAGCAAGTATTTGGCTTTATGTGGGAAGCAGAAGGTAAATCTGCCGATGACATTATTAGCGAAAAAGGCTTAAAGCAAGAAACCGATACAGGTGCGATTGAAGCGATTATCAAAGACGTACTTGCAGCCAATGAAAAAATGGTTGAAGAGTACAAGTCTGGTAAGGAAAAAGCCTTTAACGGTCTTGTTGGTCAAGTCATGAAAGCTGCAAAAGGTAAAGCCAACCCAGCCCAAGTGAATGAATTGATGAAGAAATTGATTGGTTAGGCTGATCTAATTTCAAAAGAAAACCCGCTTTAGAGCGGGTTTTTTTATTAAGAGAATTTCTTCATACTATCTCTAAGAATTTCCAAAAATATATGATTGCGATTTTTTGCATCATTTACGATTGCATCAAAAGACATAATAAAAGTTGGTGTAGGTACTAAATGACCATTTGATTTTTCTGTTTTAAACTCTTGATAGAAAACTTTACCTCTAGAATATAATGGAGACCAATTTTGCTGACGTAATCCGATTGCCATCTCATCATTCACTTGAATCACAGCATAGAACCAAACTCTTTGGATTTTCGGACAAAATTCTACTAGTTTCCTAGCACGTTTCATCAGCTGATTAACAGCATATTGATTTTCTTTTTCATCATCAGTTTTCTTCTTGATTTCAACGACCACAACATCAACCGCTTCTACGTCTAATGGATCAGCTGAGAAGATCATTGTTATATCTGGACGTCCATTATCATTTACTTTTTCGTCATCTAAACGAATAGCATTTATAACCTTGTCCATTCTTTTTTCACTAAGAATAGTTCTAAACACCATGAACTTATCATCTAAAAGCCAAGCATTATTTTGATAGACATTTGAGCTAACGTCATTTCCACAATACTCACTAAATTTTGGCACAATGAGATCATGAATTTCAGATTCTTTATTTTCTTCTGAAAATTCTGTCATTTTATCAATTATTTTTTCACGATATAAAATGTACTCCGTTAAAGTTCTTGATGATAACTCTAAAGCTTTTTCATAATTTCTATCACTCAAATGTTCACTCTGTAAAACTTCTTTCTGTTTTTGAAAAAACTTTTGTTGCGCAGTATTAAGAGCAGAATCTTTATCTATAAGACCTATTGTATCTGTCTCAAAAAAACCTAAAAGATGGGGAAACTTAGCTTCAAACTCTTTTTGAGTATTCTTATTAAGTTCATTAATATGAGGAATTTTTTCAGATAAAATTTTACCTATTTCCCCTCTAAGAATTTGATATAGTTTTTTTTCATCAATATGATCAGGAAAAATTATTTTTTGACGAGAGCTATCTGAATGTGAATTAAATAATTCTGACTCGAATAGAAATATACAATGATGATCAGAAGGAAATGAAGAGGGAGGGATTAAATTATTGATAGGAATTGTGCGCCCATCAATACTGAATGCTACTAATGAAGTACCCTTAGCTTTAGCATCTAAGTTTACGTGGTAATAAATTTTAATATCTGAGTGAAGATCCAGTCCATGATCTTCAACAATAAGCTCACTCATTCGAGGTAAATCATCTGCAGTTATTATCTCCTCATGAGAGAAAAATCCTCTCTCAAAATTTTTATCTTGCGTATTTAATTTTACAGTAATTCTGAAATCTCTTTTTTGGTTTTTGAACGAAATCAAAGTAGGTAAAAAATGATTTATTATTTCTGACTTTAATACTGAAGGTCTTAAGTCATCATAAGATTTAATTTTTTTATTTGAAAAACCAGTAAAAAATAGTGTTGTTTTATTTTCTTGAGAAAAGTTTAAAGTTGTTAAAGTTGATGCACCATCAAAACCATCTTTAAAAATAAATTCTCTTCGAAATTTATCCCATGTACTAACAATTTCTACTTTCTTGAAGTATTTCAAAAAAACTAAACGACCTAATCCCTTATGTAGATCATCACGAGGTTTCAATAGAGTTTTAAATCTAATAAAATTTTCTTCATTAAATCCTATTCCATTATCTATAATTTTTATACTCAATCTTTCAGCTGATTTAAATAATGGTATATCCACTTCAACTTGAACTTCAGTTGCATCAGCATCTAAAGAATTAGCAAGTGCTTCAAAGTAAATCAATTGTAAGGAGGAGTTGTGGAAAAACAATCTAATGGCACTACTTGTTTCGATTTCCATAAACAATTTCTCCATAAAGTTAAAAAGCTATCACTAAGTTTTTTATAATAATTCAATATTGACAAAATTATCATATGTTAAAATTTGGAACGATAATCTATGACGCTTAATTTTTTCAGATATAGATATTACCAACCTATTTTTAAAACTAAGTGATTACATCAAAGATGCTTTTAGAAGACAATGCCAACAGAATAGAAACCACATCAATCCATAAAAAAACCTAAGCTATTGAATATTAAACATAAAAATCCTCTGTTTTTTACAATCACTCCCCTCTTAACACACCCAACTTACCCAAGACATCAGGCGTCAAAAACGTCATCGCAATCTTATTTAAATCAATATAACGAAGCGTTCCTTGTAACTGCTGATTCACCGCAGGGTCTTTAATAATGCTTTCCCCTGCATCACGCCCTAACTGCTGAAAACTCTGTCCAACCGCCTGCAATCCTTCAGTCTGAATCACCGCTTTGGTCTGTGCCGAACATTGTTCAACAATGATTCGCTGTAAAACTTGAGCAAGTTTCTGATCAAGCTGATCTTTTTGTGTAGGCGTAATATTACTAAACGCTTTTAAATCTGGATGTACCGATAATGCTGCATAAGTCCACTGTAATACAGTCGTTTTATCTGTAGCAGTCGTCGATTTGACCAAACAATCACTCAATTGATCGACAGCGGGACCAGCACTCGCGATTTGAGTTCCACCCAAACTACTTAACAGAACAAGTGAAGTTCCAAGAATAGAATATTTACGGCGAATCACAGCATATAGGCGAGACATTCATCTAACTCCAATCAACAATTTCCTATTTCTATCATAGTTAGATTCCTTGCATCTGTAACTTGGCTGTAAATAAGTGCTTATCCTTGCCCTGCATAATTCCAATCATCTGGAATATTTGGCTGGTGTGGAGCCTGATTTAAATCAATATTTAGATTACGACTGCCTTTATAAGACTTCTCACCCGAATCTGATACAGGTGAGACATCTAAATGGTAGTGATAACGAAATTGCCACAACATCGGTTTTATCGGGCGAATATCCAGACTTAAACCATCCTCATCATGACAATTTCCTTTTGAAGTTGCATAATCCTGTTCTGATAAACAAGCACGAATCATTCGACTAAAACTAAAAGGATAATCTGTGATAAAGCGTTGTGTTTTTCCATGCTCAAGCAACTCATAAAAACTAGCGCGCTCAATGCTCGCGCCCCCACCTGAATACATTTCTGAAAAAGGTGAAATGATCGCAATGGCATAGCGCGTTGGTGTCATTAGAAAAAGTTTAGGGAATATAAATGATGGGTCATCATCATTTGTATCTTCTACAGCAAGCGGAAGCTGCCATTGACCATCAAGCTTTAAACCTGATTGAGATGAATGAAAGACAGCAATGCGATCATTCTTAAGCAACCACAACTTATGATCGGGTGTTTTAAGACTACGTAATTGTTCAGTCTGATCACAAAGTGGTTTTAGTTGTGTACAAATTTGCGTTTGTTCAATTGTATTTAACTGATTTTTCTTAAACTCAAGAATATTTAATGGAGCTGCTGAAGTTGAAATTGTGATAGCACTTGTCAATATTGCCCAAATACATTGTTTTGAAGTTTTATTATTATAATTCATATTTTATACACTCTTTTAGTTCACATTTTCTTGACGCAAGATTTAAGCAACATTCAGTCATATTATCTTTATGACTTTTTTTAGAAAGACAAAATAACGCAATAGCATTCGACTAAAGAGACAAGAGGAATAACTTAAAGCATCAAGGCGGTTATGCTATGGTTGATACACGCTTGATATCAATTTTTATGCTTTTTTTCTTGGCAATAAACACAACAAAAGAGGATTAACGCATGTCCAAACAAATTTTAATGCTCGTCGGCGATTATGCTGAAGATTATGAAACGATGGTCCCTTTTCAATTTCTGACCGGCTTAGGATATATCGTACATGCGGTTTGTCCTGAAAAGAAGGCGGGTGATCATATTGCAACCGCAATTCATGATTTTGAGGGTGATCAAACCTATAGTGAGAAACGTGGCCATAACTTTGCCATTAATTATGATTTTAACGCCGTTAATACACAAGATTATGTCGGGCTTGTGATCCCTGGTGGGCGTGCGCCAGAATATTTACGAATGAATGAACGCGTGGTCGCCATTGTCCGTGAATTTGACAGCGCACAAAAACCGATTGCAGCTGTTTGTCATGGTGCTCAGTTATTGGCCGCAGCAGATGTAATTCGTGGTCGTTTATGCTCAGCTTATCCTGCATGTGCAGCCGAAGTAAAATTGGCGGGTGGTCAATATGCAGATATTGCGGTCACAGAAGCCGTAACCGATGGACATTTCATCACTGCCCCTGCTTGGCCTGCACATCCCGCATGGCTTTCTCAGTTTGTCAAAGTGCTTGGAGCCAAAATTACCCTGTAGAACGGCGATAAGTATCATTGAATATCGCTTTTTCGTTTGAGTTTGGCATATGGCAAATACAACAAACTCAAACGAAGCCTCCTGAGCCTTTGAAAATTATTGAATCTGTTTCAACATATTTTTTGCACCTGCATGATTCTGGTTATGAGCCAAATTTTGTAAAATCCCAATGGCTTTTTCTTTAGAATTGCTAAAACGGCTTTTGTAAGCAGATACATGGGTTAGGCATTTTGCAACCAATACGCCAGATTCAGCATATACATTACTTCCATTGGTATTATACAACTTGCCATAACTATAGGCTTTTTCTGCATTATTGCAGGCAACAATCTGGTTTTTCCCCTTGCTCAAATCTTTACGTGCAGCGACATAGTATTTTAATTGTTCTGATTGAGGTGTTTCCGTCACTTTTTCTGGTGTCTTGGTTGAAGCGATTGGTGCAGGCTTCGTCTCTTTTTTTGCATCTATTTCTTTTTTAAGATCAGCTTCTTTTTTAGCTTCAATCTCTTTGTCGACCTGATGTTTCATATTTTTGGTCGAAGACAGGTTAATCACTGCTTTTTTAGGTGAAATAGCAGAAACAGGATTGGCTTTACTATAAAAAGTTTTACTTTCTTCAAGCGTCATTATTCGAGTTTGTAAACTCACGACACTGGTTGCATTTTGATCTAGACTTTTACGTTGTGCAGTCGGTTCAATCGAAACAATCCAGCTTTTTTCAGTCCCATAATCACATTGATAAGCTCCTATTCCCTGCTTCACATTTGGATGAGATGCCAATATTTTTTTAGTTGAATGATCTTTAATTAAACTCAGATTGCTATGACGCAATACAGAAAATTTCCCGCCATTGGCATGACAATATTGACTTAAATATTTCCGTGGATAAAGTGATTCTGGTTCAATATTGGGTTGTTGTTGTCCCCAGTCATAGATATATTCACGTGAAATTCCTGTTGCACCATTCAATTGTTTTTGGTCAATCAAATCTTGAGGAGATGCAAAAAGCTGCATTGAATCAGCATGATTTTTAGGTGTAGATGCACATCCGTGCAACAACAATACATTCAACCCGATCCATATCCATAATTTAGATTTCACGTTACTTTTTCTCAGTTCTTTTTTTATCGCTAAAATATAGCAAAAAATATAATTAAATAAATCTAATGATTTGATTTTTATTAAAATATAAGTAAAACCAAATTTGATGACGTATTCAAAATTGGGACTAAAATGCCAACCTTTTTCTATTCATCCCATAAACAATGAAATATGTATCACTCAGATAGATGAAGTTTTTATAGAAGTAATTGATCGTGTAGTAAGTTTATTCGCTTTAATGCGACTTGTAATGATCGATTGTTTGAATCCTACATAACAGATGAGTTACTTAAGCACTGTCATATTGCGGGCTAATTTCACCCTTTCACTTAAACCTTATTACTTACCATACGAAGCTTGAAGTAAGGATAAAATATGCTGAACCCGAATATTCATCTGGTCTGCACGGTAGATAGCATAGATCGGTGCAATACACGGTTTTTTGGCTTCAAGTACTTTATAAATAATCTGCTTGTTCCAGAAATCTTGAATCGATGCAGGCACAATAGACAAACCAATGCCTGCCGCAATCAAGTTTAAACTGGAAGTCAAGCGAGGGGCTTCCTGTACCACGTGAGGACTAAATCCAGCTTGATAACAACTTGCCATAATATTATCAAATAAATCCTGCCCGCCTAAACGCCGATAAAGAACAAACTCGTAAGGTTCCAAGTCAGATAACTGAATAACGCTATCAGTTTGAGCTAAACGATGATTATTGGGTAAAGCCACCATTAAGGGCTCATTCAATACATGTTGACTATGCAATTTTCGCTGCATTGGAGCAGGTTTACGTAAAAATACAATATCTAGTTTTTCATTAATGACCGCATCAATTAAGGCACTACTACTTTCTTCTTCCAGATAAATAGAGACTTGAGGAAATTGATCACGAAATGCTCTTAACACCGTAGGCAAAAAGGGATGCAATCCAACAGAATGAGTAAACCCCACATTCAGTTGCCCCTCTTTGCCCTGAGCAATATTTTGAACGCGTCTAGGGATTGACTGTGCATGAGCTAAAATAGTAACCGCCTCTTGATAAAGCACTTTACCTGCTTCTGTCGCTTCCACCCCACGTGGCAATCTTTTTAAGAGCTGCGTATCAAGTTCCTGTTCCAAACTTTGCATCAATCTGGTCAAAGGAGGCTGCTGCATATGCAGCCTAACCGCAGCTTTAGATATATTACTTTCTTCAACCACAGCAACAAAAGCATTCAGTTTATGTACATCAATCATAGCTATACTTTTTGAGTATGTTTCATGCCAAAAATAGCATTGGTAAATATATCATAATCGGCTCATGCTATGCCCATCAGCTTAGACGATAAAAGGTGACGCAGTGAAGATTCAAGCCATGCCAATAGCGAGTGAACAATCGATAACTCCTGATTGCAAGGCTTTATTTAGCGGATTTATGAAGTTGGGTTTGATGGGTTTTGGTGGCGTGTTACCGCTGGCACATCGTATGATTGTGGAGCAACAAAAATGGTTGGATGAAAGCCAATTTACCAACTTACTGGGCATTTGCCAGTTATTGCCTGGTGGCAATATCATTAATATGTCAGTGGCAATTGGCATGCAGTTTCAAGGCATTAAAGGCGCCATCAGTTCGGTATTAGGACTGATTTTTGCTCCAACTGTAATCGTCTTAATGATCTATCAGGTATATGAACATTTTCAATACTTAACGGTAGTAAGACATCTTATTCAAGGATTAGCCGCTGCGGCAGCAGGACTTTTGTTCGCCACAGGCTTTAAAATGCTTCGTCCTATATTAAAAAGCAAACTCACCCTTCTGACGATTACGCTGACATTTATCTTTATGCTGTTATTTAAGCTACCACTGGCGTTGACCCTACTTATTCTACTCACCATTAACTTTTTGATTCTGGGAGTAAAAAAATCATGATCTTGGTACTCATAACTCTAGCCTTAGTCTTTACTCAACTGTCTGTTTTGGCCTTTGGAGGTGGCAACGCCATTCTTCCCGAAATGCAGCATCAGGTGGTAAATATTCATCACTGGATGAGCGCTGAACAATTTAGCTCATTGTTTGCAATGGCACAGGCTGCTCCAGGGCCAAATATGATGATTGTTCCTCTTATTGGCTGGCATGTCGCAGGCCCTGCTGGATTGTTGGTAACTTCTATCGCTAAATTTGGCCCGTCATCGATAATTACAGTCTATGCACTCAAATTTTGGCAACGTTTTAAGGATCATCCTTTTAGAAGCCGCTTTGAGCAAGCGTTAAAGCCAATTACCGTAGGTTTAGTACTTGTCAGCGCATGGATGATTGCCCATGCATCTGCCCAAAATACGATACTGGTCATGATTGTTATCTTAACTACACTTTTGGGTTTATTTAAAAGAATCCATCCTCTTTGGGTCATGTTGCTTGGTGCAGGTTTGGGTATTGTGCTGCTATAAATCAGAACAGACATAAAAAAACCCGCTTCTGCGGGTTTAAGTTTTTATTTATCCAAAATTGACTCAAAGGCTTTTAAACGCTTATGAATGGAGAGTAATTCAATAATCGTTTTCCAAGAATTAATCAAATATTGAAAAGAATCACGGACTTTACCAAATACTCCGCCTATTTGATTAATCAGACCTAGAGTTAACTTTCCTGCGGCAATCGATGGAAATAAGACCACCAAATTGTAGAGAACATCCAGTTGCCCATACCATGTTGCCGTTAAATTAAAATAAGCATAATGAAAATAAAGTCGAAAATAGTTTTTGCGTACTCGGCTAAATAATTCTTTTAAGGTTGCTGGTTGCGCACGATCTGCATGATCTTCTCCATAGACCAATTCTTTCCGATACGCCGCTTCAACTTTTTGATTATTAAATTGTAGACCAGGTAATTTAATCCCAACGACCATTAATAATATTGTACCAAATACTGCCCAGACAATCGCTGCCCAAACCAATGAGTGATTCAACTCTCCAACAATAGGAATAACAGGAACATATTTTGAAAGTTGAAATAAGAGAGGTAGAAATGCAATCAAGGTCATCATGGCCTTCACCAGTTCGACACCCAAATCTTCCATAATCGTGGCAAAACGCATGGTATCTTCCTGTACACGTTGCGAAGCACCCTCGATATGTCTGAGTTGATCCCAATTGGCCGTATAATATTCGTTCATTGCGGTACGCCAGCGGAATACATAATGACTGGTAAAAAAGGCATTGATCACCGCAAGCGTTACTCCAACCATAGCAATATAAAGAAAAACCATCGTTTCTTTATATAAATCCATTATGTTTCCGCCACCATTAGTCAACATATTTTGAATTAAATCCCAAAAAGGCACATACCAAGCATTTACCGCAACACTCACCTGCACCCCAAACCAGATATTAAATAAAATAAAGGCAGATCCCCAGACTGACCACCGCTGCCAGCGATTATCTGAAAATACTCGCCAGAACCCTGCAAATAAAGCAGTTGCCACAAAAAACCATAAATAAAACCATAAAAATGCAGGTGACCAAAAGCGACTCACGCCTACAGGAAGTTCAGCATCGGCATATCCTTTTGGAAAACCCAAAAATTCGCCCCACTCTTTGCCGCCTGAATACCAAAGCGCGATATTGACAATAAACCAAAATATCAGTGACCAAAAAAACCATTTTGGTTTTGGAAAAAATGACTTGAACATGAAGTTGCGATATTCCTTTTTCTACGCACTATCGTTGGGATAGAAATTAAGATAGAAATCTTAACTTCAGCCTAAATAACTGTTTGTTCTTTGTTATTTATATAGCTCTATATAGCGCTTTTTATTGCGATGATACAAGTCACCTCAGACATTCATAAAAATGAATTTGAGTTTTCAAGGATAGGATTTGGTCAGTTTGTGTTTAACTAAGCGTTCTGTTGTTAAAAGCCAAGCGATCTTTCTATCTTAAAAAATTTCTCAAATAAAATAAAAATACAAGATTAAGGATAATATATGAATGATTTGTTGGTTTTAATAATGTTCCCTATATCTCTTTAAAAATTATGGTATTAAATTTGCTGACTGAGTACAAAAAAATTAATTTTTTCGTCGAACTTAACGCATTAATCATTATATTTTGCTATACAATAATTACAGTATAAATGCATAAAAATTGGGACATATCCTTATGGATTTAAAAGCAATTGAACTGATCGAAACCATTACTTTACATAAAGATAATTTTGAACCTAAGATTTTTGAAAAAGGGACTGTACTCAAAGTCATTATGCCAACGCCGACTTCTTTACTTGTATCTGATGATGATGGTTTTTCGTTCACAGTGGCTTTAGATCAGGAAGATAAGACATGGCATAAACTCTAAATGTGTGATTGATCTTAACTTGAAGTTTTTTAAATTTTTATCTGTTGCTGCGTAATTTGTATTATTCAGAAATTTAATTTTTTAGGTTAAGGGGTTTACTTCAACACTCATGACTTTGTAAGCCACAACCTTTGCCTATAAACTTTTGATCTATAGCGTCCTAAGCCGAATCGAGACCTTTTGGGTGGGTACACACTCGCGTTGTACGCTTTGGTGCATGCTACTCTTTTCGATCCCCTGTGGAACTTTTGTTCCTAACCTTGTAAAACAGTTTAGATAACATAGAGAGAGATTGTTTCCCGAATTTTCATTTTTCTTCATTGTAATTGGAAATATATATCGAAATATGACAAATTTCAGAGAAAAATTTTCTTATTTATTTATGTTTATCATTTTTTTAATCTAAATTCTGCGCAATATCGAAAATTATTCAAATATTTAAAATGTAATTTTTTAGTTTAAAGTAACCACACCAATGCTCTCACCTGTTCTGGTTGAATCAAATTTTTAGCTGAGATTCATTTTCATTTAGTCACCAAATCCTGAGTCAATAAAGCTGATTTTTTTTCTGAAATGGCGCAGAATATAAGGCATTCTTGGTATTAGATTATGGGCTGTAAATCATCTTATGAGCAATTTAGCTTTCTTCTCATTTTCGTTAAATGGTATTGATGCACAAAAATTTTTACAAGGTCAAGTCACGGTCAATGTAGAAGCTTTACCAGAAAATAGCACCCGTTATACTGCTATTTGTGATTTGAAAGGTCGCATACATTTTGGATTATGGTTAAAAAAACAATCTACCGAAAGCTTTCAAATTGTAACGACGCAAGATCAAAGCGAGGAGTTTGCTAAACATATTCGTAAATACGGCGCTTTTTCTAAAATGAAGCTAGAGGATGCAGGAATTGTATTTCCAACTCTAGTAGAGAAAAGCAGCGAATTTTCAACGACTGAAACAGATATTAATGCTTGGCAGTTACAAGCCATCGAAACAGGTCAGGCATGGATTGCTCAAAGCACTGAACATGAGTTTCAACCCCAAGAACTCCGTTTACATCAACGTGAAGGTGTTCACTACGACAAAGGCTGTTATTTAGGTCAGGAAATCATTGCTCGTCTGTGGTTTAAAGCAAAACCTAAACATTGGCTACATTTGGTACTGGGTCAAGGCGAAGTTCCTGCACCTGCAACAAAATTAAGTCATGATGTTGAAGTGGTCAATAGTATTGCGGTTGATGGTGGCTATAAAGCATTGGTTGTCGGCAAACCCGTAGCAATCGAAGAATTAAACTTAACCGTACTGGATTTACCTGAATATTTAAGCGGCGATGTTGCAAGACCACAATAACTAGCTATGAATGCCCTATTTATTTGTAGTAGAAATCAATGGCGTAGCCCAACAGCAGAACGTGTATTTTCAAAACACATGAATACGCGTTCTGCGGGAACGAGTAAGCAAGCCAAACGGGTGGTTTCAGCACGAGATATCGTATGGGCAGATCATATTTTTGTGATGGAATATCACCATAAACAAAGATTGGTTGAACAATTCAATAAGAATCTGCGAAATAAAAAAATTACCGTCTTAGAAATCCCAGATGAATATCATTTTATGCATCCAAACTTGGTTGAATTGTTAAGCCAAGCCATGCAGCCTTATTTATAACTAAACACATTTCTTCACTATTGTTTTTCATCATTTTTTGGCATGATCAAACGGCTTTTTATCGTGGAATAGATCATGAAGTTTTTATTGAGCGCACTTACGCTAAGTTTATTTAGTATCTCCCTGACTCATGCCAATATTGCAACTGTTCAGCAGAACCTAAAAAAGAATTTCCCAGATATCGCTGTGCAATCCGTACAAACTACACCGCTAAAAGATATTTATGAAGTCTATATGGGGGGACAAATTGTCTATACCAATGATGATGCAACTTACTTTTTCATCGGCAATCTAATTGACAATAAAAACCAAAAGAACTTAACCGAAGATAGTTTGCAAAAACTTGAAAAAATTGATGTTTCTACGCTACCACTTGATCAAGCCATTAAACATGTTAAAGGCAATGGACAGCGTACACTTTACTTATTTAGTGATCCAGATTGTCCTTATTGCCAACGCTTAGAAAAGCAAATGACATCGGTCGATAATGTCACGATTTATTTATTTTTATATCCTCTTAAAAGCTTGCATCCTAATGCAGAAAATATTGCCACCCAAATCTGGTGTGCCAAAGACCAATATGCTGCTTGGGAAAATTATCTGCTAAACAAAAAAGCACCCGTAAGTGCTGCGAGCTGCCAAACACCTATTCAGAAGAATCTGGAATTAGGCAAACGCTTAAAAATCAGTGGCACGCCCACTATGTTCCTCAAAAACGGCAACAGAATCACAGGTGCGATGGATGCCGATGAATTAAATCAGCTTTTAGATAAAACCAAATAAATTTTTAGGGCGGTTTAAAATATTTAAGCCGCCCTCTTTTAATAAACTATTAAGAAAATTTCGGTAAAAATTTAAACACTCAATCGCAATTTTTATATTTACATTCCTCATAAAGCTTTTATGATAATTATTCACCGCGTAATACCATATTGCGCATCAATGGAATGATGTGAGTATGACAACAGGATTTAAAATGAAAAAACTTCTTCTTACTAGCCTAATTGTTTTATCTTCAACTGTTTTTGCTGCGGAAACTGCACCGCAAGCCAATTCAGCAAATAACCCTTTTGCCAAAGCGGAGCAGCTTTATAAAGATAAAAATTATAATGCGGCTTATCAAGAAATGGATCGTTTAGCAAAAACAGGCAATGCTCAGGCGATTTACAATCAGGGATTTATGAGTGAATTGGGTCAAGGTACTGCTCAGGATTCCAAAAAAGCATTATCCGCTTATGAAGAAGCCTCCAATAAAGGTTATCCAGTCGCCACTTATCGTCTTGCTCAAATTTATATGGCAGGTGAGCTAGGCGTCACTAAAGATGAGAAAAAAGGACGCGAATATCTGGAAAAAGCATCAAATGCAGGTTTGGATGAAGCAACTGTAGAACTTGCAGTCTTGTTGTTTGCCGAAAACAAAGATGCATCAAATAAACTTGCCTTACAAAAACTTCAGCCCTTAATTAACAAAAATAATTATCGTGCCATACACCTAAAAGCAATTTATGACATTAGTAATGGTTTTAAAACCAAGAATGAAGCCGCAGTTAAAGTCGGTTTAGCCAGTATCGAGAGTTTGGCTAAAAAAGGTTATATCCCTGCGCTAATGGCAGTTGGAAATATGATGACCAATGGCAATATTGTGCCGCAAAATCTGCCTGAAGCACGAAAAATCTTTGCTGCTTTAGCACAGGATAATGTTCCTCAGGCCAAAGAGTCACTGGCTGCGGTAGATAAACTGATCGCGGAAAAAGCGAAAGCACCGACCACCAAAGCAAAAAGCTAGATCAATCAACATATGATTTTGCCTCACTCCCTGAGGCAAAATTATTTACCACCAAAGCATGATTAAACCACTAATGCCAGCAAAACCCAAAATCGTACTTAGCATTAAGGGAGTTAAAGCACGTTCATTTAGACCATAAGCCTGTCCAAAAATTCCAAAGGCAATCGGCATCGGTAATGCAGCTAGAATGGTTCCCGCATATAACATTTCTTGGCTCACATCTGGCAAAATCCGCAGTAAGCAATAGATCATTAAAGGCATCAGGATAACTTTAAAAGCCACTAACAAACCACTTTGCAGATTCAAAGCACTCATACCCATTCCAACCAAACTTCCACCAATCACAAATAATGCTAAAGGCGATGCTGTTTTCCCTAATAAGGCTAAAGATTGATCAACTAAAGTAGGCAAGCGGATATCTAACAAGATACAACTCATCCCCAAAATAATGGCAATAATCACAGGATTTTTAAGCAGGCTTTTCACTGTTTTCTGCATCAGCGCCCATACTTTTTGTTGTTCTTGTTGCCCTGCTTCTGCTAATGCCAGAACCAAAGTCAATATCAATAAATTTTCCAGAATAAGTGTCAATGAAATATAAATCGCAGCATGTGACCCCATCAACAAACTCAATACAGCCGTTCCAATAAAACCTGTGTTTGACATTGATGCACCCATTGCCAAAACAGCAGTTGGTGTCAGGTCATATGAAAAGCAATAACGATAACAATAAAATGCCAATCCAAAGATAATTAAAGAACCGCCACCATAGGCGATAAAATAAGAAGGATGCCAAATATCATTTAGGCTTTTATTGGACAATGCATACAATAGAAAAGCAGGTAAGGCAATTTTGATAATAAATGCACTCAATGCTTTGATCTGATCAGGTGTAATCAGCCGAATTGAAACACTCAAGTAACCTGCCAACAATAATAGAAAAATTGGTACGATGACCTGTACAACCACATTGGCATCCTTTTTATCAAAACAAAAAGACGCAACCAAGTGCGCCTTTTGCTAAAAAAATTAGTGGTTAAATGGTTTGAATAATTCTTTTAAGCCATGCGGTTGGCAACGCAAATATTGTGGTGAAATCTCAATTTCAGCACCTAATGCAGCAGCTGCATGCCAAGGCCAGCGTGGATCGTATTGAATAGCTCTTGCCAGTGCAATCGCGTCAGCCTGATCGTTTTGCAAAATAGCTTCAGCTTGTTCTGGCTCTGTGATCAAACCCACTGCAATCACAGGAATTGAAACTTTAGATTTAATCTGCTGGGCAAAAGGCACCTGATAGTTGGCACCAATTTTAATGTCCTGAAGCTCATGTAAACCGCCACTGGAAACATGAATATATACAGCACCTAATTGCTGCAAAGCCAAAGATAAACCAATGCTGGACTCTACATCCCAACCATGCGCAGGCTGCATCCAGTCTGTCGCAGAAATACGGATACCCACGGGAAAATCCTGAGGAACTGCGGTTTTAATCGCTTGCAGAACTTCTAGTGTCATCCGAATCCGATTTTCAAATGCCCCCCCATATTCATCCGTACGCTGATTCGACAACGGCGATAAAAACTGATGTAACAAATAACCATGTGCCGCATGAACTTCGATGAGTTGAAAACCTGCTTCCACAGCACGAACTGCCGCAGCAGCAAAGTCTGCCTGAATCTGTTTGATCTCATCAATACTTAATGAATGCGGGAGCAAGTCATGAGCACCAAATGCAATTTCACTCGGTGCAACCGTTTGCCAACCATGTACATGATCTGGAGCAATTTGTCCTTTACCTAACCACGGTTTATCGGTAGACGCCTTACGCCCTGCATGAGCCAGTTGTATACCAAATGGAACTGGGGACAGTTGCTGGATTTTCTCCAGTAACGCCTTGATTTTGTCTCGTTGATTATCATTCCAAAGTCCGACATCGGCATAACTGATTCGCCCTTGAGATTGAACGGCAGAGGCTTCAATAATACAAAGGCCTGCTCCTGACAATGCATAACTCGCCCATTGCTGCTCATGCCAATAGGTAATTTCACCATGATCAGTTGCAGAATATTGGCACATCGGTGCAATCACAATTTTATTGCTAAGTTGCAATGAACCAAACGCGATACTTTCAAATAATTTTGCCACTTGTCACCTCTATGCATATTGATTTTGATCAAAATTGTTTACTTACTCGTAATCCTGCACTCCAGTTACGTCCATCCGCAGGTTCAAAAAAGCGTGAGTTACCGTCATTCACAATGACAGATCCGACATAGTCTTTGTCCAATAAATTATCGACACGGCTGAAAATATTGACTTTCCAGTCCTGTAACTGCCATGCATAACCCGCATACGCTGCTAACACTGTATAGCTTGGTGCTGTATCTGTATTTTGGTCATCGACATAGATTTTATCGTTGTATTGGGCATCGACCCCGCCATAAAAACCAGTTTGCGGCTTCCATGACAATGCGAGATAGGCCTGATTTTTGGCAATACCTGGAATGTAAGCATCTTTATCAATCGCTTTTGCTACAACTTTGCCATTTTTGTCATAGATTGCTGCAGTGTTGCTATCAAATTTTGCATCCAGATAAGCATAACTTGCAGTCGCAATCAGATCACGCCAGAGCTGTTTATTCCAAGAAAATTCGATACCTTCACGTAGGGTCTGATCTGCATTACGAAAAGTAGAACGTCCATCAACACTACCCGCTGAAACAATGTCATCTTTGGTTTTGGTCTGAAAAACAGCCAAAGTAAAATCACCGAGCAGATTTTGTGACTTTAAGCCTGCCTCGTAGGTATCACTATTGGATGGTTTTAGATCAAAGTTAAAACCTGAAATGCTTACATCCGTGTTATAGGCCATTTCGGTAAAGGTTGGTGTTTCAAACCCTTTGGCGTAACTGACATAAGCCAAAAGTTCAGGAATGATTTGCCAACTTAAAGCCGCCGAAGGTAAAACCTTAGAATAATCTGTCTTACCACTGTCATCTGGATTGCTTACAGTGATGTAATTATCATCCGATTTATAATGGACATTACTATAACGCACGCCTGTATCTAAACGCCATGTAGGTAAAAACTGCCATGACGCCTGTAAATAAGGATCAATATTCCATAATGTATTGTCTTCATCACGGCGTAAAGTACCTTTAACCCCATAACTCGGCTGATTGTTTATTAAGGTAAAATTTTCATAACCTTGACGATCCTCATCCATCGCATCTAAGGCCACGCCTGCACTCACGGTGATATTTGGAAGAAGTTCTTTGCCAGTCCAGCGTAGATCTGCGCCATAATAATTACGTTCAAAATCAATCACACCACCTGCATGACGTGGATTGGTTTGTGCAGATCTAGGAATAGATTGATACTGTGTCACTTCACGATGACCAAAGTAAGCCATCGCATACAATTCATTTTTATCATTTAATGGCTTTAACCAAGTCAATCCTGTTTGTGTCTGTTCAATTTCTTTGCGCACATCGTAGCTATTATTGGCATCATTGACTTGTTTTGGATTGGCCTTCCATTGGTCACGTGTCAATCCTTGCGGATCATCAGCATTAATTTTTAAATAATTGGTAATCCAGTTAATTTTAGAACCATCTTCAAGATTCCACGTGAGTTTGGCATTATTCAAAACCTTATTGGCAGCGCTATGATCTCGGTAACCATCGGTATCGAAGTATGATGAACTAATCACATAGCTCGGTTGATTGGCTTGTTTTTCACCGCCCTGCAACACTATTCCTGCACGATTTTTATCATGACTTCCCCCCGAATAACTCAGTTCAACAGAGTCTTTGCCTTGACCTTCTTTGGTGGTTGTCAACAAAGTACCACCTGATGAATTACCATATATTGAAGAAAAAGGCCCTGTTAAAACTTCAATATGATCCAAACTGCTCAAATCGATATTGGACGTTTGCCCCTGACCATCTGGCATCGTAGCAGGAATACCGTCCACATATAAACGAATACCACGCACACCAAAAGTTGAACGCGCACCAAAACCACGCATGGAAAGTTGTAAATCCTGTGCATAATTCTCACGATTATGTAGTTGCAAACTTGGAATACCTTTGACAACTTCTGTCAAATTGACCTGTGAGCTTTCATCCTGCTTGGGCGCATCAATGCGAAAAACCGAAGCAGGAGTTTGCAAATACGTTGTATCAGTACGAGTTGCTTCTACTTTAATGGTCGGCAATGCAACTGGTTCTTGCACTTGTGCCCACGCAGAACCGCTAATACTGAAACCAGAAAGTAAAAACATGGAAGAATATAATGTATTGAATTGCATAAAGCGCATTCAGTTATCCTTTAATATCTATGATGAGCCAAAAAATATTTGTTATATAATTTAGTATCTAAAGTTTAACATATCGACAAAAAGCGATTTTAATCAATCACGCTCATTTTCAATATATCAATTTGGTTATTTTGATTGATCGGTCAAAATTTTAGCGGCTTAAACTGGGATGATCTTTCCAGCAATAGCGTTCCAACCAGTCTTTTGCTTCCTCGGCATAGTCGATTCCAATCCGTTTTTCTCGAACGACTTCTGGCTGAAGGGTCTTATTTTCCACCCATAACCCTGTTTCGACACCTAATGTTTTGCCTTTAAATCTGTCTGAAATACCTAATCGTTTAGTCAATTTTCCAGGACCAGATAAATGCTTGAAGTCTGTTTTAGAAACGGCATCTTCGAAAAAAGCAGCTCTAAGCATCACTCCCTCAGGTTCACGTTCAGTCTGCGTAATTAAATTAAGCATATGATGAATACCATAGATAAGATAGACATAAATATGCCCGCCAGATCGATACATCACCTCGGTTCGGGCAGTATGTCGTCCACCGTAGTTATGACTGGCTTTATCGCGAATTCCTAAATAAGCTTCTGTTTCACTGATGATACAACGTAGAATTTCACCATTGTCCTGACGTACACAAAGCTGACAGCCAATTAATTGTTCAGCCACAATCGATGTATCACGTTGAAACCATGTTAATGGTAAAATTTCTGACATCTCAGTTCCAAAAGTGAATTAAATGAAAGGAAATGACACAATATTTATAGATGACACAACCGCTCAGGTTTGTCATTGATGTAATCATCCCCATATTAACACCGAATGATTTTATCGAGCCGTAAATGCCAGAATTACCTGAAGTTGAAACGACAAAAACCAGTTTATTGCCCTTATTAGAGCAACGTGTACTAAACGTTGAAGTTAGAGAGTCACGATTACGCTGGCCAATTCCAGAAGATATTTCTCGGCTGAAAGGACAGCGTTTATTGGGTTTAAAAAGACGTTCCAAATATATTCTGGCTGAGTTTGAGCAAGATCAGATGCTATGGCATCTGGGCATGTCGGGCGGTTTTCGTCTGGCTACAGCTCAGGATGAATTACGCAAACATGATCATTTGATGATAAGTTTTGAGGATGGTACGCAATTACGTTATCACGATCCACGTCGTTTTGGCTGTATTTTATGGCTCAATGATGAGTCCCAAACCAAACTACTGAATCCACTTGGCCCAGAACCGTTAAGTGATGATTTTAATGCTGATTATCTTTATCAAAAGCTTAAAAGCAAACAAGTCGGCATAAAAATTGCAATTATGGATAATCACGTAGTGGTGGGTGTAGGTAATATTTACGCGACTGAAAGTCTGTTTAACTTAGGCATTCATCCCGCTCAACCCGCGCATAGTTTAAGCAAAAAGCAGATGAGCCAATTGGTCATTGAAATCAAGCGCATTTTAACCTCAGCCATTCAGCTAGGTGGTTCAACTTTGCGTGACTTTACCAATGCAGTCGGTGAAAATGGCTATTTTCAGCAAACTTTATTGGCGTATGGTCGTGCAGGAGAAATGTGCGTAAACTGTGAAACAGCACTGGAAAATCTCAAACTTGGGCAACGCGCCAGTGTGTTTTGCCCCCAATGCCAACCTCTAAAACGTGTCAAAGTTTAAAATTTGTCCTCAACAGATTCGGGAGCCTTGCCCATGCAAACTGCAATTGTTCGACATATTCTGGTTAAAGACAAAGATCTTGCGGAACAGCTAAAAAAGAAAATTTTATCTGGTGCTGATTTTTCAAAAATCGCAAAACAGTATTCAACCTGTAACTCTGCCAAACGTGGCGGAGAACTTGGCGAAGTTAAAAAGGGTCAATTGGTCCCTGTGATTGACAAACTTGTGTTTACTGCTGCCGAACGAATCTTGCATGGCCCAATCAAAAGTCAGTTTGGCTTTCATCTGGTCGAAGTTAAATTTAGAACTGAATTTGCTTAGTCTGTGTTTTAGCAGGGCTTAAAACTTAAGTCCTGCCCTGTGTTTGCTCTTTTTTTGCATGCGGATTCATTTGGTATGTCCAGCTTTCAATCATTTCACCTGTCTCTAGCTCAACCATTACCTTGACTCGCTGATATTGAAAACCTTCAAACTCATCTAGCATTGCCCAATGATCGGCCAGTTTATCGGTACTAAAAACTAATCCCGATACTTTAGGTGAATTTTCATCCAGAACAAGTGCTGGCAAGCCCTGATCTGGTCCCCAATCCAGTGTATGAACAACACCTGAGACCGAAGCCTTACGCCATTCTCCTCCAATATCTCTCAGAATATGTGCATTTTCACGATCTGGACATAAGGTTCCATAGGCAAAAAGTCGGTTCATGTCGGAGTAATCCTATTGTTAGCGCATGTTTCAGTCGCTTTATTTTAAGGATTCTGATAGAAAGCTCAAGTCACTGACATAACTAGAATGTTAATTGACATGCTCATCTATAAAGCATAAAAAAACGGCATAAAATTATGCCGTTTTAAAAACTGATCCAAATTAAGATTGTGGACGTTGTTTTAACTCATCACGAATTTCACGCAACAATTGAATATCCTCAGGTGTAGCAGCAGGAGCTTCTTCTTCCTTGCGGCGCATACGATTAATCAATTTCACCATCAGAAACACGACCCATGCCAAAATCAGGAAGTTAATTAAAATGGTCAGGAAATTACCGTAGGTCAACACATTGACACCTGCTTTTTGCAAAGCATCCAATGATTGTAAATTATTAGGATTTGCACCAAGCACAATATATTTCTGGGTAAAATCTACACCACCACCTGTAATCACACTAATCAAAGGCATAATGATGTCTTTCACTAATGAATCAACAATTTTACCAAATGCTCCACCGATGATGACACCGACAGCTAAATCAATCATATTGCCTTTGACAGCAAATTCTTTGAATTCTTGAATAATACTCATGTCAATTTTCTCCAGACGGGAACCGCTATTCCCTTAATTTTTGTTTTCATTACGGCTGATTAACGCTGTTAATGAATGATGTACTAATGAATGTTAATTTAATGTTTTTCCAAAAAAAAGAAAGTTATTTCACACTTTAACAACATTTTTTATTTGAATGAAAATATGAACTTAAGCATGCTTAACAAAACATTTTATTGCAAATAAAAAACCGCTAAACGAATTTAGCGGTTTACTTACTGATCTTAGATCAAAATCAAATTATTTATCGCGATTACGTTTACGTTCATTTTCAGTCAAATAACGCTTACGGATACGAATTGATTTAGGAGTAACTTCAACTAACTCATCATCTTCAATGAATTCAAGTGCTTGTTCAAGCGTGTATTCAATTGCAGGTGTTAAAGTTAACGCATCGTCTGTACCAGAGGCACGAACGTTAGTCAGTTGTTTTGCTTTAGTTGGGTTTACTACCATATCATCTGAACGAGAGTTAATCCCGACGATCATACCTTCATAAACTTCTAACTGTGGTTTAGCGAACAAACGACCACGGTCTTGCAAGCTGAACAATGCATAGCCCAAGCAAGTCCCTTGAACCATTGAAATCAATACACCGTTTTGACGTTTCGCAACAGTACCTTGTTTAACAGGACCATAATGCGAGAAGCTTGATGTCATAATCCCTGTACCAGAAGTCATGGTTAAGAATTCTGAACGGAAACCAATCAAACCACGTGAAGGAACAGTCGCTTCAATACGGATACGGCCTTTACCGTCCACTTCCATATTGGTCATTTCGCCTTTACGATGACCCATTTGCTCCATGACTGCACCTTGATGTTGTTCTTCAACATCAAAAGTCACGTTTTCGTATGGCTCTTGTTTTTCACCATCAACTTCTTTGATGATGACTTGTGGACGTGAAACGCCCATCTCAAAGCCTTCACGACGCATGTTTTCAATCAAAACAGAAAGGTGAAGTTCACCACGACCAGATACTTTGAAACGGTCTGGACTGTCTGTATCTTCTACACGTAACGCAACGTTATGAATCAATTCGCGATCAAGACGTTCACGAATATTACGTGAAGTGACAAATTTACCTTCTTTACCCGCAAACGGTGAGTTGTTGACTTGGAATGTCATCGATACCGTTGGTTCATCTACAGATAATGGAGGTAATGCTTCAACATTTTTCGGATCACAAATAGTGTCAGAAATGTTTAATGCATCGATACCTGTAATACATACGATGTCACCCGCAGATGCTTCTTCAACATCAATACGCTCTAAACCGTGGTAACCCATGATTTTTAAGATACGACCATTACGTGTCTTACCTTCTTTATCAATCACAGTCACAGGAGTATTCGTTTTAACTGAACCACGTTGAATACGACCAACACCGATCACGCCAACGAAGCTGTTATAGTCAAGCGATGAAATTTGCATCTGGAAAGGACCATCAGCATCAACTGCTGGCGGCTCAACGATATCAACAATCGTTTCAAACAACGGAGTCATGTCTTCAGCCAATTCTTCTGGCGCTGGACCTGCAACACCACGTAAGCCTGAAGCATAAACAATTGGGAAATCTAACTGTTCGTCAGTCGCACCCAAGTTATCAAATAGATCAAAAACTTGATCGATCACCCAGTCTGGACGAGCGCTCGGTTTATCTACTTTATTGATAATCACGATTGGTTTAAGACCACGTGCAAAGGCTTTTTGTGTCACAAAACGTGTTTGTGGCATTGGGCCTTCCTGAGCATCTACCAGAAGCAATACGCAGTCTACCATTGAAAGTACACGTTCTACTTCACCACCAAAGTCGGCGTGTCCCGGGGTATCCACGATATTGATACGGTAAGTAATATCAGTACGTTTATCTAACCAAGTGATCGAAGTATTCTTTGCAAGAATAGTAATACCACGTTCACTTTCAAGTGCGTTCGAGTCCATGACACGCTCAATCTCGCCTGCACGATCACCTAAAGCACCTGATTGTTGTAGAAGTTTATCGACAAGCGTGGTTTTACCATGGTCGACGTGTGCAATAATTGCAATATTGCGGAGATTTTTGATATCTGACATGAAAATTCGATAAGCCTAAAACTTGAGGGCAAATTATACAGAAAAATCCTACATAAAAGTAGTGACAGTTTATTGACATCTGCTCGTTTTTTTCATGTCTTTGTCTTTTTCTCTTGGGTTAAAGAGATTATCTCGATTAGAATAGCGCCAATTTGAAGTTTAAGATTTCTCTTCCCATGGCTGATTTACAAGACTCTACGCCCAAATTAGGTGACAAACTTGACCTAATTTATGGACTAAATGACCGACCTACTCCATTTGTCTCTTTTCTTGCAGCCCTGCAACATCTTTTAGCAATTATTGTCCCTATTGTTACACCAGGGCTACTGATTTGTCTGGCACTGGGTGTTTCTCGCGAAGAAACCAACATGATTTTATCCATGTCTTTGGTTATTTCGGGGATTGCGACTTTTTTACAATGTAAGAAAGTGGGACCTTTTGGCGCAGGCTTACTCATTGTTCAAGGCACCAGTTTTAACTTTATCGGCCCGATTATTGGAATTGGTAGCGCGATGGTGGCCGCAGGAACGCCTGTCAATCAAGTTATGGCAGCAATTTTTGGGGTGGTCATTGCGGGATCATTCATTGAAATGGGTGTATCTCGTATTCTACCGTGGGTAAAGAGACTGATCACACCACTGGTCACAGGAATTGTGGTACTTCTGATTGGCTTAACCTTAATCAAGGAAGGCTTGATCAGTATGGGCGGTGGTTATCAGGCGATGCAAAACCAAACCTTTGCGAGTACAGATAACCTGATTATGTCTTGTACAGTACTTGGCTTGATCATCCTGCTGAATCGTATTCAGATTATCTGGATTAAAAGTTCTGCAATTCTGATTGCACTCATTGCAGGTTATGTTCTGGCAGGTTTCATGGGACATCTGGATTTTTCAGGTTTACACGAAACACCCATCATACAGATTCCAACGCCAATGCACTTTGGTTTAAGCTTTTCTTGGAGCTTATTCATCCCCATGGCTTTTATTTATCTGGTGACTTCTTTGGAAGCAATTGGTGATATTACTGCAACCAGTAAACTCTCCAATGAACCTGTAAATGGCCCAAAATGGATGGAGCGTATTAAAGGTGGCGTACTGGTTAATGGTGCAAATTCTCTGCTTGCAGGTTTATTTAATACTTTCCCAAGTTCAGTTTTTGCACAGAATAATGGTGTTATCCAACTCACGGGTGTAGCCAGTCGCTATGTCGGTATCTGGATTGCTATTTTATTGATCATACTCGGTTTATTTCCGATTGTTTCTGGTGTAATTCAAGCCGTACCTCAAGCAGTATTAGGTGGTGCTGTCATGGTCATGTTTGGAGCTGTTGCTGCTTCAGGTATCAATATCTTGTCTAGTATTCATCTGGATCGTCGTGCGCTACTGATTATTGCGATTTCATTGGCATTAGGACTCGGTGTTGCACAAGTACCGCAAATTCTTGAACACTTACCAGAGTTATTTAAAAATATTTTTAGTTCAGGTGTAGCGACAGGTGGTATTGCGGCACTCATTTTAAATATTGTATTACCTGAGCATAACCAATCTGAACAACAACCATAGATTGGGCAATTTGATACATTTGCCCAGTTTAACTGGGCTTTATTATTCTTGAGAGATGAACATGGATCCACGTAGTGAAGTGGTACTTCGTCAGCAACAATTTCTATCAGGCAAGCTGTTACTGATCAATGCACCTGCTGATCATTTGAGTCATGAATTATCTAAAAATTTAGATGTTTCGATCTGGACATGGAACTTTGCTGATCATCAATATTTCGAGCAGCAGCAGTTTGATACGCATTTTTCAGTTGAATTTCCAAAGACCGATATCGATCAAGTCATCATCTTTGTACCAAAATCAAAAGAGTTACTCAGCTATATTTTGCATGTTGTTGCGAGTCATCTTAAGCAAGGTCAATCGATTTTTCTGGTGGGTGAGAAAAAAGGCGGTGTGGAACGTGCTGCCAAACAACTACAACCGTTAGGTAAAAATCTTAAACTCGATAGCGCACGTCATTGTCAACTTTGGCAATGTATTTTGGAAAAAACAGACACACTAAAGCCGCTACAAAATTGGGTAAAAACCTATACCTTACACATCAATCAAACCGAACTTCATATCTGTGCCCTACCGGGTGTATTTAGCCAAAATCATCTTGATGTTGGTACAGCCATTCTTTTACCTTATCTAAATAATATAAAATCAGGTAAACTTGCCGACTTTGGTTGCGGTGCAGGCGTAATAAGCGCATATCTGGCGAAATTAAATAGCAAAAATGAAATTTATGCGCTAGATGTCGATGCCTTTGCCCTATGCTCTACCGAAATGACATTTCATCGAAATGGACTTAATTTAGAACAGCTTCATATTCAGGCAGTCACGGGGATTCATGACGCGCCACAACAATTGGATGCGATTGTCAGTAACCCTCCTTTTCATCAAGGGATTCATACAGACTATGCCGCCAGTGAAGGGCTATGTAAGCAAGCCAAAAAGCACTTAACCCTCAATGGGGAGTTGTGGATCGTGGCAAACCGTTTCTTAAATTATGCTCTTTTGATCGAACAACAATTTGGTTGCTGCAACGTCCTTGCGGATCAACAAGGATTCAAAGTGCTCTATGCCCAAGCGTCTTAATGACGAAGGAATTTTCATGACTGAAACGATTCAACCTGAAAAGCTTCAGCGTAAGCTCGGTGCTCGTCATTTAAATATGATCGCGATTGGCGGTTCGATCGGCACAGGCTTATTTCTTGCCTCAGGTTCAACCATTGCCAATGCTGGCCCGGGTGGAGCATTGCTTGCCTATGCCTTGATTGGCATCATGATTTACTTTCTGATGACCAGTTTGGGGGAGCTCGCCACCCACAATCCAACTTCTGGCGCCTTTTTTACTTATGGTAGCCGTTACGTCGAAGATGGTTTTGGTTTTGCATTAGGCTGGAACTATTGGTACAACTGGGCGATTACGGTTGCCTTTGAGTTGGTTGCGGTTCAGCTCATCATGAAATTCTGGTTTCCAGACTTGCCAGGTTTCTACTGGAGTGGCATTTTTCTGGTGGTGATCTTTGCCATCAATGCTATGACAGTCAAAGGTTTTGGTGAAAGTGAATTTTGGTTTTCTATGGTCAAAGTCGTCGCAATCATTGCCTTTATTATTATTGGATTTTCCATGATCATCAAAATTATGATGACACCAGGAATGGCGACTTTTGGTAATTGGACCTATAAAGACGCACCTTTTGTCGGCGGATTACAAGCGATGATTGGCGTAGCAATGATTGCAGGATTCTCTTTTCAGGGGACTGAAATGGTCGGCGTTGCCGCAGGTGAATCCAAAGATCCGAAACGCACTATACCGCTTGCCATCAAACAGATTTTCTGGCGAATTTTACTGTTTTATATTGTGTGTATTTTTATCATCGGCACTTTAATTTCCTATGATGATCCGCGTTTATTACAAGCGGCATCTAGTAGTGATATTGCCTTATCTCCATTTACCTTACTCTATGAAAAAGTCGGTTTTGCATTTGCCGCCAGTCTAATGAATGCCGTGATTTTAACTGCTATTTTATCAGCAGGTAATTCAGGCATGTACTCTTCAACTCGTATGCTATTTGACATGGCTCGTGAAGGTCGTGCACCGAAGTGGTTTTCAAAACTAGATACGCGTGGCGTACCAATGAATGCACTTTATGCCACGACAGCCATTGCAGCATTATGTTTCCTGACCACCTTTATCGGAGAGCAAGCCGTTTTTAACTGGTTGCTCAATATGTCAGGCATGTGTGGTTTTATTGTTTGGCTCGGCATTGCCATTTCGCACTATCGTTTTCGCAAAGGCTATCTGGCTCAAGGTCATAAACTGGAAGATCTGGCGTACCGTGCCAAGTTTTTCCCTTTTGCACCGTGGTTTGCATTTATTTTATGTTCAATCATTATTTTGGGACAAAACTACCAAGCAGTTTTAGGTGGTAAAGTTGACTGGATGGGCTTACTTTCTACCTATATCAGTATTCCATTATTTTTAGTGATTTGGTTAAGCTATAAATGGAAATATAAAACCAAATTAGTGCCTTATCATGAGATGAATATCAAACCAGATCAGGAATAATTTTTGAATTTAATAATGATTGTCCATTCCTTGACTTTTAAAGCGAAAGGATTATGATGACGATCAATATTCAATCATCTATGCAGTTCTTCAAAGAATTGCAATTTTATAGGAGTCACAACGTGCCAACTTTACAGGATCATCCTTACTAATTATTGGCATGTTGTCAGCTCACGGACAAATGTCAATCATCATTTGTCCGAATGCATATCAAACCTAGCATTCGCTAGGTTTTTTTATACCTCTATAAGTTTGTTGATTGTAAAAAGAGCGACATAGACAAATGAATATCATCCGATTATTCACTGATGTTTAAAACGTAAAATACGAGGATTACTTCATGAAACTTAAACAGACATCACAAATCAAAGTTAGAAATCAGGTGGCTCTATCACCGTTGCTGCATAAGGGTGGAATGCATGAAACTGAAAAGCCTCAAGCACAGCATCGACGCAACCGCAAACAAACCAAACAATGGTTAAAATCTTCTGCGTGGGATTAACCGATTCATATCAAAATATGATCAGGAGTACAGTATGAAAAAACGAATACATGATGATCGTCATTGGGTCTTAACTAGCCAAGACCAAGACAAAAAACAAACCCCAGTTATTTCAACTGGGGTTTGTTTTTTTAGAGCAATTCAAACTATAAAATGCCTAGACTTTTCTGAATATTTTCCAGATGAGGCACATGAAAATGCTGATCTGCGATTTTCACCCATTTAAAAACCATTGGATCAGATTCAATCATTTCTTCATCTACCACTTCTGAAATACGTAAACGAATTGACTGCGGCATCGTGTTACACATCAATGCAAAACGCTGTGCAACATCCTCCGCTTCTATAACCAATGCCACGCCTTGAATTGTTGTAGGATCGTTTACAGCATATACAGGCAATTTTAGATCATGCCACTCAATCGTTTGTGCATCGACTTGAGTATCTAATGCAGACAAGACAATATTTTGTGGTAATAGCATCGGCACCCGATCATGACACTCAATAATATAAGCATCGATAAATCCAGTTGAAACTGTAATTAAATGTTGAAGTTCCTGTTGATCAATTTGTGGTACTGCGGTGTTATCTGTATTCATCAGTAACTCCCTAAACGTGTATCAAGTAAGGCTTCAATATTGGCAAGCAGTTCTGCTTCTTGGAAAGGTTTACCCATATAATGACTCACACCAAGTGACAATGCTCGTTCACGGTGCTTTTCACCTGTACGTGAAGTAATCATAATAATTGGCATGTCTTGATGTAATTCATGATGGCGCACCAAATTCGTGACCTCAAAACCATCCATACGAGGCATTTCGATATCTAGCAACATCAAATCTGGTTTGACATTTTCAAGCTGCTCCATCGCATCGACACCATCTTTGGCAGTGACCACATCAAAGCCTTGACGCTCTAATAAACGCGAAGTGACTTTACGTACAGTCACAGAGTCATCCACGATCATCACTAAACGACGTTCATCGGTATGACGCGTTTTTTCCCTGCCATCAATAGATTGTTTATTACGTTGTGTTGCCTGAATCTGTCTGGCAATATTTTGTCCATCCAAGATTAGACAAACATGACCATCCCCCAGAATTGTGGCACCCGCCACTGTTCCAATACTTGCAAATTGCTGACCAATAGGTTTAACCACGATTTGCGCACGTGAACCTACCAATTGATCTACCAATAGCGCAATGGTCTGACCATGCGCGCCTTTTACCAGTAACACAGGTAATGAATGTGCTACCCCTGATAATTTTGGAATAGGCTGATTGGCTACAAATTCAGCTAGATAACGTAACCGATAAGATGTGTTGTCGATATTAAAATAGTCTTCCTGACTATTAAAATATTGCTCTAAAGTTGAAGGTGCAATTCGTACGATCCGATCAATCTGTGCCAAAGGCAATGCAAATTGCTGATCGCCAACTTTCACCATAAGGGCATCACTTACAGCGACGGTCGTTGGAACACGAATAGTAAAGGTTGTTCCTGAGCCAAGTTTAGACTCGACTGTGACATGACCACCCAGTGTTTTGATGCCACTTTGCACCACATCAAGTCCGACTCCACGACCCGAAATTTGGGTTACAGCCGTAGCTGTACTAAATCCAGGATGGAAAATGTATTGTAGAATTTCCTGTGCATCAAGTTTTTGATCGGAAGTCATTAGACCATTTTGTAAGGCTTTGGCTTTAATTCGCTCAACATCAATACCTTTACCATCATCGCTAAAACTCACCAGAACATCCGTTCCCTGACGGCTGATATTCAGTTCAATACGCCCTGTTTCAGGTTTACCCAGTTTCAAACGTTCTTCACGATCTTCTAAACCATGATCGACTGCATTACGCAACATATGCTCAAGTGGCGTAACCAAACGTTCTAGAATATTACGATCCAGTTCACCTTCGGTATTCTGAACAATTAACTCTGCAGGACGATTGAGTGTGGTTGCAGTCTGACGCACAATCCGTTGTAAACGTGGCAATAATCGTGAAAAAGGTACCAGTCGGGTACGCATCAAACTTTCCTGAATCTCGGCCTGAATGCGCGACTGTTGCAATAATAAACCTTCGGTATCACGAATCTTGTCTGATAATGTCGTTTTAAAGTCCACCAGATCCGACGCAGATTCGGCAAGCGATTTTGACAATTGATTCAGAGATGAATATTGATCCATTTCTAACGGGTCAAAATCGGTATAACGCGAATTTTCCGTGCCATGTTTGGCAATGATCTGACTTTCTAGCTCACCTTCCATACGACGTAACTGATCTGCCAGACGTTGGATAGCAAGTTCCATTTCCACCAGTGTATTGCCCAATTGTCCCAAATCCATTTCGATACGGGAACGGTTAATGGCATTTTCACCAGACAGGTTAATCATTTTTTCAATCAGATCGGCAGAAACACGAATCATCTCATTTGAATCATCGACCTGTGTCGTATTATCCCATTCACCTAGCATAGAGGGTGGTTCTGTACCATCACCCTGTACAAACTCCATCACCTGTTCTTGCAAAAATAAATCTGCACGAGCGAGTTTACTCGGAATTTGAGCATTGGTATCGACAAACTCAAGTCGTTCCAAGGTATGCTTTAGACCATCATAGTTATTATATGAACGTTCAAAAATCGCCTGTTTTAACCATGTAAATGCTGTTAACAATAAATGGTCATAGACATTTGAATTAAAGTTTTTCACAGCAAACTGTTCAAACGCATTTTCAAGATGTGAAGCAATGACAGCAACAGGTTCTAGTTCTGCCATACGTGCACCGCCTTTCAGACTATGCACTGCACGTTGTAACTGAAGAAGTAGACTACGGTTTGAACGATCATCAAACCAGCGAAGAAGCAACTGATTCGCCGTTTCAAGTAATTCTTCGGCTTCTTCATAAAATGTTGCTTCAACTAGAGATTGCACATCATCTAGCTCAGATTGCTGATCATATTTATCAGCTGCTATTGTGGTCTCAGACTCTTCAATAACCGCTGGCTCACTGATGGATTCAGGCTCAATAAAATCAATAGCTGTTTCACTGACAGAATCTTTATTCTGTGCATCAATGATGTCATCTGGCAATACAGTTTCGGCAGGTTCATTCTGACTTGAGATATCAGGCTGAGACTGCTGAGATACACCTTGTAAAACTTGTTCAATATTTTTAAGTATTTCAATTACCTGTGTTGCAGGATAATCGATTGCCTGATCACGCAAAGTTTGGATACGATCGGCAATATCATCTTGCACCAGACGAATAATCTGGATGAGATTTGCAGAGGAATGTATTTGCCCATGGATTAAACGTTCATAGATCGTTTCTAACTCATGTGCGATCAAGCCCATGTACGTTGCCTGAACCATATTCGCACCACCTTTTAAGGTATGCAAATAACGCATCAGATTATTCAACGCTGAAGTATTAGTTTGTTGCTGCGACCAAGTATTTAAATCTGCATCAATACCCGCCAGTAGTTCATCCGCTTCTTCCAAAAAGATATCAAGAAGATCCGCATCAAAATTACGATTGGCTTGTTCAGCTTCAATATGCTGATGATCCTGTTGAATGCGTGCAGAAATTTGCGATAAATCAAACTGTGGGCTTGCTGGTTCAGACGCAGGCACGACTTGCTCAATTCGCGTATTTTGCTGTTCCACCGTTGAAGTTGACGGCTCAACAATAGATGTTTCAATATCTTGTTGAACAAAATCCTGCAATTCATTCAGAATATTTTGTTGCTCTTGTCCAAGATTGACACGTTGGCCTGCTGCTAGCGTATCGAATAAATGAATGACCTGTTGATGTGCTTGCCCAAAAATATCAAAAGCGAAATCGATATGCAGTAATTCTGGTTTTTGCAGTAGTGATTCATATGCGGGTTTTAATTGCAATAAATAATCATGCACACCCTGCGAAGCACGATTATGAGTATGTTCAATTAAAGACATTGCCTCTTGAATCAACTGCTGAATATAAGCAGGAAATTCATGTTTGGCACGCTTTTCAAACTCATAATCGGCATTTAGCAGGTTGTCGATTTCTAGCTGTAATAACGATGTAACCACGCCTTGCGGGTGTTGCGCTTCATGTGCAATTTCTTCGATATTAAAGCCATAATTTTCCCACGCCTGATTGAATTTTTGATCAATTTTATCAAGCTGTTGCTGAGACCCTTGCTGATGCAAGGTATGCAAATAATCACGAACGAATTCAGCATAATGAGTCAGTAAAGCGGTTTCATTGGATGTAGATTCCAATTCATCCTGCATCAATGTCTTAAATAGCGTTTCAACTTTACTACTGGCATCAAACACTTGCTGAATATGAGCCATCGATGAACTGCCGCGTAAAGTATGCAAAGCACGAATCAATTGATTATAGCTTTGATCGGTTGGCTCATCTTGTTGTAAGAAAGCATCCACAGTTTGTAAATGCTCTTCTGCTTCTTCAAGGAAAATTGCCAGTGTTTCCTCAATTAAACCTTTATCTTGGGTATTTACAGATTCAACACTCAAATCAGCAATCGCTCTAGACTCAAGTTCAATTGGCTTTTCAGTTTCAGTAAACTGTTCTTCCTGAATTTCAAGACCTGTATTTACAGAGGTAGCGTTCAACCGTTCAGCTAAAATGAGCAACTCCTCCAAAGCAGGCTCTACACTTTGCTGTTGTTGAAGTTGTTGTCCTAATAAAATCAAAGGACGAATATCTAACGCATGTGCCTGAATTTGTTTAAAATCGTCATAAAATTTAAAGCGATACAAATTAAATACAGCGTGTACATAGCGCTGTAAATCCAGAGTCAATGGTAATGTTTTCGCAATAATTCGATTCAGTGTTTCTTCAACTGTCCAAGCCAACTCACTAGATGACTTGGCTCCCACCATACGCCCAGACCCTTTTAGCGTATGAAAATGGCGGCGGACTTCCACCAAAGACTGGTGTTCATCTGGCTGAGCCATCCATTGCGGAATAAGTTGATTCAGTTCTTGAAAAATTTCTTCTAGTTCTTCAATAAAAATTTCAAGAATTTCTGGATCCTGATCAAGATAACTGTCTTCAGGTAAGTTTATTGTTTCAACAAGATGTTTTAATATTTCTTTCATAACGAAGGCTTCTTTCGTTTATCCACCTTTGATGGTGAAACATGATCTACCACCATCACGCAAGTGACTTCCCTCTCAAGAAGTCATCTTGACGATGCATTTTTTATTTGGGACAGCTCAAAGTCTATCCCAAAGTATAACTCAAAGTTTAATCAGGTAGTTTAAAGTCTGATACAGACTCACGTAATGACTCCGCCATATTCGCCAGTTCAGAAACCGAACGTGCCGTATCAAAGGTTGCCGTCGTGGTTTGTGAGGTAATTTCCTGTACGACATTCATCGTATTGGCAATATGGCTGGCCGATGCAGACTGAAGTTTTGCAGCATTGGAAATGTTTGCAATCAGTTTTGCCAAGTTATTCGATACGCTTTGAATTTCATCAAGTGCAACACCCGCATCTTTCGCCAAATTAGCACCACGCACAACCTCAGACGTCGTTTGTTCCATTGAAATTACTGCTTCATTGGTATCTGTCTGAATGGTTTTAACCAAGCCTTCAATCTGTTTGGTTGCAGAAGCCGAACGCTCTGCAAGGCGCTGTACTTCATCGGCAACCACGGCGAAACCACGTCCTGCTTCCCCTGCCATCGATGCCTGAATCGCGGCATTCAATGCCAGAATGTTAGTTTGGTCAGCAATATCGTTAATCAAAGAGACAATGTTTCCAATTTCCTGAGAAGACTCACCCAAACGTTTAATACGCTTAGACGTTTCCTGAATCTGTTCACGAATGGTATCCATCCCGACAATAGAACGGTTTACAACGTCTGCACCATTAGATGCAATTTTTACTGAACGCTCGGCAACCTCAGCAGATTCGGCAGCATTGGCAGATACCTGATCGATCGAAACCGCCATTTCGTTAATTGCAGCAGATGCACCCGCAATTTCCTGTGCCTGATGCTCAGATGCCTCAGCTAACTGATTGGTAATGGTCTGGGTATCTTGCGTATAACGTGCCACTTCCTGAGACGTATCGGTAATACGAGAAACCAGATCACGTAACTGATCAATCGCAAAGTTAATCGAGTCAGCAATTGCTCCTGTAAAGTCTTCCGATACTGTTGCATACGAACGCAAGTCACCGTCTGCCAAATCTGCAATTTCATCCAGTAAACGTAAAATTGCATTCTGGTTACGGTCATACTCATCTTGTAAGCGAGTTACACGCGTTTTATCCATTGCACTACGCAAAGATAAAAGTTTGAGGATGGTATATGTAAAACCACCAAGGAATAACAGTAATAAAACCGCTGGAATAATACTTGACCAACCAGAATCGGCTTTATCTGAAAGATTATTCAATGATTTGAGCATGTCATCAGATTGAGAAAAAATCTGAGAAGATGCTTGACGGACTTTTACAATCTGGTTGGCATTTTTAAATACTGTAGATGCTGCTGTTTTTAGTACTTCATCATATTCAGATTTAATACTTTCTACAGATTCACGTAAGGTTGAATCACCAATACGCTCTACACCCAAATCTGTACTGCCGTTTAACTGAGCATTGAGATAAGCACCAAAAGTTTCAATATCGGCACTAAAATCATCTGCCGATGCACGAGCATTTTCTGTGCCAACCAATACCGAGCCAATCGAACGAAGAATACGCTCTGCAATGAATACTTGGTTTTTAGCAATCACCACCTGACTACTTGGCATATTTAAACGTGCCATTTGGTCAACCATCAGGTTGTATTCAGCCTGAATCCCTGGAATTGATTCGCCAATCGCAATATTGGTGTCATAGAGTTGATTAATAAGTTTTTGTTGCGAAGTAATCAAATCTACATTGGTCGAAACATTTTTCCAGAGTTCGTCTACTTTTTTATACTCATCTGAAGATGTTCCATAAATATCTTGGACATTTTCCAGATTTTGCGCAAATTGCTCTTGTGATTTTTTCAGGTTCGCAATCATTTCAGGTGAACCAGAGGCAGTTGCATCTGTAGCCTGACGTGGAATGGTCTGTGACAATAGGCGTAATTGTCCCAGACTCCGTGTCAATTCGTTGTTACGTGGTACGCTATAGAACAAGTAAATCAGCGTTAGGATTGCCAAAAATAAAAAGATAATGGCCGCATAAATGATCGGTTTAGATTTTTCACTTTCCCCAAACAGTCGTGAAAATTGATCAATCTGAGCCTGTATTTTGGCAAAAAATGCAGAACCGTCTTTTTTAACCGCACTTTCAGCTGTGTTTTTCTTTTTTAGTTTAAAGCCCATGCAGCTTTTCTCCTGAATACGCTTGATTGACTTGATTGCGTAGGAATTTAATTTATAAATCTTGCTGAAGCATTCATATACTGTGGATTTTTCAGTAGCTGACTAAATAAAAAAACATGCCAACGCTGGTTATGTTGATAAAAATAACCCTGACAATAATCTTTTAATTTTTGATCTAGCTCATCACTTTTAGAAAAAAAACTGCGTTTATTAAAGTGCTGAATCCCCAGAACCTGATCTACAACCAAACCGACATAATGGTCATTGTGACTGATACATAATACTTTTTGTGTAGGTGAAAACTGAGACCGTTGCCCAGATACAAAATGTGTTAAATCAGACACCGAGAGTAGTCTCCCCCGAATATTCGCCAGTCCCCTTACCCATACTTGAGCATTGGGTACTGGTGTATATTTTGGAGGATAAATCACTTCTGTGACTTCCCCCAACGGCGCAACAAAATATTGCCCCATCATCTCAAAGGCAATACCTGACCATCGGTTTACTTCGTTTTGATTGGAAGCGTAGCTTCGATTGCCACGTTTTGCCAATCGAAGCAATTCGATAAATCCATTTGCTGCCATAGTGACTATCCTAGATTGAGATTTTGCTGAATCACTTCAATCAATTTATTTTCATCAATCGGTTTGGTCAGATAATCTCGAGCGCCCTGACGTTTCCCCCAGACACGATCCGTTGCCTGATCTTTGGTACTCACAATTACAACTGGAATATGTTTGGTATTCTCACCACGACTGATTTCACGAGTCGCCTGAAAACCATTTACGCCAGGCATAACTACATCCATGAGCACCAAATCTGGCTGCTCTGCTTGAGCCATGGTCACACCATCCGCCCCATTAGATGCTTCTATGACTTCAAAACCATGTTTTGTTAATATTTCTCTAAAGCGAAATGTTTCAGTTGGTGAGTCATCTACAATTAAAATACGTGCCATTTTATTCCCCAACGTTTTCTTTAATTTATGTATTTACGTGATTTCGAATAGCGTTTAATAGTTCATCTTTACTAAAAGGTTTGGTCAAATATTCATCCGACCCCACAATACGGCCTTTGGCTTGATCAAATAACCCATCTTTACTAGACAGCATGATGACTGGAATATTTTGATAGTTCTGTGAGTTCTTGATCAACGCACAGGTTTGATAGCCATCTAGACGCGGCATCATGATATCAACAAAGACAATATCAGGATTGGTTTCGGCAATTTTTGAGAGCGCTTCAAAGCCATCAACTGCGGTAATAACCTCACAACCTTCACGTTGCAGTAAAGTTTCGGCCGTACGACGAATGGTTTTTGAATCATCAATTACCATGACTTTAAGATTTTGAAATTTATCTTCCATTTAACGACCCTTTTCCCCATTTATTTAATACAGACAATAATTAAAAATGATTATAGTCGATCATCGGGGCTTTCATTGTTTTTACAGATTATGACCTTTTTTAACATATAATTACTTGCGTTTTCAATGAAGGTTTTTTGATGTTTAAACACACTTTTAATAAATATCTCCAAACCAATCACACTTTATAGCAACTTATGATTTTTTTTTGAGTTATTCCTATTTTTAATTGGATAATTTACAACTAATATAAAGATATTATTATTTAAAAATAAGTAAATTAGTCACTTTTAAATTGGGGAAAAGGATGAACAATGGGGTGAGATGTCAAAAGCTTCTGGAACAATCCAAACAGATGACTCGTCGTTCCATTATTGCATTTGGACTATTTTTGTGGATGCCTATTGCGAATGCGAGTAGTGAACAGCCTCATGCTGTTTGGTATCGTTATTATGATCAAAAAGGTATTGCCAATATTAGCAGCTCTGTAACACCTGCGCATATCCGTTATGGCTATGAAGCTTTAGATCGCAATATGCAGGTCATTCGCCGTAATAAACCTTATAATGCTGAAGCAGATTTGCGTCAGTCCCGCCAAAGAGAAGCACTGGCTCGTCAGCGGGAGCAAGATTTAAAACTCAAACGTGCCTATGGAAATGTAGCCATTGCAACCGAAAAGCAAAATCAGGCTTTATCAGGTATTAAAAAACAAATCATGTCACAACAAGATCAGCTTAAACAATTACAAAGTGACCGAATTACGTTTAAACGTCAGGAAATGGAGTACTTGCGCAAGGGAGAAAGTAGCATTCCTCAACGCTTAAAAGATCAACTCGATCAGAATGATCAGAACATGGCGAATCTGAAAAAAAATATCTCAAGCCTGCAAAATAGTTACCGTACAACGCAAGAACATTATTCCAACATTATAGACCGCTTAAAAACCTTGGAATAATCGTTATAATCCTGACACCAAATAAAACAATGAATGTCATTTATTTAAGGATGGGTAGGCATGCGGAAAGTGTCACGCACTACATTTTATATCCCTGTACTCTGTTTAATTAGCTTCAGCGTTATTCTAACTGGCTGTAATCGCTCTACATCTACAGACACCTCGAAAGCTCACGCGCCTGAAACAGTCGAGATGATCCCACAAGATCTAACACAGGTTTCTACAGGTACACTGGAACGTAAAACAGCTTTTACAGGAACAATTCGAGCCATCCAACAAAGCTCAATTCAGGCACAAGTTTCTGCAACAGCGACACAGGTCAATGCCGATGTCGGACAACAAGTCAAAAAAGATCAGGTTCTTGTCCGTTTAAATAATCAGGATAATGCTGCTCGTTTAGCTCAAGCGCAGGCAAACCTTGCATCCGCTCAGGCTCAGGCTGAACTTTCATATAATTTGATGCAACGTAAAAAAAGACTTTTAGATCAGGGTTTTGTTTCACGTGTTGATTATGAACAAAGTCAAGTCGACTACAAAGCTCAACTTGAAACAGCGAATGCACAAAAAGCGAATCTGGAAATTGCACGTAAAGCAGATCAGGACGGTATTATCCGAAGCCCTCTTACAGGTGTCATTACCAAACGCAATGTCGAACCCGGTCAAACCGTTTCAGCAGGACAAACTCTATTTGAAATAGTGAATCCTGAACAACTGGAAATTCAGGCTAAATTACCATTAGAACAACAATCTGCGCTACAAATCGGCCAAAAGATTCAATACACAATTCAAGGCAATTCAACTCCATTAAATGCAGTTTTAACACGTGTTTCACCTGTAGCTGATCAAGTAAGTCGGCAAATCGAGTTTTTTGCGAAACCTATTGAAAGGATTAATTCACTGAGTATCGGTGCTTTTGTCGAAGGTTTTATCTTAAATAAGGATCAAATTCAGGGTCAAATTATTCCTTTGGATGCTATTCAAAGTATCGATCATGCCCCTTATGTTTGGGTCGTTCGCCAACAAAAATTGCGTAAAATTCCTGTTCAGGTTGTTGAAAAACGTTTTGCCGAAAACAAAGCCATTATTTCAGGATTACAAACAACCGATGCCGTGAGTCGAGTTAAATTTGATAATCAGGATGAAAATAAATCTGTTGTATTTTCAAACTCAGCTCAAGTTACGTCAAACAAAGATAAATAAAAGAACGATTTTCAGGATTAAGTTTATGTGGTTTACCCGAATTAGTGTCAAATACCCAGTCTTTACCATCATGATGATGTTTTGTCTGATGGTTTTGGGTTTGGCATCATGGCAACGCATGGGGGTAGAAGAATTTCCTGATGTCGATTTTCCTTTTGTTGTGGTCTATACCAATTATCCTGGCGCATCTCCTGAAGCAGTCGAATCTGAAATCACTAAAAAACTCGAAGACCAGATCAATACAATTTCAGGCTTAAAACAGATTACCTCACAGTCCAGTGAAGGGCTGTCGATGATCATTGCCGAATTTAATCTGGAAGTTCCATCCAGTGTCGCTGCGCAAGATGTCCGTGATAAAATTGCAGTGGTTAAGTCAGATTTTCGAGATGAAATAGAAGATCCTGTCGTAGAACGTTATGACCCCGCCAGTAATGCCATTATGTCGGTGGTATTTGAATCAGGTTCGATGTCTTTGCGCGATTTTAGCTCTTATCTGGATCAGCGAATTTTACCTCAACTTAGAACCGTTCCGGGTGTAGGAACCGTGAATTTACTGGGGGATGCTAAACGCCAGATTCGTATTGAAGTCAATCCTCAACAACTACAAAGTTATGGCATTGGGATTGATCAAGTCATTAGTACTTTAAAAAATGAAAATATCGAAATTCCAGGCGGCTCACTAAAACAATCCGATTCTGAATTAGTCATCGAAATTCAATCTAAAGTGATCTATCCACATGGTTTTGGTGATTTAGTCGTTGCCAATAAAAATGGTGTACCAATTTATCTTAAACAGATTGCTAAGGTTGAAGACAGTCAGGCAGAGCTTGAAACTGGTGCATATTTAAATGGGAAAGCAGCCGTTGCGGTTGATATTTTACGTAGTTCAGATGCCAATGTGATTCAAGTGGTGGATAACACCTATAAAGTGCTAGATAAAATCAAGACCCAACTCCCTGAAGGGGCTAGTTTAAATGTCGTTGTCGATAGCTCAAAAGGGATTCGCGCCTCGATTAAAGATGTAGCGCGTACCATTATTGAAGGTGCATTACTGGCTGTTCTGATTGTTTTACTATTTTTAGGCTCTTTCCGTTCAACCATCATCACAGGTTTAACTCTTCCCATTGCCCTACTTGGAACCTTAACTTTTATCTGGGCATTTGGTTTTAGCATCAACATGATGACGCTTTTAGCATTATCACTTTGTATTGGTTTACTCATTGATGATGCAATCGTAGTACGTGAAAACATTGTTCGCCATAGTGAAATGGGCAAAGATCATGTCACTGCGGCACTGGACGGAACGAAGGAAATTGGGTTGGCTGTTTTGGCAACCACACTGACCATTGTCGCGGTTTTTTTACCTGTCGCGTTTATGGGTGGCATTATTGGGCGTTTTTTCTATCAGTTTGGGGTGACGGTCAGTACTGCTGTTCTCATCTCTATGTTTGTTAGTTTTACCCTTGACCCAATGCTATCAGCACATTGGCAAGAGAAAAAAACCAATAAACCACCAAGTCGGATTAAACGCTTCTTTAATTGGATTTCTCAAAAGCTCGACAACTTAAGTCATGTTTATGAGCATTTACTCAAACTTGCCTTACGATTTCGTTTTATCACGATTTTAATTGCAATTGCATCGTTAATTGGGGCATTAGGATTATCCAAGCTTATTGGAACCGAATTTGTACCAACGCCAGATAAAGGCGAGATTCGCATTAAATTTGAAACCCCAGTAGATGCCTCCTTGCAATATACCCAAGCAAAGCTTGATCAGGTCAATCAGATTATTCGCCAACATCCACAGGTCAAATCAACCTATGGCGTAATCAATGGGATTACAGATCAGGGTAAAAACCATGCCAGCCTAAGAGTAACCGTGACGCCAAGGCAGCAACGTAGTCAAACCTTAACTGAATTAAATAATGAGTTTCGTGAGCGGTTAAAACGTGTAGCAGGCATTAGCGTCACTTCTGTTGCCTCGGCGGATGAAACCGTATCTGGTGGTCAAAAACCCATTATGATTTCAATCAAGGGACCAGATCTAAATGAATTACAAACTATTTCAGATCGCTTTATAGCTGAAATGGAAAAAATAAAAGGTGTGGTCGATCTAGAAAGTTCATTAAAAGAGCCAAAACCGACCTTATCGATTCAAATTAATCGTGTTTTGGCGAGTGATCTGGGTTTATCAGTCAATCAAATTGGCAATATCATACGTCCTTTGGTTGCGGGCGATGATGTCACGACTTGGCAAGATGAACGCGGCGAAACCTATGATGTCAATTTACGGCTTGCAGAACATAGCCGTGCCTTACCTAGCGATCTGGAAAATCTTTACCTTACTTCCTCTAAAACTGATACCAATGGTCAATCTATTCTGGTTCCGTTTGCTACGGTTGCAAAGTTTGAACAAACCTTAGGGGCATCACAGATTAATCGGCGTGATCTGGCTCGCGAAGTGTTGGTCGAAGCCAATACTTCTGGTCGTCCAGCAGGTGATATTGGTAAAGATATTGAACAGTTACAGAAGAACTTTAAGCTTCCAGCAGGTTATAGTTTTGATACACAGGGTGCAAATGCAGACATGGCTGAATCGGCGGGTTATGCACTGACGGCCATTACTCTATCAATCGTGTTTATATATATTGTACTCGGTTCACAATTTAACAGTTTTATCCACCCTGCCGCGATTATGGCATCCTTACCCTTATCTTTGATTGGGGTATTTCTGGCGTTATTTTTATTTCAAAGTACCATGAATCTGTTTTCTATTATTGGCATCATCATGCTCATGGGTCTGGTCACCAAAAATGCAATCTTACTCATTGATTTCATAAAAAAAGCAATGGAACGTGGTGAAACTCGTTATGATGCAATTATTCAGGCAGGTAAAACCCGTTTGCGCCCCATCTTGATGACCACCAGTGCGATGGTCATGGGCATGATTCCATTGGCTTTAGGGCTAGGCGAAGGCGGCGAACAAAGTGCGCCGATGGCACATGCAGTGATTGGTGGTGTGATTACCTCTACCCTGCTGACTCTTGTGGTGGTGCCTGTGATTTTTACTTATTTGGATGATCTGAAAAATTTCTTGTTGCGTCAAACCCGTAAATTAATGTCATAATCTGGTCTTTGTTGAATGAGATGAAATATTCATCTCATTTTTTATCGTATAATCTTGTGTTTTTATCGTGCTCTGTTAAAGAGCCCACTTTTAGGACAGTTTCCATGCGCGCAAGCCGCTTTTTATTTGCAACGTTAAGAGAAACCCCAAATGATGCAGAAGTGATTTCGCATCAGCTCATGCTTAGAGCTGGGATGATTCGTAAATTGGCTTCAGGTTTATACACTTGGCTGCCGATGGGTGTACGTGTGTTAAATAAAGTTGAAGCGATTGTTCGTGAAGAAATGAACCGTTCAGGCGCACTTGAAGTGTTTATGCCCGTGACTCAACCTGCAAGTCTATGGGAAGAATCAGGTCGTTATGTGCAATATGGCCCAGAACTTTTACGCTTTAAAGATCGTCATGATAATCCGTTCGTACTTGGTCCAACGCATGAAGAAGTGATTACCGATCTGGCACGTAACGAACTCAAAAGTTATAAACAATTACCTATTAACTTCTATCAGATTCAGACCAAATTCCGTGACGAAATCCGTCCACGTTTTGGGGTGATGCGTTCACGTGAATTTATTATGAAAGATGCCTACTCTTTCCATGTTGATCAGGCATCGCTACAAGAAACTTATGACAATATGTATGACACCTATTGCCGTATTTTCACCCGTTTAGGACTCAATTTCCGTCCTGTTCAGGCAGATACTGGCTCCATTGGTGGTTCAGGTTCGCACGAGTTTCACGTACTAGCAGACAGTGGTGAAGACGATATCGTATTTTCAAGCGAATCAGATTATGCAGCCAATGTAGAAAAAGCCGAAGCGGTACTTGTCGGTGAGCGTGCTGTACCAACTCAAACATTGACGATTGTTGACACGCCAAATCAGAAAACCATTGCTGATGTCTGCGCATTTTTAAAGGCAGATGCAAAGCAATCTGTTAAAGCATTGTTAGTACAGGGCAATCCAGATGCTGCTGGCAAAGTGCCTGTGATTGCGCTATTTTTGCGTGGTGATCATGAACTAAATGAAATTAAAGCGGAACATCACCCATTGATTGCCGCACCTTTAACCTTTGCCACTGAAACGCAACTCCAAGAACTAGGCTTAACTGCTGGCTATGTTGGCCCTCAAGGCTTAGTTGAAAAAGGCGTGACTGTAATTGTAGATCGCGCTGCATCTGTATTATCAGACTTTATTGCAGGCGCAAATGAAACTGATAAACATGCCACAGGTGTGAACTGGCAACGCGATGCACAGTTCAGCGAAGTTTATGATCTGCGTAATGTGGTCGATGGTGATCCATCTCCAGATGGTAAAGGTGTATTGCAAATTAAACGCGGTATCGAAGTTGGACATATTTTCCAATTGGGTCAGAAATACTCAGAAGCATTGAACTGCACTGTTTTGGGCGATGATGGCAAGCCAGTCACGGTAACCATGGGCTGTTATGGTATTGGCGTGACTCGTGTTGTGGCATCTGCAATTGAACAAAACTATGATGATAAAGGGATTATCTGGCCTTCTGCTATTGCCCCGTTTGAAGTGGCAATTGTCCCGATGAATGCACACAAATCACCAAAAACCCTTGAAGCGGCAGAAGCACTCTATTCTGAATTACAGGCTCAGGGCTATGATGTGCTGCTTGATGATCGTAATGAACGTCCTGGGGTTAAATTCTCTGACCTTGAATTGACAGGTATTCCACATCGTATCGTCATTGGTGAAAAAGGCTTGGATGCAGGAACGTTTGAATATAAAGGACGTACCGATGCAGAATCGATCAACCTCAGTAAAGAAGAATTACTGGCGAAGTTAAAAGCTTAATCTTCACCAGTAAAATCAACCGTATTCTTTTGAGAGTACGGTTTTTTTATTACCTCAAAAATAGCCCAAACAAAAAAAGCCAAACCGAAGTTTAGCTTTTCCATCAAATCCTACCGATTTAATTATGCGCCAGTTTGATATTCCGCTTGTACCACCGCAGTTGAAGCCTGATACGGATGTTTAAAATCATTTAAACCTGCCGCAGCCTCATGAATATCCTTACCTTCTTTCACCACAAAACTATCAAAGCCAGAGCGCTTTAAATAATTCAGGACATCTTTAAAAATGTCACCTACTGCACGCAATTCGCCTTGATAACCTTGACGGCGTAACAGCGCAGCAAAGGAATAACCACGACCATCATTGAAACCCGCAAACTCGATAAAAATGGTATCAAAATCATTGAGCGGAAATTCGTGTGTTTCAGGAGAATCATCAACGGTGATATACAGCGCTTTTTTACCCTGAATATTTTCCAGTTGATCGAGTTGCGCTGTGGTCACAACAACATCGCCTTGAGGAATAGTGCCATCCTCACCAATCAACTGATAGGTATTATCTACGATCGTGCCATCTTTAAGCAGCACCTGTAAGGCTGGATTAAGCATATGCACGCTCCTTAAATGGTTGAATGCCGACACGACGATAAGTATCAATAAAGCGTTCTTCGCCAGTACGCAAATCGAGATAGGTATTCAAAATTTCTTCGATCACATCAGGCACTGCTTCTGCTGCAAATGATGGTCCTAAAATGTCACCAATTGAAGCATCATGATCTGAGTTTCCACCTAACGTGATTTGATAGAATTCAGCACCTTTTTTATCGACACCCAAAATCCCGATATTCCCCACGTGATGATGACCACATGCATTCATACAACCTGAGATATTTAAATCTAGTTGACCTAGATTATAAATGGTATCTAAATCTTCAAAACGACGCGTAATCGCTTCTGAAATTGGAATCGATTTAGCGTTGGCTAATGAACAGAAATCACCCCCTGGGCAGCAAATAATATCGGTCAGAAAACCAATATGCGCGCGCGCCATGTTGTTCTGCTCAAGGGTTTGCCATAATTCAAATAAATCTTTTTGTGGAACATCGACTAAAGAAATATTTTGTTCGTGCGTAGTACGAAACTCGCCAAACGTATATTTGTCTGCCAGATCAGCAATCAAATTCATCTCTTCTGTGGTCATGTCACCTGGCGCAACCCCTGCACGTTTTAAGCTAATCGTCACAATACGATAGCCTTTGACTTTATGTGCATTGGTATTGACATTAAACCACTGCTTAAACTTTGGATATTCAGCAAATAATGTTGTGAAATCCTGATCATCAAGATTCTGATAATCAAAAGGTGTAAACACCTCATCCAGTTTTTTCAAAATGTCTGGCTGAATTTTTAGAGGCTCGCGAGTATGTGCAAATTCTGCTTCTACTTTTTCAGCAAACACTTGGGGGGTCAACGCTTTCACCAAAATCTTGATTCGCGCTTTATATTTATTATCACGGCGACCATGCAAGTTATACACACGCAATACCGCTTCCAAATACGCAATGAGATCTTCACGTGGCAAAAATTCACGAATAAAGCTACCGATGACTGGGGTACGACCTAAACCACCACCCACTTTGATTTTATAACCAATTTCGCCTGCATCATTTTTGACAATATATACGCCAATATCATGAAACGAGGTTGCTGCGCGGTCTTTTTCTTCCAATGCAGACACTGCGATCTTGAATTTACGTGGTAAAAACGCAAACTCAGGATGGAAAGTACTCCACTGACGAATCAACTCACACGTTGGGCGTGGATCTGCAATTTCTCCCGCGACCACGCCTGCGTATTGGTCAGTAGTGGTGTTACGAATACAGTTACCACTGGTTTGAATGGCATGCATCTGTACGGTTGCCAATTCAGCTAGAATATCAGGTACATCTTCTAGCGCAGGCCAGTTCAATTGAATATTCTGACGTGTTGATACGTGTGCATAGCCACGGTCATATTCCGTCGAAATCTCGGCAATTTTACGTAATTGTTTTGAGTTCATTAAGCCATACGGCACAGCAATACGAAGCATTGGTGCGTAACGTTGTACATAAAGACCGTTTTGCAGACGCAATGGGCGGTATTCATCTTCAGTAAGCTTTCCAGCAAGATAGCGTTCTGTTTGATCACGGAACTGAGCAACACGTTCATTGACCAGTTGTTGATCGAAATCAGTATATAAATACATGGCGTATGGCTAGTAGATTCATTGTAAAGGCGGATAGCATAACGAGCTTTGATTCATCAACAAAATGCTTTTTTTGGATATTTAATAACGATTTTATTGATAAGACATTTTATGAGTTGATTTCAATGAAAAAGCCCAGATTCAATCTGAGCTTTTTCATTTATTTTGGTATAAGAATGATTACTTTGTATCAGGTAAAGCATAAGCCACTAGATAGTCGCCCATCTTGGTGCCAAATGAACCATGACCACCCGCCATAATCACCACATATTGTTTACCATTAATCTCATATGTCATTGGTGTTGCCTGTCCGCCTGCTGGCAAACGTGCTTCCCAGAGTTTCTTACCATTACTCACATTAAATGCACGTAAATAGTTATCCTGAGTTGCACCCACAAACATGACATTTCCTGCTGTGGAAATCGAACCACCTAGACCCGGCACACCAATTTTAACTGCTGGTAACTGGAACAGATTTGGCAAGCTGTCACGGATCGTTCCAATCCGTTTTTTCCATACCACTTGATGGGTGTTTAAATCCACACCAGCCACATAGCCCCAAGCAGGTTGTTTACACGGCAAACCAATTGGAGAAAGGAACGCACTGATTTCAACACCATATGGAACACCATACATGGGTTGAACACCTTGTTCAGTTCCCGCACCTTTGGCTGTTTCCGCACGGCTTGGATCCTCTGGAATTAGACGACTCACAAATGGCAAGCCAATTGGATTCATGACCGCAACCTGACGGTCAGGGTTCACTGAAATACCACCCCATTCAAACACGCCAAGATTACCTGGGAATACCAACGTACCATTTTCAGATGGCGGTGTGTAAATACCATCATAATTTAAGCGTTTAAATTGAATACGGCAGACCAGTTGATCAAACATCGTACCACCCCACATATCTTTATCTGTGAGCTTGTTTTGTGGTGCTAAATCTAGATCAGAGAAAGGCTGTGTTGCCGAATAATGTTCGCCTTTGGTTTGAGGTCCACGTTTTACGGTTTGTGGTACAGGACGTTCAGTAATCGGTACGATCGCCTTACCATCACGGCGATCCAGTACAAAGACATTACCTGTTTTGGTGGTGACATATACCGCAGGCACCATTTGACCTGATTTATCTTTTACATCAGCCAATGTTGGTTGTGATGGTACATCCATATCCCACAAATCATGATGTGTGGTTTGGAAATGCCAAATTAATTTCCCAGTCGAAGCATTTATGGCCAACACAGAGTTGGCATAACGCTCTTTCAGCGCAGTACGATCACCGCCCCAGATATCAGGCGTACCCACACCTGTTGGAACAAAAACCACATCTGCTTTGGCATCATAAGCAAGCGGTGCCCACGCATTTGGAGAGTTATGTACAAAAGTCTGACCTGGTGCAGGAATTGCATTTGGATCTTCTGCACCTGTATCAAATACCCAAAGCAGTTTGCCTGTATTGACATCATAACCACGAATTACGCCAGACGGCTCTTTGCTTGAGTAGTTATCGGTGACAGAACCCGCAATAACAATTGTTGTTCCTGTGACAACTGGTGGAGAAGTTGGGTTATAACCACCTGGATAGGCATAAGGCATATCTTTTTGAAGATCAACCTGACCATTCGTACCGAAGTCAGAACATGCTTTACCCGTGTCTGCATTGACAGCAACCAAACGACCATCATTGACTGGTAAAATGATCTTACGTGGACATTCAGTTGAACTCGATGTTTTGTTTTGCAAACTGGTCGCAAAACCATCGGTATTTGCTGCATCAAAATAAGAAACGCCACGACAAGTTAAATGCTGGTAGCTTTTATCTGCTTTAAGTTTTGGATCAAAGCGCCATTTTTCTTTACCTGTTGCAGGATCTAAAGCAATCAACCATTGATGTGTCGTACACATATACATGTCATTGCCAATTTTGATTGGCGTGACCTGATTGGTCGTTTCTCCAGAGTCATTGCCACTTTTTAAATCGCCAGTACGGAATGTCCAAGCAACTTTTAAATCTTTAACATTTTGTTCATTAATTTGATTGAGTGGTGAATAACGAACACCTGCTTGGGTACGCCCATAAGCTGGCCAGTCTTGTTCAGCCACACCATCCACTTTTTGAGCAGTTGCAGGTTGTTGATTTTGAATGACACCATTAATTTCCTGTGGATCATTAAAAATCGAATACACCATCACCGCAATGGCAATGACCAGTGTTGAAGACAATACAATCTTGCTTGGCGCAACATTGACCATACCGCGGGTAATGGCTGGAATAAGCAACCACAAACCGAATAACCCTAAAATATCTAAACGTGGTGCAAGTGCCCAGAAGTCTGTTCCGACTTCCCATATCGCCCAGATAGTTGTACCCAGCATGAGTGCTGCATATAACCAGATTGCTGAAACAGAACGCTTGCCAAGCAAAATTGCAAAGGCAATAAACAATAGTCCTATTACTACATAATAGAAAGACCCACCTAAAAAGGTAAGCCAGAGACCTCCAGCGAGCAGGACAAGCCCAAATACCATTGCAATAATAACGGTAAAGGTTCTGAGCCCTGAGTGTGAAGATGGTTGAGTCATAATACCACCCTATTCATTTGTGTTTTTTATATAGAAATTAAAAAGCTGTTTGCAATTTAATGCCGCCAACCCATGTGTTATCGCCATTTTTATAGGCACCTACATGGCGTACGTATTGAATATTTGGACGAATTGTTAACCAATTATTGGCATGAATACCGTAATAAAGCTCAGTATTATATTCTTCATCCTGATTGGTATCTAAATCACCGTTCACCTCAATACGCGCAAAACCAATTGCGACATCATCTTGTGGACGTTGCTCAAATGGCCCTTTATAAACGAGGCCGATATTTTGCATATTTTTAACCGTATTGGTATCCGAATCATGCAGCGTTAGGTTAATAAAACCGCTGAGACCGCGATCTGATTGATCATTCACTCGAGTAAGCTGTTGTTTGGCAACCAACCAGCCACCCTGTTTATGTGAAGTTTGTTGCGGATTATTAATTTCTGCGGCATCCGCAGTACTGTAATAATAGCCCAGACGGTATTCTCCATTGAGTGCTTGTGTACCCAATTTAGGAGACCAAACCACCTCAGCAGGAATAATCGCGCCATGTGAACCATCGGTACTCAGGTTAAAACCTTTACCGCGCTCCAAATTTTCTGGATTATATTCATATACCCCAATTTGAGTATATAAATCGGGCTGCCAATTGTATTTAACGCGTAATGCCCACTGACTCACTGGCCAGTTATACCATTGATCGCCGACCCAGTTACCCACTTGCGAACCACATAAAGCAAGGTTTTGAAAATCGCAGTCGAAACTATTAAAGTCTTCGCCCTCACCAAAACGACCAACTTTGATATCCAACGCCTGATCAAAAAATTTCTTTTTAATCCAGAGGTCGGTTAAACGCCAAGTTTGACCACGTCCCCAAATTTCTTGTGTTGAACTTAGATGACCATCTAAAGCCGACGAAGTTTGAGAAAGTGAATGTCCATTACGTTCAGTTATGGTGATTTGTGCTTCAGTATCATCCCAACCCGCTATTTTACTTAAGTCAAGATGAGTGCCCAACGAAAACTGATCGGCATATTCTGTACCGTGATTCGAGGTTTTTTTTGAATCCAGAACATTTGCCAATTCGCCCGTATAACCAAAACTAAAGTCATATCCTTGTTGCTGTAACTCAGTACGTTTTCCATTCCAGTCACCAAACATCCACGGACTTGAAGAATCAAAAGCGGAAGCAGCATGCGAGGTTTGGAAAATACTTAATGTTAAGACAGATAAACAAGAAACAACTAAAGATGAATTAATTGTCATGTTTACGTAACCTTTTTTTAAGTTTGTACTTAAAAGGTTACGCTAAATTAAATCATAAGAATTTATTCAAAATGTTAATTTATTGATTAAAATCACATTTATAAATAATAGTGCTGCTTAATTCCTCACCATTGACCCTGACCTAACCCTTGTCCAATAAAATCGTAGCGCAGTTTTGATCTTGAAAACTTAATCGGACAGCCCAATTGAGGCTCGGTTTTATCAAGTTGTTCGGACAATGGAACATCGACAACCCAACCACGCTCGACCGCAAGTGGAGTATGTAATGCCTCTTCTAAACTTAGGACAGGTTCAACACAGACATCTAGCCCAGCAAATACATGATGCCAATGCGCATAATCTTGGGTTTTAAATTGATCTGCCAATGCTTGTTTAACCAATTGTCGATCTTCTGGATGAAATGAAGCACCTTTTTCTAATAAAATTGGTAAATCTAGTGCCGCCGCAAGTCCTGTCATAAATTGTGGTTCAAGACTGCCTACCGAAACATAGCGTCCATCTTTGGTGAGATAATAATCATAAAAACTGCCGCCATTTAAAGTACTCTGTTCAGGCTGCTGTGCGACATCTGCTGCAAGACTCGCCGAAGCTGCCATACTATTGAGTCCAACCACGCAATCCGTCATGGAAATATCAATATATTGCCCTTGTCCACTTTGACTTCGCTCTACCACAGCTGCCAAAATACCAATCACTGCATGTAACGAACCGCCTGCAACATCGGCAATCTGAATGCCCAAAGGCGGTGGCCCGCTCTGTAACCGCCCACTATGCCCCATAATGCCTGACAGTGCTAAATAGTTAATGTCATGACCAGCCCGATCTTTATAACTACCCGTTTGTCCATAACCTGTAATGGAGCAATAGATCAAACGGGGGTTGATTGCTGACAGAGTGGCATAATCCAAACCAAGACGTTGCATCACACTAGGGCGAAACTGTTCAACCACGATATCAAATTCTGAAATACGAGATTTGATCAATTCAATACTGGCAGGATCTTTCAGGTCTAGTGCAATAGACTGTTTATTACGATTGAGATAGCTATGCGATGTCGCCTGACCATTAGCATAAGGTGGCATAATCCGAACCAGATCGGGACGGGTTGGTGATTCGACATGAATCACTTCTGCCCCCATATCTGCCAGATACATCGTAGCAAATGGCCCAGGTAACAATGTTGAAAAATCCAGTATTTTCAGTCCGTTTAATGCCGTTGTCATCGTTATTTTCATCCTAAAACTATTGTGTTTTTAGTCATCTTAGGGATATAAAAGAATCAAAACAATGTCATGTTCAGCCATTTACCTTGATCATTTCGGCAATTTAACATGTAAAAAGTGATTTACAGTTGTTGTAAATCGCCAATTGAACATTTTTTAGAGTCATTTAGGTCAATCAAAAGTGAACATAAAAGAGACTGAAGGATTTAACATGAGTCGCGATACCATTAGTATCCATTTCGTGAATGCGGCTTTGACTGGTGTTAAACGCCTAGGCATGGATGTCGAAACCCTGCTTTCTCACGTTGGAATTGAAGCAGAATTGTTACGTCAACCCAAAGCGCGTATTTCGCCAGAACAATATACACGTTTCATCAAAATGCTCTGGATGGTCACTCAGGATGAACATGTTGGCTTTGATGTTCAACCACGCCGTTTAGGCACTTTTGCCATTATGTGTCAGTTGATTATTCATGCAAAGACATTGGGCGAAGCGCTAGATTTATCTTCTCAATTTTATAAACTTTTTGGTGATGAGTGGTCTGTAACTTTAGAACGCGACAAACATGAAGCGCGCTTGGTTCCGATGATTCCTAAAAGCCTTGATCCCGATCATTTTATTACCGAAAGCATGCTGATGATTTGGCATGGTTTGGCTTCATGGTTGATCGAACGTCGTCTGCCACTTGAACGTGTTCATTTTGGTTATCCTCGACCTGCACATGCAGATGAATACGACGCATTATTTTTCGCCCCTGTCATGCAATTTGATATGCCACGTACCGAAATTACCTTTGCAGCAGATTATCTCGATTTACCTATTCGCCAAAATGAAAATACCTTGGAAGAATTCTTAAAAGCTGCACCTGCACAGCTTTTAGTGAAATTTAAAAATACCAACTCACTCACCTCACGTATTCGTGATGTCCTTAAAAGTCAGATTGGTGAGGAAATGCCAACATTGAATGATGTTGCCTCTATGCTGTACCTCTCACCACAAACCTTACGTCGTCGTCTAGCTGCGGAAGGTAAGAGTTACCAAGGTGTCAAAGATGCATTGCGTCGTGATGCCGCCATTCACTTGTTACTGAACCCAGACCTGACCCTTGAAGATGTTGCGCAGCAAGTCGGTTTTAGTGAAACCAGTACCTTCCACCGTGCATTTAAAAAATGGACTGGGGTTACGCCAGGCTTATATCGTCAGTTGCACGGATATCATTAAGGTTTAGAATTCTAATAATAAATAGACAGTCTAAAGATTAGGCTGTCTATTTACTCACAGCCATTGCTCTATTCCTTTTGGATAGACAGGATATTGTTCCGAAGCAAGCTGCTGTAAAGTCATCCATTGAGCAATATAAGTTGAACCATCCGTTTCATACCCGCGTATTTCAGTCTGGCTATATAATGTTGGATCAACAAACTCTGCTTCATACACAAAAACAACTTCATGCCCTTGCTGACCATTAAAACTAAATAAATTTTCCAATACGCCTAAAAGTTTTGGATGGATAATTTGTTGATTAATTTCTTCAAGCACTTCTCTTTCTATTGCTTGTAAGGAGGTTTCTCCAAATTCAATACCACCTCCAATCGGTCTTAGATAATGCTTATTTATGCTTGGATCATATCCAAAAGAAAGCAAAGATTTATTCTCATATCGGAAAATACACAAGGCTTTTGCTTTAATATTAGCCATTACATAACCCTACTCGGTTTAAGAATTCTTTTGTCTGCTGAGGCGAAGTGAGTCGAATAAATTGAATATGTTGATAGTCAGGGTTTTGCATCATGGCGAGATATCTTCGTTTATTTTGAGGATATTTTTGCAACATCCATAGGAAAATTGATTTTTTAGAAAACATTATTTTCCAACTTTCTTTGTTATTGGAGTTTTCCCATAATGTTTTTCGACTGATCGCACGCCATAAGGTACGTTTAGTCAGCCTGAAAAAATTAATATGAAATGCATAATCTAGCCAAATAACCGTATCGGCTTGTGTCAAAATCATATCAATACTTCGGGTATAAAGATTATCAATCACCCAGCCTTCTGAAGCCGCATTTATACTCGATTTTAATTTGCAAAAAAATTCCTCATTGGAGGATTCTTGCCAATTATCTAGCCAAAGTAAATTATCCAATTCAATATAATGTAATTTTCGTTTTTGAGCCAATTTTCGGGCAAGTGTAGATTTACCTGAACCTGTCGTGCCAATAATATTAATAAATTTCATACAAATAGATTGTTTTTTTATGGCTGCATAGTTTACGCATCAAGCGATACTTGATCAAGTTTCTATAGCAGACAAAGCATTGGCAAAAATCATCATCCACCAGATGACCTTATCGTCATTGTGTTGGGTCTAAAATCAATTACACTCAATTTATAAAAATATTTAAGGTCATAAAAGGAAGAATGATGAGCGAGGCTTATATCATCGATGCCATTCGTACTCCACGCGGGAAAGGGAAAAAGGATGGCTCACTCTACGAAGTCAAACCCATTACTTTGGTCACGACATTACTTCATGAGCTACAACAGCGTCATCAATTTGATACCTCAAAAGTTGATGATATTGTTTTGGGCTGCGTGACCCCTATAGGCGATCAGGGTGGTGATATTGCAAAAACCGCAGCAATTGCCGCAGGCTGGAATGATGATGTTGCAGGGGTTCAAATCAATCGTTTCTGCGCCTCAGGCTTAGAAGCAGTAAATTTAGCAGCTCAAAAAGTCCGTTCAGGTTGGGAAGATTTGGTCGTTGCTGGTGGGGTTGAATCCATGTCACGCATCCCGATGGGATCTGATGGCGGTCCATGGGCGCTTGATCCTGAGACCAATTTAAAATCCTCCTTTGTACCGCAAGGCGTGGGTGCAGACTTGATTGCAACTTTAGATGGGTATAGTCGAGCAGATGTAGATGCTTTTGCTGTCAGTTCACAACAAAAAGCTGCGACTGCACAAATAAAGGGTTACTTTGATCAATCAGTTGTCCCTGTCAAAGATCATTCAGGTGTCATGATTTTAGAAAAAGATGAATTTATTAGAGGTTCTACCACAGTTGAAGGCTTGGCAAAACTTAATGCCAGCTTTGAAATGATGGGACAAATGGGTTTCGATGCGGTTGCTTTACAGAAATATCCAGAGGCTCAAAAAATTAATCACGTTCACCATGCAGGCAACTCATCAGGGATTGTTGATGGTGCTGCTGTGGTGTTATTGGCCTCTGAAAAAGCAGTCAAAGAACAAGGCCTAAAACCACGTGCCAAAGTGCTTGCAACAGCATTGGTCGGTACAGATCCAACCATCATGCTCACAGGTCCTGCGCCTGCTGCACGTAAAGCATTGGAAAAAGCAGGCTTAACCATTGATGACATCGACCTATTTGAAGTCAATGAAGCTTTTGCTGCCGTAGTAATGCGTTTTATCAATGAACTGAACGTTCCAAGCGATAAAGTCAACGTCAACGGCGGCGCAATTGCGATGGGACATCCATTGGGTGCAACGGGTGCCATGATTTTAGGCACTTTGCTAGACGAGTTAGAGCGTCAAGGCAAGAAACGCGGTTTAGCCACATTATGTGTGGGTGGTGGGATGGGGATTGCCACCATCATTGAGTTGGTATAAAAACTGGCTGCATTGATCTTGCTACGTTGGAAACACTTTCAAAAATGCTCATTTACACATCGTAAACTGCGCTTTTTTCAAATATTTCTGCCTCGCAAGCTCTGCTTCGCCAGCGTTTTTAAGAAATAAATTTAGGACGATGATGTATGAGCGCTATTAAATACGAAAAAAACGCTGACAATATTGTAATTCTTACCCTTGATTCATCGGGTCAATCTGCGAATACCATGAATGCAGAATTTCGTGATTCACTAGATGAAGTCAGCCAAAAGCTCAAAGCTGAAACTGATCTCAAAGGTATTATTTTCCGCTCAGCCAAGAAAACGTTTTTTGCAGGCGGTGATTTGGACGAACTTATTCAGGTTCAACCTGAACATGCCACTGAATTTTTCAAGATGATTGAAAAACTCAAAGGTGACCTACGCACGATTGAGACATTAGGCGTTCCTGTTGTAGCTGCGCTGAATGGTACTGCATTAGGCGGTGGTTGGGAAATTGCTTTAGGTTGCCATTACCGCATTGCAATCAACGACCCTAAAACCAAGTTTGGTTTACCTGAAGTCACTTTAGGTCTGCTACCAGGTGGTGGTGGTATCGTTCGTATGGTACGTCTGCTCGGTTTACAAAATGCATTTCCATTCTTAATGGAAGGTAAGCAATTTGGCGTGGATAAGGCAAAATCTCTTGGTTTGGTGCATGACACGGCTGAAAATGACCAAGAGCTATTAGATAAAGCCATTGCATGGGTGAAAGCCAATCCAAAAAGCCAGCAACCTTTTGATGTCAAAGGCTACAAGATTCCGGGGGGTGATCCGAAAACCCCTGCGGTGGCACAAGTGCTTGCGATTGCACCAGCGATGTTGCGCGACAAAACCAAAGGTTGCTACCCTGCCCCTGAAGCAATTATGGCTGCGGCAGTTGAAGGTGCACAGGTGGATGTGGATACGGCTTTGCGTATCGAATCACGCTATTTCACGCAACTGACCGTGGGTCAGATTTCCAAGAATATGATTGGTACATTCTGGCATGGTCTTAATGCTATTAAGTCAGGTGCAAGTCGCCCTGACGATATTGCAAAATGGCAAGCAACCAAAGTTGGCGTTTTAGGTGCAGGAATGATGGGTGCAGGTATTGCCTATTCAACTGCGATCAAAGGCATTCCTGTCGTCCTTAAAGATGTATCAGTTGAAAATGCGGAAAAAGGCAAAGCTTATTCGCAAAAGTTACTCGACAAACGTGTTTCACAAGGCCGCATGACCGCTGAAAAACGTGATCAAATCCTGTCTTTAATTACCGCAACGGCCAATGCAACTGATCTACAAGGCTGTGATCTAATCATTGAAGCGGTATTTGAGAATCAAGAACTTAAAGCCAAAGTTACACAAGAAGCTGAACAATATTTGGCTCAAGGTGGAATCTTTGCATCAAATACTTCGACTTTACCCATCACTGGCCTTGCGACAGCCAGTAAAGATGCCAAAAATTTCATTGGTTTACATTTTTTTAGCCCAGTCGATAAAATGCAATTGGTTGAAATCATTAAAGGCAAACAAACCTCTGCTGAGACCTTAGCAAAGGCTTACGATTTTGTTCAGCAAATTGCCAAAACCCCAATTGTGGTGAATGACAGTCGCGGCTTCTTTACTAGCCGTGTATTTGGCACATTTATTCAGGAAGGCATGCGTTTACTTGCTGAAGGTGTGCATCCAGCCAAAATTGAAATGGCAGCATTGAAAGCAGGTATGCCCGTTGGCCCACTGGCGATTCAAGATGAAGTATCTCTAAGCTTAACTGAACATGTTGCCAGTGAAACACGCAAAGCGTTACAAGCTGAAGGCAAAGATCTGCCAAAAACTCCTGTGGATGAGGTCGTGTATAGCATGATTCATGAGCTCAATCGTAAAGGCAAAGCGGCAGGTGCAGGTTTTTATGAATATCCTGAAAATGGAAAAAAACATTTATGGGATGGACTCAGCCGTTGGGCCAAAGACCATGATATTTCTGAGCAGGACATGATTGATCGCTTCCTGTTTGTTCAAGCATTAGATACTTTGCGCTGTTATGAAGAAGGCGTTTTAGAGTCTGTTGTTGATGCCAATGTCGGTTCAATTTTTGGCATTGGTTTTGCTCCGTGGACAGGTGGTGCGATTCAATTCCTTAATCAAAACGGACTTGAAAAGTCACTACAACGTGCCGAACAACTCGCTGAAAAATATGGTGAACGTTTCAATCCACCGCAGTTATTGAAAGACAAAGCACAAAAGAGTGACATCATTCACTAAACATATGCTTGCTCATCACAACGCACACCAGATTTAAATCTGGTGTGCGTTTTTTATATTATTGTATTTATTATACTTTATATTTAAATTCTCTCTTTTTTTGAATTTTATGCTATAACAACCACTTATTTTTCTTTGTTTATTTTGACGGTTGGACTCATTTATGAGTAAATCATCTTCTGGCAATGATTCGGAATCAACAGCTTTAGGCTGGAAATTTATTATCATTGTGGCAGCGATTACCACGATTTTTTTTACTTTTTTATATTTAGCCATGTCTAGTGAACCTGACTATATGCCCAATCAGGAAGCTAAAAAAGGCCATTACCAGCTCAAAACAACACCTCAGCAAGCGCCTGAAAATCAGCAAGACCATGAAGCAACGACTCAACAGTCAGCGCAGGCGGATGAACATTCGCAACATCAACAACATAGTCAATAAGTCTGGAAAATGTCATGTCACAAATGCAACGTAATGCATTAATCGTTGAAGGCGGTGGTATGCGCGGTGCTTTTACCGCAGGTGTCCTCGATGCCTTTCTGGAACAACAATTTAATCCTTTTGATCTATATGTTGGTGTTTCATCAGGTTCAACCAATCTTGCTAATTATTTAGCAGGTCAAAAAGGTCGTACACTCAATTTTTATCTTGATCATTCTTTGCGTCCAGAATTTATTAGTTATAAACGCTTTTTGAAGGGCGGTGATTTACTTGATTTAGAATGGATGTGGCAAATTGGGGAAGCGGAACATCCTATTGATCAACAGAAACTATTTGCACAAAATCCAGATTTTTATATGGTCTTGACTCATGCGCTCAGTGGTCGTGCAGAATATTTACGAGCAGGTCAAGACAATCTACTGGATGCTTTACGTGCATCGAGTACTATTCCTGTATTGACTCGTCATCCTGTCCAAATTATGGGTGAGCCTTATTTTGACGGCGGTGTAGCAGATGCGTTGCCTGTGCAGTGGGCAGCTCAACAAGCAGACGTCACCAAACTCATGGTGATTCGCACTCGCCCACAGCAGTATTTTAAAGCCAGCAGTAAAGGCGATCAGTTTTTGGCAAAGTATATTGTCAGGAATAATCAAGGCTTTGCATTGAGTCTAAAAGAACGCTGTAATCGTTATAATGATTCAGTCAGTTTTTTACGTCAGTCACCTTCGCATCCAAATCCAAAACAGATTCTGGAAGTGTGCTTACCAGATAAAAAGGGTCTGGCGAATCGTCTGTGTAAAGACCGAAAAAAATTACAGTACACCTATCAAGTCGGTCTAGAAACAGGATTTGCAGCCATTGAACAATGGAAAACCATGCCCTAACTGATTTAAAGATCAGGCGGTTTCTGCCTGATCTTTCCAAAACACTAGACGATTTAAAAATGGATCATTGATCGATAATTCCAAATTTCCCCACGGTACAGTTTCGATCTGTGGTTTGGCAAATCGGGCATTTTTATCTGTAAGCTGTTGAGCAAATTGTTCTAAATTCCCTGAATGTAAACGTACCAATGCACCTGGACTGCAATCTCCATAATGCTCTGTTAAATGCAGGCAATATTGATCTTTAGAAATTTGCATATAAAGCGGAAAGTTGTCTTCAAATTGATGCGTCCAATCCAGTTGAAAACCCAGAAAATCAAGATAAAAGTCTTTCGCTTTTTCCACATCAAAAATACGTAAGACTGGAATAATATTTTGGTTTTGATTCATTTTTTCTCAAACTCGTTTTTATTGTGAATACAATTATCCTCAACTTCAGTCAAATGTTTATTCACTTAAAGATAAAAACATTTCAATATGAGGAATACCACAGTCATCATAGATTTCGCCACGTTGCTGAAAACCTAATCGCGCATAAAAACCTGTTGCATACACCTGTGCAGACAATTTTAAATCAGGCAAATCTTGTTGTTTGGCATAATCAATAATGGCTTGCATCATCTTATTCCCAATATTTAGCCCTCGATAAGGCTTTAAAACCGCAACCCGACCAATACTTCGATTTTGCAGTAAGCGTGCTGTGGCGATTGGTTGAGCATCATGATACATCATGAAATGCTGTGAGATTGCATCATGAGCATCCCATTCTTCTGTCTCAGGAATTTGTTGTTCCTCAACAAAGACCTGTGCCCGAATCAATTTAGCATCTTGTTGTAAACTGTTCCAGTCACCTATTTCGATATTAAACGTAGCATTCTCAATCATTTAACATTTACATCCTACATTCTCAATCGCAATTTGATCGTTCAATAATAATTCGAGTGTTTGTTTTTCGATCCCATACATCTGTTTTAATGCCTGAATCTGCCCCAGAATTTGTGCATCAGGTTGATCGATATCTTTACGCTTTGTGGCCAAAATCATTTTATTTTTACTGGTATGCTCCAGTGATACAAATTCAAAAACCTTAACTTCATAACCATACGCTTTAAGTAATAAAGCACGTAAAGAATCGGTCAGCATTTCAGCTTGTTGTCCTGCATGAATACCAAACTGTAACATCGGTTTTAACACTGATGGACTTTGCAACTGTGGTCTTAATTCTTTATGACAACACGGCGCGCACATGATCATCGAAGCATTTAAACGAATGCCTGTATGAATCGCAAAATCTGTTGCAATATCACAAGCATGCAAAGCGATCATGACATCAAGCTGCTCGGTCTGATAAGTTCTGACATCCCCTTCAAAAAAATCAAGATGATGAAAACCTGACCGTTTAGCAACATCCTCACAAAACTCAACCAGATTAGAGCGCAATTCAACGCCTGTGACTACAGGCTGAGTCGCTGTTTGCTGCTGCAAATAATCGTATAAAGCAAATGTCAGATAACCCTTGCCTGAACCAAAATCGACAATATTAATCTGATCTTTTTTTACCTCAATTTGATCATAAGCATGAGAAAAAATTTCAATAAATTTATTAATCTGTTTCCACTTACGCGCCATCGCAGGAATAATTTTTCCACTGGCCTCTGTAATTCCTAAATACTGTAAAAATGGACTGGCCTGATCAACATAGCGCTCTTTTTCACGATTATGTTGCTGAGTCGGTTTCGAATGCTCCACACTCGGTTTCGTTTGTTGTTGAATATTCAAAACAGCTTTCTTCTTGTTCATTTTGAGTTGAGCTTCAACATTGTGCGCAAATAAATTAGCTTGCTTGCATAAATGTACAAGTTTCTCAATCACATCAAGTGATTCTTTTAACTCATAATTTTTTGTCACAACTTTAGTTTTGTAATGATATAAGGCACTCAGTTTAGCTTGTTGCTGTAACTCCACTACCCGAAAAGTTATTTTTTCAAGCTCCGCTTCTTCACCTTTATATTGACTCAAGATCAGTCGTTCAAATTGCTGACTTTGAATGGTTTGTTGTATCAATTCAATAAATTGCTGCTCTTGAGGAGAATCGATTACCAAAGCGGACATAGTAAAAACCTTATTTATTTGCAGCTACAGTTTAAAACGTCTTACTTTAAAAACAAAATTGAATTACTATACAAATGTATTTTTAATAAAACTTATAACCAAATGTCTCAAAGCTCTGTGTTTGATTATGATCCTCTGGAAGAACAGCTCAATGCATGGAGCCATGCGGCTGGTGCTGTTTTAGCAATAATTGCATCTATTTTTCTCTTGATCAAAGGACATGATCTCTCTCGCGGTCAATGGATTGGGCTGTGGGCATATTGTTTAAGCCTGATTTTAGTGTTTAGTAGTTCTGCGCTTTACCATTTTGCAAAAACCAAAGAAAAACGCCATTGGTATAAAAAACTGGATCATACTGCTATTACTATCTCATCGCAGGGACTTATACCCCCTTTCTCAGCATTGCCATTCCAACCGCAAAAGCACATTACTTACTGATTGCTCTTTGGTTAATTGCTTTTATTGGTACACTTTTCAAATTAATTTTCATACATCGATTTCAAAAGATTTCGCTTATCGCATATTTATTGATGGGTTGGGCCGCTGTATTACTTATTCATGATATGCAACGATATTTAAGCAAAGATGCACTCATTTTTTTAGTGACAGGCGGCTTAGCTTATACCATCGGGGCATTGTTTTATGCGCTAAAAAAGGTAAGATATACCCATGCAATCTGGCATGTTTTTGTATTGATGGGCGCGGGATTACAATTCCTTGCGATCTATTGGTACGTGATCTAGTTTATTTTTAATACTATTATCAGCGACCCTGATCAGTATTGAATATTTGGACTACTCTCGTTATTTTTTTAAGAAATTACGCCTTTTTTAAAAAGATTACGCTTTTAAAAACAAATTTTTTTATTTTTACGAAGTGTAAGGTTCCTTTATGGCGTCATCCTCTACCTCTGCAACCACAGCACCCGCTGTTGCCACTAACTCAAAATTCCGTGTCTTAACTGCGAGTCTCGTTGGAACAACGATCGAGTTTTTTGACTTTTATATTTATGCCACAGCGGCAGTCCTTATTTTTCCACATCTGTTTTTCCCTGCAAGTAGTGGCAGTGCTGCAATGTTACAGTCACTAGCCACATTTGCGATTGCCTTTATTGCCCGCCCGATTGGTGCTGCATTATTTGGACATTTAGGTGATCGTATTGGCCGCAAAGCAACTCTTGTTGCTGCCTTACTGACAATGGGAATTTCAACTGTCTGTATCGGCTTATTACCTACTTACGCTCAAATTGGCATTGTTGCGCCCCTATTGCTTGCATTATGTCGTTTGGGTCAGGGCTTAGGATTAGGCGGTGAATGGAGTGGCGCTGTACTCTTGGCAACTGAAAATGCCCCAGAAGGTAAACGTGCTTGGTATGGCATGTTTCCACAGCTTGGCGCACCCATTGGTTTTATTTTAGCGGCAGGTTCATTTCTAACGCTTGGCGCGTTGATGCCAGATGAAGCATTTATGCAGTGGGGATGGCGTATTCCATTTATTGCCAGTGCAATTTTAGTGTTAGTCGGTTTATATATCCGTTTAAAATTGCATGAAACTCCTGCTTTTCAGAAAGTATTAGATAAGCAGAAAGAAGTTAATATTCCATTTACCGAAGTCGTCACCAAGCACACCAAACAACTGGTACTGGGAACTATCGGTGCGGTATGTACCTTTGTTGTTTTCTACTTAACCACTGTATTTGCCTTGAACTGGGGAACCACCCATCTTGGTTATGCACGTGGACAATTTCTGGAAATGCAATTATTCGCGACTTTATGTTTTGCCGCATTTATTCCCCTTTCCGCTATTTTTGCTGAAAAATTTGGTCGTAAAGCAACATCGATTGGGGTTTGTATCGCTGCTGCTATCTTTGGTTTATTCTTTTCTGATCTACTTGCATCTGGCAATACCCTAGTCGTATTTTTGTTCCTGTGCATTGGTTTGTCTATTATGGGACTAACCTATGGCCCAATTGGAACTGTGCTTTCAGAGTTATTCCCAACTTCGGTACGTTATACAGGTTCAGCATTAACCTTTAACCTTGCTGGTATTCTAGGAGCATCTTTTGCACCGCTAATTGCCACCAAATTAGCTGAAACTTATGGCTTACAGGCAGTCGGTTATTATTTAACAGCCGCTTCAATTTTATCGCTGATTGCATTTTTGCTCATCCGTGAAACTAAAAATGACGATGTAAATAACCAGATTTAATCGAATCCAATAAAAAAACCAGCAATTGCTGGTTTTTTATTTTTAATGTCTGTCTTACAAGAAATAAGAAGAAAATTATTCTTCTTCCATCATTGATGCACTCATACCGACTGTATTGAAACCTGCATCAACATACATAATTTCACCTGTAATCCCCGAAGCCCATGGTGAACACAGAAATAATGCAGCATTGCCAACTTCTTCAATGGTGACATTACGTTTTAGTGGAGAAATTTTTTCATTTGCATCTAACATCTTACGAAATGATTTAATACCTGATGCAGCCAAAGTACGGATTGGGCCTGCTGAAATCGCATTGACACGAATACCGTCTGCACCCAAACTCGATGCTAAATAACGCACACCCGCTTCAAGTGAGGCTTTTGCCATTCCCATGACGTTGTAATTTGGCATCACACGTTCAGAACCTTGATAAGTCAAAGTCAGTAAACAGCCCTGACGAGCCTGTAACAAAGGTTTCGCAGCACGTGCCATTGCTACAAAGCTATAAGCACTGATGTCATGCGCAATACGGAAACCGTCACGATCTGTTACATCGGTAAAATCACCATCTAATGTATGTGCTGGTGCAAAACCAATTGAATGAACAACGCCATCCAGACCATCCCAGTGTTTAGCCAGCTCTACAAAAGCATTATCAATTTCAGCGTCTACAGCAACATCACAAGGAAATACCAGTGATGAACCAAATTGTGCGGCAAAATCATCTACACGTTTTTTTAATTTTTCATTCGGATAGGTAAATGCCAATTCTGCGCCTTCACGATGCAAAGCTTGCGCAATACCAAAAGCGATTGATAATTTACTCGCAATACCAGCAATCAAAAAACGTTTACCAGCTAATAGTCCTTGTGCCATGGGTAACTCACCTGAAAAAATTTATATGCATAATGCCAAGCTTCTGACATTTACGAAATTGCATAATGCACCTTTTTTATATCTTCATAAAAAAATCGCTCTATTGGGAGCGATTTCCTAACAACACAAAATTCAAACGCAGTTCTTTAGTCATTCGACAAAATACCAATTAAACGTAAGAACGAAATATACATCCAGACTAAGGTAGACAACAAAGCAATACCACAAACCCATTCAAAAGCTTTAGGTGCATGTTGTGCAGCCGCAGATTCAATTAAATCAAAATCTAAAATCAGATTGAGCGATGCAATCACAGCGACAAAAGCAGCAAATCCAATTCCAAGCCAATTACTTTCAAAAATATAAGGAATGGCAGAAGAAAAAGCCAAACTCATGACCAGCTGTACCAAAAATACGATGGCAATTGCGATAGTTGCAGACATCACTACAGCTTTAAATTTTTCAGTAGCACGGATAATTTGAAACTTATACAAGCCAAACATCACCAGTGTGGTTACAAAGGTTGCCAGTAAAGCTTGCAAAGGCGCACCTGGAAATTTCGCCTGAAACATAAACGAAATACCACCTAAAAATGCACCTTCAAATAAAGCATAAGGAATCGCGAGTGTTGGTGCTGTATTGGGTTTAAATGTCGCAACCAAAGCGAGAATAAGACCACCAATTGCCCCCACCCACGTTGCAGCAGAAGCAAGCGCAAAATTTAAGCTAAAAGCGCAATAGAAAAACACGGCAAGACCTGTAATAGCAGCAACAATCGTCAATCCAATCGATTTTTGTACAGCGCCAGCGACTGACATAGACTGACTAAAGTCACTGTAGGTTTCAACCCGAGTTAAAATAGGGTTATTACTTTGCATAGTTATCTCATTGTTTTAATAAAATTAATCATATAAATATTGTAAGGGCGTTTTATAAAAAACCAATGTCACAAAAATGTGTTTTTGTAACTTTATTTAGTCAAAAGAGATAAAAGTAATACTCCACTCTTTTGACGAATTGAAAATAATTAAGGCGTCGTTTTCGTTTTAGTTCTTAATGAAAAAGTATTCACGATAATATTTAAGTTCAACAATCGAATCTCGAATATCATCCATCGCCAAATGCGAGGCATTTTTCTTCAAACCGCTCATGATTTCTGGACGCCAACGTTTAGCCAATTCTTTAACACTAGAAACGTCTAAGTTACGATAATGAAAAAATTGCTCAAGCTCAGGCATAAGACGATGCAAGAAACGACGATCTTGACAGATAGAGTTTCCACACATAGGCGAGCTTTTTGGATTGACCCATTTTTTTAGAAATTCAAGCGTTTGCTGCTCTGCATCCTGAGCTGTTAACTTGCTACGGCGCACACGCTCAATCAAACCAGATTGTCCATGTTGGCGAGTGTTCCATTCATCCATAGCATTTAAAATACGATCTGGCTGGTGAACTGCCAAAACAGGGCCTTCTGCCAAGATATTTAAATGATCATCTGTAATAATTGTAGCAACTTCAATAATCTGGTCATTATCTGTATCTAAACCAGTCATTTCAAGGTCAATCCAGATTAACCGTGTATCTAATGTGCTGCTCATGAATATGAAATCTTAAAGGCTTGAAAAACATCAATAGTAGCAAATTTATTGCATCTTGGCTGTAATTCCATAGTCAGTTCATGCTATTTTTGCCACCTCAATCAGTGGGTTTTAAAAATGAATGGCTCTAATTCGTAAACGTCGTTTAACCGAGCAACAACAACGCCGTATAGACAAACAGCATAAGGCGCGACAGGAAGATATCGATACATCTCATGATCTCGAAGGTCTGGTCGTGCAGCATTATGGTCGGCAACTTGAAGTTCAGGCTTTATCTGTTCCCAAAACCCATCCAGAAAAACCAGTCGTTGCTGAAGGTGAGCCAGAACCTTTTTGGAAACCCATTGAAATTGGGAGTGTCTGGCGTTGTCATACGCGGACTAATCTTGAGCTTTTAGTCACAGGAGATCGAGTGAAGTGGCAGGCCGATCCCAATACAGGCTTAGGCATTATCACTGCGATTCACCCACGACAATCGTTATTAACGCGTCCAGATCGTTATCATAAGGTCAAACCTGTAGCGGCTAATATTAGTTTGATTGTAATTGTATTCGCCCCATTACCAGAACCAGCCCCTAGCCTGATTGATCGCTATTTAGTGGCTTGTGCAGATGCCAATATCCCTGCACTTTTGGTTCTTAATAAATCTGATTTACTCAAAGACAATGATCCAATTTTGACTTTATTGGATGAATATAATGCACTGGGTTATGAAAGCCTGATCTGTCACGCCAAGGGAGATTTATCGACCTTACGAGAGCGTTTAGATGATGAAACAGTGGCATTTGTAGGGCAGTCTGGTGTGGGTAAAAGCTCACTCATTAATGCTATCGTGCCAGATGCTGAACAGAAGACCAATATCATTTCAGAAAACTCTGCTTTGGGACAACATACCACGACTTCAACACGTTTGATCAGTTTTGGTCAAAATGGTGCATTGATTGACTCGCCAGGAATTCGTGAATTTGGGTTATGGCATTTAAATGCCGATAAAATCCGTGAAGGTTTTCCAGAAATTGCCGCACATTTGGGGCATTGCCAATTTCGCAATTGCACGCATACCCATGAAAAACAGTGTGCACTCAAAGCTGCGGTTGCAACAGGTGAAATTTTACCGCGTCGTCTGGAAAGTTATTTACGTTTAAATGAAGAAATTCAGGATGCACAACAAAAAAGTTAATTTTCTCGCAAAATTACCCTTGAACTGGTGATTTTGATCACCATGTATATGAGCTATACTCTACGTCAATTTTGAGCTTAATTAGGTGACATGTGGAACGCTGGTTAGAGTTTATGGGGAATCACCCCTTTTTGTTTGGAATACTTGCCGTCTTAATCGTACTGTTCTTTGTTTTTGAAGGGCAACGGAATGGTCGCAAGATTTCTCCACAATCACTTGGGATTTTGGTAAAAGCTAAAAATGCCCAATTGATCGATCTACGTGATGCGGGTGATTTTCGCGAAGGTCATATCAGCGGTAGCCGTAATATCCCTTATAGCCAACTGACAAGCCATGTTGATGAATTAAAATCAAGTGATCGCCCATTGGTATTCATTTGTAATTTAGGTCAAGTTGCAGGTAGCGCCCTGCAAAAAGTAGGTCATGCTGACAGTTATCGTCTTGATGGCGGTATTAGTAACTGGAAAGCACAAGGTCTACCACTGGTAAAAAGCAAAGCCAAAGCTTAAGGAGAAATATATGTCTGCAAATATCACGATTTACTCGACCACAATGTGTCCGTATTGTGTCCGTGCAAAACAGCTTCTTGAGCGTAAAGGCGTTGAGTATAAAGAAATTAATTTGTCCAATGAAGCACCTGAAGTACGTGTTGAGCTGATGCAACGCACTAAGCAACGTACTGTGCCTCAAATTTTTATTAATGATCAGTTTATTGGTGGTTTTGACCAACTTTATGCTTTAGAGCGTGATGGTAAACTCGACCCGTTACTGGCCTAAATCTGCTTAAATAGTGAAGGAAAAAAGAATGAGTGAAGAACAACAAACTCAACCACAACTCGCTTTAGAACGTCTTTATACCAAAGACATTTCATTTGAAGTTCCTGGGGCACAAGTATTTACTAAACAATGGCAACCAGAGTTGAATATTAATCTTTCATCTGCTGCTGAGAAAGTTGATCCAACTCACTTTGAAGTGTCATTAAAAGTTGTGGTTCAAGCCAATAATGATGGTGAGACTGCGTTTATAGTAGATGTTACTCAAGCAGGTATTTTCCTGATTGAAAATATTGAAGAAGAACGTCTTCCTTACATTTTAGGCGCTTACTGCCCAAATATTTTGTTCCCATTCTTGCGCGAAGCAGTCAATGATATGGTTACAAAAGGCAGCTTCCCTCAATTGTTGTTAACTCCTATCAATTTTGATGCGGAGTTTGAAGCCAATATGGAACGTGCTCAGGCAACCGTTGCTGAAGGTCAGGCTTAACTGCTCAAATAAAAAACCACCGTTTGGTGGTTTTTTTATGTCTAATATTCGGTCAGGCTTCATTTAAATTTCTTATGATTTTCATTACGAATATCTAACAAGTGTTTACCTTCAACTTTTGCCTGAGCCAATTGATTGGCCTTGACCAAACCAGACGTTTTATCAATCTCGGCAACCAATTGATCAAGTCCAGCCTGATAGGCTTTAACATCAGCGCTATTATCTGGCTGATTTTTTAATTTATTGGGTTTCGATGTTTTAGAATCAAGCGCAGCCATTCGCATTTTTGTCAGTGCAGAATTAGCATCGCTGGCATTAGTCGATTTATTAAAATCTGCATAAGCAGTTGCAATTGTTACCATGTTGTCATGTAAAGTGGCTGCCGTCGCAAGGTGGCTAAATCCAAAACAACTTAGAAACAATGCACTGAACCATACTTTCTTCATCGGTGCATTCCCTGTTTAGTCAATCATTTGACTGCTCAAACATAACCAAGTTTCAAAAAAAGAAAAAGCGCCTTTTGTTGGAGCTTTGTCTCAAATTTAGCTGTATAAACACAGGCGGTTTAAATTTTACGTTTTAAAGCATCTGCAATGGCTTCGACCAATTGCTGCGAAATTTCCTGTTTAGAGGCTTTTTCAAGCTCACGTTTCTTCATATGATAGCTTTGTGCAAAAAACACCGTCATGGCATTTTCATCTGAAGCAAAACCAATATCTTTACGTGAGACATCGTTACAAGCAATCATATCCAGTTTTTTTGCAACCAGTTTACCTGCTGCATATTCTTCAACATTTTGCGTTTCTGCGGCAAAACCCACCATAAATGGGCGTTGTTCTTGCTGCGCAATCGTCGCGACAATATCTGGATTTTTAATCAGGGAAACTGCCAACTCATCGCCTGCTTTTTTAATTTTTTGATCTGCCACTTGTGCTACACGATAATCGGCCACCGCAGCTGTTGCGATGAAAATATCACAACCTTCATCTAGCGTTTGCATACTCGCATCTAACATTTGTATAGCTGAAGCAACATTGACACGTTGCACCCCATTTGGTGTATCTAGTGTCACAGGCCCTGCAATTAAGGTCACTTTCGCGCCTGCTGCATAGCAAGCCGCCGCAAGCGAAAACCCCATTTTGCCTGTACTATGATTGGAAATATAACGCACAGGATCAATCGCTTCGCGTGTTGGTCCAGCGGTAATCACCACATGCTTACCTGCCAATAATCCAAATTTTTCTGCGATGGCACGTTGGGCTTTATGAAAATATTCGCGCACCTGATAAGCCAATTGTTCAGGCTCAGGCATACGCCCCAGACCAACATCTCCACAAGCTTGCGAACCTGCATCAGGCATGATCACATGCACACCATCTTCTACCAATATTTGTAAATTGCGCTGCGTGGCTTTTGCCGCCCACATTTGCTGATTCATGGCAGGTGCGACCCAAACAGGCGCTTTAGTCGCAAGATACAGTGTACTCAGTAAATCATCCGCTAAGCCATGCGCAAATTTAGCTAAAGTATCGCAACTTGCAGGTGCAACTAAAACCAAATCGGCCCAACGAGCCAACTCGATATGCCCCATTCCCGCTTCTGCTTCAGGATCCAACAATTCAGTATGTACAGGATTACCCGAAAGTGCCTGAAAAGTGAGAGGAGTAATAAATGCCTGTGCGCCATGTGTCATGACCACACGAACATTAAATCCATAATCTTTTAGACGGCGAACAATAATGGCACTTTTATAAGCAGCGATGCCGCCAGTAACCGCTAAAATAATGTTTTTATGAGGAATAACACTTAGATCAAAGCTCACGAACAGCTTACCTTTCTGTTGCAGTGGCGCTCACAATATCATTAAATACGCGCATACCCAAGTCATTGGTTATGAAAAATCAGAACTAAAACAATGGATATAAGTGACTTTTATAATGAATCAATCAATTAAACAATCTATCAAAGCTTGGCCACAACAAGAACGTCCTCGTGAACGCTTACTAGAACAAGGGGCAACCAGTTTATCTGATGCCGAACTGTTGGCAATTTTTTTACGTTCAGGTTCCAAACAACATTCAGCAGTTGAACTAGCAAGACTACTCATTCAGCATTTTGGTGGTCTTAATCCTGTATTTGATGCTTCACAAGAAGAAATTTGTCAATTTCACGGGATGGGCGCCACCAAATATTCACAGTTGATGGCGGTGAAAGAATTAGGCAGACGCTATCTCAATAATTATTTTCATCAAGACAGCCTAAATCTGGATTCTTCACAACTTGTATTGGACTATCTTCGTTATGAACTACAAGGTGAAGCTCAGGAAGTCTTTGCAGTCCTGTGTCTGGATAGCCAGTTACGCAAATTACATTTTAGAAAATTGTTTTTTGGTTCAACTAATTTTTGTAGCGTTTCGATCAAACAGACCTTACGTTATGCCATTCAACAGCATGCCAGTTGCATTGTGATTGCACATAATCATCCTTTTGGAGAAGTTCAGCCCTCGACTACAGATATTGAAATGACCGCGCAATTAAAAAATGCCTGTGAATGTGTCGAGATTAAACTTATTGACCATATTATTATTGCCAAGCATGCGACATTTTCATTTGCTGAACAACAACTGCTCAATTTATAAAATCAGACTGCAATGATATTGACAAAGCTTAACCAAGTGGTAAAGATCAGTAAAAAATTAATGCCTGCTGAACCATGATTGTACGCGACCAAACCGATATCATAAAACTACTGTTTTCTTGGCGCGGAACCATTTTACCTAAAATTTTACCTGCGTTAGGCGTAGTCATGCTGCTCTCAGCAATTGTTGGTGGGCTTGAATATACTCAGATTTATCATTTTCCAGACTTACCTTTAGTCGGTTTTACTCTGATTGGTGTGGTGCTTTCGATCTTTTTAGGCTTTAAAAATAATGCCTGTTACGACCGTTGGTGGGAAGGTCGTAAACTTTGGGGAGCTTTAATTGCCAATGCACGACATTTTGATCGGGATTGTCGTATTTTGCCTCAAGGGCGACGTGAACGTGTCATTCAACATGTGATTGTTTTTGCCAATACCCTTCGCGATCGCCTGCGTCATCAAACCGCACATCCCACTGAACTCACAGAAACCACGGGAATGAGCCAACAGGCCCTGACTCAGCTTTATCAGCAACATAATGCACCACAATACACATTAAGCCTGATCCAATGGGAGTTGATGCAAGCGCTTAAAGAAGGTGAAATCAGTGATATTATTTACACGCAGTTAAATCGTTATGTCACCGAACTCAGTTTGGTACAGACGGGTTGTGACCGCATTGCCAACACTCCTATTCCTTTCGCTTATTCGGTTTTACTGAATCGGACTGTTTTCTTTTTTTGTTTTATGTTGCCTTTTAGCGTTGGTCCCATTTTAGGTTTGGGTACACCGTTATTGGTCGGAATTTTGACCTATACTTTTTTAGGGCTGGATGCTTTAAGCTCTGAAATTGAAGAACCATTTGGCACACAAAGTAATGACCTGCCACTAGACTCGATGGTACGGCTCATCGAAATTGAGTTATTGGGCACTTTAGGCAGACCGACCCCACCACCGATTCAAGCACAAGATCATAATTTGCTCTGATCTTTTTATAAACTAAAATGAACGAAAACTTTCCCAAATTCCCTGCTGACCTACTTTAGGTACAGGGGTATTCCCAAGTTTAATCCACGGCATGTTGTCTCCGTGAAAATCGCTGCCAATGGATACTTTCAAATCAAATTGTTCAATCATTCGATCGACCATGCCACGTGTCGATAAAGGCTCACTATTTGAGGGTAACTCAACTGCATCACCTTTTAATTCTGAAAATAATTCAATCAAATAACGAACATTGGTTGCAGATAGATCATAACGAGTCGGATGTGCCAATATTGCATAGCCTTCGCTTTGGTGAATAATCTGAATGGTATCTGCCAAACTTAAACCATCAAATTTTACAAAAGCACGTTTCCCTTCTTTTAAAAAACGATCAAAAGCCTGTTGAGGACGAGACACTATTGCCTTTTCAACCAAAGTCTTCGCAATATGCGTTCGGGTAATCCGATCTGCCTCACCATCTACTTGAGCCAGTACATTTTCATAAATATCCTGCCCAATACAATTTTTAAGCAAATGACAAATCTGCTTGGCACGTTCAGCACGAATCTTTTTTTGTATCGCAAGTGCATCTAGTAGTGGCTCTGGTTGTTGCATATCCAGTGCTACAATATGCACGCCATAACTCTTTTTGGTGGCTGGGCGTGACCATTGACTGGATATTTCTACACCAGAAATGATTTGAATATCATGATCTTGAGCAGTTTTTCTAACAAGTTCCACCCCATCCATTGTATCGTGATCAGTCAAAGCCAACATACGAATACCACACTCAACTGCCGATTTGACCAATGCATCTGGTGACAAAGTTCCATCAGAAATATTGCTATGTGTATGTAAATCTATGCCTTGCATCTTTATACTATGCCACTTCGTTGATCCAGTTTAGATACTCTAACATGAAAGCACTTTTAGACTTTGTGCCCCTCATTATTTTCTTTTATTTATATAAAACCGTTGATCCCAAAGATACGCAACATCCGTTATTGCAATTGATCGGTTCTGCGGGCGGTGTCGATAATAATAACATCTTAGTCGCCACGACAGGTCTGATTATTGCCATGTTGATTATCTATGGCGGTTTGTTCATCACCCAGAAATTTCGTCTGGAAAAACAGCAATGGATTGTGCTGTTTATGACGGTGATTTTTGGTGGCATTACCCTCATGCTCAGCGATGATTTTTATATTCGTTTAAAAGCCGTGATTTTAAATCTGATTTTTGCAGGTGCTTTTTTACTTTCACCGATGTTCAGTAAAGATAAAAAACCACTTATTCAACGTTTATTTGGCCCTATTTTTGAACTCGGCGCACAAGGCTGGAAGAACCTGAATTTTGCATGGGCAGCGATGTTTGTTGTGATGTCACTATTACATTGCTTTTTTGCCTTTATTTTTATGCATGGCAAATATTGGGGTGAATTTACAGCATTTGGTGACATGATTGTCATGTTTTCCTTTATCATTATTCAGTTTATTGTATTGCGTAAATACTTTAAATCGCCTGATGCCTAAATCACCTCAAAACTGAAAACTGAGATCGACTCATGCCATTATTTGTAGTCACTTGCACCGACAATGACGGAACTTTAGAAAAACGTTTGGCCATTCGCCCAGAACATCTTGAACGACTACAAAAACTAGATGACGAAGGTCGTCTGATTGTGGCGGGTGCTATGCCTAAAGATCCTACTAACCCTCAAGCGGGTTTTTATGGTAGTACTATTATCGTTGACTTCGAAAGTCGTGAAGCACTTGATGCATGGCTTCAAGAGGAACCTTTTCTACGTAAAGGGATCTATGCGAAAATTGAAGTCAAACCGTTCAATAAAGCGTTTCCTAAAGAGTAAAACTATGTCAGCTATCTCGAAAGCGCTTTTTGCATTGCCATTGTTATGTTCAGTCGCATGGGCTGTGGAACCTGCATCTAATACAGCGCCAACAACATCTGTAGCAGCGGTGACAGCCACACCCGCAAAAACTGTCGCTGCCAATAATGCAACTGTTGCAGATCCCAATACTGAAACTAAACCTTTAACTGCTGAACAAATTGCAAAAGCCAAAGCCGATCAAGACAATAAAATCAAGGCATTGGTAAAAGATCAGGAAGGACGACTAAAACAACTGGAACAAGCCAATCTGGATGCACTCACTCAAAATCAGGAATTACAACTCAAAAATGATAATTTACTGGTTCAGGTTCAAGTCTTACAAAGTGAACGCAGCGCACAAATGTTTCTGTATGGCGGAGCAACATTAGGCGTTGGCGTATTACTTGGTTTCCTAATCGCCAGTTATATTCATACCAAACGTCGTCGCCAGTGGTAAGATTATTCCTTTAAATCGGTTTTAAAGGTTTTTCAGGTGATAAGCTCTGGTATTGAAACGGCTGAACTGGATTGGGAATCTATCGATGGTATTGATATTCCCATTTCTAGACAGTTTGGTGATGTTTATTTCTCCAAAGCCAATGGTTTACTTGAAACCCGACATGTGTTTTTAAATGGCAATGATCTCAATACACGTTTAAATCAATTACAACCATTTCAATATTTTTGTGTTGGTGAAACTGGCTTTGGTACGGGTCTAAACATTCTGACTTTGTGGCAACAATGGCAACAGGTACGTTCAGATAATCAGAGCCATTTACATGCAATTAGTGTTGAAAAATACCCTTTAAGCAAAGCCGATTTGATCCGTGCATTAAATGCATGGCCAGAACTCAAACCACTTGCCGATCAACTCATTGCACAATATCCCCTACCGATTGCGGGCTGTCATCGCCTAAACTTTCCACAAGAACGGTTTAGTCTGGACTTATGGCTTGGGGATGCCCACGATGTTTTTCCCGTAATTGAAAAAACCAAAGCAGTCGATGCATGGTTTCTGGATGGTTTTGCGCCTTCATGTAATCCTGAACTTTGGGAAGATAATGTTTTAAATCATATTGTTCGACTTTCAGACATTGGGACAACATTTGCATCGTTTAGCGTTGCAGGGGTACTCAAACGCGGTCTTAAAAAGCATGGTATTACAATTTCCAGACCCAAAGGGTTTGGTTACAAGCGTGAAATGCTCAAAGCAATCTGGACAGAAACAGAAAAGGAAATAGATCAGCCTGAACAATACTTTAAACAGCAACAGATTGCGATTATTGGCGCAGGAATCGCAGGTTTAAGTATTGCATGGACTCTTGCTCAACGCGGGCATCAAATCACGATTTATGAGCAAAATAAGCCACTTTCAGGTGCATCGGGTAATCCTTTGGCATTACTCAACCCTAAACTGTGTCCGATTGAACAGGCGCATGAGCATTTAATGACGCTGACATGGCAGTATGCTTTAAATTTTTATCCAAAATTTGATGCCTTCCGTGCGATTCAGGTCAATCAACTCGCACAAAAGAAACCAGAAGATTTACTTGGTCTTGCAGTTCAATATCCAAAAGGCGTTTTACAACAACAAATGTCTAATCAAAACGCCATGGGCACGATCTATTCAAGTTTAAAATTAACGCAGGCAGGTGCAGTTTCTCCACATCAACTGCGCGATCAAATTCTGCAACATACAAATATTGATCTTAAAATCGCCAAAGTTACCCAATTGATCGAAACTGAATCGATGGTTCAACTCATGCAGGATCAAGATTGTTTAATGCAGGCTGATCAAGTCGTTGTTTGTTGTGCTAGAGCAAGTGAAATGCTGTTTGAACATTATCCTTCGCTCAAACCGATCCGTGGACAAGTCAGTTGGCTCAACAATGCAACACACCCTCTCAAAATGGATCAGGCTTATAGCTATGGCGGCTATTGCATGCAACTTGATCCTGAACATTTAATTTTAGGTGCATCTTTTTATCCAAATCGGGATGATGACGATGTGCTAGCAGAAGATCATGTGCATAACTTCAATTTAATCCACAGCGTGTTTCCCGAATATGCAGGACAATTACCTGATCTTCAACATTGGCAAGGACGTGCTTCAATCCGTGCGCAAAGTGCCGATTATTTTCCTTTAGTCGGTCAGCTACAAGAAAAATCCAAAATATTTACTTTTACAGGTTTAGGTTCTAAGGGTTTTTTATTTGCGCCACTGTGTAGTGAGGTATTGACTGCACTGATGTTAAATGAAGCTTGCCCAGTACCGACTACTTTATTGCAAAAGCTTAATCCGCGTCGTTTCTTCAAAAAAATCAAAAGCAAGGAGCCTTATTATAATGCGACAAGCCCTTTGCTTAATGAATCATCACGGTCTTCTTCATAACCCATTCATCACAACATTTAGAACCATATCATCATAAAAAAGCGCCCGAAGGCGCTTTCTTATTAATTGCCATGTTCTAAAGGCAAACCTGCATCCTTAGCAGCGCGAGTTCCACCCATTAGGATCACGTACTCCCGTCCAGCATCTAAACCGTCCAACAATTCAGCTGCTCGCGGTGCTTTACTACCACCACCACATAAAATATAAATTGGCTGATCCGCAGCCACCTGAGTCAGACTGTCGGCTTTTAAATCATTAATTGGCTGATTTATCGCGCCTTTAACATGCCCTTCAGCATATGATTTCGCGTCACGGACATCCCAGATAATGGCATTTTCTGGGAACTCAAATGTCGTAATTTCTTGTTTACGGATCATTGCGCACTCCTTTGATGTAAACAACACTTGGCAAATGAAGAAAACATCCCTAGCATCTCAGATATTCTTTCACTTTGCAAAGGTCTAGACGATGCCATCTTTCGATATTGTTTCTGAATTAGAGTTATTTGAAGTTAATCATGCGGTTCAAAATACCCAAAAAGAAATCGCGACACGTTTCGATTTCCGTGGACAGGATGTCTCTATTGAACTGAATGAAAAATCTAAAGAGATCAAAATTAGCACAGAAAGTGATTTCCAGTGTGAACAAGTCTATAACATGTTGGAAAACCACTTTTATAAACGTAAAATTGATGTTCAAGCCCTTGACCCTCAAAAAGCATCTGCTTCTGGGAAACACGTGGTACAAGTGGTAAAACTAAAAGATGGACTTGACTCAGATACCGCAAAAAAAATTAATAAAGCCATTAAAGAAAGTGGCATCAAGGCGCAATCTTCTATTCAGGGAGACAAAATTCGCGTGACGGATAAAAAACGTGACACTTTACAACAGGTCATGAATTTTTTACGTGAGCAGCAATTTGGACTTCCATTGCAGTTTAATAACTTTAAAGATTAAATTTAAGCGCTGTTTTTTATACAGGATGCACTATGTCACAGACCAATCGCTTATCAAAACTGGTGAAAGCCACGTCAAAATTTCCGAAAAGTATTCGTAGTACGCTCTGGAGTAAAGCCTTTGGCCGTGTTGTACCGATGGTCGGGACAGCCAATATTCGTTATCTGGAAGTTGAACAGGATCACGTTATCGTACGTATAGAAAATCAGCGTAATATGCAAAATCATATTAAAGGTGTACATGCCGCTGCAATGGCGTTACTCGCTGAAACTGCAACAGGTTTTTTAACAGGGCTACACGTACCTGATAATCGAATTTTGCTCATTAAATCATTACACGTCGATTATTTAAAAGTAGTGCAAGGCGGTTTAACTGCTACAGCCACTTTATCACCTGAACAACAAAAATTTATTGCAGATCACGAAAAGGGCGAATTATTAGTTCCTGTCACAGTGATCGATGATGGTTCCAATGAGCCAATTCATTGTGAAATGCTCTGGGCATGGTTACCGAAACGTCCTAAATAGCTCATCTGTGTAACAACTAAAGCCCAAACCTATGTTTGGGCTTTTTGATTTTTTGAGCGATTACCTAGATCATTCAATAAACTGCTCTACAATACCAACCACTTGTTTTAAATACTGAGCATCTACTTCATCAAAGCGATCTAATATATCACTGTCAATATCTAATACTGCAACACATTTACCCTGCTTCATGACAGGTAAAACAATTTCAGATTTTGAGTCAGAGCTGCAAGCAATATGTCCTGGAAATTGCTCTACATCTGGTACAATTAGGACTTGCTGCTGCTGCCATGCAGTTCCACAAACACCACGTCCTTTGGCAATACGTGTACAGGCAATTGGTCCCTGAAACGGCCCTAGAACTAATTCATTTTCTTTCACCAGATAAAAGCCTATCCAAAACCAGTTAAATTGTTGTTTGAGCGCAGCACAGACATTCGCGAGATTGGCAATCACATCATTTTCATCTGCAACAATCGCTTGAATCTGTGGGATGAGACCTTGATACTGTTCTGCTTTATTGCCTTGTTGTAATGATAGCTCTTCTGCCATGTGACTTATCCAAATCAAAACATTGTATCGGATGAAATCTCATTGGTTTTATCAATTTATGTGAAAAGTAAATAGTTGAATGTTTTTAACGCAAATTAAAGTACATAAAAAAAGTTCAGCATCAATACTGAACTCTTTTCCAAAATAAATAGCATCAAGGTTATTTAATCAGCCAAAAATTTCTGCTTAAGTTCTTCAGGAATTTGACGTTTATTACCTTTAACATCTACCGCCACAAAGGTAAAAATTCCCTCAGTGACTTGTTTAGGTTGACGAGATTCATCGTGACTATCCCAAACTTCAATCTGGATCTGAATTGAAGTATTCCCCACTTTTAAAATCTTGGTATAACAACTAATCACATCTCCGACTTTAACGGGCACAAGAAAAGTCATTTGATTAATTGATATTGTTGCACAACGCCCTTTACTAAAACGTTCCGCATGAATTGCGCCAGCCAAATCCATTTGTGAAACAATCCAACCGCCAAAAACATCACCACTCCAGTTGGTATCGGCAGGCATTGCAATGGTTTGAAGGGATAAAGTTCCTTCAGGCTTTTTGAGAGATTCTGACACATTAACTCCGGGCTTGGGCTTGTAATTGCTGATCTAGCCACTGCTGTAACTCGCTAGATCGAAGCGCGCCACTTATTCTACCAATTTCGTTGGTTTTATTCATCAAAACAAGCGTTGGAATACTACGAACATGAAAAGCCTGACTTAAACGTGGTGAAGCCTCCGTGTCAATTTTAGCAAAAATCACATTTGGATTATTGGCTGCAACTTGTGCAAAATGTGGTGCCATCATTTTGCATGGACCACACCAGTCCGCCCATAAATCAATCAATATTGGCAAATCACTATTGCTTACATAATGACTGAAGTTCTGCTCATTCAGCTCAATTGGCGCGAGTGGAATCAGTGCTGCATGACACTGACCACACTTAGGGTCTGCATTTAATTTTTCTTCTGCTACCCGATTTTTAGCACTGCAGCTTGGACAAACGATAATCATATTACGCCACTCCAGTATGTTGATGTAAAAATTCTAATTGGGTTGCCACTGCTTTTTCAAACCATTTGCCATGATAAATATCAAAATGATACATATCCCATTCATGATACGTCACAAACGGTGCAATATTGGTCGCAGCTTCCCGACTGGAATCGATAGGAACTAGACTATCCTGTTTCGCCACAATGAATAAAACTGGGATACTAATATCACGCACATTCTGAATCGGGCGGTAACGAATAAGCTGAAATAATGCACGAGCTGGAACTTCGCCACTCCAATAATAATCAGGATTTACGATCGATAAGTAGCCTTGATAGCTATCACTGGTTGGAAAAAAGGAAAGTTGTTGTTGTGCAACAACGGGCAAGGTTCGTGGATTTAATCCTACCTTTGATCCCATGTAGTCCTGACTGGATAATTTCAGTGCTTTAGGTAATTGCTGAATAGGGTAAATTTTGGCGGTTTCAGCCCCATCAACAAAGGGCACTTGTACCATAATTGAAGAAATATTTTTTAATTCACTGGCAAGATTAAGTACATAGCCACCACTTAGACCTGTTCCCCAAAGTACAATACGTCGCTGATCTACCCATTTACAGCTACTTATATGCTGAATAACTGTTTTCCAGTCTTCGATCTGATCTTTGAGTGAAATAAGTTCTCTGGGCTTTCCTGTACTTCCCCCCCAATAGCGATAATCAAATAGCACCACAGCATAACCCGCCTGAGCAAATTTTTGGGCGTATTGAATCAATTTAAACTGGCGTAATGCGGCAAATTCATGTGCCATGATGATCACGGCAGGTTTTCTGTCTGCTTTTGGGCGATAAAAGTCAGCAGCAATGGTCTCTTGACCAATTGGGACATACAGCGGCTCAACTGTATAAGCAGGCATACGCGCTCCAATGCGTTATATTTTGGTTATCGGCAGTTATAAATTTTAAAAGCACCCTTTAATCTGACATGGTGCTTAGTGCTATGATACAGCATAAACGTTTTTTTAAATTTTGGAGTGACGAAATGACGGATAATGTTGGTTTTGCAGGTCAAATTGGCCCAGAACATGTCGAACAAGTGGTCGAAAAAGGCTTTAAATCCATCATTAACAACCGGCCTGATCTAGAAGGTGGCCCAGACCAACCGACCAGTGCACAAATAGAAGAAGCTGCGCGTAATGTTGGACTCGACTATGTGTATCAACCTGTCGTTGCGGGTCAAATCACCGAATTAGATGTGCGTAATTTTGCCAACCATTATAATGAATTACCTAAACCGATTTTAATGTTCTGTCGTACAGGCAATCGTTCGAATAATTTATATCAGTTGGCTAAACAAATGGACTTATTGGATGACTAAGGTTTTATGTTTTAGCCTGATGTGCTTCTGTATGACGTTCACTGCTTGTAGTACTGTGAATGTACGCCCCACAGCAAGTGTGATGGTGGGAACTGGGATATAAAAAAACAGCGCCGAAGCGCTGTTTTTTTATATAAATTTTATTATCGAGTAAATCTGAATGTTGTCGTTTTATTAGGCGCTGCTACTGCCACAAGAATATTATCACTCGCAGCACAACCCGTGAGTTGAACTTTATATTTAGTGATACTGCTGCTACTAAATGTTGATGGTGCCATCAAATCTAAAACGGTAGGTACAGGATTACTACCACTAATAATTTCAGCTGAACACGATAAATTATTACCGTCTGTATTATCTTTTGTAGTAACGCTGATTGAGGTTCCTGAAGGCATTGGTACAGTTAACATACTATTTCCAAATAATTGGAATTCAAAATTATCACTAACAGTAGCACCATTGATACCAGAATTTGCAACGAAAGTTGGGGTATCAGAGGCAAAAGAAAAGATCATTTGCTTACGTAAAGTTGTTGCCAATTGATCATCACAAGTATAAGCAATATTTGGTTGCTCAACTGTCGAAATTGCACAAGTATTCGTACTGTATGGTGAGGCAACACGCTTATATAGAAATTCTCCAGTGCTGCTATCATAACTAGCATTTTCATTGTCATCGCGGAAAAAATTACCAATATTGCTAACAAGCGTATCAGTACCACCTGCACTTACTGGAGTATAAACACCATCGCCATCTTTATCGAGATATGACTTATCCCCTTCAACATAAGCAAGTACAGTGACACGACCATTCGAAGGTCGAGGATTCTGCGTTCTCAAAGTAACACTACATTGACCATCAACTGTTTTACAACTTCCATCAACTTTGCCACCTTCTGCAACAAAGTTAACTACTGTTCCATCGGGAACACTATTTGAGTTTCTATCAGCTAACATCGCTGTAATTGTAGCTGTATCTCCGTCTTTATCGGTTTGTAAAGACTGTTTACTTGTTGATAAACTAAAACTATTTTGGGTCGCTCGTCCTGTGGTCACTGTTACATTTTTAGATAATGCACTTAAACCATTTGGTAGGCTCGCCTTAATCTCTACAGGCCCAGGAAGATTTCCAGGATAAAGAGTTACTGTTACTTTACCTGAGCTATCACTTTTTACGTTTTGTGTAGTGCGATTGCCTAAACTAATAAAACTCAAATCTGTAGGAGCTTTTTCAAGACTAAGTGTAATATTTTGATTTTTAAGAACTGTACCATTCGAATAAACAGTAAATTCAATTTGGCCAGATGATGAAGAGCCACTTGAATTAATACCTAATTGAACAGCATCTTTTGTAGTATAGACAACAGACGTTGCTATTGCTTGAGCAATGGATACAGACGTACTATTTGATGTGCCCGTTGATGTTGTTGCTATAATTTTCTGATTACCATCACAAAGATTGCCATTTGAATCAAAGGCATAGTATGTTGTAGCAACATTACCCTGATTAGATGAAGTGATACTACTGCTGCTAAAACTGCCACAATCAGCAGTAAAATTCACAGCAACATTATTCTGATAATCTCCTTTAGAGTCCTGAGTAACTAAACTAACTAATGTAGATCCTCCAGATTCTAGTGTAGAACTTGCAGCAAGTATGTTTGCAATTACAATATCTTGTTTTGAAAAAACGATATTTAAAGTTGATGCTGTGGAATTTGTGTTGTTATAACTAGCAGAGGCTGATAATGCATAAACGCCTGTTACAGTAGAATTCGTAGGTAAAACAGAAATTGTAGCTACACCTTCTGCATTTGTAAGCGTTGTAGCATTTGATGTACCAAAGGTCATATTTTCACCCGTGAAAGTGACCACCGCCCCACTAATAGCTTTTCCGCTTCCGTCTTTAACAGTTACTTGCGCAGTTGCACCCTGACTCGATATTGAAGTAACCGCATTACCGTTAGAATCTGTTAAAGAAATAGCACTAACATTGACTGTCGACACAGTCGTACTACCACCGTTAGAGCTATTACCAGAGGCGTTATCACCATAATAACCGCCACCTCCCCCACCACAACTCGCTAACAGAATTGATACAGCGATAGCGGACAACTTCATTGTAAGTTGTTTCTTATTCATAACACTTCCTTAATTCCCCAATCCATCCCAAAATGGAATAAGATATTTTGTATTTATTCAGTGTGAATGAAAGCATATCCTTTCATTTATGTAAATATTAATTATCTTATGTAGTGTAATGTAATTACCATTTTTTCATGAAAAGGAAAATATGTACGATCTCATTATCATCGGTGCAGGTACAGCAGGTATCAGTGCATATAAAGCAGCAGTTAAATATACTCAGAATATTTTAGTGATTAATGATGGTCCATGGGATACTACTTGCGCACGAGTTGGCTGTATGCCAAGCAAGATACTTATCTCATCTGCCAACCGTATGTTTGATAGTCAAAATATTACTCAGGTTGGCATTTCGACTGAATCATCATTTGACACCACTCATGTAATGTCACATGTTCAGGCATTAAGAGATCGTTTCACTACAGCAACCATTAAAGATGTACAAAGTTGGCCAAAACAACATCGATTATCTGGCAAAGCAACTTTTATCAATTCTAAGACGGTTGAAGTCGATGGAAAACATTACCAAGCTAAATCTTTCATACTTGCAGTAGGTTCAAAGCCTGTAGTCAATCAGGAATGGAAAGATATTCTAAAAGAAAAATTTATAACATCAGATGAAATATTTGAGCTTAAAAAACTTCCATCCTCTTTAGCAGTTATTGGAAGTGGAGTTATTGCAATCGAGTTAGCCCAAGCCTTTTCAAGACTCGGTGTTAAAACCACTATCTTTGCGCGTAGTAAACGAATTGGTATCTTAAGTAGCCCTGCTTTACAGGCGTTAGCTCAACATCAACTTTCAAAAGAGTTAAATATCTATTTTGAAACATTACCTATTTCTGTAAATTTGATTGACAGCCAAGTTGAGTTAAATTTTAAACATGATGGAGAACAACAAACAGAAATGTTTGATTATTTACTCAATGCAACGGGTCGTTCGAGTTTATTAAACGCCTTAAATCTTGATAAAATTGATTCACAATTTTCTGATATAAAAAAACTCCCTATTCACCCACAAACGAAACAACTATTAAATTTACCTATATTTATTGCTGGTGATGCTTATACAGATACTCCTCTTCAACATGAGGCAGCAAATGAAGGCCGAAAATTAGTAAGTAACTGTTTAAACTACCCTAAAATTGAAAGCGTAAAAAACTTAACCTCTTTAGGTATTGTCTTTTGCTCACCAGAAATGGCGATTGCTGGACAAAGTTATAAACAACTTTACGAGCAAAATATTGATTTTATAACAGGTTTTTCTTCTTATGAGAAACAAGGTCGTGCTTTAGCCTTAGGTAAGAATATCGGTGGGGCTGAAGTTTATATCGATAAAAAAACACGGAAATTACTTGGTGCAGAATTATTTGTAAATTCAGCAGAACATTTAGCACATTTACTGTGCTGGATGATTCAACAAGAAATCACACTAGATGAAATTTTAGAACAGCCATTTTATCATCCAACACTTGAAGAAGGTCTCAGAAGTGCACTTAAGCATGCACGTCGTCAATTAAGTTCAATATAGTCTATTAATTTAAATACCATCATGAGGATATAAATTGTTTTAATCCGTTGAAAGCGATTATAAAAGAACTATGCGATACATAGTTCAAGATTGTCTAAAGAGTAATATCAATTTTCTTTTTTAATTACAGCTTGAACATTTTCAATCCCACCGAGCAAAAAAAAGCACCCTAACCTGTTTAAAGATTAGGGTGCTTTAGATTTAAAAGCTGGCGATGACTTACTCTCACATGGCCAAGGCCACACTACCATCAGCGCGAAGAGGTTTCACTTCTGAGTTCGGGAAGGGATCAGGTGGTTCACTCTTGCTATTGTC